>CAWAKN010000012.1:0-60161 GCA_963782625.1 uncultured beta proteobacterium | reverse complement strand
TCTATCGACAAGTTGATCACGATGATGGTGGATGCCGACCTGCGCCGGGTGAGCAGGGAATAAGTCTGTGTCGTCGGGCTGCGGACACAATTTCGATCTCGTCACGGCGCTGACGATCAAGGATATCAAAGTCCGGTACAAACGGACGTACCTGGGCTACGCGTGGTCGCTGCTCAATCCCATGGTCTACGCGGTGACCTATTGGATCGCGTTCAAGGCGATTCTCAATATTAGGATCGAAGGCTATTTTGTATTTCTGCTGGCCGGCCTGTTTCCCTGGCAATGGCTTTCCAACTCGATGATGCTGGCGCCGAACGCGTTCCTGAGCAACTCTCCATTGGTCAAGAAGATATATTTTCCGCGCAACCTGCTCGTGGTGTCGTCGGTGCTGACGGAAGGCCTACATTTCGCCGTGTGCATTCCCATCCTCGCGGCTCTGGTTATTGGATTCAATCGTGGTCATGTGACGTGGGCGTGGATCTGGGGTGTGCCGATCCTGCTTTTGCTTCAAGGTTTGACGATCTACGGGATCTCGCTGGCCGTCGCTTCGCTCAATGTGTTCTTCCGTGACCTGGAACGCTTGCTGGCGCTGTCGATGACCGTGCTGTTCTTCCTCACTCCTGTTATCTTCGAACAGGCCATGGTGCCGGCCATGTTCCAACCGCTGATCGTGTTCAACCCGTTCACGCCGCTGGTCGTGGGCTGGCGCGCGCTTTTCTTGACGGAGCCGTCGACTGGACAGCCGCGGGACATGCCGCAATTTACGACGGTCGCGGTTATCCTGGGGCAATTCGTTTTCCGCCGTCTGCAATGGAAGTTTGCAGAGGCCCTGTGACTCCCGACGCCATTACGCTTGATAGCGTCGGCAAGAGCTATGCGTTCGCATTGCACCGAGCCGGCGGACTGAAAAATCTGGTTCTCAATCTTCCTGGCGCACTCGCGCACATGAAAGCGGACCGGCACGATGTCTTGATCGATGTTTCGTTTTCGGTAAGGCAGGGTGAGTCGGTGGGCATCATCGGTCGCAACGGTGCCGGCAAGAGCACATTGCTGGCGCTCATGGCGGGCGTGATTCGCCCCACTACGGGGGAGTTGATCGTCCGCGGCCGGGTATCGCCCCTACTGGAACTCGGGGCTGGCTTCCATCCCGAACTAACTGGCCGCGAGAACATCATGTTGAATGGCGTCCTGCTCGGCCTGCGGCGCGCCGAGGTCTCGGCCCGGATGGAGCAGATCATTGCGTTTTCCGAGTTGAATGAGTCCATAGACGAGCCCGTCCGCGTGTTTTCGACCGGCATGCTTGCGCGACTGGGTTTTTCGGTAGCCGCACATCTAGATCCGGAGATCCTGCTTATCGATGAAGTGCTCGCGGTGGGAGACACTCTTTTCCAGGCGAAGTGCGTCCACGCGATCCACGAATTCCGGAGGCGCGGCGTGACGACCGTATTCGTATCGCACAACATCGACCAGGTCGCAATGCTTTGTGACCGGGCAATCGTGCTTTCGGATCATCGTGTCGCCTATGTTGGCGACGTTGCCGGTGCGATCACCTGCTATGCGCAGCGAGGGGCGCCGTGAGCTTCGTCCGACGCGTGGGCGGGGCGCTGCGGCGTAGACTGCAGGCCGCGCGGAGCTACATGCGGCGAAAACCCGCACCGACCCACTATTTCGAGACCAATGCGCCGCCTGCGCTTGCAGCTGATGTGCCGCTGGTATTCGGCTCCTGTGTCTGCCGCGAGGCGTATTACCGGCTGCCGCTGTTCCGCTGGTGGTGCGACCGTCTGCACGAGCCGCCAAAGTACCATCGCAAATTATGGGAGTACGTATACATATGTCAGGTGCTGCACGAGCGCGGGATGCTTGCGCCCGGGACGCGAGGCGTTGGCTTCGGTGTCGGCAAGGAGCCGCTGGCTGCGCTGTTTGCGAGTAGCGGCGTGGCCATCGTGGCCACCGACATGGACGCCGATGCTGCGCACGAGGCTGGCTGGCTGGGCTCGGCGCAGCATGCGGGCGCCGAACTCGATGCGCTGAACGAGCGTGGCATCTGCGAGATGCAGAAGTTTCGATCAGCCGTCCGGTATCGAAACGTCGACATGAACGCCATTCCGGACGATTTGGCCGGATTCGATTTTTGCTGGTCCAGTTGCGCGTATGAGCATCTGGGTAGCCTCGAACACGGCCTGGCCTTCGTGCGCAATGCGATGAATGTGCTGCGACCGGGCGGGATCGCGGTACACACAACGGAATTCAACCTTTCGTCGAACGAACACACCGCGGCAACCGGCCCCACGGTGTTGTTCCGCAGGCGCGACTTCGAGGCGCTGGGGCCACGCTTACGGGGGATGGCCACATGGTTGCACCTTTTGATTTCGAGACCGGGCACGAGCCCGTCGAACACTACGTCGACCTGCCGCCCTTCGCCCAGGAGCCGCACCTGCGTCTGCGCCTGCCATTTGGCGTGGCGAGTTACGTCACGACGTCCATCGGCATTATCGTTGTCAAGGGCTGACCCCGTACAGTGATTTCTTATGCGCAGAATCTCGAAGATGTCTTGCTGGCGCGGGCGTTCGCGAGTGTGGATCGGGGCTACTACATCGACGTCGGCGCATTCGACCCGGACGTCGACTCTGTCACGCGCCATTTTTACGATTTCGGCTGGTGCGGGATCAACATCGAGCCCGTCGCGACACAACTTGCGCTGTTTGCCCGCAGCGCGTCCCCGCGACATCAATCTCAATGTTGCGCTGGGATGCACCAATGGCGCCCTCACGTTCCACGATTTTTCGCCGCTGGGCGTTTCGACGCTCGACCCGGTCGTGGCCGGCGAAATGCGCGCGCGTGGTTTTATCGGCCGCGATGTTCAGGTGCCGGTGCTCACGCTGGCGCAAGTCTGCCGCGATCACGACGTGCGGGCGATCGACTTTCTCAAAATCGATGTCGAAGGGCACGAGGCCGAAGTTCTCGCCGGTCACGACTGGAATTTCGTGCGACCGCGAATACTTCTGGTCGAGGCGACTCGCCCGATGTCCACGACTCCGGCATTCGATGCCTGGGAGCCGATGATCCTGCGCCAGGGATATCTATTTGCCTGGTTCGACGGACTGAACCGATATTATGTGCGGCGCGAGGACGCTGATCTACTCGCGCACTTCAGGATCCCCCCCAACATTTTCGATGGCTATGTCGTGGCGAGGGGGACTCATCAGGGCAGTTGCTTGCCGCGCTGGCGACCCGCATCAAGCGCCAACTGTTGCGCCGATGACCATTGCTTCTGCCCGGCGTCCGCCGATCCTGTACATCGAATGCACGCCGACCGTTCGCTTCGATCATGGTACGGGTATTCCACGCGTGGTTCGCAATGTGGTGCAGCATGCCATTCGGATTGGGCGCGAGCGTGGACTGGAAGTTGCCCCATTGCGTTCACCAATGGCACTTTCTTGCGGCACGTCTGACGGCAGAGGGAAATCTGATGACGTTGATCGCCGGAACATCATGCAGCCGTCGTGGCGCCAGCGCGTGAAGGAGGGATATCGTGCGGTCGTCAACGGCACAGGAAGAATATTACCCGCCGGGTCGCCGCGGGAATGGTGGGTGGCAGCTGGTGCCGATCCGGGATTAACGCGGACGATGCGAAGAATTCTTCGGCGAAAAGACGCAGCGGACACAGAACCCCCATTGGCCCTGGTCCTGGCGCCCGACGCGGTGACATTCGTGACCGGGGACACGGTGCTAGCTGCAGAGCCGTTTCTTGATCGGGCATACCTGGCGGCCTTTCTCGCTCTCCGCAGCAAGGGCGTCAGGCTTGCGTGCATTGCCTACGACCTCATCCCGATCCGGCATCCCGAATATGTGTCTGTGGACTTTCTCGCCGCCTTCAAGGAGTGGGTCGACCGGCTCGTCGGGGGAAGCGATCTCGTCATTGCGATTTCGGAGGTGGTCTGCGACGACGTCACGGCGTATCTCGCGGATATTGGCAGTAGAGCGCGTCCGGCCAATCAGCGCGTTACCTGGTTTCATCTTGGCCATGACCTGGAGCGCGCGAGTGCCGAAGGCGTCGTTCGCAGGAAGATCGTGCGAATTTTCGACCAGCGCGATGCGGGACCGGTTTTCCTGATGGTGGGGTGGCTCGATCCCCGCAAGAACCAGGGCCTTGTACTCGATGCGATGGCAAATCTGCGCAAAGCTGGCATTCGCTGCAGGTTACTGGTCATTGGCAAGCGCGGCCGGAGCACCGATGCCTTCTATTCGCGCTTGAGTGCGGATCCGGAACTCGCTCGAAGTGTTCACGCATTTCATGACGCGACCGACACGGAACTTGCCTACTGCTACAGCCATTCCGCCGGACTTATCTATCCGTCGACCACCGAGGGATTTGGCTTGCCGCTGGTCGAGGCGCTCGCCCATGGGGCACGGGTTTTTGCGAGCGACATCCCGATCTTTCGGGAAGTCGGCCAAGGCTTCGTTTCGTACTTTCCGCTCGACGATCCGCAAGTCCTGACCGACAAGCTGTATCGCTTTTGCGTCGATGGCGCGTTTGACGCTCCGCGTGGAATCCCCGAATTCCGCTGGCCCACCTGGCGTCAAAGCGTCGACCATCTGCTCGACGTTGTGCTGGAGCCCCATGACGAAGAACAATCGGCGTGAAGCCGCTGCGCGTCGGCTGGAGCGCGACGCTCGCATGCGATCCCGCGACGCGCGGCGCACCCGATGGCATAGGCGTCTATACGCGCGAGCTGGCAGCCTCCTATGCGCTGATGAGCGACGTCGCGCCGGTCCCGGTGGTCATGGGCCCGCGTGCCGCGCGCCACGCGCCGCCCGGTGCAGTCGTCCTGCCGCAGCGGGCGTCGATTGCGACGGCGTTGTCGTGGGCGACCGGCACGGATTGTCGCGGCGCGCGCCAATTGGCAGAACGCATCGACGTCTTTCATGCGATGGACTATCGGATCCCGCGCCTGCGCAGCACGCCGGTCTGCGCCACGCTGTTCGACGCGATCCCTTTGAGTCATCCGGAGTGGGCAAGCTCTGGCTTGCGTGGAGTCAAGAATTTTCTGCTGCGGCAATCCGCACGATGGGCGGATCACGTGATCGCGATTTCGGATGCGATGGTGCCGGAATTGGTGGAGCAATTTGGTATCGATCGGCAGCGAATTACCGTAACGCCGCTTGGCGTGGATGCGCGATGGTTCGAACGCGAATCGCCGAAGCAACTTGCGGAACTGCGGCAACGCCACGGTCTGCGCGATCGCTACCTGCTGTTTGTTGGAACGCTGCAGCCGCGCAAGAATGTCGCGCGAATTCTTGCGGCCTTCGAGCAGCTGCCGGATGCCATGCGCTCCGAAGTACAGTTGGTCATCGCCGGCAAAGTAGGTTGGCGCTCCGATGACCTCGTCGCCACGCTACGAGCGGCCGCGGCAGGCGGACACGTTCGCTGGCTCGATTACGTCGACGCGGACGACATGCCTGCGCTGTATCAAGGAGCCGCTGGGCTTGTGTTTCCCTCGTTGTATGAAGGCTTCGGACTGCCGGTGCTGGAAGCATTCGCGTCGGGCATTCCGGTAGTCACTTCCAATGCGACTTCGCTGCCGGAAGTGGCGGGCGATGCCGCCCTGCTGGTCGATCCCATGGATACGGAAGCGCTGGCTGCCGCGATGGCCTCGCTCATAGGGGATTCGGCGCTTCGCGAGCCGTCTTGCCGCGGCCGGCACCGAGCGGGCGCGGACGTTTACCTGGGAGCGCTGCGCGGCCCGGACGGTCGAAGTTCTTCGCTCCCTCCTTTAAAAACAACAGTTTTTAGCTTGATCCGGGCGCCGGTCCCCGGATCGAGTGACAGGCTGTTGACGACCGCCCATTTCGATGTATAATCGCGCTTCTCTGCTGCATCTTTTCCGAGACGCCGTGCCCGCAAGACAACAAGGCACGATTTTCGGCAAAGAAACAGCCGCTCTTTAAAAATTGGCAACCGATAGGTGTGGGTGCTGGGGCTTCGGAGCCCCTGGCAAATCCGGCAACGGATGCGTCGGGGAAACATGTTCCAGAACTTTGGTGCTCACACAACGCAGTAAGGCTTTCCACCAGCAATGGTGGAAGGCCGAACGTCTTGTCCCTCGGCGGAAGCGCTGGGGGTTGAGGCCAACGTTGATTGAGTTACTTGTAGAGATCGAACTGAAGAGTTTGATCCTGGCTCAGATTGAACGCTGGCGGCATGCTTTACACATGCAAGTCGAGCGGCAGCGCGGGGGCAACCCTGGCGGCGAGCGGCGAACGGGTGAGGAATACATCGGAACGTACCCCGGAGTGGGGGATAACCCAGCGAAAGTTGGGCTAATACCGCATATGCTCTGAGGAGGAAAGTGGGGGACTCGCAAGGACCTCACGCTCTGGGAGCGGCCGATGTCCGATTAGCTTGTTGGTGGGGTAATGGCCTACCAAGGCGACGATCGGTAGCTGGTCTGAGAGGATGATCAGCCACACTGGGACTGAGACACGGCCCAGACTCCTACGGGAGGCAGCAGTGGGGAATTTTGGACAATGGGGGCAACCCTGATCCAGCCATGCCGCGTGCGGGAAGAAGGCCTTCGGGTTGTAAACCGCTTTTGGTCGGGAAGAAAAGGTTATCCCTAATAAGGATGACTCTTGACGGTACCGGCAGAATAAGCACCGGCTAACTACGTGCCAGCAGCCGCGGTAATACGTAGGGTGCGAGCGTTAATCGGAATTACTGGGCGTAAAGCGTGCGCAGGCGGTTTGTTAAGTCTGATGTGAAAGCCCCGGGCTCAACCTGGGAACTGCATTGGAAACTGGCAAGCTCGAGTATGGCAGAGGGGGGTGGAATTCCGCGTGTAGCAGTGAAATGCGTAGAGATGCGGAGGAACACCGATGGCGAAGGCAGCCCCCTGGGCCAATACTGACGCTCAGGCACGAAAGCGTGGGGAGCAAACAGGATTAGATACCCTGGTAGTCCACGCCCTAAACGATGCTCACTAGGTGTTGGGGAAGCGATTCCTTGGTACCGAAGCTAACGCGTGAAGTGAGCCGCCTGGGGAGTACGGCCGCAAGGTTAAAACTCAAAGGAATTGACGGGGACCCGCACAAGCGGTGGATGATGTGGATTAATTCGATGCAACGCGAACAACCTTACCTACCCTTGACATGTCTGGAAGGCTTCCGAGAGGAGGCTGTGCCTGAAAGGGAACCGGAACACAGGTGCTGCATGGCTGTCGTCAGCTCGTGTCGTGAGATGTTGGGTTAAGTCCCGCAACGAGCGCAACCCTTGTCCCTAGTTGCTACGCAAGGGCACTCTAGGGAGACTGCCGGTGACAAACCGGAGGAAGGTGGGGATGACGTCAAGTCCTCATGGCCCTTATGGGTAGGGCTTCACACGTCATACAATGGACGGTACAGAGGGTCGCCAACCCGCGAGGGGGAGCCAATCCCAGAAAGCCGTTCGTAGTCCGGATTGCAGTCTGCAACTCGACTGCATGAAGTCGGAATCGCTAGTAATCGCGGATCAGCATGTCGCGGTGAATACGTTCCCGGGTCTTGTACACACCGCCCGTCACACCATGGGAGCGGGATGTACCAGAAGTAGGTAGGCTAACCGCAAGGGGGCCGCTTACCACGGTGCGTTTCGTGACTGGGGTGAAGTCGTAACAAGGTAGCCGTATCGGAAGGTGCGGCTGGATCACCTCCTTTCTCGGAAATGCTCTCAAGCGTCAGTACCCACAACCTATCGGTTGCAGCGTGTGAAGAAAATTCACCGCAGCAGCATGACGCCGGACAACGGGCCTGTAGCTCAGTTGGTTAGAGCACCGTCTTGATAAGGCGGGGGTCGATGGTTCGAATCCATCCAGACCCACCAGGGTAGTCGAGCGGCCCCTGAAGCGTAGACTGCGAGAAGCGAGCGAGGCAAGGCGCGAGGGACCGACGTTTACGACGATTGGTAAACGAGGTCCCGAGCAACGAAGAATCGCGAAGCTTATCGACGGGCTGTAGCTCAATTGGGAGAGCGCCTGCTTTGCAAGCAGGAGGTCGTCGGTTCGATCCCGTCCAGCTCCACCATTACGGCGGTAACTATCGGTTGCGCAAATAGCGCAGCGTTCAACTCTGGGCTTCTGCCTGGAGTCCAGAGTTGAAAGCTGTACTGTTCTTTAACAATTCGGAAGGCAAGGGTTCATCTGGACTTGATGAGAGTCCGGGTGGACATAGGGTTGAGTTGTATCTTGCCCACAACCTTTAAAAGGGGGTTGTGGGTGGCGCAAACACGCCATGACAGTGGCTCGTACGTGCTAACTGCGCGAAGGGCTCACAGTTATGGGGTCAAGTGACTAAGTGCATGTGGTGGATGCCTTGGCGATTACAGGCGATGAAGGACGTGGCAGCCTGCGAAAAGCTCCGGGGAGCTGGCAAACGAGCATTGATCCGGAGATGTCCGAATGGGGAAACCCGGCCCGCAAGGGTCACCGCGCTCTGAATACATAGGGGCGAGGGAGCTAACCCAGTGAACTGAAACATCTCAGTAGCTGGAGGAACAGAAATCAACCGAGATTCCCAAAGTAGTGGCGAGCGAAATGGGACCAGCCTGCAAGTTTTAGCGATCGACTTAGTGGAATGCTCTGGAAAGGGCAGCCGTAGTGGGTGATAGCCCCGTACGCGAAAGGTCGATGGTGGAACTGAGCTTGCGACAAGTAGGGCGGGACACGTGAAATCCTGTCTGAAGATGGGGGGACCATCCTCCAAGGCTAAATACTCGTAATCGACCGATAGTGCACCAGTACCGTGAGGGAAAGGCGAAAAGAACCCCGGAAGGGGAGTGAAATAGATCCTGAAACCGCATGCATACAAACAGTGGGAGCCTGGGTAACCGGGTGACTGCGTACCTTTTGTATAATGGGTCAGCGACTTACGTTCTGTAGCAAGCTTAACCGCATAGGGGAGGCGCAGCGAAAGCGAGTCCGAATAGGGCGCTTTAGTTGCAGGGCGTAGACCCGAAACCGGATGATCTAGCCATGGCCAGGTTGAAGGTGGGGTAACACCTACTGGAGGACCGAACCCACGTCTGTTGAAAAAGACGGGGATGAGCTGTGGCTAGGGGTGAAAGGCTAAACAAATCCGGAAATAGCTGGTTCTCTCCGAAAACTATTGAGGTAGTGCCTCCTGTATCACTGCCGGGGGTAGAGCACTGTAATGGTTGTGGGGGTCATAGCGATCTACTACGCCATAGCAAACTCCGAATACCGGCAAGTGCGAGCAGGGGAGACAGACATCGGGTGCTAACGTCCGGTGTCGAGAGGGAAACAACCCAGACCGCCGATTAAGGTCCCCAAGATCTAGCTAAGTGGGAAACGAGGTGGGAAGGCTCAGACAGCCAGGATGTTGGCTTAGAAGCAGCCATCATTTAAAGAAAGCGTAATAGCTCACTGGTCGAGTCGTCCTGCGCGGAAGATGTAACGGGGCTCAAGCTAGGCACCGAAATCGCGGATCTTTGTCATCTTCGGATGGCATAGATGGTAGGAGAGCGTTCCGTAGGCCTGTGAAGGTGGCTCGTAAGGGCTGCTGGAGGTATCGGAAGTGCGAATGCTGACATGAGTAGCGATAAAGCAGGTGAAAGGCCTGCTCGCCGTAAGCCCAAGGTTTCCTGCGCCACGTTCATCGGCGCAGGGTGAGTCGGCCCCTAAGATGAGGGCGAGAGCCGTAGTCGATGGGAAGCGGGTTAATATTCCCGCACCGATTTGGAATGCGATGGGGGGACGGAGAAGGTTATCTCGGCCGGGTGTTGGATGTCCCGGTTTAAGCGTGTAGGCGTGCCCGGTTGGCAAATCCGCTGGGCTTAGCTGAGGCGTGACGACGAGGACTGGCTTGCCAGTCTGAAGTGAGTGATACCCTGCTTCCAGGAAAAGCCTCTAAGCTTCAGTTCCAAGTTGACCGTACCGCAAACCGACACAGGTGGGCGAGCTGAATATGCTCAGGCGCTTGAGAGAACTCGGGTGAAGGAACTCGGCAAATTGACACCGTAACTTCGGGATAAGGTGTGCCCTTATTAGGTGAAGGCGTACAGCCGGAGCTGAGAAGGGTTGCAAAGAATCGGTGGCTGCGACTGTTTAACAAAAACACAGCACTCTGCTAACACGAAAGTGGACGTATAGGGTGTGACGCCTGCCCGGTGCCGGAAGGTTAAATGATGGGGTGCAAGCTCTTGATTGAAGCCCCGGTAAACGGCGGCCGTAACTATAACGGTCCTAAGGTAGCGAAATTCCTTGTCGGGTAAGTTCCGACCTGCACGAATGGCGTAACGATGGCCACGCTGTCTCCACCCGAGACTCAGCGAAGTTGAAGTGTTTGTGAAGATGCAATCTCCCCGCGGCAAGACGGAAAGACCCCGTGCACCTTTACTGTAGCTTTGCATTGGACTGTGATGAAGTTTGTGTAGGATAGCTGGGAGGCTTTGAAGTGGGGGCGCTAGCTCTCATGGAGCCAACGTTGAAATACCAGCCTGACGTCATTGCGGTTCTAACCTGGATCCATTATCTGGATCGGGGACCGTGCATGGTAGGCAGTTTGACTGGGGCGGTCTCCTCCCAAAGCGTAACGGAGGAGCTCGAAGGTTCACTTAGCGCGGTCGGACATCGCGCTGGACGTGCAAGGGCACAAGTGAGCTTGACTGCGAGACTGACAAGTCGAGCAGGTACGAAAGTAGGACCTAGTGATCCGGTGGTTCTGTATGGAAGGGCCATCGCTCAACGGACAAAAGGTACGCCGGGGATAACAGGCTGATACCGCCCAAGAGTTCATATCGACGGCGGTGTTTGGCACCTCGATGTCGGCTCATCACATCCTGGGGCTGTAGCCGGTCCCAAGGGTATGGCTGTTCGCCATTTAAAGTGGTACGTGAGCTGGGTTCAAAACGTCGTGAGACAGTTTGGTCCCTATCTGCCGTGGGCGTTGGAGATTTGACGGGGGCTGCTCCTAGTACGAGAGGACCGGAGTGGACGTACCGCTGGTGTACCAGTTGTCTCGCCAGAGGCATCGCTGGGTAGCTACGTACGGAAACGATAACCGCTGAAAGCATCTAAGCGGGAAACGCGCCTGAAGATGAGATCTCCCGGGGACTAGATCCCCCTGAAGGGCCGTGGCAGACCACCACGTTGATAGGTCGGGTGTGGAAGCGCAGTAATGCGTTAAGCTAACCGATACTAATAACCCGTGCGGCTTGACCTCATAATTGTGGGTCTTGACCGAGTCGGCAACGACGACTCGAGATGGACTGCGCCATGAGATACAGCTCGACACCTAAGCAATACCCAAACCTTGCCTTCCCCCTACAACGTTCAGCCGTCGGCTGTCGCGAGCACGGAGATACCGCGCCGCTCACGATAACGACTGAACAACCGTCAATGCCTGACGACCATAGCCCGCTGGAACCACCCCTTCCCATCTCGAACAGGACCGTGAAACGGCGGCACGCCGATGATAGTACGGAGTTCCCGTGCGAAAGTAGGTCATCGTCAGGCACCCATAAGCGAAACGCCCAGCCAGATCGGCTGGGCGTTTTGCTTTGGGCGGGCCAGACGAGTGGCCTGCGCCTGCGTTCACTCATGTCCGGTAGCGGACGTGACGTGAACGCTCAACTCGCCAAATGCGCCTAGTGGACCGCCCTTGAACGATTCGACATAGGCGTTTTGCTTCGGCTTGCCGGGCTCGATGAAGCGCAGTGCCACGCCGTTTTTGCGTTCACATCATCATCGCCTTGCCGCAGAACTCGCTCCCGTTGTCGACCGAATCACCTTCGGCAATCCGCGTTCATGTTTCAATCGATCCAGGATGCGCGCGACATAAGCTCCCGACATCGCCCGATCCGGATGCACCGCCACCGCTTCGTGCGTGCAATCATCGACCACCGTCAAGCATTTCAGACTGCGGCCATCGGCCAGACGATCAAACACGAAATCGGCCGACCACACTTCATTCTGCCGGCTTGGCCGCAGCAACGGCTGGCGGTCCAACAACGCCACCTTCTTGCGCTTGCGCCGCCGCACCATCAGCTGCTCTTCCCGGTACAGCCGCCGTACGCGCTTCAGGTTGACCGCCAAACCTTCCTGGCGTAACCGCAGATGAATCATCCGGTAGCCGTGCCGCCGGTGCCGATGCGCGATGTCACTGGTGGCCAGCGACAGGCCCGCGCCTGCGTTCACCCATTGCGTCCATGAAGTGCAGCGTCTACGCCAGATCAGCGTGGCGTTGGACGTGACCCGAACACCCAACTCGTCAAAGGTATCAGGCCCATGAAATGAAACGCCCAGCCAAATCGGCTGGGCGTTTTGCGTTGCGGACCTTCGGCGGAGTGTTGCGTTATGTCTCCGTCTTTGATGCCGGCCTGGTGGTCAGCCGTTGTTGCGGCGAACCGCAAACCCCATCAGGCCCAAGGCCAGGAAGAGTAGCGCGTACGTCGACGGTTCCGGGACCAGCGTGATCCGGTTTTCTGTCACCTCTTGAATCCACGGAAGGTAGGAGGCAAGCAGGATGCCGCCAAAATAAGTGCCGAATTCACCCGGAACCTGACCTTGAAAGGTTCCACCGAACGTATTGTTGCCCATCAGCCAGTATTCGCCGGTCGACGTGTGGTAGAACGACGGGCCGCCGGAGTCGCCGCCGCCGATGTTGGTTTCGACGTCGTTGGCGTAAATCGGCGTGCAGACCGCGAACAACGTGCAGAACGTGTCCTGAAGGACGCCGGCGCGATTTTTGCCGTCGAAGTCGGAATACCAGACTTCCTGCGGGCCGCTGGCGAAATGTTGCTCGTCGTCGAGATCGAACAGATCCATGATGTTCTGGCCAGTGCGCTTGGTGCGGAAGTCCGGAGGGATCGTGTACCCATTGAAGCCGTCGCCGGAACGACCGTAACCAGCCATCGTGTCGTTTTGCCCCACCGTCACAGCGCCCGCCAGTAGGCTGTAGATCTTGGCAGTATCAGGTGCGTCCGTGTTCATATGAATGACGGAGATGTCATCATTGACGCAGAAATCCGTGTTCGTCGGATAGGGACAGTTCCCGAAACCCTGGTAGAACGGGTTCATGTAGACGTGATCGGCCGTGATAATGGCGCGGCCGGGGTCGCCCACATTGGGCTGGGAGTTGAAGATGACTCGAACGTCTGCGCCCGGCTGCGTGATATCGATGACATGACCCTGGCCATCTTTATCGACGCAATGACCGGCGCTGATGACGTCGCGCTTGGAAACGAGCGTTCCCGTGCAAATGAAAGAATCGGCGGGATTGGCACTAAAACGAATATTGATGCTGACCACGCCGGAGAATGGCGACGTCGGCAGGTTCGGATCGACCCTTGCTGCGGGCGAGTCGGGCGGAGCACCGGCAACGATCGTCGGGACGATCGTGCCGAGATTGGAATAGGACGTCGGGACGACCGTGCCGAGATTGGAATAGGGGCCCGCAAAGGCCGAATTCGCCACAACCAAACCCATCGCCAGCGAAAGGCCGGCGACCACCACGTTGCGCTTTTTGTCGTTCAAAGGACCCCCAAAGTTGTCGATCCAGTGCCGGGACGCCTCCCGCTCGTCCCTGGCCGACCCCTTGTGGAGGCCCCGGATGTTGCAGATGTTAGATAGCCCGGAGCGTGATCCCGCGTCCGCACTCCCCTGTAGGACCGCAAAAAAATCCTTGCAGGCGACACGAAACGCATACGCCGTGCCAGCGCGTTAATCACTTGATTGAATTACAAAAGGCTGCCTTGGCCGGGGGATGAACGGGGCCACCGTAAAGATATCCGACACAGAGATTTTCAGAACTTCGAAGCGTGTGGCGGTTGCCCGTATGTGGCGAATTTCTCCAGCACTCGCGCCATCTCCGCATCCGGCAGCAGGACCGGCTCGCCGACCTGCAGCGCGCGCCAATACGTCTCCGCCAACGTCTCGACTTCCACGGCGAGCGCCAGCGCCCGTTCCAGCGATGCGCCGACGGCAATCATCCCGTGGTTCGCGAGCAGGCATGCGCGGCGTCCCGCCAACGCGGCGACGGCATGGTCCGACAGTTCCTGCGTACCGAAGGTCGCGTACGGCGCGCAGCGGATGTCGTTGCCGCCGGCCACCGCCACCATGTAGTGGAACGGCGGGATGCCGCGATGCATGCACGCGAGCGTCGTGGCAAATGGCGCGTGGGTATGGACGATGGCCTGCGCGTCGCCGCGCGCGGCATAGATGTCGCGATGAAAGCGCCATTCCGAAGACGGCAGCAATGACCCGCGGGTTTTCGCCGGCCAGCGTCATCGCGACGATCTGGCTCCGGCGATGTCCGGGCGTACGGCACGCCCGTCGGCGTGATCAGGAAGCCGTCGGAGTCCTCCACCCGCCAGCGCGCGCTCACGTTGCCCGACTTGCCGCGATTGATCCCCGCCGCGTTCATGGCGAGTGCGGTTGCTATGACCTCCGCCCGCAACGCGTGTTCGTCGCCCGCCCGCGGCATGGGTTCGGCCGGCATCGTCAGGAGGCCGCGGCGTGCTCGGGAAACATCGCGGCGAGCCAGTCCGATGATGCGCGCGTGACGCCACGCTCGGTGACCAATCCGCTGACCAGCCGCGCCGGCGTCACGTCGAACGCGTAGTTCACCGCGCGCGTCCCGTGCGGCGCAATGGCGACGCGGACCGTCTGTCCGTAGTCGTCGCGGCCGGCGACCGTCAGCACCTCGTCGCTGTCGCGCGCCTCGATCGGGATCGCGGCGCCCGTGGCCAGCTTCCAGTCGATCGTCGGCGACGGCAGCGCCACGTAGAACGGCACGTTGTTGTCGCGCGCGGCGAGCGCCTTGTCGTAGGTCCCGATCTTGTTGCAGACATCGCCATTGCGGGCGACGCGGTCGGCGCCGACGAACACCACATCGACGTCGCCGCGCTGCATCAGGAGACCGCTCGCGCCGTCGCTGAATAGTGTGTGCGGAATACCGCGCTGCTCGAGTTCCCAGGCGGTGAGGCTCGCGCCCTGCATGCGCGGGCGCGTTTCGCTCACCCATACGTGCAATGCGAGTCCCTCCGTATGCGCGCGAAACAGCGGCGCCATCGCGGTGCCCCAGCCGCAGGTGGCCAACGCGCCGGCGTTGCAATGGGTCATCACCGCGATCGGCCCGGGACGCCGCTGCGCGATCCCGCGCAGCAACGCCAAGCCGTGCTCCCCGATGGCGTAATTGATGCCGATATCCTCGGCGGCGATGCGGTCGGCTTCCGCCCACGCCGCGTCGGCGCGCGCAGAGACGGCGAGGGGCTGCACTTTCGCGCGCACGCGGTCGAGCGCCCAGCGCAGGTTGACGGCGGTGGGACGCGTCGTGTCGAGCGCGTTGTGCGCCTTGGCCAACGCGGCATCGCCGGCGTCGCGGTCGAGCGCCAGCGCGAGGCCGTAGGCGCCGACCGCCCCGATCAGCGGTGCGCCGCGGATCCACATGCGCCGGATGGCCAGCGCCGCGGCCTCCGCGTCGCCGATGACGACCCTGACGACGGCGTGCGGCAGCGCGCGCTGGTCGATGACCTCGATGTGACGCGCCTTGGGCGGCCGGACAAGCGCGCGGTAAGGCCCGGGGTCGGCGGGGGACGGGAAGCGCTTCGCGAGGCATGGGCCGATTCTAGTGCAGCTGATCGCCATTCCCGCTACTTCAGCACCTGCACCAGATTGTTGAAGTCGTCGGTCCACACGCGCCAATCGCGCCGGGATTCGATCGCGCTGGACGGGTCCGTCAGGCGCGTGTCGTTGAGCCGGGACGGGTCCTTCGCGAGCAGCACCCAGCTGGAAGCGTTGCCAAACGTCTCCAGGCCGGGGTCGTCGATCCACAGCGCATGCAGACCAAGCTCGTTCGCGATGCCCTCGACCACCGGCACCAGATTCAGGTAGCGGTTGGTGACGTGGAACGCGATGACGCCGTCCGGCTTCATGTGCCGCAAGTACACCTCGACCGCTTCCCGCGTGATGAGATGCACCGGGATGGCGTCGCTGGAAAACGCGTCGATGGCGAGGACGTCGAATTGCTGCGGCGATTCGCGCTCGAGCGACAGGCGGGCGTCGCCCAGAGCCAGCTCGATCGTGGCGTCGCTGTTCTTCAGGAACGTGAAATCGCGCTGGGCGACGCCGACCACGCCGGGATTGATGTCGTAGAAGCGATAGACATCGCCCTTGGCGCCGTAAGTGGCAAGGGTTCCCGTGCCCAGGCCGATGACGCCGACCTTGATGCTTCCCGTGCGTGGGTGCATGGCCTCGATCAGGCGGCCGATGCCGGAGTTGCGGGTGTAATAGCTCGTCGGCTGGGCCTGGAGGGTGGGATGCAGGTACTGCTTGCCGTGCATGATTGTCCCGTGGATCAGCGTGCGGCGGCTGTCGACGTCCGGTGCCGGATTCCTGCACGCGCAGCATGCCGTAGAAATTGCGCGACGTGAAATCGTGTCGCGGTAGAACTCGACCATGCTCCAGATGCCGCAGCCGATCGTCACGAGCAGCGATATCGCGGCCAGCGCCGGAAAGACATGCGCCTCGCTCGCGAGTCCGCCACAGCAGCAGCAGCGCGCACGCGACGAGCACGATGGCGAGATCGAAGTTGGCGGAAAAGACGAGAGGCGCCACAACGCCTACGAGCACCGACCCCAGCGCGCCGCCGAGAGCGATCATCAGGTAGAAGCGCGTCAGGTACCGGGGCGCCGGCTTGCAGGTCACGAGTTCGCCGTGGCAGAACATGCACGCGATGAAGAATCCCGCGCAGAACACGTCGATCTGGATCGCCAGCTCGTGCGTCAGCTTCGGGTCGGCCAGCGTCCAGCCCATGACGCCGAGCGCCGCCGCGAGCATCGCAAGGAAGATCTCGCGGCGATACCACCCTTCGCCGTCGAAGCAAAGGATGAAGGTGATGAGATAGAGCGACAGCGGAACGATCCACAGCAGCGGAACCGCGGCGACGTTCTGCGTGATGTGGTCGGTCACCGCCAGCAGCATCGCGGAACTGGTTGCCGCCAGCGCGCACCAGAGCAGTTGCCGGCCGAGGGTTGGCGGCCCGCCGTCCGGCGCATCGTCGACCGGCCACGCTGCCTGGACAGCCGACGCTTCCGGCGGCACGGCCCCCTTTTCGTGCCGCCAGCAAGCACAGTCCGACAAAGGCCGCATAGCCCGCCGACCATCCCCACGCCTGCATGCGCGTGGCGATCCAGGGCTCGAGCAGGAACGGGTAGCCCAGCAGCGCCAGCATCGAAGCGAGATTCGACAGCGCGAACAGCCGATAGGGGCTGCGTCCGGGAAAGGTGCGCGCGAACCACGCCTGGATCAGCGGGCTGGTCGTGGAGAGTACGAAATAGGGAAGTCCGATCGTTGCCGTCGAGAGCCCCAGGATCATCCAGATCGGACTCTCCTGTCCCGAGGGTTTCCAGAACGCGCCCGGGATGATCGGCAGCACGGCGAGGCTCAGCACGAGCAGCACCATGTGCAGCTTTGCCTGGGCGCGCGGCGTCAGCCTGCGAACGGAAAAATCGGCGTAGGCATAGCCGAGCAGCAGCGTCGACTGAAAGAAGACGAGGCAGGTCGTCCATACCGCCGCGGAGCCGCCGAACCAGGGCAGGATCTGCTTTGCGACGATGGGCTGGAGCAGGAAGAGCAGGAACGCGCTAGCGAAGATCGTCAGGGCATAGAGCATCGGCGGGCGCGATCGCGGCGAAGAGGACAACGCCGCATTGTACGGGCAAGCCTCGACGCCGCGAGACCGCGCTGGGATCGACCGGTCGCACGATGCTCCGGCCGGATGCGCCGGCCCGTCAGTACGTGGTGCGCCCCCGGAAGTAATCGACCCGGTCGATCGACTTGACGCGCACCTCGCGCACGTCCACGCCCTGCAGCAGCTTGAGCGGAATTTCGTCGCCGGCGTTGCCGCGGCTCCACACCTTCCGGTAGAAATCGGCCTGCGTCCGCACGCCTTCGTCGCCGACGGCCAGGATGATGTCGCCGACGGACAACCCGGCGAGATCGGCCGGGCCTTCGGGCGAAACGCGCGAGACCACGAGACGTCCCTGCGACTCGTCGGTCGACACGCCCATCCACGGACGGGCGGGTCCGGCGCGGCGACCGCCCTTGACCAGGTCCGTCAGGATCGGCTTCAGCAGGTCGATGGGAACGAACATGTTGCCGGGAAGCCGGGGATCGTCATCGTTGGCGTCGCGGACGATCAGCGAGCCCACGCCGAGCAGCTTGCCATCCTTGTCGAACAGCGCGGCGCCGCTCCAGTTGAGCGTGGGCGGGCTCGTGAAGATGGCCTGGTCCAGCGCATATTCCCAGCTGCCCGAAAACGCGCGCTTGGAGACCACGTAGGCGAAGGAAACGCCGTCATCGCCCGCGCCGGCGATCATGACCGGTTCGCGATTGGCGAGCTTTGCCGAATCGCCGAAGGTCACCGGCTTGGCGTCCAGCGGCGCGATCGTGCGCACCAGGCCGAGCCCGGTCACGTGATCGTAGGCGACGACGCGGGCGGTGTACGTCCGGCCGCGACTGTCCGTGATGCTGACATCGTCCGCCTCGACGATGAGGTAGCCGATAGTGAGGATCAGGCCGCGCTCGCCGATGACGACGCCGGAGCCTTCGCGCTCCCGGCCCAGCGTGGCGGCGCTGCGCGCATCGGGAATGGCCTGCACCGAGACCTTGACCACGGCGCCAAAGACCTTGTCGGCGTCGACGCCTTTCCGGCTGCCGGTTGCGCTGTCGGACTTGTTGGGCTTCGCCTGCGCGTAGGCGGCAGGCGTGGCGACCAGCAGGCAGAACACCATCAGGGCCAGCGCGCACGCAATGAGTGCGCGCACGCGCGAAGGGACGACCGTTCGGTACAAGGACATGGGAACCTCCGATGGGAGGTGGCGAGCGCCGGTGAACCCCAACTATAGCGCTATGGGCGAGCAACGCAATGCCCGTCGCGACGCGCGACGGAGACGGGGCGCGGCCATGGCGACGACGTGCGGAAACTGCCGATCGCTTCCGTATAATCGGAGCCGGCAACTACAAGAACAGAATCGGGAGGACGTACGTGATATCCACCTCGGCCCTGCGCTCGACGATGACACGCATGGCGCCGCCATGAGCGCGCGCAAGAAGCCCACCGACCTGCGCTCGCACCGCTGGTTCGGCAACAACGACATGCGCTCGTTCGGCCACCATTCGCGCACGTCGCAGATGGGCTATTCGCGCGCCGATTACCAGGGCAAGCCGATCATCGCGATCGTCAACACGTGGAGCGACATCAACGCGTGCCATTCGCATTTCCGGCAGCGCGCGGAGGAAGTGAAGCGTGGCGTGCTGCAGGCGGGCGGGTTTCCGCTGGAAATGCCGGCCATCGCGCTCGCCGAAGTTTTCCAGAAGCCGACGACGATGCTCTACCGCAACCTGCTGGCGATGGAGACCGAGGAGCTGTTGCGCTCGTATCCGGTCGATGGCGCGGTGCTGATGGGCGGCTGCGACAAGACCACGCCGGCGATGCTGATGGGCGCGATCAGCATGAACCTGCCGGCGATCTTCATGCCGGCCGGGCCGATGCTTTCCGGGCACTGGCGCGACCAGAAGCTGGGCAGCGGCTCGGACGTCTGGAAGTTCTGGGCCGAGAAGCGCGCCGGCAACATCACCGACGCGCAATGGAGCGAGATCGAGGACGGCATCGCGCGGTCGCCCGGCCATTGCATGACGATGGGCACCGCGTCGACGATGACCTCGGCCGCGGAAGCGATGGGTTTCACGCTGCCGGGCGCGGCGTCGATTCCCGCCGCCGATTCGCGTCACGGGCGCATGGCGACGGAGACCGGGCGCCGCATCGTCGACATGGTGTGGGAGGACTTGAAGCCGCGCGACTTCCTCGACGCGGCCAGCATCGACAACGCGGTGACGACGGTGCTGTCGCTGGGCGGCTCGACCAATTCCGTCGTGCACATGGTCGCCGTGGCGCGCCGCGCGGGCATACCACTGACCATCGACCGCTTCGACGCGCATCGCGCGCAAGACGCCGCTCATCGCCAACCTGCGCCCCGCCGGAAAGTTCCTGATGGAAGATTTCTACTACGCCGGGGGCCTGCGCGCGCTGCTGAACGAGATCGCCGACCTGCTCACGCTGTCGGCGCGCACCGTGAATGGCAGGACGCTCGGCGAGAACATCGCGGGGGCCGAGGTGTTCAACCGCGACGTGATCCTGCCGCGCGACAAGGCGCTGGTAGCGTCGGACAGCCTCGCGGTGCTGCGCGGCAACCTGGCGCCCGACGGCGCGGTCATCAAGCCTGCGGCGGCGGAGCCGCACCTGCTGCGGCACACTGGACCCGCGGTCGTGTTCGCCGACTACAACGACATGGCGGCGCGCATCGACGATCCCGCGCTGCCGGTCACCAAGGATTCGGTGCTCGTGCTGCAGCACGCGGGACCGCTGGGTGCGCCCGGCATGCCGGAATGGGGGCAGTTGCCGATCCCGAAGAAGCTGCTGGCGCAGGGCGTGCGCGACATGGTGCGCATCTCCGACGCCCGCATGAGCGGCACGAGCTACGGCGCGTGCGTGCTGCACGTGGCGCCGGAGTCGTTCGTCGGCGGGCCGCTTGCGCTGGTGCGCGACGGCGACCTCATCGAACTCGACGTGCCCGCGCGCAAGCTGGAATTGAAGGTCGGCGCCGAAGAACTGGCGCGACGCCGCGCGGCGTGGAAACGGCCGGCGCCCCGGTACGAGCGCGGTTTCGGCGCGCTGTACCAGCAGCACATCACCCAGGCCGACCAGGGCTGCGACTTCGATTTCCTCGAAGGAACCGCGGCAACGACCGAACCGGAAATCCACTGATGAAGACGATTGCGGCCGACAAACTGACGAATCTCGTCGCGGCGATCATGCAAGGCGGCGGATGCTCGGCGGAGGAGGCGCGCACGGTGGCGCGGCGGCTGGTCGATTCCAATCTCGTCGGCCACGATTCCCATGGCGTGCTGCGCGTCGGCAAATATCTCGAGTGGGTGGGCATGGGCTGGCTCAAGCCCAACACCGATCCGACCATCGTGTTCGACAGCCCAGCGCTCGCGATCGTCGACGGCAACCGCGGCTTCGGGCAGGTGATCGGCGAGTTCGCGACGCGGCTGGGCATCGCGAAGGCGGCGAAGTCGGGCATCGCGATGGTCGGCCTGCGCAACTGCGGGCATCTCGGCCGCCTCGGGGACTGGGCCGAAATGGCGGCCGAACAGGGCCAGGTGTCGCTGCATTTCCTCAACACGTCCGGCGCCCAGCGCGTAGCGCCCTTTGGCGGCAGCGATCGCCGCCTGTCCACCAATCCGCTGGCGATCGGCGTGCCGTGCGATGGCGCCCCGCCGGCCATTCTCGACATCACGACGTCGACGGTGGCCGAGGGCAAGCTGATGGTCGCGTCGAACAAGGGCGAGCAGGTTCCCGCGGGTTGGATCGTCGACAAGCACGGCAAGCCGACGACGGACCCGAAGGACTTCTACGATGGCGGCGCGCTGCTGACGATCGGCGAGCACAAGGGTTCCGGACTGTCGATACTCACCGACCTGCTCGCCGGCGCGATCACGACGGGACGAAGTTCCGATCCCGACGACACGGTCCTGCGCAACAACATGCTGTCGATCTTCATCGCGCCTGCGGTCTACGACGGCACGGGGGGTGTGCTGGCCGAGGCCGAACGGTTGCTCGAATGGGTGAAGGCGTCGCCGCCGCTGGTGGCCGGACGGCCGGTGCTCGGTCCCGGCGACGTCGAGCGGCAGACGCGTGCCGCGCGGCTCGCGAATGGCGTGCCGCTGGACGACACGACGTGGAACAACCTGATTGAAGCCGCGCAGTCCGTGGGCATCGACGCGGCGCGCGCCAAAGCATTTATCGCCTGAAGGGGTTCGCTGATGAAACGTACTGTCGCGCTGTTCCTGGGTCTGGTCCTCGCCGTCGCGGCGCCGCTTGCGTTCGCGCAGGCGTGGCCGACGAAACCCATCAAGTGGGTGGTTCCGTTCGCGCCCGGCGGAACAACCGATATCCTCGCCCGCACGATTGGCGAAAAGCTGGCTATTGCCCTCGGTCAGCCGGTCATCGTCGAGAACAAGCCGGGCGCCGGCGGCGGCCTGGGTGCGGATTTCGTGGCCAAGTCGGCGCCGGACGGCTACACGATCCTCGGCGGCACGATCAGCACCAACGCCATCAACGCGTCGCTGTACAAGGACCTGCCGTACGATCCAGTGAAGGATTTCATCCCGATCACGCTGATCGCGCGTGTGCCGAACATGCTCGTCGTCAACAACGACGTGCCGGCGAAGACGGTGGCGGAATTGATCGCGCTGATGAAGAAGAATCCCGGCAAGTACACGTTCGCGTCCAGCGGCAACGGGACGTCGCAGCACCTGTCCGGCGAATTGTTCAAGGGCATGGCCGGCGTGGACATGCAGCACATTCCCTACAAGGGCAGCCCGCCCGCGCTGCAGGATGTAATGGGCGGCAGCGTGACGATGACGTTCGACAACATCACGACGGCATGGACGCTCGCCAAAGGCGGCAAGTTGCGCGCGCTCGGCGTCACCACGGCCAAGCGTTCGCCCGCGGCGCCCGACGTTCCCACGATCGCCGAGGCCGGCGTGGTCGGCTACGAAATCGGCTCGTGGCAGGGCGTGTTCGCTCCTGCAGGAACGCCGCCTGCCATCGTCAAGCGGCTCAATACCGAGATCGTGAAGATCATCAACCTGCCTGAGGTGCAGGAGAAGCTGCTGGCGCTGGGCGCGGAGCCGGTCGGCAACTCCACCGAGGAATTCACGGCATTCGTGAAGACGGAAGTGGTGAAGTGGGGCGACGTCGTGAAGAAGTCGGGCGCCAAGGTCGACTGAACCTCCGTTCTGCGCATGAGCTGACCGGCTTGGACACGCTCTTTCCCGGATTCGCGGCTCGGCGCATTCGCACGGCGGGCACGGAAATCCATTGCGTCATCGGCGGCGCCGGCCCGCCGCTCTTGCTGCTGCACGGCTATCCGCAGACGCACGCGATGTGGCAGCGCGTGGCACCGGCGCTGGCGCGCGACTACACGGTCGTGTGCGCGGATCTGCGCGGCTACGGCGACTCGGGCAAGCCCGCGAGCGACGCGACGCATGCAGCGTACTCGAAGCGCGCCATGGCGCAGGACATGGTCGACGTGATGCGCGAACTCGGCTTCCCGCGCTTTCGGCTCGCCGGTCACGATCGCGGCGGCCGTGTCGCGCATCGCCTGTGTGTCGACCATCCCGACGCTCGTCGAGCGGGTCGCTGTCCTCGACATCTCGCCGACGCGCACGATGTTCCGCGCAGACCGAACCAGGCGTTCGCGACGGCGTACTACCACTGGTTCTTCCTGATCCAGCCCGTCGACATTCCGGAGCGGATGATCGGCGCCGATCCCACGTTCTATCTTCACCGGATGTTGAGCAGGCTGGGAACCGGACTCGAGCATTTCGATCCGCGCGCGCTGGCAGACTACGAACGCTGCTTTGCCGATCCGGCCACCATCCACGCGACGTGCGAGGACTATCGCGCCGCGGCGTCGATCGACCTCGAGCACGACGACGCGGATGTCGCAGCGGGCCGCAAGGTGCAATGTCCGCTGCTCGTGCTGTGGGGAGCCAAGGGCGTCGTCCAGCGATTGTTCGCGCCGCTGCGTGACTGGGGTGCGGTTGCGACGGATGTCAGCGGCGAGGCGCTGCCGTCGGGACATTACCTGCCCGAGGAAGTGCCGCACGAGACGCTGCAAGCGCTGCAATTGTTCTTCGCCTCCTAGCGCCGCCTGATCCGTCTTTCGCGCGGGTCTGAACTTCCTGCCCCGAGGCGGGTCGCACCTTGTTGGATCGGCGTTTCACGAGTTGAAGCGCCAGGCGTGCCGGGGACGCGCACACGCCCTGCAAATAGTTGTTGCGGGTGCAATCCAAAGGGCGCACTATGACATTGGCATATTTTTTCCTGTAGGGAGGGTCCCCATGCTCAATTTCAATCGCGACACCGCCAAGTCCCCTGACAAGTCCGGCACCAAACCCGCGCCGTATCCTTATGCGCCGGCATCGGCATCGACCGGAACGGCCGCCAAGGCGCCGGTGCCGGCCCCCGCACCATCGCAACCGGTCCCCGGCAGCGGAACCGCCGGTGCTTTCCAAAGCGATGCCCGAGGCGTCTGCGCGAGCGATCGGTCCGGATACACCCGGCAGCCAGCTCTTCGTCGGGCCCAATATCAAACTGCGCGGCGTCGAGATTTCCGACTGCGACGTGCTGATCGTCGAAGGCCACGTCGAAGCGACCATCAACAGCAAGGCAATGCAGATCGCCAAGCCGGGAACGATGAAGGGCGTGGCGGTGATCGACATCGCGGAAATTGATGGCGAGTTCTCGGGCGAATTGACGGCGCATGCCAAGCTGATCGTGCGCGGCACCGGTCGAGTGTCGGGGAAGATCCGCTATGGCCGGCTGATCGTCGCCGATGGCGGCGAGATTTCCGGCGACGTGCAGCGGATCGATGCGGAGCCGGATGCGTCCGGTCAAGTCAGCGACTGCGGCACCCGCGCGGCCGCAGCTGTCGCCGCACCGCCGGGTGATTCCGCGCTCGTGCACATGCGCGTCAGACGACCAGGCGATAGCCGACGGCAGTTTCCGTGATCAGGTGCTTCGGCTGCGCCGGGTCGTCTTCGAGCTTTTCGCGCAAGTGCCCCATGTAAACGCGGACGTAGTGCGGGCTCTCGACGTGTGACGGACCCCACACGTCGCACAGGATCTGCCGATGCGTCAGCACGCGTCCCGCGTTGGCGATGAGTTGCGCCAGCAGCCGATATTCGATCGGCGTCAGGTGGACGAGTTCGCCGCGTCGCTTCACGATGCGATGCTTTGCAAGCGCAGGTTGCGCGGCCTTGAGCGCGCTGCCGACGACCTCCTCGAAAGGAGGATGCCAATGGCTGCGCAACTTCACTATTCGATCCGTGCCATCAGGAGGTTGTTGACCAGCGCGCTCATCCGGCGCGCTTCGTCGGCGATGGCGTTCGCGGATTCCAGTTGCTCCAGTGACAGGGGCGGCTTGGTCAGCACCGGCGACCGGAACGAGTATCGCCACCTTGGCCCTGAACGTATTCGTGATGATCTTGGTCGCCGCCTCGACGACATCGCCGGTCAAGAGCAGGCTCGACATGTCGCGCGCGAATTCGTAGAGCACGCGCGCGCTCCTCGCGGTAGGACGCGACGCGCGCCTGGTAGCGCAATACCGCCGTCCGGTGAAATTCGGCCTTCCCGTTGATGGCCACTACCTATCTGCCGGAACTCAAGTTCGAGTCGATCCTGGGGCCCTGAGGGCTGTCGACTCCTCGGGTTCTGCTTCGGCACCGCGAAAGTCCTGATGACGGCGCGGAAAAATTTCCACATCTGCTTGTGCACGCCTTCGATCTGGTCGAAGATGTCTGCGCGAAGTCCTCGCGACCCCGTCTCGGAGCCATGAACAAGGCGGATGTGCTGGTGATCGGCGGCGGCAACGCCGCGCTGTGCGCTGCGCTGATGGCGCGGGAGGCGGGCGCCAGCGTGCTGTTGCTCGAAGCGGCGCCGCGTGAGTGGCGTGGCGGCAATTCGCAGCACACGCGCAACCTGCGCTGCATGCACGAGGCGCCGCAGGACGTGCTGGTCGACGCCTATCCCGAGGAAGAGTACTGGCAGGACCTGCTGAAGGTCACCGGGGGCGCGACCAACGAGGCGCTGGCCCGCATCGTGATCCGCGAGTCGTCGCGCTGCCGCGACTGGATGCGCCTGCATGGCGTCCATTTCCAGCCGTCGCTGTCCGGCGCGCTGCACACGGCGCGCACCAACGCGTTCTTCATGGGCGGCGGCAAGGCACTGGTCAACGCCTATTTCCGTAGCGCGGAAGCGCTCGGCGTGCAGGTCCGCTACGAAGCGCCGGTCGATGCGCTGGAATTGGACAACGGCCGCTTCGTCGCGGCGCGCATCGGCAGCGAGCGCATCGAAGCGCGCTCGTGCGTGGTGGCCAGCGGCGGCTTCGAGTCCAATCGCGAGTGGTTGCGCGAAGCATGGGGTCGCAACGCCGCGGGCGAGTGGCCGGCCGACAATTTCCTGATTCGAGGCACGCGCTTCAACATGGGCGTGCTGCTCAAGTTCCTGATCGATGCCGGTGCAGATGTCATCGGCGACCCGACGCAGGCGCACATGGTCGCAATCGACGCCCGCGCGCCACTGTACGACGGCGGCATCTGCACCCGCATCGACTGCGTTTCGCTCGGGGTCGTGGTTAACCGGCTGGCGCAGCGATTCTATGACGAAGGCGAGGACTTCTGGCCCAAGCGCTATGCGATCTGGGGCCGGCTGGTCGCCCAGCAGCCCGGGCAGATCGGCTACTCGATCATCGATGCCAAGGCGATCGGCCGCTTCATGCCGCCGGTGTTTCCCGGCCGGCAGGCGAACTCGCTGGCCGAATTGGCACGTCAACTCGAACTCCCCGAGGCGGCCTTCGTACGTTCTGCAGCCGACTTCAATGCGGCCTGCCGCGTCGGCACCTTCGATCACGCGAGCCTCGATGACTGCCACACCGTCGGCCTGACTCCCGCCAAGACGCACTGGGCACGCCCGCTCGACACGCCGCCGTTCTACGGCTATGCGCTGAAGCCAGGCATCACCTTCACCTACCTCGGCACCAAGGTCGACGCGCGCGCGGCCGTGCATTTCGGCGGCCGGCCCAGTCCCAACCTGTTCGCTGCAGGGGAAATCATGGCAGGCAACGTGCTCGGCAGGGGCTATACCGCCGGCGTCGGGATGGCCATCGGCACCGCGTTCGGACGCATCGCCGGCCGCGAAGCCGCCACCGTAGCGATGCAGCGAGACGCTCTTGCCGCCGCTTGACGCGCTGATCCGTGATGCGCAATTGAGCGCGAACGAGACCGAAGTCGCGCGCCAGATGCAGATCTGCAATGCCTGCCGCTACTGCGAGGGATTTTGCGCGGTGTTCCCGGCGATGACCCGGCGGTTGGAATTCGGCAAGGCCGACGTCGACTACTTGGCCAGCCTCTGCCACAACTGCGGCGCGTGCCTGCACGCATGCCAGTACGCGCCGCCCCACGAGTTCGCGGTCAACGTGCCGCAGGCGATGGCGAAAGTGCGCATCGAAACCTACGCGGAGTATGCGTGGCCGGCGGCGGTCGGCGCGCTGTATCGGCGCGCTGGACTCACGATGGCGGTGGCGCTTGCCGCCGGCCTGGCGCTTTTCCTGGTCATGGCCATTGCCGCCAAGGGAAGCCTGGTGCATGCGCCGCTCGCCGGCGATTTCTACCAGGTGTTTCCGCACAACCTGCTGGTGGCGATGTTCGCGCCGGTCTTCCTGTTCGCGGTGCTGTCGCTCTGCATGGGAATCCGCCGGTTCTGGACAGACATCGCGCCTGGGACGGGTTCCGCCGCCGCGGCGGCCGAGACCACCCACGACGTGCTCCGCCTCAAGTACCTGGGCGGTGGCCATGGCCGGGGCTGCAACGAGGCGGACGACGCGTTCTCGCTGGCCCGCCGCCGGTTCCATCACTTCACGTTCTACGGATTCATGCTCTGCTTCGCGGCGACCTGCGTGGCCACGCTCTATCACTACCTGTTCGGCTGGCATGCGCCGTACGCATGGACGAGCGTGCCCGTCGTGCTCGGGACGCTGGGCGGCGTGGGGCTGCTGATCGGACCGGCGGGCCTACTCGTGCTCAACCTGCGCCGCAGTCCGCTCCACGGCGATGCGGCACAGAAGCCGATGGACTTGGGCTTCATCGCGCTGCTGTTGCTGACCAGCGTAACCGGCCTCGCGTTGCTGGTGTGGCGCGACACGGGTTACATGGGGCTCTTGCTCGCGCTGCACCTGGGTGTGGTCATGGCGCTGTTCCTGACGCTGCCCTACGGCAAATTCGCGCACGGAATCTTCCGCGCGGCCGCGCTGGCGAAGTGGGCGATCGAAAAACGGCAACCGGCCAACCTGCAGTTGGGCGATGAATAGGCGGCGTGGTTCACGCCGCACGACGGTTTCATCAGATATGCGTATGGAGCATCAATCAAGCCTTTTATTGCATTTCCGACGGAACGCGCAATGCGCTCATAATGTTGCGGGAATTGAAGAATTGACGCGGGCGGTACGAGACGTACACCGCACGCCGGACCTGATCCGGCAACGACAGGACAACGTACGGAGGAGAGTCATGAAATACGCACTTGCGATGGTAGCGACGGCTGCGGCGCTCGCGCTGACTGCCGGCACGCCGGCATTGGCGCAGCCGATTGTCATCAAGTTCAGCCACGTCGCCGCGGCGGACACGCCGAAGGGCCAGGCCGCCGAGCAGTTCAAGAAGCTCGCCGAGGAACGCACGGGCGGCAAGGTGAAGGTCGAGATCTATCCGAACAGCATGCTCTACAAGGACAAGGAGGAACTGGAAGCGCTCCAACTGGGCTCCGTGCAGATGCTCGCCCCTGTTCCCGGGAAGTTCGGCCCCATCGGGCTGGCGGAATTCGAGGCCTTCGACCTTCCCTATCTTTTTCCAGATCTCGAATCGCTGCACAAGGTGTACAACGGCCCGGTCGGCGCAGGCATGCTGAAAAAGATGGAGACGCGCGGCCTGGTGGGCCTGGCGTTCTGGGACAACGGCTTTCGCGTGATGAGCGCGAACAAGCCCATCCACACGCCGGTCGACATGAAGGGCCTCAAGATGCGGATCAACTCGTCGAAGGTCAACGCCGCGATCATGAAGTCGGTCGGCGCGGTTCCGCAGACGATGGCGTTCTCCGAGGTCTACCAGGCGCTCGACACCGGCGTGGTCGACGGCACGGAGGGCCCGCTGTCCAATCTCTTTACGCAAAAGCAGTACGAAGTGCAGAAGCACGTGACGCTGACGTTTCACACGATCAGCAACTATGTCGTGGTCGCCAACAAGAAATTCTGGGACGGCCTGCCGCCGGACATCCGCAAGACGCTCGAAGGCGCGATGAAGGACGCGAGCAAGTACAACGACCAGGTCTCGGCCAAGGATGAGCAGGCGGCCATCGCGGGCATCAAGGCCTCCGGCAAGAGCACCATCTACACGCCGACGCCCGCGGAAAAGGCGCAATGGGTGAAGGCGATGCTGCCGGTGCAGGATGAGATGGCATCGCGGGTCGGCAAGGAAACGATCGCGAAGATTCGCGAAGCGACAGGCATACCCAAATAATCTGCCGGCGCGGGCTTGTTCGGGCGTTGCGTCCCGGACGCGCGCCGCGCGATGCTGTCCATCCCGACCCGGACGGAGGGGCACGTGAAACTCCTGGATCGCTTCGAAGAGACGTTCATCTCATTCCTGATGGGCGGGGCGACGCTGCTGATTTTCGTCGCGGTCGTCCACCGTTACGTGACCGGCTGGCCGATCCCGGGCGTGCAGGACCTGATGCTCAAAGTGGACCTGTCCTGGGCACAGGAACTGTGCATCATCATGTTCGTCTGGATGGCCAAGTTCGGCGCCGCCTACGGTGTGCGCACCGGCATCCACGTGGGCGTCGACGTGCTGGTGAACCGGTTGGGCGATCGCAACCGCTTCAGGCTGATCGTCTTTGGCCTGGCCGCCGGCGCGCTGTTCACCGGCATCGTGGCCACGCTCGGCGCTCACTTCGTGTGGGAGAATGGCGCGCACTACGCGTTCTTCAAGCTGTTCGGTGTCGCGTCCGACGACATGTTCCCCGGACCCAACACGCCGGACCTCGAGTGGCCGACGTGGATGGTCTATTCCGCCATCCCGCTCGGCTCGTCGCTGATGTGCTTTCGCTTCCTGCAGGTGCTGGTCGCGTTCTGGCACACCGGCGACCTGCCTAAGCATGATCACGCCCATGTCGAGGGCCTCGAGGAGGAAGCGGGCATCAAGCCGGGTGACGAGGACCAGGTCGACATGCAAGACGACGACTTTCATCCGCGCGACATGCATGAGCCGCCGCCGGGGGGCAACGGAGACGGGGGGGCGCGCAAATGAATACCGCGGTCATTTTCGTGCTGCTGCTGACGCTGATGCTGACGGGGATGCCGATCTCCATCTCGCTCGGCCTGACCGTTCTTTCGTTCCTGTTCCTGATGACGTCGGTACCGATCGAGTCGGTCGCGCTCAAGCTCTTCACCGGCATCGAGAAATTCGAGATCATGGCGATCCCGTTCTTCATTCTCGCGGGCAATTTCCTCACCCATGGCGGGGTGGCGCGACGGATGATCAACTTCGCCAGCAGCATGGTCGGCCATCTGCACGGCGGCCTGGGACTCGCGGGCGTGCTGGGTTGCGCGCTGTTCGCGGCGGTGTCGGGGTCGTCGCCGGCGACCGTGGTGGCCATTGGCGCGATCCTGCTGCCGGCCATGATCAAGGCGGGCTATCCCGCGCGCTTTGGCGCCGGCATCATCACCACGTCGGGCGCGCTGGGCATCCTGATCCCGCCGTCGATCGCGATGGTCATCTACTCGGTCTCCACGGGTACGTCGATCGGCGCGATGTTCATGGCCGGCGTCATTCCCGGCATCCTGCTGGCGTTACTCCTCGGCCTAACCGCCTGGTATCGCGCGCGCAAGTACGACTATCCGCGACAACCCAAGGCCACGTGGCTCGAGCGCTGGCGGACCTTCCGTGCGTCGATGTGGGGGCTGCTGCTGATCCTGATCGTCATGGGGGGCATCTACTCGGGCATCTTCACGCCGACCGAGGCGGCGGCGATGGCGGCGGTGTACGCGTTCGTGATCGCGGTCTATGTCTACAAGGACCTGTCGCTGCGGGACATCCCGAAGGTGCTGCTGTCATCGGCCAACATGAGTGCGATGCTGCTCTACATCATCACCAACGCGGTGCTGTTCTCGTTCCTGATGACCAACGAGAACATTCCGCAGCAGATGGCCGCGTGGATGCTGAACCAGGGCCTGGGCGTGATCACGTTCCTGCTTGTGGCCAACGTGCTGCTGCTGGCGGCCGGCAACTTCATGGAGCCGTCGTCCATCATTCTGATCCTGGCGCCGATCCTGTTTCCCATCGCGATAAAGCTCGGCATCGATCCGATCCACTTCGGCATCATCATGGTGGTGAACATGGAGGTCGGCATGTGCCACCCGCCGGTGGGCCTCAACCTCTATGTTGCGTCGGGTATCGCCAAGATGGGCATCACCGAACTCACGGTCGCGGTGACGCCATGGCTGTTGACGATGCTGGCGTTCCTCGTGCTCGTTACCTACTGGCCGCCGTTGTCGCTGTGGCTGCCGAAACTGCTTGGGATGGGCGGATAGGTTCGATCGCGGCGATGAGCCGGTGCGCACGTTGCCACGCGAGCGTGGTCGCTGCACCGCCGATGATGGCGAGCGCCAGCGCATGGTCAATGTCGGCATCGCCATTGAGCCATTGCAGCGCGCTGATTGCGACCAGGCTAGCGCCGACATAGCCGGTCACCAGCCATGCGCATAGCCGCGCGAGCGGCCGTCCTGGTGCAGCGCGCGAGGGTTCGTGCGTGATTCGAGCAACCGAAGGCATCGAAAGTGTGGAGACTTGCATCTGGAACTCCTCGTGCCCGCAAGGGCGTCATCGCGTGATGCACCCGAAACGGTTGGGTGCCTGCACGGACAACATAAGGTTGCTCCCGGCGGGATATCCAATCGCGCTTTTCGATGGCGGGCATCCGTTGTGCCGATGGCCCGCCAACTATTTGTTTCACAAACGGTAATTGCCTGCGGTGACGCCGCGCCGTCCGTCAGTGCGACGTCCTCGAGCGGCCCTTGGCGCCGGCGCGCGCGGCCAGTCGCAACTGCTGCGACAGGATGTCGTGAAAGATCTGTGCGGCCGGCGACAGCGTCGCGTTTTTCTTGCGGATCAGCACGATCGTGCGGTCGATGACGGGACGCGCAAGCGGAATGCGGCGCACTTGCGGATAGGTGCCGGCCTGGATGGACGAGAATGGCAGGATGGCGGCGCCCACACCCGCCGCGACCAGCCCGATGGCCGTCGACAGGTACTCGACCTCGTACGTGCCGTGCAGGCGCAGGCGCTTTCGTGCCAATTGGTGGTCGAGCAGCGCGCGGTTGCCCGACAGGCTGCTGATCATGACGAGTTCGACCTCGGACAGTTGCTCCCACGTGACGACCTTCTGATTGCTCAGCGGATGCTCGGCGCGGCAGAAGAACATGAAGGGCTCGCGCAGCACAGCCTCCTCGGCCAGCGCGGGGTTGCGTTCGAGCTGGATGGTGAGCCCGAACTCGGCCTGGTCGAACAGCACGGCGCGCGCCACGTCGGCGGCGTTGGATTCGATGATGCGAATCCGGTTCACCGCGCGTTCTTCGGCGTAGCGGCGGATGACGCCGGGCAGCGTATGGTGAGCCATGGTGGGGATGCACGCGATCGTGACGTTGCCCTGGCCCAGCCGGGACATGTCCTTCAGGCGGCCGACCGCCGAGGTGGCCTCGTCGACGAGGCGCCGCGCCTGGGGAAGGAATTCGCGTCCCACCGCCGTCAACTGTACCGACCGCGTGGTGCGGTCGAGCAGCCGCACCGCCAGGTAGGCCTCGAGCTTCTGGATTCGCCGTGTGAGCGCGGTCTGGGTAAGGTGCAGTTCGCTTGCCGCGCGGCTGAAGCCGCCGAGTTCCGCGACGAGCACGAACGCCTGGATACCGTCGAAGTCGATCTTCATCGCCGCGCCCTCCTGGTCCCGATCATACATTCCCCTCGCGCATCAATAGACACCTTTATTGCATTTCACATGCCGACGCGCGACTCGGATAATGGGGTCAGCCTTAGGCCCGGACCATGGGGAAAGGACGTTGCGCGATGATGGCCAGCATTCCCTGCGTATTGATGCGCGGCGGGTCCTCCAAGGGCCTTTTTTTCCTCGCGGCGAACCTGCCGCCGCTCCCGGCCGAACGCGACCGCGTGCTGCTGGCGGTGATGGGTTCGCCAGACATTCGCCAGGTCGACGGCCTGGGCGGCGGCGACGAGCAGAGCAGCAAGGTGGTGATCGTCGCGGCGTCCGCGCAGCACGGCATCGACGTCGAATACCTGTTCGCGCAGGTCTCCGTCGTGCGCAATGTGGTCGATGTCACGCCCACTAGCGGCAGCATGTTGTCTGGCGTGGCGCCGTTCGCGATCGAGCACGGCCTGGTTGCGGCGCGCGATCCTGCGACCGACGTCCGGATTCTCAATCTCAACACCGGCAAGATCGTCGAAGCCCGCGTGCAGACACCCGGTGGACAGGTCACCTATCAGGGCGACTACGCGCTGGACGGCGTGCCGGGAACGGCGGCGCCGATCTTCCTGCGCTTCCTGGATCCGGTGGGCGGCACGTCGGGCCGGCTGCTGCCCACCGGCCGCTGCGTCGACGTCATCGAAGGCGTTGCAGTGTCCTGCGTCGACTTCGCCAATCCTGTGGTGATGATCGCGGCGCACAGCGTCGGCAAGACCGGCTACGAGAGCAAACAGCAACTCGATGCGGATGTGGCATGGCTCTCGCGCATCGAGCAACTGCGCCTGCGCGCGGCATTGCTCATGGGCTTGGGCGACGTGGCGGGCACCGTGTTGCCGAAGGTTGTCGTGCTGGCGGCGTCCCGCGACGGCAGCGGCATCGCGTCCCGGTACATCGCCCCGACGGCGTGCCACGCCACGTATGCGCTGACCGGTGCCGCGTGCGTGCTGGCGGCGGCCAACATCCGCGGCAGCGTCGCGGCGCGAATCGCCAATCCGCAAGGCGTGGATCTGCGCAGCGTGGTCATCGAGCATCCCGGCGGGCGCATGGAGGTCAGTTGCGACTTGGGCGAGCGCGACGCGGACGGGCTGCCCGCGCTGCCCAGCGTGAATGCCGTCACCACGGCGCGGCCGCTGTTCACCGGCAACGCGTTCGTGCGTGACGGCACCGCATAGCGCCACGCAATTACCATGGAGCCTTCGATGAACCTCAAGGAATGGATCGGCCGGTCGGAGACGGTCACCGACATCGCGACGGCCACGCCGTGCGCGGCGCTGGCCGCTACGTTGGACCGCGATCCCGCGCGCCCGCCGGCCGGAACGCCGCTGCCCGCGCTGTGGCACTGGCTCTATTTCCTGCCGCTGCATCGCCAGTCGGAAATCGGCCCCGACGGCCATGCCAAGCGCGGCGGATTCCTGCCGCCCGTCCCGCTGCCACGGCGCATGTGGGCCGGCAGCCAGTTCGAATTCCACCGGCCGCTGCGCATTGGCGACACGCTGGTCCGCACGTCGACCATCGAGGACGTCACGGAAAAGAGCGGGCGCACGGGGCCGCTGGTCTTCGTGCAGGTGCGCCACGAGATCCGCCGCGCAGGACGAGACGGACGTGGCGCTGACCGAATTCCACGATATCGTTTACCGCGAGGCCGCCAAGCCGGACGACGTCGCGCCGCCGCCCAAGGCCGCGCCCGCGCGCTCTGCGTGGGAAGCCAAGTGGATTCCCGACGACGTGCTGCTGTTCCGCTATTCCGCGCTGACGTTCAACGGTCACCGCATCCACTACGACCGCCGCTATGTGACGGAAGTCGAGGGCTATCCGGGGCTGATCGTCCACGGTCCGCTGTTCGCGACGCTGCTGCTCGACCTGCTTCGCCATCAACTGCCGGAAGCGGTGGTGGCGCGTTACGAATTCCGTGCCGTGCGGCCGGTGTTCGACATCAACCACTTCTTCGTCTGCGGCGAGCCGCAGCCCGACGGCAAGACGTTCAAGCTGTGGGCGAAGGATCATGAAGGCTGGCTGACCATGGACGCCACGGCGGTGATCAAGTGAGGAACTGATGAGGAAAAAACGATGCGTCCACTAGACGGCATCACCGTCGTCACGCTCGAACACGCCATCGCGGCGCCATTCGCGACGCGACAGTTGGCCGACCTCGGCGCGCGGGTGATCAAGGTCGAGCGACCCGGCGTCGGTGATTTCGCGCGCGGCTACGACGAGCGCGTGCGCGGTCTCGCGTCGCATTTCGTCTGGACCAACCGCTCGAAGGAAAGCCTGACGCTCGACGTCAAGCATCCGGAGGCGCAGGCGATACTGAAGCGCCTGATCCACGAGGAGGCCGACATCGTCGTGCAGAACCTGGCGCCCGGCGCGGCGGCGCGGCTTGGCGTGTCATAGGAGGCGTTGGCGCCCGCCAAGCCCGCGATCATCGTCTGCGACATTTCCGGCTACGGCAGCGATGGTCCCTATCGCGACAAGAAGGCCTACGACCTGCTGATCCAGAGCGAGTCGGGCCTGGTGTCGATCACCGGCACCGAGGAGGAGCCGTCGAAGGCAGGGCCCGTCCATCGCCGACATCGCCGCCGGCATGTACGCGTATTCGAGTATCCTCGCCGCGCTGATGCACCGGCAGCAGACCGGGCCGCGGCCAGCACATCGACATCTCGATGCTGGAATCGCTGGTCGAGTGGATGAACTACCCGCTGTACTACGCGATGGACGGCGCGGCGCCGCCGGCGCGCACAGGAGCCAGCCACGCCACCATCTATCCGTACGGTCCGTTCCCCGCAGGCGACGGCAAGGTGGTCATGCTGGGCCTGCAGAACGAGCGCGAATGGGCGGCGTTCTGCGAGAAGGTGCTGCGCCAGCCGGCGCTGGCCGAGCGAGGAGCGCTTTTCGACCAATTCCAAGCGCAGTGCCGCGCGCGTCGAATTGCGCGCCATCATCGTCGAGGCGTTTTCCACGCTGACCGCCGAGCAGGTCGTCGAACGCCTCGACGACGCGCAGATCGCCAACGCGCGCGTCAACACGATGCAGGACGTCTGGGAGCATCCGCAACTGCGCGCGCGCAACCGCTGGCGCGAGGTCGACACGTCGGCCGGCCGCGTGCCGGCGCTGCTGCCGCCCGGATCGTGGGAGGAAGGCGAGCCGCGCATCGATCCGGTACCCGCGCTGGGCGCGCATACGGACGCGATACTCGGCGTCGCTCGGTTATGCCGCCGAGCGCATCGCGGCGCTGCGCGCCGAGAAGGCGATGTGACGCGCATGGCGACGCCCGCCTGCATGTCCACCGATCGACGCGATGAAACTGCCCGTCACCTACCTGTTCGTCCCGGGCGACCGGCCGGAGCGCTTCGACAAGGCGGTCGCCTCCGGCGCCGACGCTGTGATCCTCGATCTCGAGGATGCGGTGGCCCCGGCCGACAAGGACCGCGCGCGCGACGAGGTCGGCAAGTGGATCGCGTCGCACCGCGGATCTGGCGTCGCGCATCGTCGTGCGCATCAACGATGCCGCCTCGGCGGGGTTTGCCGCCGACCTGGCATTGCTGTCGCAAGCAGGCGTCGCATTGCGCAATGCTGCCCAAGGCGAGTCCGCCGCGCAGGTCGCCGCGTCGTGGCGGCGCTTCCTCGCGGCGGCCGCGTGCTGCCGCTGATCGAGACCGCGCGCGGCGTGCAGAATGTCGACGCCGTCGCCGCCGCGAACGGCGTGCAGCGCCTTGCCTTCGGGACACTCGACTACGGCGTCGACCTCGACCTCTCCGGCGACGAGCGCGGCCTGATCTACGCCGGCTCGCGCATCGCGCTCGCGTCGCGCTGCGCCGGCATCGCCACACCCATCGCCGGCGTCACGCGCGACGCTCGACGACGAACAGCGGCTGCTGGCCGACCTGGCATTTGCCCGCGCACTGGGCTTCGGCGCCAAGCTGTGCATTCATCCGCGGCAGGTTGCGGCAATCCGCAAGGCGCTGCTGCCGACGGCCGGCGAGATCGACTGGGCGCGGCGCGTGCTGGCCGCATCCGCAGGGCGCGCAAGGCGCGGTGCAGGTCGACGGCAAGATGGTCGACCGGCCGGTGCTGCTCAAGGCCCAGGCCATTCTCGATCGCGCGGCGAGTTTGAGCGCCGGATCCCGATCCTTTCCAGTCATCTCAATTCATCTCCCACGGAAACGAGAACCGCCATGGCCGCCACCATCATCGACTCCAGCATCTTCCGCAACATCTTCAGCACGGACGCGATGCGCCAGGTGTGGTCCGACGAAAATCGCACGGCCAAGTACGTCGACGATCGAGAGCGCGCGCTCGCGATCGTGCAGGGCCGCCTCGGCATCATTCCGCAGGAGGCGGCCGACGAGATCGTGCGCAATTGCGACATCGGCAAGATCGACATGGAGAAGCTCCGCCAGCAGACCGAGCGCATCGGCTACCCGATCCTGGGCGTCGTCTCGCAGCTCAACGCGCTGTGCCGCGACAAGCTCGGCGAATACTGCCACTGGGGCGCCACGACGCAGGACATCACCGACACCGCGACGGTGCTGCAGATCCGCGAGGGACTAGCGCTGGTCGGGGCCGATCTCGACGCGATTTCCGCGGCGCTGGCGGTGCTGGCGCGCAAGTATCGCGATACGCCGGTGGTCGGCCGCAGCAACCTGCAGCAGGCGATCCCCGTCACCTTCGGCTACAAGATGGCGACGATCCTGGCGGCGGTGGAGCGGCACCGCGAGCGGCTCGCGCAACTGAAGCCGCGCGTGCTGGTCGGCGAGTTCGGCGGCGCGTGCGGCACGCTGGCATCGCTCGAAGCCAAGGCGATGGAGACGCAGGCGGGGCTGATGGCCGAGCTGGGACTGGGACAGCCGGCGATCGCGTGGCACACGGTGCGCGACTGCATCGCCGAGGTCGGATGCTTCCTCGGGCTGGTCGGCGGCACGCTCGGCAAGATCTCGATGGACGTGAAGCTGATGATGCAGACCGAAGTCGCGGAAGTGTACGAGCCCTTCGCGCATGGCCGCGGCTCGAGCAGCACGATGCCGCAGAAGCGCAATCCGATCTCGTCCTGCTACATCCACGCGGCGGTGTCCGTCGTGCCGCCAGCACGCGGCGGCGCTGATGGACGCGATGATCGCCGACCACGAGCGGTCGACGGGGCCGTGGGAAATCGAGTGGATCAGCGCTGCCCGAGACTTTCTGCCTGATCGCCGGCGCACTGAAGCAGACGCGCTATCGTGCTCGAAGGACTGGAGGTCGACGCCGCGAAGATGCGCGCCAACATCGACATCACCAACGGCCTCGTGATGTCCGAGGCCGTGATGATGGGACTCGGGCCGCTACTTCGGCCGCGAATACGCGCACGACCTCGTGTACGACATCTGCCGCGAGGCGATCCAGCAGCAATCGGCCGCTTCTCGACCTGCTTGCCGAGCACCCGGAGATCAGCCGCCATCTCGATCGCGCGGCGTTGGCGGAACTGTGCGATCCCGCGCATTACCTGGGCCAGGCCGGCGTGATGGTCGACCGCGTGCTGGCGTGTCGCGGCGCCTGATGACAGACGCCGCTGCCACCGACACCTGATCGCCCCCCGCCATGCTGACGAACATCCGCTGCCTGCTGATGCGCGGCGGGACCTCGAAGGGCCCGTACTTCCTCGCGCAGGACCTGCCCGCAGATGAGGAGGCGCGCGACCAGGTGCTGCTGGCCGTGATGGGGTCGCCGGACGTGCGGCAGATCGATGGCATCGGCGGCGGCGATTCGCTGACCAGCAAGGCGGCCATAGTCGGGCGTTCGGCAAGCGACGGCGTCGATGTCGATTACCTGTTCGCGCAGATCGCCATCGGCAAGGGCGGCGTCGACACGACTCCCAACTGCGGCAACATGCTGGCGGGCGTGGGTCCGTTCGCGATCGAGCGCGGACTGGTCGCCGCCGGCGACCCGACCACGACGATCCGCATCTACAACGTCAACACGAACAAGATCATCGAGGCCGTCGTGCAAACGCCCGGCGGCATAGTCACCTACGCCGGCGACGCGAAGATCGACGGTGTGCCAGGCACCGGCGCGGCCATCGTGCTCAACTTCCTCGATGCCGCCGGCGCCAAGACCGGCAAGTTGTTGCCGACAGGGCAGCCGGTGGATGTCATCGACGGCGTCGAAGTTTCGTGCGTCGACATGTCCTCGCCGCTGGTGTTCGTGCGCGCGGCCGATCTGGGCAAGACCGGCCACGAGACGAAGCGCGACTACGACAGCGACCTCGAACTCATCGCGCGTATCGAGGTGTTGCGCCGCAGCGCCGCGCTGCGGATGGGCATGGGCGACGTGGCCGGCAAGGTGCTGCCGAAATTCGCGTTGGTGGCGCCGCCGCAGTACTTGGGCAATATCGCGGGACGCTACTTCGTTCCGTGGAATTGCCACTCGGCATTCGCAGTGACCGGCGCATTGTGCCTGGGCGCCGCGGTCAACATTCCGGACACGGTGGCGCACGCTGTGGCTCGCCACGGCAGTGAAAATTCAAGCGCCGATCCGGGTGTCGTCGTCATCGAACATCCGGCGGGCGTGCTGGAGACGCGGATGTCGACGCGCGCGGTCGCGGGGTCCGCTGTGCCTGTGTTCGAGCGCGCCGGCATCGTGCGCACCGCACGGCCGTTGCTTGAAGGCGTCGTCCACATCAGCGACGACGTATGGAAAGGCGCCGCAGCATGAGCAATCCGACTGTGGCATTGACGCTGCAACTGCTCGAGTGGCTTGACGACCGCCCACGGCACTACGCGGAGGTCATGGAAACGTGGCGCACCAGTTGTCCACGCCTGACCATTTGGGAAGACGCCTGCGAAGACGGGCTGATCGACTATGAGTCCGGCAGCCGCACCGTTTCGGTCAGCGCCAAGGGTCGCGCACTGCTGCGCGGCGACCCTTCTCCGGATCAGACGACCAGCCGGTAACCGACCGCCGTCTCCGTGATCAGGTGCCTCGGCTGCGCCGGGTCGTCTTCGAGCTTTTCGCGCAAGTGCCCCATGTACACGCGGACGTAGTGCGGGCTCTCGACGTGCGACGGTCCCCATACGTCGCGCAGGATCTGGCGGTGGGTCAATACGCGGCCGGCGTTGGCGATGAGGAGGGCCAGCAGCCGATATTCGATCGGTGTCAGGTGGACGAGTTCGCCGCGCCGCTTGACGGTCCGCGCGACGAGATCCACTTCGATGTCGCCGAACGTGATTGCCGGCTTCTCGCTGCCGGCAGGTTGCGCGCGCCGCCGCACCGTGGCGCGCACGCGGGCCAAGAGTTCCGCCACGCCAAACGGCTTGGTCAGATAGTCATCGGCACCCGCATCGAGCGCGTTCACCTTGTCGGATTCGTCGGTGCGGGCCGATAGGACGATTACCGGCACGCCCGACCATGTCCGCAGGTCGCGGATCAGGTCCACGCCGTCGCCATCGGGTAGTCCCAGGTCGACGACGACGAGATCGGGTTTGCGCGTGCCGGCCTCGACCAGTCCCTGCTTCATGGTCTCGCTCTCGTGCACGGTCCAGCCTTCGGACTCGAGGGCGGAGCGCACGAAGCGCCGGATCTGGCGCTCGTCCTCGATCAGCACGGCCACGGGGGAAGGTTCGCCCATGCAGGCGATGATAGCGCGTACCTCGTGTCCCCACACCCGGGCCCGTCAATGGTGCGTGCCTCGGAGCTGTCGGGAGCGGACCTACGCCAATTGCCGTGACGTCCAGTCGCCGAACACCCGCGCCGCATCGTCCGCCGTCGCGGCCGAATCCAGTTGCTCGCGCAGGCGCACATCCGAACACGCCCGCGCGACCGCCGCGAGGAGGTCCAGATGGTCTTGGGCCGGGCCGTCGGCCGGCACCAGAATGACCCAAATCCTGGTGACCAGCCTGCCATCCGGTGCACCGAACTCGATCGCGTACTTGGGACGCATGAAAAGCATCAGGGGCTTGGCAATGCCGGAGATCCGGGCGTGCGGCAGTGCCACGCCATGCCCGATGGCCGTGGAGCCTATCTGCTCGCGCCGCCAGAGCGCGCGAAAGACCGGCGCGGGATCTAGTCCGTGCGCGCGGCAGATCACTTCCGCCGCCCGTTCCAATGCGCGCTTCACGTCAGGAATGTCGACGTCGAGTTCGATCTGTTGTGGCTGCAGCGCCTGGCAGGACCGCGCCGGAGGCGGGCCAGACTGATGCGAATTGCTGCTGCAATCCCCTTCGCGACGGGTCGATACCGGAACCGACCTTGACTGAACGGCCTCGCGTACGGGCGCACCGGTCGACGGCTCGTCCGTCATCACGCGGGGGCGCTGCGACCTGAGCATGGCGGCTAGAAAGTTCATGGCTTCTCCTTTCGTGATGCGAGTGAAGATAGCAGGTCGACCATAACGACACCGTGGAATCTGCGTGTCGTCTCGTAAAGGCGGCGTAAAGGCGGCCCGCCGCCGCGCGCGGCGGTCCCGCGGTTCAGGCCGATGCGGGGCCGGCGTCCTCGCCGGGAGTCTCGGGCGGCGTGCCCAGCGGCAGCGTGAAGGTCAATTGGGCGCCACCGGCCGGGCCATTGCGAGCCGAGATCCTCCCGCCATGCGCTTCGACGATGGCCCGGCTTATCGCCAGGCCGAGACCGACGCCTGGCGTCGTCGATTCGCGGGCGCCACGAGTGAACTTCTCGAAGATGGCTTCTTCCTGCTTGCTCGGTATTCCAGGACCGTTGTCGCTGACGCGGACGACGAGACTGCCCCCGGCCGCTTCTGCCGCCACCGTGATGGTCGAACCCGGCGGCGTGTATTTGCACGCGTTTTCGATGAGGTTGTACAGCACGCGTTCGATCAGCGTCGCGTCGAATTCGACCAGCGGCAGATCGCGTGCCAGGTCCAGCACGATGCGATGGTTTGCGAGCGCAGGATGCGCGGCCTTGAGCGCGCTGCCGACGACCTCCTCGAACGGATGCCAATGGCTGCGCAGCTTGACTTCACCGCTTTCGATTCGCGCCATCTCGAGCAGGTTGCTGACCAGTGCGCCCATCCGCCGCGCTTCGTCGGCGATTGCGTTCGCGGATTCCAGCTGCTCCAGTGACAAGGGCGGCTTGGTGAGCACCAGCGATTCCGCCAGTCCCACCAGAGCGGACAACGGGGTGCGCAGATCGTGCGAGAGTGCGGACAGGAGGGAATTGCGCAGGCGTTCGGACTCCATGTTGATCAGCGCCTGTTGCGCGACCTCCACGTAGTGCACGCGTTCGAGGGCGATGGCGGTCAGCGCGGCGAAGGTGTCGAGATGTCTGCGTTGTTCGGGTACGAGGAGCAATCGCGGATTGTCCGGCTTGATCACCAGCACGCCCCGCGTGCGCATCGGCGCGCGCAGCGGCAAATACAGGTATTCGTTCCCCGCGAGGGTATCGGTGCCGGCGCCGGCCGGCTGCGTCTTGTCGTACGCCCACTGCGCGGCCCCGACGTCTAGGGTTGCCTGTTGTTCCGCGCCTGCCGCCAGCTGGATACGGTCCTGGCTGTCCGGAACGAGGATCGCGACCTTCGCCCTGAACGTGTTGGTGATGATCTTGGTCGCCGCCTCGACGACATCGCCGGTCAAGAGCAGGCTCGACATGTCGCGCGCGAATTCGTAGAGTACCCGCGCGCGCTCTTCCCGGTATGACGCGACGCGCGCCTGGAAGCGCAGCCCGGCGGTCATCTGGCCGGTGATCAGCGCCACGATCAGCATCACCGCAAAGGTCAGCAGGTACTGGAAATCGCTTACGGCAAACGTGAACCTCGGGGGAACAAAGAAGAAATCGAACGATCCGACGCTGACGAACGCCGCCACTACCGCCGGACCTCGCCCCCATTTCACCGCCACCAGGACGACGGCCAGAAGAAACAGCATGACGATGTTTGCAAGATCGAAGTAGGGCAGCAGCGGAGTACAGACAAGCGTCGTTACAAGGCACGCCAGTAGCGCCCACAGGTAGCGCAGTCGCTTGGCCCCGCGTCGCGGATCGGCCTCGTCGTCGAGGGCCCGGTCCGGCTGCGCCACCGGCTGCTCGGTGCCGCGTCCGACCTCGATCAAGTCAATGTCCGGCGCGAGCTCTCCGATCCGGCGCGCAGTACCGCGCGCCCAAGGCCAGTTCGTTACGCCGCGCTTGCGTCCGACGACCAGCTTGGAACAGTTGTGCGTGCGGGCAAACTCGATGACCTCCGCGGCGGTATCGCTGCCGGAGAGTATGGAAGTCCGCGCGCCGAATTCCTGCGCGAGCTTGACGGTCCGCAGTATCCGCTCGCGCTCCTGTGCCGGCAGACGTTGCAGCGTCCGCGTCTCAACGTAGACGGCTGTCCAGTCGACTCCCAGTTGCGCCGCCAGCCGGGCCGCGCTGCGTACCACGTCCTCGCCGCCCGGGCCCGGCCCGATGCAGCAAAGCAGCGAGTCCTCGGTCTTCCATACGCGCTCGATCGCCTGGTCGGAGCGATAGGCCTGGACGTCCTCCTCCACGCGATCCGCCGTCCGGCGCAGCGCGAGTTCGCGCAGCGCCATCAGGTTGCCCTTGCGGAAGAAGTTCTTGGCGGCCCGTTCGATCTGCTCGGGCAGGTACACTTTTCCGGCGGCGAGGCGCGCCAGGAGGTCGTCGGCGGAAACGTCGACCATCACCACTTCGTCGGCCTTGTCGAAGAAGAAATCCGGGACGGTCTCCCATACCTTGATGCCCGTGATCCCGCCGACGACGTCGTTCAGGCTCTCGATGTGCTGCACGTTGAGCGTCGTGTAGACGTCGATGCCGGCAGCCAGCAGCTCGTCGATGTCCTGCCAGCGCTTCGGGTGGCGCGCGCCGGACACGTTGGTGTGCGCGAGCTCGTCGACCAGAATCAGCGCCGGTCGGCGCGCCAGTGCGGCATCGAGATCGAACTCCGGAAGCGTGCGGTCCTGGAACGCGATTTGGGCACGCGGAATGACTTCGAGCCCCTGCAGCAGCGCCTCGGTCTCCTTGCGCCCGTGGGTCTCCAGCAGGCCGACGACGACGTCCTTGCCTTCGCCGCGCAACGCCCGCGCTGCGGTCAGCATCGCGAAGGTCTTGCCCACGCCAGCCGATGCGCCGAAATAAATCCGCAAGCGGCCGCGCTGTGCGGCCTCCTCCCGCGCTGTTACCTGCGCGAGGAGCGCATCGGGGTCGGGGCGGGCATCGATCATCGGCTGTTGGCGTGCGGGATGTGCACGCAGCCGCAGACTACTATATGCTGCCGCCCGGCGTCGCTACCTGCGCCGCTACTTTCCCGCGCTGTCCAGCGCCAGGTTGAGCTTGACGACGTTGACGCGCGGCTCGCCGAGCAGGCCGAACGTGCGACCGGTGGTGTGCCGGTTGACCAGCTCGCGGACCGCGTCGACCGGCATGCCGCGCGCCTTGGCGACACGCGCCAGCTGGTACTCGGCCGCGGCGATGCTGATCTCCGGATCGAGCCCGCTGCCTGACGCCGTGACGAGATCGACGGGAACGGTCGCGGCATTGCCCGGATCAGCATCGCGCAGCGTCTTGATCCGATCCTTGACGGCATCGGCCAGCGCCGGATTGGTCGGCCCCTGGTTGGAGCCCGACGACGCGGCGCCGTTGTAAGGCTGCGGCGAAGTTGCCGAAGGGCGGCTCCAGAAATACTTCGGATCGTCGAACGGCTGGCCGATCAGCGCCGACGCGACGATCTTCCCATTCTGTTCGATCAGGCTGCCGTTGGCGGTTCCCGGGAATGCCAGCTGCGCGATGCCCCAGGTGACGAGCGGGTAGACCACGCCGGTCAGCACGGTCAGCACGACCAGCATGCGCAGCGAGGGAAGAAAGGAGGCGAACATGAGGAATCTCCGGAAGGTCAGGCGAGGTGCAGCGCCACGAGAAGGATGTCGATGATCTTGATGCCGACGAACGGCAGCAGGATGCCGCCTACGCCGTAGATCAGCATGTTCGTGCGCAGAACCTGCGCCGCGCCGACGGCGCGATACTTGACGCCGCGCAGCGCCAGCGGGATCAGCGCCGGAATGATCAGCGCGTTGAAGATGACCGCGGAAAGAATGGCGCTCTGTGGGGTGGCGAGATGCATGACGTTGAGCGCGTCCAGCACTGGATAGGTGCTGGCGAACGCGGCGGGGATGATGGCGAAATACTTGGCCACGTCGTTGGCAATCGAGAATGTCGTCAACGCGCCGCGGGTCATCAGCAGTTGCTTGCCGATCTCGACGATCTCGATCAGTTTGGTCGGGTTCGAGTCGAGGTCGACCATGTTGCCGGCTTCCTTCGCCGCCTGCGTGCCGCTGTTCATCACGACGGCGACGTCGGCCTGCGCCAGCGCCGGCGCGTCGTTGGTGCCGTCGCCGGTCATCGCGACCAGCTTGCCTTCGGACTGGATCTGGCGGATCAGCTTCAGCTTGGCTTCCGGCGTGACTTCGGCGAGGAAGTCGTCGACGCCCGCTTCGGCGGCGATCGAGGCGGCTGTCAGCTTGTTGTCGCCGGTGATCATGATGGTCTTGATGCCCATCCGGCGCAGTTCGGCAAAGCGCTCCTTGATCCGCGTCTTGACGATGTCCTTCAGCTCGACGACGCCCAGCACGTGCCGGCCTTCGGCGACGACCAGCGGTGTCGCACCCATGCGGGCAACTTCCTCGACCCGCACGACGACTTCGGTCTCCACCGTGCCGCCCTGCGCCACGACCCAGGAGCGGACCGCGTCGAGCGCGCCCTTGCGCAACTCGCGGCCGTCGATGGGTCACGCCGCTCATCCGTGTTTGCGCCGAGAACGGAATGATCGTGAACTGGCCGGGCGTCAATGGTGGCGGAGACAGGCCGAACGCACGCTTGACGAGTGCCACGATGCTCTTGCCTTCGGGTGTCTCGTCACCGAGAGAGGCGAGTAGCGTCGCCTCGGCGAGTTGCTGCTGCGTGACGCCGGTCACTGCGTGCAGCGACGAGGCCTGGCGATTGCCGAACGTGATGGTCCCGGTCTTGTCGAGCAGGAGTACGTCGCAGTCGCCGGCAGCCTCGACCGCACGGCCGGACGTGGCGACCACGTTGGCCCGCATCATCCTGCCCATTCCCGCCACGCCGATCGCGGACAGCAGGCCGCCGATCGTCGTGGGAATGAGGCACACCAGCAGCGCGACGAGCACGGTGATCGACACGGGCGTACCCGCCTTGGCCACCTCGACGCTGTAGAGCGAATAGGGCAGCAGCGTTACCGTCGCGAGCAGGAACACGAGCGTCATGGCGACCAGCAGGATCATCAGCGCGATCTCGTTGGGCGTCTTCTGCCGCTTGGCGCCCTCGACCATGCCGATCATCCGGTCCAGGAACGCCTCGCCCGGATTGACGCTGATGCGCACGATGATCCAGTCCGAAAGGACGACCGTGCCGCCGGTGACGGTGTTGAAGTCGCTTCCGGCGGCGCGTATGACCGGCGCGCTCTCGCCCGTTACCGCGCTTTCGTTGACCGATGCGGCGCCGACGACGACTTCACCGTCGCCGGGGATGAGGTCGCCCGTTCCAACGAAGACGAGGTCGCCCTTGCGCAGATTGCTCGACGGCACGGACGTCGCCGGAGCGCCGAATTCGGCCACGGAAATCTTCTTCGCCATCGTGTCCTTGCGCGCGCTCTTGAGCGATGCCGCCTGCGCCTTGCTGCGACCCTCGGCGATGGCTTCGGCGAAGTTGGCGAACAACAGCGTTGCCCAGAGCCACAACGTTACGGCGAGGATGAATCCGGCCGGCGCCTCGCCCTTGCCGGCCACGGCCTGGATCCACAGTATCGTGGTCAGGATGCTGCCGATGTAGACGACGAACATCACCGGATTGCGCCACTGGTAGCGCGGCGTCAGTCGCAGGAAGCTGTCGATAAGCGCATGCTTCATCAGGTCCCGGTTGAAGAACCAGGAAAGCGTGCTTTGCGTGGCTGCCAGGGTTGCCATGGTTATGCCTTGGTCTCGAATGGGCGCGTCACTGCGCGCTGAACAGGTGCAGATGCTCGATGACGGGGCCGAGCGCCAGCGCGGGCACGAACGTCAACGCGCCGACGGTGATCACGGTGCCGATGAGCACGGCGACGAACAGCGGCGTGTGCGTGGGCAGTGTGCCACCTGACGCAGGGACGCTCTTGGCCGCCGCCAGCGCGCCGGCGAGTGCCAGCACCGGGATGGCGAGCCAGTAACGTGCAAAGAGCATGCAGATGCCCAGCGCGGTGTTGTAGAACGGCGTGTTGGCGGACAGTCCGGCAAAGGCGCTGCCGTTGTTGTTGCCGGCCGACGAAAATGCGTAGAGGATCTCCGAGAAGCCGTGCTCGGCAGGATTGGCGACCCCGGCCTTCCCGACATCCAACATGACTGCGACCGCCGTTCCGCACAGGACGAGCAGGGGCGGCAGTAGGATCGCGATCGATGCCATCTTGATCTCGAATGCGCCGATCTTCTTGCCCAGATATTCCGGCGTACGGCCGATCATCAGCCCTGCGATGAACACCGCGACCAGCGCGAACATGACCATCCCATAGAGTCCGGAGCCGACACCGCCGAAGATGACTTCACCCAGCTGAAGCAGCCACATCGGGATCATCCCGGCGAGCGGCATGAAGGAGTCGTGCATCGAGTTGACGGAGCCGTTCGACGCGGAAGTGGTGGCGACCGCCCACAGCACCGAGTTCGCCACGCCGAAGCGCGTCTCCTTGCCTTCCATGTTGCCGCCGATGTTGGTTTCGCTGGCGACCTGGTCGACGCCGAGGCTGGAAAGCACAGGGTTTCCTGGCGACTCGAGTGCGTAGGTGGAGGCCAGCAGCACCACGAACACGATCGTCATGGTTGCCAGGAGAGCCCACCCTTGCCGGGTGTCGCCGAGCATCTTCCCGAACGTGTAGCACAGCGCTGCCGGAATCAGCAGGATGGCGAGCATCTCCAGGAAGTTGGTCAAAGGATTCGGATTCTCGAACGGATGCGCCGAATTCACGTTGAAGAATCCGCCGCCGTTGGTGCCGAGCTGCTTGATGGCGATCTGCGAGGCCGCGGGACCGAGTGGGACCGTCTGTTCGGTCGCCGTCGTCTTTTCGGTGACCGCGTTGCCCTTTTCGTCCTTGAGCGGTTGGCCGTCCGGGCCATTCTTCGGCGCGTCGTAGGTGACCGGCTGGACCAGCGTGACCGTCGCGTATTTGTCGAACGTCTGCACGACGCCCTGGCTCACCAGCGCGAGGGCGAGGATTAGTGCGAGCGGGAGCAGGATATAGACGGTCGAGCGCACCAGGTCGAACCAGAAATTCCCGATGCCGGAGAATCTGCTTGCGGGAAAAACCGCGAATCAGCGCCACCAGCACGGCCATGCCCGACGCGGCCGAGACGAAGTTCTGGACGCCGAGTCCCAGCATCTGCGTCAGGTAGCTCATCGTGGATTCGCCGCCATAGCCTTGCCAGTTGGTATTGGTCGCGAAACTCGTGGCCGTGTTGAACGCGGAATCGGGGCTGACCGCAGCCATCGCCTGCGGATTGAGCGGCAGGAAGACCTGGAAGCGCTGCAGCGCGTAGACGGCGAGGGCGCCCAGAAGGTTGAACCAGAGCATCGCCAACGCGTAGTCGATCCAGGTCATGTCGCGGCCTGCGTCGACGCCGGCGCCGCGATATATAAGGCGCTCGAGCCAGCCGCCAATGCGTTGCGCGCGAACGGCGCGTCCCTCGTAGACAGCGGCCATGTAGGCGCCCAGCGGCTTGGCGAGCAGCAGCAGAACGAGCGTGTACAGCGCGAGTTGCAACCAGCCCCAGGCGTTCATTCGAAGAGCTCCGGCTTGAACAGTGCGACGATCAGGTAGACGAAAATCACCAGTGTGGCGAACCCGCTCAGCCAATAGACCCAGTTCATGGCCGCCCCCCACCGGAGAGGAGACCGGCACAGAACCGGACCAGGGTCACGGAGGCCGCGAAGAAAGCGACTATCGCTGCGACAAAGACGACATCCATCATGGTTGTGCTCCGAACTCACCGAGTAAGAAGGTCATGCTGCACGTCGGCGCATCAAGATTGCGCATCATCAACGCCACCGTCTGTAAAGGTGGTATAAAAATGTCGCGGTCTGGAGAAGCGCGGGAGTGGAGTTGCGCCCGGCTCGGCCGCGTTGCGCGCGCCGCGCGGGCCGTGAGTCTTTAGAACGTTTTTTGGACGTAGCCGACGAACTGGCTGCCGGCGGTGTTCTTGTTGTACTTGTTCGTGTACGCCGCGGTTTCGCCGTTGGTGTCGGTGCCGAAGATGCCGACGGTCACGCCGTAGATCTCGGTCGACACGCCGGCCTTCCAGTCGCCGTAATCATAGAAGCCGTTGTTCTTGAATTTCTGCTTGCCGACGTGGCCGAAGATCGTGACCTTGCCGAACACATCGTTGACCTTGTCGATGACGTCGTAGGAAGCATTGAGTTCCCAGTAGTCCGACCCGCGCGAATCGGGGAGGCCGAAAGTTTTGTTGTTGATGCTGTAGCTGTACTTCGCCGACAGCCACTTCCAAGCCAGGCCGACGTAGAGCTCGGTCGTATTGGGGACGGTGTAGTCGCTGGGGTAGGAGCCCGGATACCAGTAATAGAGCACGCCGGTGTCGAGCACGAAGTCCGCGGGCAGCGTCCACTTGTAGCCGCCGTAGAAATCCCATTCCATGCTCGCGCTCGCATCAGGATTGCCGTCGGAGATCCAGCTGACGTTCGACGCCCATGTGCCGACATAGAAACCGCTCTTGTGGCCCAGGTCGAATCCGCCCTGGATCGCGGGCTTTTCGTTGGTTTGTGAGATGCCGCGGAAGATGTACTGACTGTAGAGGCCGAGGTTACCGGTGAACGTCCAGTCCGGTTCGGGCGTCGACGTGGGCGCGGCGGCAGGTGCCGTCGCGGGTGCCGGGGTTTGGGCAAACGCAGCGCCCGCGCACAGCGCGCCGCAGGCCGCAGCTACGACCGAGGTGCGGAGGCCCGGATGCATCTTCATTGCGAAATCCTTCGACGATGAAAGGCGGATCGGAAGACTGCAAGTGGCTACGCGGCGTGCCGCGCCTGGCTGGTGGCGGGCGACGACAGGTAATGGCCGGGTTGCGCCCCGGCGGAGCGGCGCTCGATTCCATGCGACAGGTCCGCCCCCGACGCCGCAGGTTGGTCCTGTGAGGAAGGAAGCCGGGTGCGTTGCCGGGCGCGAAAATTCAGCCACACGCCCGTCAGCACGAAATACAGGAGGTACGCCCCGAGTATTGCCAACAAGGCGAGACCGCGTAATTGATGCCAGTTGTCCAGAGTGAACATTTTGTTGCTCCTTTCGTCACCGACATGGCGACAATCCAGGTGCGCTCAAGTAAGAAATGAGACAGAAATCTGGGGTCGCCCATATCCAAAGTGCAAATATTCGTTCCGGCGCGCGTGGAGCAGACCCACGACTACTTCTTGCGCCGCAAGTGATCGCACAACTCGCCAAGCCCGAGCGTCAGCCCCACGACCGCGAATATTGCTGCCAGGAACAGGAAATCCATGTCGCGCTTTCACCATCCGATGCGATGAAGTGAATGTAGGGATTTCGGGCTCAAGATGCGGGAGAATTCGGCGGCGCCTGCGTAAAGAAGGTGTAAACGCGGCATGCAGGTGCGGCCACCGACCGCAGGTGGATCAAAGGCTTAGGGGGAACGGCCGGATTTGATATAATCGCCGGCTTGGCCAAGTAGCTCAGTTGGTAGAGCAGCGGACTGAAAATCCGTGTGTCGGTGGTTCAATTCCGCCCTTGGCCACCAGTTTAGTAATTTCAGTTCAACGGGTTTGCGTCGAGCCGATTGGCGCCTCAGTACTTGGTGCGCGATGCCCAGAACGGAGTGCTTAGAATCGGTCCCTACGCAAAGGTACCTTTGCCACCGAGAACGTAGGCTGGCCGCCCTGCACGCACGTTCCCGCCGTGGGTAGCCAGTCGTGCTGGGTAGGTCGAGCGCCATCCGCGCCGGCGTACTCGTTAAGCCCTTCGACGAACTGCTGCCAGGACACACAGGGCCCGATGCTCATTCCGGCCCCGGTGAAGGGACCTAGACAGCCTCGGTCGTAGATAGAAGCCAGTGCTAGCTGTGGCTGTCCTGCTATCGTGACGGTCGCAAGAAAGCACTCAGATTCTCGGGTGCCAGAAAAGGTCCACGCCCCAGCTCCGAACCGTTCTTAACGGGTCCCCAGTGATGGCTGCGCTCGGGAAGAATGGTTCCCCCTCACGCGCCTCCGAGCGCCTTCTGCCGTCGGCGCAGATCGAGGCGGTCGATGGCCTGTAACACCGCCTCGCTAGATAGGAAGAACTGCTGACCGGCGCTCACGGCCAGCAAAGCTTGGATCAATTCACCTTCGTCCAGCTTCAGGCCAACCATGTGTTCTAGCAGGCGCGCACCGTCGGGCGGCAGCATGGGCAGGCGCAAAGCCTCGGCGCATGCATCCAGGTGTGCGCGCAGTGCGGCCTCGCCCGTGGCCGAGGCGCCACGCTGGATTAGCGCTCTGATGCGCCGGTGCTCGATCCATCGCACAGCCGATTCGGTCAGAACTGTGGCAATCAGCGCCAGTACTGTGCGGAGGATAAGCGGCACCCCCACCCCGGTAAGCTTGAACAACGCGAAAATCACCAGCGCTTGGTAAACCAAGAAAAGTGCAACCAAGCGTTCCCACGTCGGAAAGGTGAGGAAGACGCGGAAGTATCGCGTGAATGGATTGCGCAGCCACGTCCCCCGACGATATGATGGCGCTGCGCAAACCTGATAAAAAAACAATGCGAAAGTTAGTCGCTGGGCGCTCAGCACCGGCAGCACGGCGAACGATATGCTGCTGAACAACGCCGTGACCAGTGTTAGGCGCCAGCCGGCGACGAGCACCCCAAAAATCAGGGTAGCTATCAGTACCCCGGCAAGCGTCAACTGCGCCGGGGTTCGCGTCAGTTCTTCGGCTGTGAAGGCAAATTCGCGACGCATCGAGTAGAAGGCCACCAAAATCACGACCGGGAGTGCCAATCGGCTAAACAGATCGCTCGCAACTTCCCGCAGCAGGGCGAGCCGAGCCCTTTGCGGAGTCATCAGCACTACTTTGCGCCACGACAACCCCTTGATCGCAAATAGGCGTGCCAACATTGAGCGGTGAGTCTTGCTGCCCACAAGGCCGGCGAGCACGGCACTGAACTCCGGGGTGTCATAGTCGCCTTCGTCGATTGCGGCGAAAACCTCGTTGGCTAGCCATTCGGAATCGGTGGCGGCTAACGCTGCGAGCGCCTGGTGCGAATGCAGCAACGGGAGGCCCCGCAGGGAACGGGCCAGGCGCACCTTCTCTATGAGGGTGCCATGCTTCGGAATCGCCGTCACCAATGGCGCGAGCCATGTGAATAATTCGTCCGACACGTCTGTTACCCGCTCCCGCGCGCAGGCCAGCGCCAATTCGAGCGCCACAATGCCATTCAGGCGCAAATTGTCGGAATCTTCAACGTCGGCCGGCGGCGGCTCTTCGGCGAGGCCCAGGCCCAACACCGCCAGGTAGCGGCGGTCGATAGCGTGCAAGACGCTCCTGATTAGCGCCTCGGGTTGGGCGGTGACTCCCGCGCGGAGCACCAGCGTCTCGCGCCACCAGGGATTGGAGAGGTGCTCGGTGTTGATAGTCAACAATCGGTCCTGCACGTCCCAGTGACGAGCGGCCAGATACTCGAGCAGGCGATGGTGTTCGAAACGCACAGCGCCATCGGCCTCCTCCCGAATCAGACCACATTGCACACCGATTTTTATCGCCTCTGCGAGCGCCTGCACAGTGAAGCCCTGCACCACTGCCTTGGCCCCACCGGGCTGACGCAGGTAGGTCCCAAGGTTGCTGCGCAGCGCGTCGAAGGCCAACGCCTGCCACATGCCGAGCACCTCGCCTTGCCGAATTTCAGTGAGCTTTTGTCGCGTACCCTCTACAGCCAGTCGGCGTCGGATGTAGTTTTCGAAGAGGTCCGCCTGTGCCGATGGAACGCGCCCACCGGTGAAGAAGAAGTAGTGGGCCATCAGCTTCAGGGAAAACGGATTGGTCGCAAAGGCGTGCATCGGGTGCTCGGGTTTGGCCAGCGCCATGTAGGCCTTTCGCACGGCCGGGTCGGCCGCTGCGGGACCCAGCCGCGTATTGTAGAGTTCCCAGTGTTTGTCCAGGTAGGCGCGGATATGCGACGGCCGGAAGGGCTCGACGATCAACTCAGTGTGCGGTAGCGCACCGGTGTACTCGCGGCGCCTGCACGCGATTACCACACGATTCCGGCCGCCATGTTCAACTAGGAAACGGTTAATTTCCTCAACGCGCTCGGTGTAGTGCCGGGTGGGCATCTCGTCCAAGGCATCCAGCAGTAGGAAGATGCGACCCTGGGCCAGTGCGTCGGCAAGTACCGCCAGCACCACGTCCCCGCGCGGCACAACGTGTTTCAGCTCGTCTCTCACGAACTCGGCAAAGCGTTCGGGTAGGCCACGATTGCTGGCCTGCCGGTAGCGGCCCAGATGCAGGTACACGGGTAGCACGGGCATGTCGTTGACGAACACCGGTTGAGCCGCCAAGGACTGCGCCAGGTGCCGTAGCGTTACGCTCTTGCCACTGCCGGGGTCGCCCAGCAACACGATCGGCCGGCGTGAATCGCGTAGCATCGCCGTCACATCGCGCACCGGGCGCGCGGCGTCGCCGCCGGCAATCTCGCTCGGCGTGCGGCCCAGCATATCGGCAGGCTTCGCACGTCGGAACACGTAGCGCAGATCGATCTGCTCCTCATCTACGACCCGCCCCTCACCCGGCGTGAACTCGCTCTCGGAGTAGCCCAGCGGCCGGTTCAGCTCCGACATGTAGCTGTGCATGGCCGCCAGATAGGCAAGCTCCTTGTCCTGCGCCAGGCCTTCGCCAGCCTCTTTGCGTGCCCGTGCGCGCCAGTGGCGGACGAAGAAGTACATGCCGAACGCCGCCGCCGGCAGCGCGACTAACATTCCAAGGATGCTCAGCCAATCCTTTAGTTCAGTGCTAGTCATGCGCGGTAACTCACGAAGACAGACCCCTGCCGGCCGGGTCGCAACGGCTGTTAGGCCGCGCCTGCGGACGAACGGGGCAACGCCCGGGAGTGTCGCCTACCTGCCGGCCTTCGGGCAAGCCGCCTGCTGCCGGTCATGAGGGGGGCCGTAGCTGGCCCCAAATCAGGTACTTGGCAGCACTACGAACAACGGCTGCCTTGGTTCGAGCACTAATCTGATCGCGTTCCCATTCGGCCATCACCGCGTATATCTGAATCATCACCTTGTTCGCAGCTGGCATGTCCGCCGCGACGAACTCGATACCTGATTCGAGGAGCCCGCTCAGGAAGTGGACGTTTCGTGCAAGCCGATCAAGCTTCGCGACGATCAGAGTCGCACCCGTTGCACGGGTTGAGGCAACCGCAGCAGCCAGCTGTGGTCTGCTCGCTAAGGCAGTTCCCTTCCCGGTCTCAACTTTTGTGAATTCGACCACTAAGCGCCCGCCGCCAGCTTTGAGGTAGATGCTAACCGCGGCGCGCTGGGCCTCAAGGCCAAGCTCACTCTTTCCCTGCTGGGCGGTGCTGACTCGGTAGTACGCGACAAATTCGCGATGGACATGGTTCTGATTCTCCCTGACTACATTGAAAGACGAACTTCTGAAAAGCGCGCGATCTGGACTTTTCAGGCGTCACGGCAAGAATGCCGCGGTCTGTACACGAATACCAATGATCGCAGACCATTGGTCGGACGGCCCATTGAATTGATTGCCGTAACTCGCGTACGCTTCAAAACGATTTGGGACAACGATGTAGCGTGCGCCGACCTGATACTTTGCGCCCCCGGGTACATCGCGAAATATTTCAGCGAGCAATTGCACGTTGCCGATGACCGAATATTGAATGGCAGCGCCAGCAAGCGAAAACGTCCCTGACCCGTATGCGTTCGCGGCACCGAGATTCAGGTCGATCTCCAGATCGCTGCGCGGATACCATGAGGCCAGCGCCTTTGCGTAGTAGAGCTGGAATGCCGAGCTGCCGTGCGGTTCTCCGGTATCGCGCGCGCCGCCCACTACCATGCCGAACGACCATACGCGGTCGTCGAGTTGGTACAGAACTGTCTTGGCTTGAAGCTGAACGACATTCGACGATTCGCCTTCGTCGGGGTTCGTTCGCGCGGCGCCGATAGTCAGTTCCAGGTTGCCCGTGAAGTTGCATGCCGGCTGGACCGCATAAAGGCGCCCATCGTGCGCCGACCGAGACCATGCTTCGAGCTGGCAGGTCTTTGGCGCAACCACGGCTGCATCGTCGGTCACCAATGGCTGCCCCGCCTCGGCGGACGGAGCGGTCACAAGCAGCACTACGGTGAGCAGGTGGGCTGAACGAGTGCCGATCATTGTCTTTGTTGTTCCATTGGCCATAGCTGGACGCGGCGACGAGGATACTCCGCCTTCATTGCTTCCAATTTGCTGCAATACGCTGACCGAACTGGTTGACACGGATCACGCATGGCGTTATGGTGCGCCGCATCATTACCCGAGGGAGACCTCATTGGATACACCGAGTAGTCGTACCACTCCCTGACCTCGGGTAGTTCTCCCGCATTTCGCAGTCGTCCAGATAGCCTGCGGCCCCCGGCGCCAGAGAGCATCGCCGGGAGGTCTTGGCAGGTGTTCGTAGCAGCCAGCTACGGATTTGCTTCCTCCCAGATTCGTTTCATCCGAAACAGTGGGTGCGTTGTCACGCCGCTGGTGATGTTGCGCTCCGCGCGCAAGGGAGAGACCCATGCAGCTCGCGAACCCGATTTCGCTCTTCGCGGCATTTCGTCGCAACCTCGTCACCCTGGCGCCTGCCAATGGGGCCAAGACTCCGGTCGCCGGCCAGGAGTTGTTGGCTGTTGCGCCGATGACGCCCGACGCGGCCATGGCGCATCTGGGCACCTCGCTGGCCGGATTGCCGACAGCCGAGGCCGAGGCCCGGCTCGAACAATACGGCCTCAACGAAGTGGCCCACGAAAAACAGAAGAGCGCGATTCGACGCCTTGCCGCGCTCTTTGCTACGCCGCTGTCGATCCTGCTGCTCGCCCTTGCTCTGGTGAACTACGAGACCGGCGAGGTGCGCGGGGCTATCGTGATCGCGGCCATGGTGGTGCTGTCCTCCCTGCTGTCGTTCGTGCAGGAATTCCGGTCGAGCAATGCAGCTGCGCGGCTGCGGGCGATGGTCAGCACCACGGCGACGGTGACGCGCCAGACTGGAACGCGACGAAGCCGTTCCATTCACGCTGCCGGGCGCGACGAGCGTATTGGCGAGCCGCACGGAGATTCCGCTGACGCATGTGGTGCCGGGCGATATCGTGCATCTGTCGGCGGGCGACATCCTGCCGGCGGACGTGCGCATTCTGTTCGCCAAGGATCTGTTCGTGAATCAGGCGTCCCTGACCGGAGAGTCGCTGCCGGTCGAAAAGTTCGGCGCGGCCGCCGAGACTACGGGCAAGTCGGCCCTCGAATTGCCGAACGTGGCATTCATGGGGACGAACGTCGTCTCGGGCACCGCGACCACGCTCGTTGTGACGACTGGTCCGCGCACGTACTTCGGCAGCGTCGCGGCGAGCGTGACCGGACAGCAGGTGACGACCAGCTTCGACCGCGGCATCCGCCGGTTCATCTGGCTCATGGTCCGCTTCATGCTCGTGATGGTGCCACTCGTGTTTCTGATCAACGGGCTGACCAAGGGTGACTGGCTGGAGGCATTCCTGTTCGCAGTCGCGGTGGCCGTGGGTCTGGCGCCGGAAATGCTGCCCATGATCGTGACCATCAACCTCGCCAAGGGCGCGTTGGCGATGTCCGGCAAGAAGGTCATCGTCAAGCGCCTGAATTCGATCCAGAACCTGGGCGCGATGGACGTGCTATGCACCGACAAGACGGGCACGCTGACGCAGGACAAGGTGCTGCTGGAGAAGCACGTGGACGTGTTCGGCGACGAGTCCGAGCGCGTGCTCGAATACGCGTACCTCAACAGCTACTACCAGACCGGGCTCAAGAACCTGCTCGACGTGGCGGTGCTTGAACACGTCGAGGTGCACGAGCACCTTCGTCCGGACGCCAAATTCGCCAAGATCGACGAAGTGCCGTTCGACTTCCAGCGCCGGCGGATGTCGGTGGTCGTCGCCGAGCACGGCGGCCCTCACATCCTGATATGCAAGGGAGCAGTCGAGGAGGTCTACAACGTCTGCAATCGCGCCGAACAGCATGGCGAAGTCGTAGCGCTGGAACCGGAACACCATGACGAGCTGCAAACGCTGACGCGCGAATTCAATGACGACGGCTTCCGGGTCATTGCCGTTGCCTACAAGGAATTGCCGCCGGAGCAATCGACCTACGGCGTGGCCGACGAGGACGGGTTTGTGCTCGCCGGCTATATCGCCTTTCTCGATCCACCAAAGGACAGCGCCCGCGAGGCCATTCGCGTGCTGCAGGAGTATGGCGTGGCCGTCAAGGTGTTGACCGGTGACAACGAGGCGGTCACGCGCAACATCTGCCGCCAGGTCGGGCTGCCGGTGAGCCGCATCCTCCTGGGCGCCGAAATCGACGGTTGGAACGACAACGAATTGGCCGAGCAGGTGGAAGGCGCTTCGGTGCTGGCCAAGCTGTCACCGGCGCAGAAGGCGCGTGTCGTGAAGGCGCTGCACCTCAAGGGTCATGTCGTCGGCTTCCTGGGCGACGGCATCAATGACGGGCCGGCACTGAAAGCCGCAGATGTCGGCATCTCCGTCGACACGGCAGTGGACATCGCCAAGGAGTCGGCCGACATCATCCTGCTTGAAAAGAACCTGCTCGTGCTGGAGCAGGGCGTGGTCGAGGGACGGCGGGTGTTTGGCAACATCACCAAATACATCAAGATGGGAGCGTCGTCCAACTTCGGGAACATGTTCAGTGTCCTTGGCGCGAGCGCGTTCCTGCCTTTCCTGCCAATGCTGCCGGTGCAGATCCTGGTGAACAACCTGCTCTACGACTTCTCGCAGACCACGGTCGCAACCGACACGGTCGACGAGGATTACTTGAAGCAGCCACGCCAATGGGACATCGGCAACATCGGCCGCTATATGCTGTTCCTCGGGCCCATCAGCTCGCTATTCGACTACATCACGTTCGGGACCCTGATCTGGTTCTTCGGCGGCTGGACAAATGAATCGCTGTTCCAGACCGGATGGTTTGTCGAGTCGCTCCTGTCGCAGACGCTGGTCGTGCACGTCATTCGAACCGGGAAGATTCCGTTCGTTCAAAGCAAGCCAAGCCTGCCGCTGCTGGTGACGACGATTGGGATCTGCCTGCTCGGCATCTGGCTGCCGACCTCGTCATTGGCGCCAGCGCTTGGCCTGACGCCGTTGCCCCATGCCTATGCCGTTGCGCTACTGCTGATTCTCGGCGGGTACCTGCTTCTGACCCAATTGGCGAAGGGCTGGATCATTCGCCGTTTCGGGCTGAGTTGATGGCGCCGCGTCCGTAGGAGGCTCGTCGAGACTTGAGCGGCTGCTTTGCCGGACTTCACCGACCGCTGCGGAGCGCCCGATTGGTCGGCTGACGGTCGGAAGCGGCGCGTCGCTACTCCGGAAATCGGGGGTTGGAAGCTCCGGGTGCGCCGGGAATTTGGTTAACTTGACCTGTTGTCGGCTCGGTGCATGCGTGTGAGTACCCTTTGAAGCTGAATTAATGACCAGTCTCCTCCTTGGGTCGATCTCAGTCCGAGCAAGTTGAGTTCGGCAACCATCGCCCTCTGAGACAAGCCCGCCGCCTGAAAGCCTTGAATTACGCCGGCCATCTTGGCCGCAAAGCAATCCGCAGCGGCTTGCCTGTCGCGGATGTTTCGCTTGAGTTTGCGAGGGCCGGCAACCCCCAGTCTGACGCCCCGTGCTCTCGCTGCCCCCAAGCGCTGCCTTGGTTCGTGCGCTGATTTGGTCACGCTCCCATTCCGCCATGGCCGCGTAAATCTGAATCATCAACTTGTTTGCCGCGGGCATGTCCGCGGCAACGAACTCGACTCCTGATTCAAGGAGCCCACTCACAAAGTGGACGTTTCGTGCCAACCGATCAAGTTTGGCGATGATCAGGATCGCGTCGAGTTCCCGGCAGGCAGGCTGGGATAGTGCAACCTCGACGGGCGGCGGGTAGACTACGACGAACTAACACAAGGGCGCAGCACCGAACCGCTGGCGCCCCGTGAGTTGGGCTTAGACCCCAAAAGGGGTTTGATTCCGCCCTTGGCCACCAGACAACCTTGGGCACGGGACGGCGACGATGTCTCGGATCGTCTTGTGTGGGCTAAGGCTGCGCTTGAGCGTCCTGGGACGCCCGCGCAGCTTCAAGGGTTCGCGCGCCTGCGAGGCTCATTGACCGGCGCCTTGCGTTCCGAAGCCGCCGCCGGCCACTTGCTACGCCCCCGTCCGGGGCGGCCGCCATGCTGCGGTTGTCTCTCGCCCGCAGCCGCGTTCGTCGGGGGACTACTGCACGTCGACTGTAAGGTCGGTGCTCCATGTGATGTCGACGCGGTCGCCTACCTTGACCTGATCAAACACCATCGGGTCGACGATCCGTCGGCTGTATTTCCACCCGTTCGGGCCGACAAAAGTCATCGACGAGTTGGCCTTGTCAATCTCGGAGATAGTTGCCGTCATCGTCCGCACCATTGCCGCCGAGCCTCCGGGCTGCACGTCCTTACCCATGGTGGAGGCCGCGCCGGCGTTATCGATAGCCGCCTCGCCCGGCTGCTTCAGGCGCACCAGGACATTGTTGTTATACGTCACCTTTACTTTGGAACCCACTTTGAGCTCGTCGAACCGCTTCGCGCTCGCGGGCACGTCGACGGCGACGAACTTGCCATCGGCCGTCTTGATGTTCACGGCGCGTCTGCTCGTATCGATCGTCTCCACCGTACCGGCAACGGTGACTGTCTGTTTCGGAAGCTCTCTGACCTGCGCCCAACTGGGCAGTGCGAAGGTCAAACCCACTGCGAACGCGCTCAGCATCGTCATTGCTCGCTTCATGTTGCTTCTCCTTTCGGTTGCCTATCGCTGGGGGCAGATAAAACTGGGTGTCGGGTCTGATGGCATCGGGGTTGCCCGGCACTTTGTGTGACCCAAATGCCGGCATTATCGTTCCCATTGGCCGCTTCCGGCTCAGGACCAATGTCGGGATCGGGTCATCGCGGAAACTCCGGCGCGACGGCGACACGATAACACGGGACCTCCTGGCGGACGTTCCGACGCCACTACAGGACCACCGCTATCGCTGCGGGAATCAGCACTGCGCTGATCTGCGTGTAGGAGCGCGTCCGACCCGTCCTCACGACGATTGCACTATTTTGTGGCAACGCTTTTGCGGACGCGCTGTCGCCAAGGTGGATGAGCTGGGGGCGACGGGTTGATCTCGGCGAGCGCCAACATGCCAATCTCTGACGTTCCCTGCCTTCGCGTGCCGATTCCTTGATCCGATGCTAGCGCGCGAAATAACGGTCGTGCAGC
>CAWAKN010000011.1:0-73682 GCA_963782625.1 uncultured beta proteobacterium | reverse complement strand
GCGGCGAGGTCGACGTCCGCCGCGGCCTGCGACAGAACGACCCGGCCGCCCTGCATCAGATAGACCTGGTCGGCAGCCTGCACGGCGCGCTGCGTGTTCTGCTCGACCAGCACGATGGTCCGGCCGTCGGACTTCAGCCGCGCCAGCAGTTCGAAGATCTCCTGCACGACGATCGGCGCGAGACCCAGCGACGGTTCGTCGATCAGCAGCAGTTTCGGGTCGGCCATCAATCCCCGCGCCATCGCGAGCATCTGCGCCTCGCCGCCGGAAAGCGAACCGGCGAGTTGCGCGCGGCGCTCGGCGAGGCGCGGAAACATCGCGTAGGCGCGATCGACGCGGCGCGCGATGCCCGCCTGCGCGCGCGCCGGGTACGCGCCGAGCAGCAGGTTCTCGGCGACGCTCATGTCGCGGAAGATCATGCGTCCCTCGGGAATGAGCGCGATGCCGTGGTCGGGCATGCGCCAGGTGTCCGTTCCGTCGAGCCGGGTTCCGTCCAGCGCAATTTCGCCTTGCGTCACGGGAACCTGGCCCATGATCGCGCGCAGCAGCGTCGTCTTGCCGGCGCCATTGGGCCCGATGATCGTCGTGAGCTTGCCGGTCTCGAAGCGAAGGTCGACGTCCCACAGCACGTTGATCGCCCCGTAGCCTGCGCGGACGGACGCGGACCTCAAGCATGGGTGACCGCGCCGGTGTAGCTGGCGACGACATCGGGATGGCTGAACACGGATTCCGGCGTGCCGTCGGCAATCAGGCGGCCGAAATCGAGCACCGCCACGCGCGGGCACAGCGTGCTGATCGTCTCGATGTCGTGTTCGATGATCAGGATCGCGAGCTTGTAGCGCGCGTGGATGTCGGACAGCATTTGCGTGAACCGGCGCTTGGCCGTCGCCTCGAGACCCGCCAGCACTTCGTCGAGCAGCAGCATCCGGGGCTGCGTGGCGAGCGCTTTCGCCACTTCGAGCGCCTTCAACTCGGTCAGCGAGAGTTCGGTCGCCGCGTCGCGCGACGCGAGTCCGGTCAATTGCGACGAGCTCGAGGATCTCGGCCGCGGCCCGCGGATCGACGGCGCCCGCGCCGAAGCGCTGGGCAACCGCCAGGTTCTCGGCCACGGTCAGCGTGTGCATCGGTTGCGGAATCTGGAACGTGCGCCCGATGCCTGCGGCGCGCGCGCGCATAGGGCGGCATTCGCGCAATGTCGGCGCCTTCGAAACGCAGCGGTCCCGCGCTGCGGCCTGGTCGTGCCGGAAATGACGTTGAACAGCGTGGTCTTGCCCGCGCCGTTCGGGCCGACCAGCCCGACGATCTCGCCGGCCGCGACGGAAAGCGACACGCCGTCGAGCGCCTGCAGGCCGCCGAAGCGCACGCCGACGTCGCGCAGCTCAAGCATCGCGGGAGGCTGCGGCCACGCGCATTCGACGCCGGCCACGGCAGGCGTTTCGCGAACACGGACAGCAGCCCTTCAGGCGCGAACAGGATCATCGCGGCCGAGAAGCGCGCCCAGGACGATCTGGTGGCCGATCGGCATGAATTCCTTGAACACGAGCTGGTCGGCAAGATAGATCACCACGGCGCCGATCAGCGGTCCGGAGATCGTCCGGTAGCCGCCGAAGATCGCGGCGACGATCGGCAGCATCGTCCAGAGTCCCGAGAACGCATAGTCCGGGCTCGAGGAAGTTGATGTAGTGCGCGTTGAACGCGCCCATCACGCCGGTCATGAACGCGGACAGGAAGAGCATCAGCGCCTTGAGCAGCGTGCTGTTGACGCCGACGGCGCGGGTGGCGTCTTCGCTGTCGTGCATCGCGCGCAACGCGAGGCCCGGGTGGCTGTCGCGTATCGCGCCGGTAGATGACGGCGAAGGCGAGCACCAGCGACAGGATGATCCAGTACGCGCCGGTCTTGCTCGAGAAATCGTAGCCGAGCACGACCGGAAAGCGCGGAATGTTGCCGATGCCGCCGGCGCCGTTGGTGAGGCCCTTCCATTCGGTGGCGACGATGCGGAAGATGTGCGCGTAGGCAAGCACGGCAAGGGCGAAGTACGGACCGCGCAAGCGCAGCGCGGGGAGGACCAGCACCGCGGAGAGTGCCGCGCAGACGCCGCCGGCAAGCAGCGAAATGCCGATCGGCCATCCTGTCTTCATGACCAGCAGCGCGGACGCATACGCGCCCACGCCGAAGAACGCGGCGTGGCCGAAGCTGACGAGTCCGCCCAGGTTTCCCAGCAGCGCCCAGGCGAGCGCGATGCCGCCGATGGTCAGCGCCGCGACGATCATGCTCATCAGGTAAAGGTTGCCGGCAAACAGCAGCGGAACCAGCACATAGGACGCGATGGCCAGCACCGCCCAGACGCCGATGCGCCGATTGGCCATTCAGTGGGCGCGCCGCCAGCTCGAACCGAACAGGCCGTTCGGCAGCACGAACAGCACGAACAGGAACAGCACCATGCCGGCCAATTCCTGCAGCGCGGAACTGAAGAACGTCGTCGTCAGCGACTCGGTCAGCCCCAGCAGCAACGCCCCGACCAGCACGCCGGGAATGGAGCCCATGCCGGCCAGCACCGTGATGATGAACGCCTTGATCGTGAGGCTGATGCCCAGCCCCGGCTGGATCACGCCGACGCTGAATATCGCGGCGCCGGCGAAGGCGGCGAGCAATCCCGCGACCAGGAACGACGCGAGTTCGACGCGGTGCGGGTCGATGCCCATCAGCTTGGCGGCGTCGCGGTTCGATGCGACGGCGCGCACCGCGCGCCCGGCCCAGGTCCGCGTGAGCCACCACCACAGCGCCGCGATCAGCGCGAGACTGATGAAGAAGAACAGGAGCTCGCTGCGCATGCTGTAGAACGGCCCCAGCGCAATGGCGTCCTGCAGCCACGCCGACTTGGTGGAGCGGATGTCGGCCTTCCACAGCAGCAGCATGCCGTTGGTCAGCATGACGCCGATGCCGTAGGTGAGCAGCAGCGAATTCAATTCGCGGTCCCTGCGGATCCGGCTCACCAGCCAATAGGTGAGCGCCGTCGCGGCGCACACGATGACGATGGCGACGGGTATCGCGAGCAGCGGACTCGCGCCGAACGCGGATTCGCAGGTATAGGCGACGTAGGCCGCGAGAAGGACCAGCTCGCCGTGCGCCAGATTGATGACGTTCATCGTGCCGAAGATCAGCGCCAGCCCCAGCGCGATCAGCGCGTAGGAGCTGCCGGTCAGGACGCCCGACCAGAGCGCCTGCAGCACAAGTTCGGTCATCGCCCGCGCAGCCGGGAGAGTCGGCCGGTTCAGCTCACCACGGCACGCCGGGGAAGATCATCTTGCCGTTGGCGTATTCCTTCGGCCACACGACGACGATCTGCTTGCCCTGGTGCTGGCCCATCCGGTGCGAGAAATTGGGGTTGTCGCCCTTGTCGTCGAACTGCACGCGGCCGATCAGCGTGTCCTTGTTCGACTTGCGCAGCTCCGCGGCGATGCCGCCCGATCTTGAGCGTGCCGGCGTCGTAGGCGCGAACGATGGCGTCGAACAGCAGCTGCGACTGGACGTAGCCGAACTGGCCGAGATAGTCGGGCTCCTTGCCGTAGAGCTTCTTGTAGGTTTCCGCGAAATCCTTGCCGTCCGGCGTGGTGAACTCGGCAGGGAAGGGGAGCAGCGCCGTGCCGTAGACGTCGGACATCAGGTCGGGAAAGTCGTCCTGCATCTTGGAAGTGGCGAGCGACCACACGCCGACCACGGCCTTGACGTCGGGCTTCAGCACCTTGGCCGCGCGCAGGATGCCGACGTAGTCGTTCTCGTAGCCGGACATCGCGATGACGTCCGGCTTGTCCTGCAGCTTGATCTTGTTGATGATCGGCTTGAAATCGGTGATCGCCGGATCGAAGGCGTGCATCGTCACCTTCACGCCCTTGGCGACCAGCGCCTTCTCGACGTCCTTCGCCAGGTCGGACGTCGCCTCCTTGGTCAGGTAGACGATGGAGACGTTCTTCGCGCCCATGTCGGACAGAAGACCCAGCATCGCCTTCGAGTAGCCGGCGGTGTTGTTGATCCGGAAGAACGTCTTCAGGCCGCGTTGCGTCAGCGCCTCGTCGACGCCGCCCGACGTGATGTAGACCAGTCCGGCCTTGTTCGCCGCATCCGATGCCGGGCCGATGTTGCCGGAGCCGTAGCCGCCGTCGATCGCCACGACGCCCTGCGACGCCAGTTTTTCGACGGCAGCCACCGCCTTGGCGGGCGACGACTCGTCGTCGATCGTGATGAGCTTGATCCTGTGCTTGCCGTTCTTGCGGTTGAACACATCCGCCGCGACGTTGATGCCTTCGCTCATGCCCGTGCCGACGCGGGCAAGCGAGCCGGAAAGAGGCACCTCCACGCCCACGACGAATTCCTCCGCCATCGCGCCGCCCATGGCGGGCAACATGCATCCGACCGCCGCGAGCAGCCACATCCGAAGCACCTTGCGCATGGTCATGATCCTCTCCTCCTTCAACATTTTTATTGCGCGCGCCCGGCGGGCGGCCGCGCTTGTGCCATCACTCGCAACTGCTGCTTGAGTATCTTTCCCGTCGCCGAGGCGGGCAGCGCCGCCAGTATGACGATTTCCGCCGGCCGCTTGTAGGGTGCCAGGCGATCCGCCGCGAATCGGGCGATCTCCTCGACGCTTGCCTCCCTGCCCGCCGCCAGCTCGACAAAGGCGACGACTTCCTCGTTGTCCTTGTCGGCGCGGCCCACGACGGCCGAATGCGTGACGGCCGGATGCGCGTTCAGCACGGCCTCGACCTCGCCCGGATAGACGTTGAAGCCGGAGCGGATGATGAGTTCCTTGGTGCGGCCGACGATGAAGACCGCGCCGTCGCTGTCGATTCGCGCCACGTCGCCGGTGTTGAGCCAGCCGTCCGCGTCGATCGTGCGCGCGGTCAGCTGTTCGTTCCGGTAATAGCCGCGCATCACGTTGGGGCCGCGCACCCATAACTCGCCCGATTCTCCGGTCGCGACAGCGCGGCCCTGAGCGTCGACGACGCGGATTTCCACGCCAGGAATCACGGTGCCGACGGAACAGTCGCGGCGCGGCGCGTCGAGCCGCGTCTGGGTCACGGTCGGCGACGGTCTCGGTGAGGCCGTAGCCGTTGTGCAGCGTCAACCCGGTCAGTCGCTCGACGTCGGCCTTGAGCGCCGGGTCGAGCGGCGAGCCCCCGGCGTAGACGAAGCGCAGCCGCGGCGCCGAGAAGGGTTCAGCCGGCCGTCTCGAGATACTTGAGCAGCCGCACGTACATCGCCGGCACGCCCTGCGCGACGGTCAGGCCGCAATGGGCCAGCGCGTGGGCGAAAGCCTTTGGCTGAAAAGCGCGCCTCGAGTTGCAGGCATGCGCCGGCGTAAAGGGTGCCGAGACAGACCGACGCGAGGCCGTAGACGTGCGAAATCGGCAACGCGCCGTAGACGCGGTCACCGGGACCGAGATTGCGCAGCGCGCTCGAGACCCTGGCGATGAACAGCAGGTTGCGGTGCGTCAACATCACGCCCTTGGGGTCGCCTGTCGTTCCGGTCGTGTAGATCAGCGCGCCGACCTGGTTGGCGGGGTCGGTGGGCAACGGTTCCGGCCAGGCATTCGTCATCGAGCGGACCGAGCAGCAGGTTGCCCATCGTGTGGACGACGAACGGATCGGTTGCGCCGATGCCGCGCCGCGTGCGCCGCGGCCTCGGCCGAGACGTGGGCGAGGTAGACGGTACGGCGCGGCGAGCAATGGCTCGCGGATGGCGTCGATCTCGCGCGCGGTCAGCCGCGCGTTGACGAGCACGGGCCACGCGTCGAGCGCGCGCGATGCCGAACAGAAGCGCGACCAATGCGGCGCAGTTCTCGCCGACGACCAGGACGCGATCGCCGGGGCGCACGGCGGACGCGGCGAGCTGTCGCGCGACGTCGTCCGTCGCCGCGGCGAGATCGGCGAACGTCCATGCGCGCTCCTGCTCGCGCAGCGCCTCGGCTTCCGGCATGCGCGCTGCCTGCCGAGTCACGACCTCGTCGATGCGCGCCGGCAATCCGGCAAGGAGCCGCGGGATGTCCGCGAGTTCGCTGTCGGCAACGGAATTCACGTCGCTCAACGGGCGCTCATCGCGCGTTCACTTCTGCGCATCCCGAATCATGTTGCGGGCGATGACCAGTTGCTGGATCTGGCTGGTGCCCTCGTAGATCCGGAACAGCCGCACGTCGCGGTAGAAGCGCTCGATCGCATAGTCGCTGACGTAGCCGGCGCCGCCGTGGATCTGCACTGCCCGGTCGGCGACGCGGCCGCACATTTCGGAGGCGAACAACTTCGCGCACGCGGCTTCCGTCCCGACGTCGCGCCCTTCGTCGCGGCGGCGCGCGGCGTCGACGACCATCGACCGCGCCGCGTAGATCTCGGCCTTGCTGTCGGCAAGCATGGCCTGCACCAGCTGGAATTCCGCGATCGGCTGGCCGAATTGCTTGCGCTCCATGGCGTAGGCCAAGCGCATCGGCCAGCATCCGCTCGGCGGCGGCGACGCACACCGCCGCGATGTGCAGGCGGCCCTTGTCCAACACCTTCATCGCCGTCCGGAAGCCGACGCCTTCCTTGCCGCCGATCAGGTTGGCCGCGGGCACGCGGCAATCCTCGAACACGACGTCGCAGGTGTGCGCGCCGCGCTGGCCCATCTTCTTGTCGATCTTGCCCAGCGACAGGCCCGGCGCGCCGCGCTCGACGATGAACGCCGAGATGCCGCGCGCGCCGTCGATCGAGGAATCGGTCCGCGCCATCACGGTGAAGATGCCGGCCTCGGGCGCGTTGGTGATGAAGCGCTTGGTGCCGTTCAGCACGTAGTGGTCGCCGGCGCGCCTCGCGGTCGTGACGAGCGACGCCGCGTCGGACCCGGAACCGGGCTCGGTCAGCGCGAACGACGCGACCAGTTCGCCGGACGCGAGCTTCGGCAGCCAGAAGGTCTTCTGTTCCGGCGTGCCATCGAGGATGATGCCCTGCGAGCCGATGCCGTTGTTGGTGCCGATCAGCGATCGGAAGGCCGGCGAGGTCTTGCCGATCTCGAAGGCGACCTCGACCTCCTCCTCCATCGTGAGGCCGAGCCCGCCGTATTCCTCGGGTATCGACAGCCCGAAGAGGCCAAGCGCCTTCATTTCATCGACGATTGCCGGCGGGATCGCGTCGGTTTCCGCGACGACGGCTTCGTTGGGAATCAGCCGTTCGCGGACGAAGCGCGCGAGACTGGCACGCAGCGCCGCGAGAATTTCGGGATCGCGGATCAACGAGGCGCTCCCCGAGACGCTCCCTTTCTCGCGCTGCACCATCCCCGCGGTTTAGTCACCGACTCCTCCCGGTCATCGAATCGCGACATAATAGCTCCCCACAGTCGGTTACCGCAGGCGCGCTGCCGAATGTGCTTCAAGGAGGTTTTTTCGATGAAACCGAAAGTCGACGATCGGGACCGCCGGACCGAGAGCCTGGAGCGAAGTCATCGCGCTCGTCCGCGCCAAAGTCGCGCCGGATCAGCAGAAGACTCTCGAGGCGGTGGTCGCGCGCTATTTTGCCCAGGTCGATCCGGAGGACCTCGCGGAGCGGCGGCCTGCGGACCTCTACGGCGCGGCGCTGTCGCACTGGAACTTTGCGCGCAAGCGCGAGCCGGGCAAGCCGCGGTTGCGCGTGTTCAACCCGACGCTCGAGGAGCACGGCTGGCAGTCCACGCACACGATCATCGAAATCGTCAACGACGACATGCCGTTCCTGGTCGACTCGGTGACGATGGAGGTCAACCGGCATGGGCTGACGCTGCATCTCATCATCCATCCGCTGCTGCTGGTGGATCGCGATGCGGAAGGCACGCTGCGGGGGCTCGGCACCGAAGGCACGCCGTCGGCGCGGCGCGAATCGTTCATCCACGTCGAGGTCGATCGCATCACCGATCCCAAGCGCCAGGAAGCGCTCGCGGCGGAGGTGACCAGGGTCCTGGGCGATGTGCGGGTGGCAGTCGCGGACTGGAAGGCGATGCAGGACAAGGTGCATGAAGTAGTCGCGGAACTCGAGAAGCGCCCGCCGCCGATACCGCGGGAACAGTTCGAGGAAGGGCTCGCGTTCCTGCGCTGGCTCGCCGCCAACCACCTGACGCTGCTCGGCTATCGGCGCCATGAACTCGTGACGGTGGATGGCCAGGACGCGTTGAAGATCGTGCCGGGTTCGAGCCTGGGGCTGTTGCGCGAAGGCGCGTCGAAGGACGTGTCGTCGAGCTTTGCCGCGCTGCCGCCCGCGGTACGCGCCTATGCGCGGCGGCCCGAGCTCCTGGTCATCACCAAGGCCACCACGCGCTCGACCGTGCATCGTCCCGGCTACCTCGACTACATCGCCGTCAAGCGCTTCGACGCCGCCGGCAACGTATGCGGCGAGGACCGCTTCCTCGGGCTTTACACGTCGACCGCCTACAGCGCCAATCCGGCCGACATACCGCTGCTCCGGCGCAAGACCGCCAACGTCGTCGCGCGCTCGGGCGTGCCGCCGGGCGGACATGCGGGCAAGGCGCTCCTCAATATCCTCGCCAACTATCCGCGCGATGAACTGTTCCAGATCAGCGAAGACGACCTGTTGCACACCGCGATGGCGATTCTGCGCCTTGGCGAGCGCCAGCGCTTTCGGCTGTTCGTGCGCAGGGACCCTTTCGAGCGCTTCCTGTCGTGCCTCATCTATGCGCCGCGCGAGAACTTCACGACGGCGTTGCGCCGGAAATGGCAGGCGATACTCACCGAGGCGTTCAACGGCAGCAGTTCCGAGTTCAATGTCCACCTGTCCGAATCGATGCTGGCGCGGATCCAGATCACCGTACGGACGACGCCGGGCAAGATTCCCGCGTTCGACGTGCACGAACTGGAGGCACGGCTGGCGGCGGTGGCGCGGCGCTGGGACGACGACCTGAAGGACGCGCTGGTCGAGAAGCTGGGCGAGGCGCGCGGCAACGAGCTCCTGCGCCGGTTCGGTGATGCCTTCCCGGCCGGCTATCGTGACGAAATCGCGGCGCGTTCCGCGGTGCCGGACATCGAAATGATGGCGACGCTGAGCCCGGAGCGCAGCCGCTCGGCATGTCGCTGTACCGGCCGCTCGAGGCCGGGGCCAGCACGCTGCGGTTCAAGATTTTCCATCTGGGCGCGCAGGTGACGTTGTCCGACAGCCTGCCGATGCTGGAGCACATGGGCCTGAAGGTGCTCGACGAGCACCCGCATCGCGTGGCGCCGCAGGGAAGCAGCCCCGTCTGGATACACGATTTCGGCATGATCGCGGCGGGCTCCGACACCGAGGTCGAGGTCGACGCGCTGCATCAGGTGTTCGAGGACGCTTTCGGCCGCATATTCCGCGGCGAGGTCGAGAGCGACGACTTCAACCGGCTGGTCGTCGCCGCGCGCATGCCGGCCGACGAGATCGTCGTGTTGCGCGCCTATGCCAAGTACATGCGCCAGATCGGCTTTCCGCTGTCGCAGACATTCATCGAAGGCACGCTCGCCGCGCATCCGGACATCGCCGGCCGCGCTGGTGGCGCTCTTCATCACACGCTTCGACCCGGCGCAGGGCGCCGGCGCAGGCTCGCGTGCGGCCGAACAGCAACGCGCGATCGAGACGATGCTGGAAGCGGTGGACAACCTGTCCGAAGACCGCGTGCTGCGGCAGTATCTCGCGCTGATCCTCGCCACCAATCGCACGAATTTCTGGTGTCGCGACGCGCAGGGCAACCGCCGCAGCTTCCTGTCGTTCAAGTTCGACCCGTTCAAGGTTCCCGGCTTGCCGGAACCGAAGCCGATGTTCGAGATCTTCGTGTACTCGACCCGCTTCGAGGGCGTGCACATGCGCGGCGGCAAGGTCGCGCGCGGCGGATTGCGCTGGTCCGACCGCCCGGAGGATTTCCGCACCGAAGTCCTGGGGCTGGTCAAGGCGCAGATGGTCAAGAACATCGTGATCGTTCCGGTGGGCTCGAAGGGCGGCTTCGTGCTGAAGCGCGCTCCCGCCGCATCCAACCGCGACGCGTTCATGAAGGAGGGCATCGCCTGCTATCAGGACTACCTGCGCGGCCTGCTCGACCTGACCGACAACCGCGTCGGCGACAAAATCGTTCCGCCGCCGCAGGTCAAGCGGCACGATCCCGACGACCCCTATCTCGTCGTCGCGGCGGACAAGGGCACGGCCACGTTTTCCGATTTCGCCAACGCCGTCAGCAAGGAGTACGGCTTCTGGCTGGGTGACGCGTTCGCCTCCGGCGGCTCGGTCGGCTACGACCACAAGGCGATGGGCATCACGGCGCGCGGCGCGTGGGAGTCGGTCAAGCGGCACTTCCGCGAAATGGGCGTGGACACGCAGACGACGGACTTCACCGTCGCCGGCATCGGCGACATGTCCGGCGACGTCTTCGGCAACGGCATGCTGCTGTCGCGGCACATCAAGCTCGTCGCGGTTTTCGACCACCGCCATATCGTGCTCGATCCCAATCCCGATCCGGAAACGAGTTTCAAGGAACGCGAGCGGCTGTTCAAATTGCCGCGCTCGACCTGGGCCGACTACGACGCGAAGCTGATTTCGAAAGGCGGCGGCATTCATTCGCGCGGCGCGAAGTCCATTGCGCATCACGCCGGAAGTGAAGGAGTTGCTCGGGATACGGGCGGATGCGCTGACGCCTGCGGAACTGGCGAATGCCATCCTCAAGGCGCCGGTCGACCTGATCTACAACGGCGGCATCGGGACGTACGTCAAAGCCACCGGCGAAACGCATGCGGAGGTCGGCGACCGCGCCAACGATTCACTGCGCGTGAACGGCAACGACCTGCGCTGCAAGGTCTTCGTCGAGGGCGGCAACCTGGGCGCCACGCAACTTGGTCGTGTCGAGTACGCGATGGCGGGCGGGCGCATCAATACCGATGCCATCGACAACTCCGCCGGCGTGGACACCTCCGACCACGAGGTGAACATCAAGATCCTGCTCGGGATGGCGATTGCCGAAGGCGAGCTGACCGAGAAGCAGCGCAATGCCCAGCTCGCCGAAATGACCGACGACGTGGCGGCACTTGTGCTGCGCGACAACATCTTCCAGACGCAGGTGCAATCCGTCACCGGCCGGATCGCGCCGATGCTGCTGGATGCGCAGGCGCGGTTCATGCAATACCTGGAAAAGGGCAACAAGCTCAATCGCGCCATCGAGTTCCTGCCGACCGACGAGGAGATCGCCGAGCGGCGCGCCAAGGGGCAGGGCCTCACCAGTCCCGAGCGCGCGGTGCTGCTCGCCTACGGCAAGATCTGGCTCTACGACGAGTTGCTGGCGTCGTCGCTGCCCGACGATCCCTGGATCGCGACGGCGCTCATCCGATACTTTCCGGGTGCGCTGGAAGGGCCCTATGCGTCGTACATGGCCCGGCATCCGCTGAAGCGCGAGATCATCGCCACGCACGTGACCAACAGCATGATCAATCGCGTCGGCAGCACGTTCGTGCACAGGCTGGGCGAGACCACCGGCGCGCGTCCGCACGAGGTGGTTCGCGCCTACCTGCTGAGCCGCGAGATCTTCGGCCTGGTGCCGCTGTGGATGGCGATCGAGGCGCTGGACAACAAGGTCGACGACGCCGTGCAGTCGACGATGCTGATCGACACCAGCGCGCAACTGGAGCGCGGCACCAAGTGGTTCCTGCGCTCGCGGCGGCTTGCCGACGACATGGGGGCGACCATCGCCAATTTCGCGCCGGGCGTCGCCGAATTGTCGGAACGGCTGCCCAAGCTGCTCGACGCCGGCGAACGCGCGCGCATCGATGCCGCCGTGGCGCGCTACGTGGCGCAAGGCGTACCGAAGGAGCTGGCCGTACGCGTGGTGACTTTCGACACGCTCTACGCATCGCTCGACATCGCCGAGGTGACCGCCAGCGCCAAGCGGCCGGTCGAACTGGTGGCGGCCGTGTATTTCGATCTCGGCGACAAGCTGGGACTGTCCTGGCTGCGCGAGAAGATTGCCGCGCTGCCGGGCGACAAGCATTGGCAGCTGCTGGCGAAGAGCGCCATGCAGGATGACCTGTCGGGGCTGCAGCGCGCGTTCACCGGAACGGTCGTCGGCGGCGCCGATGCGGCATCGCCGAGGAAGCTTGTCGCCGCCTGGCAGGACGCCAATCGCCGGGCGCTCGAGCGGACCGAGCGTCTGCTGGCCGAGCTGCGCGCCGTGCCCGCGCCGGATGCCGAAATGCTTTCCGTGGCGATGCGCGAATTGCGCAATTTGGGATGAGCGTCCCGAACCCTGGATCTTCTCCGCCTGCATTGGAGATTGCCGCCATGACCACGAGCCGCCACATCACGTTGTTCCATGCCCCCAATACGCGGTCGGCCGGAGCGCTCGCGCTGCTGGAGGAACTCGGCGCCGACTTCGAGTTGCACGTGCTGAACTTCAAGGCGAACGAACAGCGCGGCGCGGCGTACCTGGCCGTCAATCCGATGGGCAAGGTTCCCGCCGTCAAGCACGGCGACGCGCTGATCACGGAACAGGTCGCCGTCTTTCTGTACCTTGCCGACCTGTATCCGGAAGCCGGCCTTGCGCCGCCGATCGGTGATCCCTTGCGCGGTCCCTACCTGCGCTGGATGGTGTACTACGGCTCCTGCTTCGAACCCGCATTGGTCGATCGCGCGATGAAGCGCGATCCGGCGCCGCCTTCCACGTCGCCCTACGGCGATTTCGACACGATGCTGAAGACGTTGACCGATCAGCTCGCCGCCGGTCCGTGGCTGCTGGGCGACCGGTTCACCGCCGCCGACGTGCTGTGGGGAACGGCGCTGACGTGGACTACGGGGTTCAAGCTGGTGCCCGCGCTGCCGGTGATCCAGGCGTACATCGATCGCTGGAACGCGCGTCCGGCACCCGCGCGGGTCAAGGCGCGAGACGCCGCGCTTGCCGCCGCCCAGGCCGCATGACGCCACGCTACTCGGTCGTCATCCCTGCCTACAATGAGGAGAAGCTGCTCGGCCGCCTGCTCGATTCGCTGGACGTCGCGCGGGCCGCCTACGGAAATGCCGACGCCATCGAAGTGATCGTCGCCGACAACGTGTCGACGGACCGGACCGCGGAGATCGCACGGACCCGTGGATGCCGCGTCGCGTCGGTGGAAAAGCGAGTCATCGCCGCGGTCCGCAATGCGGGTGCGCGCGCTGCCGTCGGCGAACACCTGGCGTTTGTCGATGCCGACACGCAGGTCCATCCGCGGACGTTCGTCGAAATCGACAAGGCGCTCGCCACCGGCCGCGTCGTGGGCGGCGCGACGGGGGCCACGCTCGAGCGCCGCTCGCTGGGCATTGCGATGGTCTACCTGACGCTCGTGCCGATCGCGCTGTTGACGGGCATGGACACCGGCGTCGTGTTCGTGCGCAAGCAGGACTTCGAGGACACTCGGCGGCTACGACGAAAGCCGCCTCGTGGCGGAGGATGTTGCGTTCCTGCTGGCCTTGAAGCGTCTGGGGAAGACGCGCGGGCAGCGATTGAAGCGCGTCACGAGCGCCAAGGTCATCGTCTCGACGCGGAAGTTCGACGAGTTCGGCGACTGGCACACGCTTTCGCTGGTCTCGGAAGGGTCTCCGCCATTTCTTCAACGGCAAACCCACCGAATTCACCGACCGGTACTGGTACAAGCCCAAGCGCTGAACGCGCCACCGGCGCCGCTGCGGGGGAACGTTCCCCCATGGCTTCTTCCGGACCATCGGGGTAGAGTCAAGCTTCAGGCGGCGAACCCTTCGAGGGGCTTTCATGCCAAACCGAACCATCAGAGAGATTGTCGCGAAGCGCAAGGTAGTCTCGGCGCCAGCGAAAACCACGGTCGCTCACGCCGCCCGGCTGATGGAAGACAACCAAGTTGGCGCGTTACTGGTCATGGAAAAAGGGCGATTGGTCGGAATCTTCACCGAGCGTGATGCGCTCTTTCGGGTACTTTCGGCTGGACGCGATCCAAGGACCACGCCGTTGTCAGAGGTCATGACCCGCGACCCGCAATCGATTCAACCGGACAAGGCCTTCGGCCACGCCATGCTCATGATGTACGAAGGCGGCTTCCGCCATGTCCCGGTCGTGGAGAAAGGCCATCCGCTCGGAGTGGTTTCGGCGCGAGACGCGCTTGGACCGGAGTTGCAGGAATTCGAATCCCAACTCAGCAACCGGGAACACATTCGCGAAATCCTGGGCTGACCGCTGCGCCGGCGCATACGCCGGTACTGTCGATCTAGCGCCGCGTCATTTCGCCGGACAGTATCCGGACAATTCGAGCTTGGCGATCTGGTTGCGGTGCACTTCGTCGGGACCGTCGGCGAAGCGCAGCGTGCGCGCCTGCGCGTAGAAGAAGGCCAGCGGAAAGTCGTCGCTGACGCCCGCCGCGCCATGCACCTGCATTGCCCAGTCGATGACCTGGCACGCCATGACGGGCGCGGCCACCTTGATCATCGCGATCTCCTTTTTCGCGGCCTTGTTGCCGGCGACGTCCATCTTCCACGCGGCGTGCAGCACCAGCAGCCGGGCCTGGTCGATGGCGATGCGCGCGTTGGCGATGCGCTCCTGCGTGACGGTCTGGTCGGCGACCGCGCGTCCGAACGCCACGCGGCTCACCGCGCGCCGGCACATGTAGTCGAGCGAGCGCTCGGCCTGCCCGATCAGGCGCATGCAATGGTGGATGCGGCCGGGCCCCAAGCGACCCTGCGCGATTTCGAAGCCGCGCCCTTCGCCGAGAAGGATGTTGGCGACGGGAACCCGCACGTTGTCGAAGTCGAACTCTCCGTGGCCATGCGGCGCGTCGTCGTAACCGAACACCGGCAGCACGCGCACGAGCTTGACGCCCGGCGTGTCGACCGGAATCAGGATCATCGACTGCTGCTTGTGGCGGTCCGGGTTGGCGGCGTCGGTCTTGCCCATGAAGATCATGATCTTGCAGCGTGGATCGGGTCCGCCGGTGGTCCACCACTTGCGTCCGTTGATCACGTAATGGTCGCCGTCGCGCCGGATCGATGCCTCGATGTTGGTCGCGTCGCTGCTGGCGACGTCCGGCTCCGTCATCGCGAAGGCCGACCGGATCTCGCCCGCGAGCAACGGCTCCAGCCATTGCTTCTTTTGCGCCGGCGTGGCGTAGCGGACCAGGACTTCCATGTTGCCGGTGTCCGGCGCGTTGCAGTTGAACGCCTCGGGCGCGATCCACGACCGGCCCATGATCTCGCACAGCGGCGCGTATTCGAGGTTGGTGAGGCCGGCGCCGAGGTCCGACTCCGGCAGGAACAGGTTCCACAATCCTGCGGCCCGCGCCTTCGCCTTCAGCGACTCCATGACCTGCGTCGGAATCCACGCATTGCCTGATTGGCGATTCGCCAGCACCTCCGCCGCGAACGCCGGTTCCGCCGGGTAGACGTTCTCCTCCATGAAGCGGGTGAGCCGCGCCTGCAGGTCCTGCACCTTGCCGGAATAGTCGAAGTCCACGTGCGGCCTCCCGAAATTTAAGAGGGCCGGCTGAACCGGCCTCGCTGACTGGATTGCCTATCTGCCGATCTTGCCGCGCAAGTCCTGCTTCATCCGCTTCGAGTCGAAGGCAATTCCGTTCTTGAACACGAGATCGATGCGGGAGAGCTGCGCGATGTCCTCGTCCGGCTTGCCGTCGATCGAGCAGCAGATCGGCCTGCTTGCCGGCGGCGAGCGTACCGACGCGATCGTCGATGTGCTGGAAGCGGGCGCCCGCCTGCGTCGCGATGCGGATGACCTCGAGCGGCGTGAACCCGGCCTCGACCAGCAGCTTGAGCGCCGCATGATTGCCGGGTCCGGGAAGCGTCCCGCCCCAGCCCGTGGGGTCGGTGCCGACCAGCAGCGTTCCGCCGGCGGCGGCGAACGCCTTCTCGAATTGCATTTCGGCCTGCAGCAGCCGCGCGCCGCGTTCGCGGCGTTCCGGCGCGCGATTGATCGCCGCCAGGCGTTGCCACGCCCACAACTGCGACTGCTCGTTCAACATCGCGAGATCGTCGGCGGCGGGAAACCAGTTCACGATGCCAGCCGCGAAGACCGCCAGCGTCGAGGTCACCGCCACCTTGCGCCGGACCAGCGTCTGGATCAGTTCCGCCATCTCCGGGCCGTCCGCTTTCAACGCCAGCAGGGCGTCTCCCGCCGCGGCTTCCCGGCGGGGCAGCGGTCCGCCTTCTTGTCGGCCACGAAGTCCGTAGCGACGACGACGCCGTGTTCGAGGCCGTCGATTCCTGCGGCGGCGGCTTCGTGGAACGTGACGGAGCACAGGTGACCGGTGACCTGCAGGCCGCGCTTGTGCGCCTCGTCGATCGCGGCCGCGAGAACGTCGCGGGAAATGTTCATGTAGATCTTGAACGACGTGGCACCCGCGTCGGCCCAGAAATTCACGATCTGCCTGGCGCGCGCCGGGTCGCTGATCGGCACCATCTGGTAGGCGAAGCTGCCGTTGCCTTCGAGGAACGGCGCGGTGACATTGATGTCGGGACCGGCGAACTGGCCCTCGCGGACCATCCGCGCGACCTGGATGTCGTCGCTCCCGTTGAACGTGCCGGCTGTGCGGATCGTCGTCGCGCCCCACGCCAGGTACGCCTTCGGCGACGCCAGCGGTTCCGACATGTACGACGGCGCATCGGCCAGCGGGTCGAGGAAGAGGAGATGCTCGTGCATCATCACCAGTCCGGGCATTACCGTGCGGCCCTTGCCGTCGATCACGACGTCCGCGGTGGTCCCGACGCCAGATTCGGCGCGGGCCGATCCGGATGATCTTGCCGTCGCGCATCAGGATCGATTGGCCGGCTCTGGCTGGTGCCCCGGTCCCGTCAATGACGCGCACGTCGTCGATGCGGATCGTCGGCGCGTCGTGGACCACGTACTGCTTCACGCGCTGATGAAATTCCGCCGCCCGCTGTGCGTGCACAGCCACCGGCGACCACGCAAGCACCAGCGCTAGGGCGGGGGCAAGGGCTGCCCGGCATGCGCCGGCCAACGGTCGGCACAACGGAGGATGGACAGGGTCATGGGTATTCGCTGTCGTCGATGGTCAAATTTGGGGAAGGGTGATCCGTCCAGCCGTCTACGCAAGGCTTTGCGCCATGTGCAAGGCGACATCCGCTACCGGGCGCGCGCGGCTGCCCATTTCGACCGCATTGGCGCTGGCGGCATTGCCTTGCTGCGCCCGCGACAAGACGCCGTGCAGAATCGCGGCGATCCGGAACATGTTGAAGATCAGGTAGAACTCGAAGTGCGGAATTCCGGTCCGTCCGGTGCGCTTGCAATAGGCCGCGACATACTCCGCTTCGGAGGGAATCCCGAGCGACGCGAAGTCTGCGCCCTTGAGCCCGCGGAATTCCTGCGGCGACAGGCGCCACGCCATGACCTGATAGGCAAAATCGGACAGCGGATGTCCGAGCGTGGAAAGTTCCCAGTCGAGCACCGCCAGAATCCGCGGTTCGGTCGGGTGGAAGATGACGTTGTCGAGGCGGTAGTCGCCGTGGACGATGCTCGTCTCGTCGCCGTCCGGAATGTGCGACGGCAGCCATTCGATCAGGCGGTCCATCGCGTCGATGCGATCCGCGCTGGCGGCCTGGTATTGCTTGCTACCAGCGCGCCACCTGCCGCTCGATGTAGTTGCCAGTCCGGCCGAAATCGCCGAGACCGATGGCTGTGTAGTCGACGAGGTGCAGCGCGGCGATGACGCGGTTGAGTTCGTCGTAATGCGCTGCGCGCTGCGCCGGCGTCATGCCGGGGAGCGTGGGATCCCAGAGAATGCGGCCCTCGACGTATTCCATCACGTAGAACGCGGTGCCGATCACGGCGTCGTCCTCGCACAGCGCGTGCATCTTCGCGACCGGCACGTCGGTCGTGGCGAGCGCCGACATCACGCGGTATTCGCGGTCGATGGCGTGCGCCGACGGCAGAAGCTTGCCGGGGGGCTTCCGCCGCAGGACGTAGCGGCGTTCGCCGGCGGTGACGCGATAGGTGGGGTTGGACTGTCCGCCCTGGTACTGCTCGACGACGAGATCGCCGATCCCCGCATCCACATTGGCGCGCAGCCATGGCGGCGAGTCTGGCCGCGTCGATCGGGTGCGCGGGCGCGATGAGCTTCGCGCCCGGATTCGGGGACTCCGTCATTTCAGATGATGGTGCAGCCGCCATCGACGGCGATCACCTGGCCGGTTACGTGCCGCGACGCTTCGGAAGCCAGGAACACGGCGCTGCCCTTCAGATCCTCGTCGCCGCCCAGCCGTTGCAGCGGCGTCAGCGCGAGCACGCTTTCCGTGATCCGGTCGAGCGTGACCTTCGTCATCTTCGACGGAAAGAAGCCAGGGCAGATCGCGTTGACGTTGATGTTGTGCTTGCCCCACTCGGCGGCAAGCGCGCGCGTCATCTGCACCAGCGCGCCCTTGCTCGTGTTGTAGGCGATCGTCTCCATCCCCCAGTCCGGCGGATTGCCGAAGAGCCCGGCAATCGATGCGATGTTGACGATCTTGCCGCTGCGCGCGGGAATCATCGAGCGCCGGCCGATTTCGCGCGAAAGGAAGAAGGCGGCATCGATGTTGAGGTTCATCACCTTGCGCCAGCCGTCGTCAGGATAGTTGTCGGCGGGCGCAGCCCAGTTGCATCCGGCGTTGTTGACGAGGATGTCGATCCGGCCCCACGGCTTGAGCACGGCGTCCACCATGGCGGGGATCGACGCGAACTGCGAGAGGTCTCCCGCGACGCGCAGGCATTCGACGTCCATGCTTTCGAGATGAGCGCGCGCCTCGTCGAGTTCGTCCTGCTTGCGCGCGGTGATGGCCACGCGCGCGCCCATTTCGCCCAGCGCTTCCGCGATCTGCAGCCCGATCCCGCGCGACCCGCCGGTAACCACCGCGACTTTTCCGCTCAGGTCGAGCAGGTCCCTGACACTCATCGCATCTCCTGAGCTTCCCAATTGACAGTCGCAATTGTACGGCCGGGAGAAGTCGCCGCGCGACCGGTTCCCGCCGCTACGAATTTCTCCGCGGCGAACGCCTCCACGTCGCGAGCATGATGAGTCCGGCCAGCAGCACCAGCGCCCAGCGACTGTCGACAGGCACCGGATTCGCGGCTGGTGTCGGGCCGGAGGAGAAGATCGCGTTGCTGTCGGACGCCGATGCCACGGAAGCCGATGCAGGGTCGCTGGCCGTCGCGATGTTGACCAGCGGATTCGTCGCCATGCCGATGGCGAATTTCACCGGGAGTGTGTACACCAGCCGATTGCCGGCCCCGGCCGCGATCGTTGCGCCGGTCGCGGTGAACACCGTGCCGCCGGCCGCCCCGGTCACTGCTCCGCAGGTCGCCGCACCCGCAGCTGCGCACGTGACATTGCCGGTCAACGTCACGCCTGCGGGCAGGTTGTCCGTGACGCCCATGTTGTTGGCGTTCGACGGCCCGTTGTTGGTCACGGTGATCGTGTAGGTCGCCGTGCCGCCCGGCGTATACGTGGCGCTGCCGTCGGTCTTGGTGATGGCCAACCCGGCTGCGGCTGCGGGCGCATCGGTGTCGGTCGCGCTGTTGTTGCCCGGATTGGGGTCCACGATCGCCCGGAGGAACTGCGATCGTAGCGGTATTCACGAGATTGCCTGCGGCCCCGGCCGCGACATTGCCCGTGAGCGTGAACGTGACGCTCCCGCCGGCGGGCAGATTGACGTTGGCGTTGATGTTCCCGGCTCCAGCTGGCGGACAGGTTCCGCCTCCGGCGCCGACGCAGGTCCACGTGGCCCCGCCGATCGCCGCGGGGAGCGCGTCGATGACGGTCGCTCCCAAGCGCGGCTGCCGGGTCCGGCATTGCTGGCGACGATCGTGTACGTCACCGCCGAACCCGGCGTGTACGTCGGGCTGCCATCGGACTTCGTGATGGCGAGATCGGCGGTCGGAGTGGCCGTGATCGTGTCGGTGTCCGTCGCGCTGTTGTTGCCCGGCGCGGGGTCCGTGACGCCGCCCGGCGCCGTCACGGTTGCCGTGTTGGACACGATGCCCAGTGCCCCTGCGTTGAGGCTTGCGGTCACCGTGTAGGTGATCGTGCTGCCAGCGGGCATGTTGACGTGTCGTTGATGTTGCCGCCGCCGTTGGCGGTGAAGCCCGACGCGCCGCCGCTGCCAACAGCGGTAAACGTGGCGGCGGCAAAGGCGGCTGGCAGGATATCGCTGACCGTCGCGCCGACGACGGCGCTCGGTCCGCTGTTGGCGACGACGATGACGTAGGTGGTCGACCCGCCTTGCGCGATGGCGACGACGCCGTCGGTCTTGGTGATCGACAAGTCGGCCGTTGCCGTCAACGTGTCGGTATCGGTGGCGCTGTTGTTGCCCGGATTGGTATCGGTGACGCCAGCAGGCGAGGTGACCGTCGCCGTGTTGACGAGATTGCCGGTCGCGCTGGCGCCGATGTTGGCGACGACCGTGTACGTGATGGTGCTGCCCGACGGCATGTTGACCGTGTCGTTGATGTTTCCGGCACCGGCGGCCGTGAACCCCGAGGCGCCACCGCTGCCGACCGCGGTGAAATTATCGCTGGTGATCGCCGCCGGCATGATGTCGCTGACCGTCGCCCCTACCACATCGCTCGGCCCGTTGTTGGCGACCACGATCGTATAGGTCGTGGCTGTGCCCGGCGCGGCACTGATCGTGCCGTCGGACTTGGTGATCGAAAGGTCGACCTGCGCGGACAGCGCATCGGTATCGGAGGCGGAATTGTTGGCCGGGTTGGTGTCGGTCATGCCGGCCGGGACCGCCGCCGTCGCCGTGTTCACGAGATTGCCCGTCGCGCTGGCGCTGATGTCGGCGACGACCGTGTACGTGATCGCGCTTCCAGCCGGCATGTTGACGGTATCGTTGATGTTGCCGGTGCCGGCGGCAGTGAACCCCGAGGCGCCGCCGCTGCCGACGGCGGTGAAATTGTCGCTGGTAATGGCCGCCGGCATGACGTCGGTCACCGTCGCACCGACCACATTGCCCGGCCCATTGTTGGTAACCACGATCGTGTAGGTCGTCGCGGTGCCGGGAGCGACGCTGACGACGCCATCCGTCTTGCTGATCGCGAGGTCCGCCTGCGCCGCCAGCGTGTCGCTGTCGGTCGCGCTGCCGTTGGCGCCCGAAGCAAGGTCGTTCGCGGTCGCGGTATTGATCAGTGGATTGTCGGCGAGGCTCGCCGCGAACGAAACCGGCACCGTGAACGTAAGGAAGTTGCCCGCGCCCGCGCTGACCTGGGCGCCGGTGGCGCCGAAGCTCGTTTGCGGGGCGATGCCCGTCACGATGCCGCAATTGGCGGTTCCGGTCGCGGCGCAGGTGACGGCCCCACTCAAGGTTACGCCCGCGGGCAGCGTATCGCCGACGGTCACATTGAGCGCATCGGACACGCCGGTGTTGGCAATGCCCACCAGGTATGTGGCACCCGTGCCGGGCGTGTAGGTCGCGCTGCCGTCGGTCTTGCTGACCGCGAGCGTGACGAGCGCGGCGCGCGTGTTGCTGTCCGTGGCCGAACCGCCCGCGCCGGAAAGCACGTCCAGCGCGGTGGCCGTGTTGTCGAGCGGATCGGTGGCCAAACCCGGCGCGAAGCTTACCGGTGCCGTGAACACGAGCGAATTGCCGGCGCCCGCGGTGATCTGCGCGCCGGTCGTTCCGAAAACAGCCTGTCCCGTTGTTCCGGTCACCGTTCCGCAATTCGCCGCGCCGGTCGGTGCGCAGGTTGCGTTGGCGGCCAGCGTTACCCCGGCCGGCAGCGGATCGTTGACGGTGACGTTGGTGGCATTCGACAGGCCGCTGTTCGTGATCGTCACGGTATACGTCGCGGTGCCGCCCGGCGTGTAATTGGCGCTGCCGTCCGTCTTGGCGACGGAGAGGCTGACCTGCGGCGCCAGGGCGTCGGAATCCGTGTCCGACGCATTGGAACCCGTCGCGATATCGGTCGCCGTCGCCGTGTTCAGCAGCGGATTGGACGTCATGCCCGGCGCAAAGGCAACCGGCACGGTGAACACCAGCGAATTCCCCGGGCCGCCGCCGACGATGCCGTTGCTCATGCTGAAGCTGGTGCCGCCGATGCTGCCGATGACGGGCGCGCAGGTTGCGTTGCCGTTCGCCGTGCAGGAAACGTTTGCGGTGAGCATCAGTCCGGGCGGCAGCAGATCGGTCACCGTGACGTCCAGGGCGTCACTGGTCCCGGAATTGGTGACGGTAACCACATAGACCGCGGTCCCGCCCGGCGTGTAGTTCGCGCTGCCGTCGGTCTTGACCACGGCCAGCGTCACCTGCGCCGTCAGCGCATCGGTGTCCGTCGCGGAGTTGTTGCCCAGCGCCGGGTCGGTCACGCCGCCCGGCGGCGTCACCGTGGCGGTGTTGACCAACGTGCCGCTGGCGCTGGCGCTGATGTCCGCGACGACGGTGTACGTGATCGTGCTGCCGGCCGGCATGGTGACCGTGTCGTTGATGTTGCCGCTGCCGTTGGCGGTAAAGCCCGCGCGCCAAGGGTCGCGACAGCGGTGTAGGTGGCGCTCGTGATCGCCGCAGGCATGACGTCCGCGATGGTCGCGCCCGTGACGTTGCTCGGACCGTTGTTGGTGACCACGATCGCATAGGTGGTCGTGCCGCCTGGCACGACGCTGGCGACACTGTCGGTCTTGGTGATGGACAGGTCGGCCTGCGGCGTCAGCGAGTCGGTGTCGGTCGAGGAATTGTTGCCGGGCGTTGGATCGATCACGCCGCCAGGCGGTGTCACCGTGGCGGTGTTGACCAGGTTTCCCGTCGCGCTTGCCCGGATGTTGGCAACGATTGTGTAGACGATCGTGCTGCCCGCCGGCATGTTGACCGTGTCGTTGATGTTGCCGGCGCCATTGGCGGTGAATCCCGACGCGCCCCCGGCGCCAACGGCGGTGAATGTGTCGCTTGGGATGGCGGCCGGAATGATGTCGGCGACCGTCGCGCCAACGACGTTGCTCGGCCCGCTGTTGCTGACCATGACCGTGTAAGTGGTCGTGCCGCCCGGAACGGCGCTGACGACACCGTTGGTCTTGGTGATCGCGAGGTCGGCCTGCGGTGTCAGCGTATCGATGTCCGACGCCGTGTTGTTGGCGAGGTTGGTGTCGATCACCGTGCCCGGCACGACGATCGTCGCCGTGTTCGTGATCGAGCCGGTGGCATTGGCTGCGATCGACGCTGTCACCGTGTACGTCGCGGTGCCGTTCAGCAGCAACGTGACCAGCTCGTTGATCGGGCCGCTGCCGTTCGCATTGCCGCACGCCGAACCTGCGGACGCTACGCACGTCCAGCCGGTGAACGCCATGCCCGCGGGCGGCGTGTCCGTGAAGCCCGCGCCCGCGACGGGCTGCGGGCCGTTGTTCCTCGCGACGATGGTGTACGTGGTGGTGGTTCCCGGGGCCACGTTCACGACGCCGTCGGTCTTGGTCACCTGCAGGTCGGCGCTGCCCGTGGCGGCGAGCGTGGCCAGCGCCGGAAGCGGATTGCTCACGCTTTGCGCCGAGGTAAAGGCGCCTGCAGGCAGCGTATTGATGAGGTTTCCGCTGGCGTTGGCGACGACGCTGACGGCGATGGCGCATGTCGCGTTGGCCGCGATGCTCCCGTTCGCGATCGAGATCGTCGACGTGCCCGGCGTCGCGGTGAGCACGCCGCCGCAGGTGTTCGTCGGAGCAGGGTTCGGCGGTACCGGCGCGATGACCATGCCGACCGGCAACAGGTCGCTGAGTGAAGTGGCCGTCAGCGCCAGCGCGTTGGCGCCGGTGTTGAGGATGTTGATGGTCATCCGCGACACGCCGCCGACCAGTACCGTAGCGGGGCTGAACGACTTGTTCAACACGACGTTCGTCACTACGCGTGTGATGGTCGCCGTCGCGGCCGCCGCGTTGACGAAGCCCTCGGTTGTCGTCGCGCCTGTCGCTGCCGGTATCGTGTTTGTGGCAGCGCCGGCGCCGGCAGGGGTTGCGATGTTTACCGCGACCGTGCACGACGTGGCGCCTACGGCAAGCGATCCGCCGGCCAGCGAGAAGACCCCCGTGCCGCTGACCGCGGTGACGACGCCGCCGCACGTGGTCACGGGATTCGGTACGGCCGCAATCGTGTGGCCGGCGGGCAGGTTGTCCGTGAACGCAAGGCCGGAGAATGCCGGCGCACCGTTGGCGTGGGTCAACGTGACCGTGAGCCGCGAAGTTCCCAGTGCTGCGACCGTCGCCGGGGCGAATGCCTTCGCCACCACCAGCGCAGCCGACGTGGTGAGCGTCGCGGTGATGGGAAATTGCGTGCGGCCCTGCGTGGTCTGGAGTACGGTCTGCGCGATCGTGTTCACGCGCCCGCCCGTGACGGCGTTGGCGGCGACCTGCACGGGAATGGTGATCGGTGCAGGACCCGGCCGCGGGGATGGTCGTGCCAATGGGCAGCGAGAACGATGTCGCGCCCGGCACGGCCGTCAAGGCGCCACCGCAGGTCGTCGCACCCGCCGGCGCCGCAGCGATCGTGTAACCAGCGCCCATCGATGCAAGGCTGTCGGTGAATACCGCCGTCAGCGACGCCGCCACCGCAGCGGCATTGTTGAGCGTGACCGTAAGCACCGAGGTGCCGCCCTGCACGACGGCAGCTGGCGCGAACGCTTTGGATGCGGTGATGCTGGTCACCTGGTTGACAGCCAGCACGCCGCCGGCGGACGAATATGCGACGCCACCGAAATTGCCGACAGGGATCGTGTTGGTCAGGTTCAGCGGATTGACGCCCGCGTTTATCCCTGTGACACCGATCGTCACGGTGCAATTGGCGTTGGAATTCACGCCCACCGTCGCGCCGGGAAGCGATCCGCCGCTGACCGTGAAGGATGCCGCCCCGGCAATTGGCACCGGTGTGAACGCTAGCGTCGACGTCGCGGGAGGCGGCAGGCAGGTGCCTCCGGTGCGTCACCGGCGCGGCGACGGTCATGCCGGCAGGCAGGTTATCGGTGAAGCCGATGACATTGCTCAACGGCGACGCGTTGAAGTTGCGCACCGTCACGGTCAGCGTCGACGTTCCGCCCGTCGTGATCGGCGTCGGGGCGAAGGTCTTCTCGACGCGCGCGCCCGTTTGCACCGTGACATTGGCCGAGAAAGCGGCGGTATTCGTGACGCCCTGGGTCGTGACGAGCGCATTGATCGGAATGGTGTTGGTCACCGCGCTGTTGGAGTACGCGTTGGGATTGCTGACCACCACGTCGAACTGGAAGTTGCAATTGAGGTTGGCCGGAATGGTGCCGCCGGCCAGCGTCGCGCTGTTGGCCGTGGTCGATACGGTCCCGGCGCCGCACGTCGTCGTCGGGTTGGGCGCCGGCGCAACGGAAATGCCTGCCGGCAGCGTATCGGTGAGCGAGGCGTTGGTGAGCGCCACGCCATTCGGATTGGTCAGCGTCACTGTGATGCGCGACGTCGGCGCGGGCAGCGTCGTGCTGCCGTGAAGGAATGTCGGATTGAATGCCTTGGCGCCGGTTACCGGCCGCAGCGCCGCAACGGTCAGCGTGGCCGATGCCGCTTGCGAGTTGTTGCCTTGCGACGAGGCGACCGCGTTCGCAGGAATGGTGTTGATGAACACACCGGCCGCCGGAGAAACGACGTTGACCTGCACCGTGCATTGGCCGGCGGTGAGGCCGACGGCTGCCGGGATCGTTCCTCCGGAAAACGAAAAGCTGGTCGCGCCGGAAACCGCGGTGACGCCACCGCCGCAGGTGTTGGACGCATTTGCCGGCGTGGCGATGACGACGCTGCCGGGCATGTTGTCCGTAAACGCCGTCGCCATTGCCGTAGCGGGGTTGTTGTTGATCAGGATGACCGTCAGCGTCGACGTCTGCCCGGCCGAGACGTTGGTCGGATTGAACGTCTTGTTGACGCCGATGGCCGCCAAGGCCACGGACGGAACCACCAGCACGGCCGCGAGCAGCGCGTTGCGAACGTGGTTCATCAACACCCGCGCCATGTCGCGAGGTTGTGACGGGCGCCGCAAGGCGGGAGCCGCGGCAGGACAATAGCCCGCAGGAGAGTCAACGGGCGGATGGCGCAAAGCGGAAGCTCCTAGATCGGGTGGCTCGGTCCGGAATCGGACCCTGGAGTCTCGCTTCGGCACGTTGACGCTGGCGCGCCATTTCCGACTGGCTGCGCGCGCGCGGACGGCGAGGCGGGCCAGCTGGATTTCCTGGAAAATGTTAACAGCAACATCGTTGATTCTCAATGATAAATAGGGTCGATTCACGTCTTTCGCGCGCGCAAACGGGGCGCACCTGCCCCCAACCCCAAGGTCGACGGGACTGGAACCGCGCCCGACAGGGTCTCCTCTGCAACAATCGCGCCGGAAACTGGGGCCGTGCGCGCCGGCTCCGCGTCCACGATGCGACGCGCCGTACCCCGGCGACTGGACATCACTCTAGATGGCACAAAGAAAAAGGCCGGGCGGACCCGGCCTTCTTGCTTGATGCGAACGCTCAGTGCGTCAGGCAGCCTGGATGTTGCTGGCTTGCTTGCCCTTCGGACCCTGCGTGACTTCGAAGGAGACCTTCTGGCCTTCCTTCAGAGTCTTGAATCCCGGCATGTTGATCGCGGAGAAGTGCGCGAAAAGATCTTCGCCACCGCCATCAGGAGTAATAAAGCCGAAACCCTTCGCGTCGTTGAACCACTTCACGGTACCTGTTGCCATTTCTGTAATTCCTTAGGAAAAAATAATCGGCGGGCGGATGCCCGCCCCATGTTTCATTCTCAAGGACAGAAAAGTACGAGTACCGCGACCGGCTGGGATTTGCGCCCCTTGGACCGCGTAAAGACGTGCTTTAGTACTTGAAACAAAACACCTTTGGGAGTGTACGCCTGATTTGCCTGTTTGCAAAGGTGTCTTTGCCCGCAGGGTCCAGGCCCGGCGCCCATGGGCTGGGAGGCTCCTAACGCCCCAATTCGTCCCGGACTACGGCGGCGCCGGCGGCCAGCGCCCGGAGCTTGGCGCGCGCCACGTCCCGCGACAGCGGCACCATGCCGCAGTTCGTGCACGGATACAGGCGTTCGGGGGGAACGAACCGAAGCGCGGCGCGAAGCGTCACGGCGACGTCCTCGGGCGTTTCCACCACGTCGCTGGCGACGTCGATGGCGCCGACCAGCACGTCCTTGCCCGCCAGAAGGCCGATGAGATCGATGGGCACGTGGGAGTTCGCGCATTCGAGTGAAACCTGGGTGATGCGCGACTTGGCCAGCAACGGGAACGTCTGCTCGTACTGCCGCCACTCCGAGCCCAGTGTCTTCTTCCACTCGTTGTTGGCTTTGATGCCGTAGCCGTAGCAGATGTGGACGGCGGTGGTGCAGGAGAGTCCCTGTGCCGCCCGCTCGAGCGCGGCCACGCCCCAGTCGCGAACTTCGTCGAAATAGACGTTGAACGCCGGCTCGTCGAACTGGATCACGTCGACGCCGGCGGCTTCGATCGCGCGTGCCTCGTCGTTCAGGATCTCCGCGAACGCCCACGCCAGCTTTTCGCGGCTTTTGTAGTGGCCATCGTAGAGCGTGTCGACCATGGTCATCGGTCCAGGCAGCGTGTACTTGACCTTGCGGTCCGTCTCGCCACGCAGGAAGCGCGCGTCGTCGACGTAGATCGGATGCCGGCGCGCGACCGGGCCGACCACCATCGGCACGTCGGCGTCGTAGCGGTTGCGGATGCGCACGGTCTTCTTGTTGGCGAAGTCGACGCCGTCCAGGCCCTCGAGGAACGTGGTGACGAAATGGCGCCGGGTCTGCTCGCCGTCGGTGACGATGTCGATGCCCGCGTGCTCCTGGTCGAACAGCGCGAGCCGCACGGCGTCCCGCTTGCCCTGTGCGAGCGCATCGCCGTCGAGCTTCCAGGGCGCCCAAAGGGCCAGCGGCTCCGCCAGCCAGGCGGGTTTCGGGAGACTGCCGGCGATGGTGGTCTGGAGGACGCTGGGCATCGGGTTGGCCTTGGAAAAAGGTGGGGCCGATTATAGTCGTCGCGGCGAGGCTTCCCGTGGAGCGTCGTCGCCATCCGGCCTAATGCAGTGCACCAACCGGTCAGGCCACTTGACCAGCCTGCACGCCGCCCTTACGCTTGCGGGCGATCTGGAGTTCCTGGCCGCCTCGACAACTTCCCGCTGATGCCGAAAATCCTTTACGCCGACAACGACTATCCCGAAATCGATATCGAGCGCGCGCTGTTCGAACCGGCTGGTGTGGAGATCGTCCAGGGCCAGTGCCGGACCGAGGACCAGGTCATCGCATTGGGAAAGGACTGCTGCGGCATCCTGCTGCAGTACGCGCCGATCGGCGCCAAGGTCGTCGCCGCGCTGCCGCGTCTGGGGATCGTCAGCCGGATCGGCGCGGGCTTCGACACCGTCGACACCGATGCCTGTGCCGCCGCCGGTGTCTGGGTGGCAAACTCGCCGGACTACGGCGTCGGCGAAGTGGCGACGCACGCACTGGCGCTGGCGTTGGCATCGATCCGCAATATCGTGGCCTATGACCGGGATATCCATGCCGGCCAATGGAGTTTCATGTCGCCGGGCACGATGCGCCGCCCGTCCGAGCTCACGCTGGGCATCGTGGGCCTGGGCCGCATCGGCAAGCGCATGGCGCACATTTCGCGCAACGTCTTCAAGCGTGTCGTTGCCTACGACCCGCATATCATCGACGGCGATTTCCCTGCGTATGTCGAGCGCGCAGCCTCGCTGGCCGCGCTTGCCGGGCAGTCCGACGTCGTATCGCTGCACACGCCGCTCAACGCCGAGACGCGCGGCCTGGTGGACGCGAAGTTCTTCGCTGCGGTCAGGCGGGGCGCCTTTTTCGTCAATACGTCGCGCGGCGCGGTGGTCGAACCTGCCCGACCTGGTCGATGCGCTCGAGTCTGGGCGTGCTGGCCGGCGCGGCGCTCGACGTCCTGCCCGAGGAGCCGGTGCCGCGCGACTCGCCATTGCTCAAGCACCCGCGCGCGATTCTCACGCCGCACGCCGCGTTCTACTCGCTCGAGGCGGAAAAGGAGTTGCGGCGCAAGGCGGCACAGAACATCATCACGTGGCTTGCGACCGGCAAGCCGGAATACGTCGTCACCCGCGGAACGCGCGCGGCCGTGATCCGTCGCTGATTCGAAGCAGCCGCGCGCATTGCCCTGCGCGCGCGGCTGATTCCAATAATTGGGCGCTGGAGGAGTGCCATGGCCGCGGTGAAGATCACCGGCGTCCAGAAGTGGTTCGGCTCGACCCACGTGATCCGTGGCGTCGACGTCGATATTGCCGATGGCGAGTTCTGCGTGCTCGTCGGTCCGTCGGGGTGCGGCAAGTCCACGCTGCTGCGGATGATCGCCGGGCTGGAGGAGATCAGCCACGGCGAGGTTGCCATCGGCGACAAGGTCGTCAACAAGATGGCGCCGAAGGAACGCGACATCGCGATGGTGTTCCAGAACTACGCGCTGTACCCGCACATGACGGTGCGCGACAACATGTCGTTCGCCCTTTCGCTCGCGAAGCAGCCGAAGGCCGAGATCGAGGCGCATGTGAAGAAAGCCGCCGACATCCTGGGCCTCGTGCCGTACCTCGACCGCTATCCGCGGCAGTTGTCCGGCGGCCAGCGCCAGCGCGTGGCGATGGGCCGCGCGATCGTCCGCGACCCGCAGGTATTCCTGTTCGACGAGCCGCTGTCCAACCTCGACGCGAAGCTGCGCGTGCAGATGCGCACCGAGATCAAGGAACTGCACCAGCGCCTGAAGACCACGTCGATCTACGTCACGCACGACCAGATCGAGGCGATGACGATGGCCGACAAGATCGTCGTGATGAAGGATGGCCTGGTGGAGCAGACGGGCGGCCCGCTGGAGCTCTACGATCGTCCGGCCAACCTGTTCGTCGCGGGATTCATCGGCTCGCCGGCGATGAACATCATTCCCGGCACGGTAAGGATGGGTGCCGCCGCATCGCAGGGAACGGGCGCCGCCGCGCCGCACGTCGTGTTCGCGGACGGCGCCACGCTGCCGATGCCGACCGGCGCGCGCGCCGTCGACGGTCAGCCCGTCATGTACGGCATCCGGCCGGAACATTGCGCGCTGACAGGCGTCGGCGGATTGCCGTCGGAAGTCGTCGTGGTCGAGCCGACCGGCGCCGATACGCAGCTGTATTGCCGGTTCAACGGGCAGGAAGTGAATGCGATGGTGCGCGATCGCGTCGACTGCCGGCCCGGCGACCGGATTGCGCTGACCCCCGATCTCGGTCGGGCCCATCTTTTCGACGCGGCGAGCGGAATGCGGCTCGCCGCATGAAATTCAACCGGGCATCACAAAAACCAACGCCCACTTACCCACGGAGGCAATGATGAGCGATACCAAACGTCGTGATTTTCTGAAGGCCACTGCCGGCGTCGCCGCCGGCGGCGTGCTCGGTGCCGGTTCGGCGCTGTGGACGCCGGAAGCGATGGCGCAGCAACTACAAGGTGACGCCGGAGAAGGGCGCGACGCTGCGCGTGCTGCGCTGGAAGCGCTTCGTGCAGGGCGACGAGGACGTGTGGGCCGCCAACACGAAGAAGTTCACCGAGATGACGGGCATCCCGGTGCGCGTCGATGCCGAAGGCTGGGAAGACGTGCGGCCCAAGGCGGCGGTGGCGGCGAACGTCGGCAGCGGTCCGGACATCATCATCAGCACGATGGAAGACGCGCACCAGTATCCGGAAAAGCTGGTCGATGTCTCCGACCTCGCGAACTACCTTGGCACCAAGTATGGCGGCTGGTACCCGCTGGCCAAGGACTATGGGATGCACGGCAACAAGTGGGTGGCGATCATGATGGGTGCGGCGGGCAACGCGATCGTCTATCGCGAGAGCGCGGTCAAGGCGGCCGGCTTCGACACCGTCCCGCGCGACCTGGCGGGCTTCCTCAAGCTATGCCAGGCGCTGAAGGCGAAGGACACGCCGTCCGGCTTCGCGCTCGGCAACGCGACTGGCGACTCGAGCTGGACGCACTGGCTGGTCTGGGCGCACGGCGGCAAGCTCGTCGACGCCAAGGGCAACGTCGTCATCAACAGCCCGGAGACCATCGCCGCGCTCGAGTACTCGAAGCAGCTGTACGAGACGTTCATCCCCGGCACGCTGTCCTGGCTCGACCCCAACAACAACAAGGCGTTCCTCGACGGCCAGCTGTTCCTCACCGCCAACGGCATCTCGGTCTACTACGCGGCGAAGACCTCGCAGGACCCGAAGATGCAGGAACTGGCCAACGACATCCAGCACGCCTATTTCCCGGTGGGGCTGGACGGCAAGTCGCGCGAGCTGAACCTCGTGTTCCCGATGATGATCTTCAAGTACTCCAAGTATCCGAATGCGGCGAAGGAATACCTGCGCTTCATGATGGAGAAGGAGCAGTACGTGCCGTGGCAGGAAGCGTCGATCGGCTACGTCTGCCATCCTCTGGCCGCGTACGAGAAGAGCGCGTTCTGGACGGCCGATCCCAAGAAGACGCCGTATCGCGACTGCTTCAAGAACGGGACGCCCGGCGGCTACGCGGGCCAGATGGGCTACGCGTCGGCGGCATGCGTCGCGGACTTCATCATCCCGAACATGGTCGCGGAGGCGGCATCGGGCTCGAAGACGCCGAAGGAAGCGGCGGAGCGGGCGCAGAAGAGCGCCGAGCGCTATTACAAGTTATAACGTCGCGGCGCAATCCCGAGCGTAATTCGGGATCGGCTGCGCGCGACGTCATAACTGCGCGGATTGGATCGTCGCTGCCGCGACGTTCAATCCGCGCCGCTTCGCCCAGATCCTCGCGCCATTTCCTTGCATTTGTGACCTGACAACTTTGGCTCGCTAAAGACATTTTGGCCACCCGGCAATCCGCGCTCTCGCGAGCGCTCGACAACCGCACGACGCTCGGGCTTATCTTCATGCTGCCCGCGGCGGCCTTGCTGCTGGTGTTCCTGACCTATCCGCTCGGACTCGGCACGTGGCTGGGCTTCACCGACGCCAAAGTCGGCCGCAGCGGCGAGTGGATCGGCATCGAGAATTTCGTCTACATCTGGGGCGATGCCGTGGTTCGCCTCGCGGTGTTCAACACCATTTTCTATACGGTCGTGGCCAGCGTCATCAAGTTCGGGCTGGGGCTGTGGCTGGCGCTGCTGCTGAACAAGCACCTGCCGTTCAAGGCGTTTCTCCGCGCCATCGTGCTGCTGCCGTTCATCGTGCCGACGGCGCTGTCGGCCATCGCGTTCTGGTGGATCTACGATTCGCAGTTCTCGATCATCAGCTGGTCGCTGATGAAGATGGGCATCATCAACGAGTACATCGACTTCCTCGGTCAGCCGTGGCACGCGCGGTTTGCCACGATCGCCGCCAACATCTGGCGCGGCGTTCCTTTCGTCGCCATAACGCTGCTTGCCGGCCTGCAGACGATCTCGCCTTCCTATTACGAGGCCGCGAGCCTGGACGGCGCCTCCGAATGGCAGCAGTTCCGCTTCGTGACGCTGCCGCTGCTCACCCCGATCATCGCCGTGGTCATGACGTTCTCGGTGCTGTTCACGTTCACCGATTTCCAGTTGATCTACGTGCTGACGCGCGGCGGACCGCTCAATTCGACCCACCTGATGGCCACGCTGTCGTTCCAGCGCGCGATCTCCGGCGGCAGCCTGGGCGAGGGCGCCGCCATCGCGACGGCCATGGTGCCGTTCCTGCTGGCCGCGATCATGGTCAGCTACTTCGGGTTGCAGCGCCGGGCCTGGCAGCAGGGCGGAAGCGACAAATGAGCGCGGGGGTCATTCGTTGAGCGCCGTCGACAACAAGCCGAGCGAAGGAGCGCCCGACGTCGCCGACTCGCAGGGAATGAACTACCTGGTCTCGCTGCCGCGCCGCGTGGTCACCGTGTACATGCCGTTGACGGTGTTCGTGATCGTGCTGCTGTTCCCGTTCTACTGGATGGCCATCACGGCGTTCAAGCCGGACAACGAACTCCTGTCGCGCGAGGGCAATCCGTTCTGGGTCCGCAATCCGACGCTCCAGCACATCAAGAAACTGCTGTTCGACACCGCCTATCCGGACTGGCTGTGGAATACGTTCCTGGTCACCGTGGTGGCGACGTTCATTTCCATCTTCGCGAGCGTGCTCGCGGCCTACGCGATCGAGCGCCTGCGCTTCCGCGGCTCGCGCTATGTCGGGATGAGCATCTTCCTGGCCTACCTCGTGCCGCCGTCGATCCTGTTCATTCCGCTCGCGGCCATCGTCTACAAGCTGCAACTGTTCGACACGCGGCTGGCGCTCATCCTGACCTACCCGACGTTCCTCATCCCGTTCTGCACGTGGCTGCTGATGGGTTATTTCAAGTCGATTCCCTACGAGCTCGAGGAGTGCGCGCTGATCGACGGCGCCAGCCGCCTGCAGATACTGGTGAAGATCATCCTGCCGCTGGCGGTGCCGGGACTGATCTCCGCGGGCATCTTCGCCTTCACGCTGTCGTGGAACGAGTTCATCTACGCGCTGACGTTCATCTCGTCCTCGGAGGTGAAGACCGTGCCGGTCGGCGTGGTCACCGAACTGGTCGAGGGCGACGTCTACCACTGGGGGTCGTTGATGGCCGGCGCGCTGTTCGGCTCGCTGCCGGTGGCCATCCTCTATTCGTTCTTCGTCGAGTACTACGTCTCCGGCCTCACGGGTGCGGTCAAGGAATAGTCAGGTCCTCGAACGCAGTGCGGTAAACTTCCGGATTGGGTATTTCTATGGAGCAAATGATGAGCGTCCAGGACACGATTCGCGACCAGGTCAAATCGAACCGCGTCGTGCTGTATATGAAGGGCACCCCGCAATTCCCGCAGTGCGGCTTCTCGGCAACCGTCGTCGAGATCTTGAAGAGAAGCGGTGTTGACGACTATCTCGCGGTCGATGTGCTCAAGGACCCCGAGATCCGGCAAGGGATCAAGGACTACGCGAACTGGCCGACGATACCGCAGCTGTACGTCAATGGCGAGTTTGTCGGAGGCTGCGACATCATTCGCGAGATGTACCAATCAGGCGAGCTTCCGCAGGTAATTGCGCAGCATCCGGCCTGACATCATCGCGTGCGTGCGCGCCGGCTTGGGCGAGACCCCGCCGGACCAGGCGCGCGCTAGGCTTGCCTCGGCGAACGCCCCGAAACACCTTCAAGGCAAATGCGATTCAGCGTATTCACTCCGACTCATCGTCCCACGTTCATTGACGACGCGTTCGAGTCGCTGCTCGCCCAGTCCATTGCCGACTGGGAGTGGTTGCTGGTTCCGAATGGCGGCGCGGTGATTCCCGACCGGATCCGCGCGCACCCGCAGGTGCGCATCGTCGCGGCTCCGGACTGGGTCTCACGGCTGGGGATCGGTGCGCTGAAGCGCTTCGCCTGCGAGCAGTGCGCGGGCGACTACCTGGTCGAGCTCGATCATGACGACCTCCTCACGCCGGACGCACTGGCAAAGATCAGTGCGGCCATCGATGCCGACGGGGCCGAGTTCCTGTACTCGGACTTCGCAAACTTTCGCGCGGACGGCAGCTGCGAGGTCTACGACAGTGCGTATGGCTGGCAGTCCTACCCGTTCGCGGCGTACGGTCGGAACTACACGGCATTGCGTGCCTTCCCGTCCGACGCGAGCGCGCTGCATCTCATCTTCTTCGCGCCGAATCACGTCCGCGTCTGGAGCCGCTCCGCATATCAGCGCGCCGGTGGCCACGATTCCACGCTCGGCGTAACCGACGATCACGATCTCGTCTGCCGCACGTATCTCACGGGGGCGAAGTTCCACTACATCCCCGAGTGCCTGTATCTCTACCGGCTGCTGCCGGATGGTCAGAACACCTATTTGCAGCGCAATGCGGAGATCCAGCTGAAGCAGCAGGAGGTTTCGAACCGATACGTCTATGACCTTATCGCCGAGTGGGCGAAGCGGAGCGGGCTGCCGATGCTCGACCTGGGCGGCGCGACCGGATGTCCGCCCGGTTACAAGAGCGTCGATCTGCGCAACGCCGACATCGTCTGCGACTTACGCTACGGGCTGCCGATGGCCGATAGCTCGGTCGCCTGCATCCGTGCGTACGATTTTCTCGAGCACGTGCCGACGTGCCGTGACTCGACGTGCGATCACGGTGCGGATGGCAAGTCGCCGAAGTGCGCCGTCGGGCTGATGAACGAGATCTATCGGGTGCTTGCGCCTGGCGGTTGGCTCGTTTCGCGGACGCCATCGACGGACGGACGCGGCGCGTTCCAGGACCCGACGCACGTCTCGTTCTGGAACCCAAACTCGTTCTGGTACTACACGCGCGCCGAGCAGGCCAAGTACGTGCCGGGCATACGTTGCCGCTTCCAGGGGACGCGCATCTGGCAGACGTTCCCGACCGATTGGCACAAGACCCACAACATTCCGTACGTATACGCCGACCTGGTCGCCCTCAAGGGTCAGCGCCAGCCGGGCATCTGCGAAATCTAAACGCGCGCCACGGCGGGGGCCGCGGCGCGCATACCATTTCGGCGTGAGCAGCGGAGACGTGCTGTCGCGTTACTGCTTGAGAATCTGCACGACCAGCCGCCCCTGCAATCCCTGCACCTGGAATCCCCCGCATGCGCCCGCAGCGGTGGTGTTGGTGCCGTTAGAGCTCACCACCGCGCTCGTGTTGCCGAAGAGCGTCGCCGTCGATCCGACGGCTATGGCGCGACGGGCCCTGACTTCGAACGTGTGGCTGCCCGGCGCGACTGCGACGACGTGCGTTGCGGACCCGCGCCCCGCGGCGCGCTGGGACGCGTCGTTGATTCCGTTGAACGAGACTGTCCCACCGGCGGCGTATTGCACGCCGTCGACATACAACGCCAACTCGGCCCCCGACGCATCACCGCCGCCGGTCCCGTTGACGTACATGCCCGCACCGTAGGCGACGAGCACGACACTCGACGCCGGCACGGCGACAGTGGCAGTGAGACCCGGCACGAGCGTGTACGCAGTTGTGTTGACGACGAGGCAGTCCGAACCGACCAGCGACGTAGCACCTTGTCCGGTCGTACCCGACACACCTTGATTGCCCTGCGGTCCCTGTGTGCCGATCGAGCCTTGGGTCCCCTGCGGACCTTGCGCGCCGACCGAGCCTTGCGCACCTGTGTTGCCGGGAACGCCTTGAGTGCCTTGCGATCCTTGCGAACCTGGTGTTCCTTGCGCGCCGGTTGAACCTTGTGCACCGGTATTGCCCTGCGCGCCTGATATTGCCCTGTGCGCCGGTCGAGCCTTGCGCACCTGTGTTGCCGGGAACGCCTTGCGCGAACCTGGCGTGCCTTGCGCGCCGGTCGAACCTTGTGCACCGGTATTGCCCTGTGCGCCGGTCGAGCCTTGCGCGCCTGTGTTGCCGGGAACGCCTTGCGGTGCCTTGCGATCCTTGCGAACCTGGCGTGCCTTGCGCGCCGGTCGAACCTTGTGCACCGGTATTGCCCTGTGCGCCGGTCGAGCCTTGCGCGCCTGTGTTGCCGGGAACGCCTTGCGTGCCTTGCGATCCTTGCGCACCCGGCGTACCTTGCGCGCCGGTCGAGCCTTGCGGACCCAGTGCTCCAATCGCACCTTGTGCGCCGGTCGAGCCTTGCGCACCCGTGTTGCCCTGCGTGCCTTGCGGACCCAGTCCACCAATCGCACCCTGCGCGCCAGTTGAACCTTGCGAGCCGGTAGAGCCTTGCGCACCTGTGTTGCCGCGGAACTCCCTGAGTGCCTTGCGGACCCAGTCCGCCAATCGCACCTTGCGCGCCGGTGAACCTTGCGCGCCCGCATTGCCCTGGTGCCTTGCGGACCCAGTCCTCCAATCGCACCTTGCGCGCCGGTTTGCCTTGCGCACCTTGCGGATTGCCCTGTGCGCCAGTCGAACCTTGCGCGCCGGTCCTGAGTGCCTTGCGGACCCAGTGCCCTGCGCACCTTGCGCACCAGTGTTCCGATTGCCTTGCGCGCCAGTCGAACCTTGCGCACCGGTATTGCCCTGCGTGCCTTGCGGACCCAGTGCTCCGATCGCACCTTGCGCCCCGGTGTTGCCTTGGGTGCCCTGCGTGCCTTGAGCACCGGTCGATCCTTGGGCACCCGTGTTGCCCTGCGTGCCTTGCGGACCTAGTGCTCCAATCGCACCTTGCGCCCCGGTGTTGCCTTGGGTGCCCTGCGAGCCTTGAGCACCGATCGATCCCTGCGCACCGATGTTGCCCTGCGTGCCTTGAGCACCGGTTGATCCTTGCACACCGATGTTGCCCTGCGTGCCCTGCGAACCTTGTGCACCGATCGTTCCCTGGGCACCCGTGTTGCCCTGCGTACCCTGGGCACCGGTCGGTCCGATTAAAGACGTCGGCACGCCCCACGCGCCCGCTGTTTTCGGCCCATAGATGACGTTGCTGGTGGTGTCGATGTAGAAATCGCCATCGACGCCGAGGCCGGCCGCTGGCACGCCTGCGCCGTTCAGCACCGTGAGGCCGGCGGTGCCTTGGGTTCCCTGTGCGCCGGTCGTCCCTTGCGTCCCTTGCGTGCCGGTGAGCCCCTGCGGCCCCGGCGCACCGATTGCACCCTGTGCGCCGATTGCACCCTGCGCGCCGATCGCACCCTGTGCGCCGATGTTGCCCTGAGCACCCTGCGTGCCGATCAATCCTTGCGGACCTTGTGCGCCTTGCGACCCGGAAGATCCTTGGGCAGCCCGTCCCTCCTTGTGCGCCCGTCGACCCTTGCGCTCCGACGGCGCCTTGTGCTCCCGCCCCACCTTGGGCGCCCGCGGCACCTTGCGCACCCGCCGAGCCTTGAGGTCCGACTAAAGACGTCGGCGCGCCCCACACGCCCGCTTTCGGTCCATAGATGACGTTGCTGGTCGTGTCGATATAGAAGTCGCCATCGACGCCGAGGCCGGCCGCCGGGGCTCCGGCGCCGCTCAGCACGGTAGGGCCAGCGGTCCCCTGCGCTCCTTGCGAACCCGCCGTGCCCTGCGCTCCCTGCGCGCCGAACGGACCCTGTGCGCCGACATTCCCCTGCGGACCGATCGGGCCGATCGGGCCAAGCGGACCTTGCGGACCTTGCGCTCCTACTGTCCCTTGTGGACCCGCGCCTCCGACAGTTCCTTGCGGCCCCTGCGCGCCGATCGTGCCCTGCGGACCCTGCGATCCGCTGCCGCCCTGCGCGCCTTGCGCACCCGGTCCACCCTGTGTTCCTGCGCTTCCTTGGTTCCCTTGCGGGCCGGGCGCACCCTGCGGACCCCTGCGGGCCGATGATTGAGCCGGGTGCGCATTGACCAAGGAGCCCGGTACCTGTCTGAAAGCACACCACATTGGTTTGCTGCGGCGCCGCGGTCAGATAGGGGACCGTGATTTCTCCGGTCGTGCCGTTGACGAGGAGGCGCAGGATCGCGCCCGTCGAATCGCGCACGGCGAAGTTGCCGCCCGGCGGCGTGCGGATCTCGACGTCGGCGGCATGGAGCCTGGACGATCCAAGCGCGATGGTGGCCGCCAGCGCGATCGCGAGGGGTCGTTGCTTGAAGGAGTGTGTTTTCATGGTTGTCGTCTCGTTCTCGCGATTCATCGGCGCGGCTGGATCGAAGGGTTCGGATTCCGGACGCGCGCACGCGTCCGTCGTGCAAGCCAGGTCCCGATCGCGGCAAGCAGCGTTGCCAGCACGAGCAGCATCGCGTCGGAAAGTGTCGGGATCACGGCCGCACGCGCAACCGGTCCGGAGCCACCGAACCAGCGATTCGCGTTGCCGCCGCCGCCTTCGTTCGAGAGGGTCGGCGCCAGCCATTGGCCGGTGGCCCAGACGTCGGTCACGCCGACGTGCTGGATCAGCTGCGTGCCGCTCGCAAGCAGGTTGATGTTGGCGACCTGGCCTGCCGCGGTGCTGCGGAATTGGATCGGCGAGCCCGCGCTGCCCGCGATCTCGAGCACGCCGCTGATGGTCTGGGTCGTGCCGACCGTGAAGAGGAAATTGCGTCCCGTTCCTGTTACGAAACTCGCGGTCGAGAATGTCGTGCCGCCGGCGATCGTCGCGGTGACGAGCGAGCAGAGATCACGGAAGCGAACCGCGCTCGTCCCGGCGGTGAATTGACCCGAGTTCGTCCAATTTCCGCCGAGCGTGATCACGCCCGAACCGGCGTCGATCGTGCCCCCCGCCAGAATGGTCACGTGCCGCGCGTTGGCGACGCTGCCTGACGTGAGTTGCAACGTTCCAGCGACGATTACGTCGGTACAGCCCAGGTCGACCGTGCCGCCCGCCAGGCTCACGACCGAGCCCGCCGGCACCACGAGATCGGCGTGCGCGAATCGCGCCGCGGCGAGGGCCGCGACGGCCAAGGCGCACCCGAGGAACAGGCGAACGATCGAATGCGTCCGCTGCGGGCGATGCCCGACGGCAGACAAGGCGCAAACGTCCAGCGACCCCTCCCTCTGACTGCTGACACGGCGCGACAGTCCAGCGATCCCTTCCCCGGGCGGCGACGCGCTGCTGTCCATTATATTGGTATGGTCAATTTTCTAGGGTCAAGTCCGGAACCTCAGCAGCACGTTCCGTGCCTGAAAGAAGCGTCTCGGGTTCAAGCGGGCAGCAAGCCCGCGGCGCGGTCAGGTCCGCGTGCGCTGCACGCGCCGGACTTCGGGAACGCGTCTCAAGGACCGCATGACCTGCGCCAGGTGCGCGCGATTGCGCACCTGCACGGCAAAGAACATGGCGAGCACGTCGCCGCCGTCGGGACGTTCCATCGACACGGCGTCGATGTTCGCTTCCGCTTCGGCGATGGCCGTCGCGAGTTCCGCGAGCAGGCCGCGCCGGTCCGCGACGAGCAACCGCAAGCCGGTCTCGAACGTGCCCACGACGTCGGGCGCCCATTCGACATCGACCAACTCAGCCGCATCGACGCGCTGCTTCTTCAGCGTCAGGCAGTCGCGGCTGTGCACGAGCAGGCCCTGGCCGCGCCGGAACTGGCCGACGATGGTGTCGCCGGGGATGGGCCGGCAGCACTTTGCGTACTGGATCGCCACGCCCTCGACGCCGCGCAGCGTCAGCGCGCCGAGCCTGGCGTTTGCGGTGGACTGCGAATCGTCGCCCTTGCCGGGGATCTTGGTCAGCGCTTGCGCGACGACGAACGACAGGCGCTTGCCCAGCCCGATATCGGCCAGGATCTCGATATGCGTCTTGGTGCCGTACTCCTTGGCGATCGCCTCCCAGCGATCCCAGGTAATGGACTCCGGCTCGACTTTGAGTGTGGCCAGCGCCTGGTTGAGCAGGCGCTCGCCCAGCGCGGCGGACTCCTTCTGCTGCAGGCCCTTCAGGTAGTGGCGGATGCGCGAACGGGCCTTGCCCGTCGACACGAACGACAGCCACGACGGATTCGGCCGCGCGGTCGGCGACGTGAGGATCTCGACGTGGTCGCCGTTCTTCAGTTCCGTGCGCAGCGGCAGCAATTCATAGTTGATGCGCGCCGCGACGCAGTGATGGCCGATGTCGGTGTGCACGCCATAGGCGAAATCGACGGCGGTGGCGCCGCGCGGCAGCGCCATGATCTTGCCCTTCGGCGTGAACACGTAGATCTCGTCGGGGAAGAGGTCGCCCTTGATGTGCTCCAGGAATTCCTTGGAGTCGCCCGACTCCGACTGGATCTCGAGCAGGCTCTGCAGCCAGCGCGACGTCTCCTTCTGCGCCTCGGCCAGGTCGAGTTCGCCGCCGGTCTTGTACAGCCAGTGCGCCGCGACGCCCGCTTCCGCGACGCGATGCATGTCGTGCGTGCGTATCTGCACTTCCAGCGGCGTGCCGAACGGGCCGAACAGCGTCGAGTGCAGCGACTGGTAGCCGTTGGCCTTCGGAATGGCGACGTAGTCCTTGAACTTGCCGGGGATCGGCTTGTACAGCTCGTGCAGCACGCCCAGCGCGGCATAGCACGTGGTCTTGTCCGGGACCAGCACGCGCACGCCGTAGATGTCGAACACCTGCGAGAACGTGTAGTGCTTCTCGCGCATCTTCTTGTAGACGGAGAAGATCGTCTTCTCGCGTCCCGTGACGACCGCGATCAGGTCGGACTTGGCGAAGCCCTCGCGGATGACGTCCAGCAGCCGGTTCATGACCTCGCGCCGGTTGCCGCGCGCAGCCTTGATCGCCTTGGCGAGGATCCGGTAGCGCATCGGATACAGGTGCTTGAAGCACAGGTCCTGCAGCTCGAGGAACAGCGCGTTGAGGCCGAGCCGGTTGGCGATCGGCGCGTAGATGTCGAGCGTCTCCTTCGCGATGCGCTTCTTGTGCGCCTGCGCCATCGCGTCCAGCGTGCGCATGTTGTGCAGCCGGTCGGCCAGCTTGATCAGGATGACGCGCACGTCGCGCGCCATCGCGAGCAGCATCTTGCGGAAGCTCTCGGCCTGCGCCTCCTCGCGCGTGTCGAATTCGATCTGGTCGAGCTTGGACACGCCGTCGACCATGTCGGCCACCGGCTTGCCGAACTTCTTTTCCAGCTCGCCCTTGGTGACCGACGTGTCTTCCATCACGTCGTGCAGGAGCGCGGCGGCGAGTCCCTGCGCATCGAGGCGCCACTGCGAAAGGATGCTGGCGACCGCCAGCGGATGCGTGATGTACGGTTCGCCGGACTTGCGGAACTGGCCGCGGTGGGCGGACTCGGAGAACTCGAAGGCGCGCGAGACGAGCGCGACGTCCGGCGCGGGCAGGTAATGCCCCAGATGCTTGGTGAATTCCGCGATCTCGGACATGGTTGCGGCGGCCAAGAGTGAAAACCTACTTTTGGCCGAGATCGCTAGTCAAGAATCGCGGGCTCATTGGCCAACTCAGTGCCAATTGTGCCCGTCGACTCTTGAAGGAAAAGACTACGCAACAGCGTGGAAGCGGATCGCCGGCTCCACGGTCGCGGCGTCCTAGAGCTGCGGCGGGATGATCGGCGCCGTCTTGGTCAGCATTTCGATGCCGAACTTTCCGGCCGCCATTTCGCGCAGCGCGATGACCGTCGGCTTGTCGCGGTCGGCCTCGACCATCGCGGGCGAGCCCGAAGTGATCTGGCGGGCGCGATTGGTCGCCGCGAGCGTCAGCTCGAAGCGGTTGGGAATGCGGGCGAGACAATCTTCGATGGTGATTCGGGCCATGGCGTACCTCGGTTAGCAACCTGAATTGATTGGAGTAATGCCTTGCGTTAACGGTTCAGAAGCTGGGCTATGAGCGCCGCATGCCGCACCTGCTGCCGCGTCGCGGTCAGGCGCGCGGCGCGGACGATCGTTGAAAGATCGTCGACGGCTCTCGCAAAGTCCTGATTCATAATAACATAATCGAATTCGCCGCAGTGCCGCATTTCCTCGCGGGCGGCGTCTAAGCGGCGCACGATCACGTCCGGCGCGTCCTGGCCCCGTTTTTCGAGGCGCTCCTTGAGCGATGCCAGCGACGGCGGCAGGATGAAGATGTGGACCGCTTCGGGCATCAGGCGCCGGACCTGCTGCGCGCCCTGCCAGTCGATCTCCAGCAGCACGTCATGGCCGTGCTGCACTTCCTGCCTGAGCCAGGTCGCCGACGTCGCATACCAGTAGCCGTGCACGTGGGCGTGCTCGAGGAACTCCCCTTGCTCCTTGAGCGCCATGAACGCGGCTTCGTCGACGAAGTGATAGTGAGTCCATCCTGCTCGCCCGGCCGGGGCGCGCGCGTCGTGTAGGACACCGAAAGGCGAATTCCCGGTTCGCGTTCGAGCAATGCGCGCACGAGGCTGGTCTTGCCGCCGCCCGAAGGCGCCGCGAGCACGAACAGGCAGCCCGAAGCCGGCGGCGCCTTGGTGGCAATGACTGCTGGGGAGGTCATGCGGGCTGCACTCACTCGCGGCCTTGCGCTCGCATGACGACGGGTCTCTGGACGGCACGCGCCTCGGCTCCTGCGGCTCGACTCAGCGGCCTCCTTGGACGCCCTGCGCATGACGCGAGGTGGCGTGTCGGCCGCGCTCAATCGTTCGGCGACGCGGCCTTCGGCCCTTGCTCGCATTCGCTCGCACGCCTCGCTCACTCGCGGCCTCCTTGGACGCCTTCGCATGACGATGGGAGGCGTGTCGGCCGCTCTCGGTCGTTCGGCGACGCGCGCCTTCGGCGCCTCGCTCGCCTTCGCCTCGCGCGCCTCGCACTCACTCGACATTCTGCACTTGCTCGCGCATCTGCTCGATCAGCACCTTGAGTTCCAGCGACACCTGGGAAATCTCGGCATCCACCGACTTGCTGCCCAGCGTGTTGGCTTCGCGGTGCAATTCCTGCGCGAGGAAGTCCAGCCGCTTGCCGGCGCTGCCGCCGGCGGCGAGAACCCGCCGCACTTCGGCGACGTGGGTCGTCAGGCGCGACAATTCCTCGGCGACGTCGATCTTGGTGGCGAACAACGCGAATTCCTGCTTGATGCGGTCTTCGTTCGGGTCGAGCGCGGCTTCGCGCAGCCTCTGCGCCAGCTTTTCGTTGAAGGCGGCGTGGATGGCCGGAATGCGGGGCAGGACGCGCGCGACCTGGGCCTCGATGCCGTCGCAGCTGGCCGCCAGCACCGCCTGCACCTTGGCACCCTCGCGCCGCCGCGACGCCGCCAGGTCGGCGACGGCCTGGTCCACCAGCGCGGTGACTTTGGCGGCCAGTTCCTCGGGCGGGACGGACGGTTCGGCCATGACGCCCGGCCAGCGCAGGATTTCGTTGACCGACAGCGGAGTGGCCGCGGGAACGGTTCGCAGCACCTGCGCGGCCGCGCTCGCCAATTGCTCCACGCGGGCCGCATCGACGGCAAGGGTCGCGGCCCCGGCGGAAGCGCGGCTCAACGTCACGCGGCATTCCACCTTGCCTCGCTTCAGCTCGCCGGACAGCCGCTCGCGCAGCGCCGACTCAAGGTGACGCAATTCGTCCGGAAGCTTCACCGTGACGTCCAGGTACCGGTGGTTCACCGACCGCAATTCCACGGCCAGCGACAGGCCCGGCAATTCGGCGGCCTCCGCTGCAAAGCCGGTCATGCTGAGGATCATTGGAAGGTTCCTGAACCGCCGCGCCACGTCAGCTTCCGGCGACGTTTTGGCGCGATTTCTGGATTTGGCCACGAATTCGCAAGCATTTGAGGGGCTTGCAAACACGATTCCTTTACTTTGCCTGCCGGGTTGCAGAGAATGTAAGCGCTAACCGTGCTTGGCGCAAGCTGCGACAATGGTCGGCTGGCATGCGATTTGCGCCTGTCCGCGAGGATTCATCGGTGCGGTCTGTACCGAGTCGGGCCCTCGCGAGCATTGCCCCGATTCTACGAAAAATGAACTGATGGCCGTCACCAACCAAGCCCTCGTCGGGGGCTACCAGCTCCTGAACTACCGGATCGACCGGCAGATCAGCCGCGGCGGCTTTTCGATCGTCTACCGCGCGTTCGACGAGACCGGCGCGCCGGTGGCCATCAAGGAATACCTGCCGTCCTCGCTGGTGCTGCGCACCGAGGGCGATATCGTGCGCGCCAGTTCGGCCGAAAACCTCACGTCGTTCCGGTACGGGATGAAGTGCTTTTTCGAGGAAGGCCGCGCGCTCGCCAAGATCAATCACCCGAACGTCGTGCGCGTGCTGAACTTCTTCCGCGCCAACGAGACCGTGTACATGGTGATGCGCTACGAGCGCGGGCGCACGCTGCAGCAGCAAATCCAGATGCGCCAGGACCAGATGTCCGAGCGCCTTGTCCGGCACGTGTTCATGCACCTGTTGAACGGCCTGCGCGAAGTGCACACGCACAAGCTGCTGCACTTGGACATCAAGCCCGCCAACATCTACCTGCGCACCGACGGCACGCCGGTGCTGCTCGACTTCGGCGCGGCGCGGCAGACGCTGACCAGCGGGCGCCCGAAGCTGGCGCCGATGTACACGCCGGGATTCGCGGCGCCCGAGCAGTATCGCGAGCCCGACCGGCTCGGCCCCTGGACCGACGTCTACGGCACCGGCGCGTCGATGTTCGCGTGCCTCGCCGCCTTCGCGCCGCAGGCCGCCGACGCGCGCGTCCAGGAGGACCACCTGGTGTCGGCCAAGAAGATCTGGGCCGGGCAGTACTCCGAGAACATCCTCGAGGTCATCGACTGGTGCCTGCGCCTCGATCCGCTCGAACGGCCGCAAAGCGTGTTCGCGCTGCAGAAGGCCATTCGCGACATCCCGCAGACGAAGCGCAAGCTCACGTTCATGGGCAATCTCAAGAAGATGCTTTTCTCGCAAATCGGCGCATAGCCCACCGGGTTCCCAAGCAGCATGCGCTTCACGATTTTCCAGGAATCCCGCAAGGGTTCGCGCAAGGTCAACCAGGACCGGCTCGCCTATACGTACAGCCGCGATACGCTGATGCTGGTGGTCGCGGACGGCATGGGCGGGCACGCCGGCGGCGAGATCGCCGCGCAGATCGCGGTGCGCCTTTTCATCGAGCGCTTCCAGCAGGAGGCCAAGCCGGTCCTCAAGAATCCGCTGAAGTTCCTGCAGGACACGATGCTGCGCGCGCACGCGGCGCTCGGTTCCTACGCGAACCAGTTCTCGATGCTCGAGACGCCGCGCACGACGTGCGTGTGCTGCATCGTGCAGGCCGGCCACGCGTACTGGGCACACGTCGGCGATTCGCGCCTCTACCTGTTCCGGCAGGGCGGCCTCATCGGCTCCACCAAGGACCATTCCAAGGTTCAGTACCTGGTCGACCAGGGCATCATCGGTGTCGACGAGGTCATCGACCATCCGGACCGCAACAAGATCTTCAGTTGCCTGGGCGGCCTCGTCGATCCGGTCATCGACCTGTCGCGGCGCACGCCGCTGCGCAACGGCGACGTCATCGTCATGTGCACGGATGGCCTGTGGGCAGTTCTCGACCAGAAGGAGATGGCGACCTGGCTCACGTCCACGCCCATCCTCAAGACCGCGCCGCAGATGATGCGCGAGGGCGAGAAGCGCGGCGGGCCCGACGGCGACAACCTGTCCGCGATCGTCGTGCGCTGGGGTCCGGAAACGCTCACCGACGAGCCCTCGACGACGATCACCGAAACGCTGGGGCTGGGCGAATTCGAGACCCAGATCGACCGCACGCTGACGCTGACCGACCGCAAGGGAGCGCAGCGCGACCTGAGCGACGACGAGATCGAGCACGCAATTCAGGAAATCCAGTCCACCATCCAGAAGTACCGCAAATAGGCGGGTCGGTCGCAGCTTGTGGCGTACGGCTCGTCCGAGCGTCGCCAAGAATGGCGGCACGCTCAACTTTCGCGCCGTGGGCCCAACGCCAATGCTGCGACGCAGCAATTTCGAGAGGTCTACGGCGCGAAAATTGAGCGTCTGCGGGCGTGCCTTTCCCCGATGACGCTCCAGCGAGCCACGCCGACGCCCGGATGTCCGTAGAATTGGAGGGTCCCGGACTTCCCAGAACCCCTGATGCGCCAGATCATCCTCGACACCGAAACCACGGGCCTCGACCCCAAGCTCGGCCATCGCATCATCGAGGTCGCGGCGGTGGAAATGGTCGACCGCCGGCCGACCGGCCGCACACTGCAGATCTACTTCGATCCCGAGCGCGAGATCGATGCCGGCGCCTCGGAAGTGCACGGAATGACCTGGGATCGACCTGAAGGGCAAGCCCAACTTCGCCGCGGCGGTACCCCAGTTCATCGAGTTCGCGCGTGGCGCGACGTGGATCATCCACAACGCGCCCTTCGACGTCGGATTCCTGGACAAGGAATTCGAAACCGCCAAGCTTCCTGCGTGCGCGGACTTGTACGGCGGGCTGATCGACACGCTGGCGCTTGCGCGCGAGGCGTTTCCCCGGCAAGCGCAACAATCTCGATGCGCTGTGCGAGCGCTTTGGCGTGTCCAACGCCCATCGCACGCTGCACGGCGCGTTGCTGGATGCGCAACTGCTGGCGGAAGTCTATCTCGCGATGACGCGCGGGCAGGAATCGCTCACCATCGACATGGGCGCGGTGCCATCGCTGGTCGATGAATGCCGGCGCGGGCGTATCGAGCGGCGCAGCGGCCTGAGCTGGCGGTGACGGTGCCGTCGCCGGAAGAACTGCGGGCGCACGAGGCGTACCTCGAGGCGCTCGACCGCGAAACCAGGGGCCGCTGCATCTGGCGCGCCGCCGCGCCGATGGCGCGCCTGACCCGATTCGGCGACCGTCACCGCTTTGTAACGTCCGCCTGCGACTCTAATGGAACATTCCACAACTTCGCCGCTGCCGCAATCCGATTCCGCGGCAACCGCGGCGATGGCGGCCATTGCCGATGCCATGGGCACGCCGCTTCCCCTGCCGATCAACCGCGAACTGTCGCTGCTCGAATTCAACCGGCGCGTGCTGGCGCTCGCGGAGAGCAAGTCGGTCCCGCTGCTCGAGCGGCTGCGCTACCTGTGCATCGTCGGCAGCAACCTGGATGAATTCTTCGAGATCCGCATCGCGGGCGTCAAGGAGCAATTGCGCGCGAAAGTCGCGCCTTCGGGGATGACGCTTCCGGAGACGCGCGACCTGTTCGACGCAGCTGGGCAAGGACGCCCGCGCGCTGATGGCCGACCAGTATCGCGTCCTCAATGACCAGGTGCTCCCGGCGCTCGACGCTGCCGGTGTCAGGCTGGTGCGCCGGACGGAATTCACTGCGGCCGAGAAGGCGTGGGTGGCGCGCTATTTCGAACGCGAAGTGCGGCCGCTGCTCACGCCCATCGGTCTCGATCCCGCGCATCCGTTCCCGCAGGTCGTCAACAAGAGTCTCAATTTCGTGATCCAGCTGACCGGCCACGACGCATTTGGACGCGACTCGGGCATCGCGATCATCAAGGCGCCGCGCGTCCTGCCGCGGATCATCAAGATGCCGCGCGACGTCAGCGGCGGCGACAACGACTTCGTGATGCTTTCGTCGGTGATGCATGCGCACCTGCACGAGCTCTTTCCCGGGCGCGACGTGGTCAGCTACTCGCAATTCAGGGTGACCCGCGACGCGGACCTCTGGATCGACGAGGAAGAGGTCAAGAATCTCCGCCAGGCGCTGAAGGGCGAGCTGCCGGAGCGACAGTTCGGGTCGGCCGTACGTCTCGAAGTCGCGGAAGCCTGCCCCGTCCCGATCGCCAATTTCCTGCTGCAGCAATTCGACCTGACCGAATCCGACCTGTACCGATGCGACGGCCCGGTCAACGTCGCGCGGCTGTCGTCGCTGATCGATCAGGTCGACATCGACGAATTGAAATTCGGCACGTTCATGCCGGGCCTGCCCGACCGCTTGGAGAGCGCGCCGGACATCCTGACGGCGATCCGGCAGCAGGACATCCTGCTGCACCATCCCTACCAGTCGTTCGAGCCGGTCGTGGAGTTCATCCGCTGCGCCGCCGACGACCCGAATGTGGTCGCGATCAAGCAGACGGTCTATCGCACCGGCGTGAACTCCGTGTTGATGGAAGCGCTGATCGAGGCCGCCAAGCGAGGCAAGGAAGTGACGGTCGTGGTGGAGTTGATGGCGCGCTTCGACGAGGAGGCGAACATCAACTGGGCCGAGCGTCTCGAGCGCGCAGGCGCGCAGGTGGTCTACGGCGTGTTCGGCCTGAAGACGCACGCGAAGCTCTCGCTGCTGATCCGCCGCGAAAGCGACCGCCGCGGAGAGTCGCGTCTCGTCCCCTACGCGCATCTGGGAACGGGCAACTATCATCCGCGCACCACCCGCCTCTACACGGACTTCGGCCTGCTGACCGCCGACCCGGACATCTGCGCCGACGTGAACGAGGTCTTCCTGCACATCACCAGCCTGGCGCGCGCCGCGCGCATGAAGCGGCTGCTGCTGGCGCCGTTCACGATGCACCGGCGCGTGCTGGAATTGATCCGCCGCGAGACCCGCAATGCCAAGGAGGGCAGGCCCGCGCAGATCGTCGCCAAGATGAACGCGCTCGTGGAGGAGGGCGTGATCCGCGCTCTCTACGCGGCATCCAACGCCGGCGTGAAAGTCGAATTGATTGTCCGCGGCGCGTGTTCGCTGCGACCCGGCGTGCCGGGCATGTCCGAGAACATTCGCGTGCGCTCGATCCTCGGGCGCTTCCTCGAGCACCACCGCGTCTGGTATTTCGCCAACGACGGCGATGCGGACGTCTGGCTGGCTTCGGCCGACTGGATGGGCCGCAACCTGTTCCGCCGGGTGGAGGTTGCGTTTCCGGTGCGCGATCCGGTCCTGCGCAAGCGCGTCGTCGACGAGGGATTGCGTGCGTATCTCGCCGACAATGTCGACGCGTGGGAGCTGCACGCGGATGGCAACTGGGCCAAAGTGAAGCGGCGGCGGGGAAGCAAGGCCCGGTCCGCGCAAAGCGCGCTGCTGGCGAAGATGCGCGCACCGGAAGGCGATTGACGATGGATCTCATCCTGTGGCGACATTGCGAAGCGGAACCCGGAGAGCCGGATCTCGGGCGTCGGCTGACCTCGAAAGGGCTGAAGCAGGCCGAGCGGATGGCGCAATGGCTCGACACGCATTTGCCGGACACCAGCCGCGTGCTGGTGTCTCCGGCCGATCGCGCGCAGCAAACGGCGGTCGCGTTGCGTAGGAAGTTCAAGACGGTTCCGGAACTGGCGCCGGGCGCCACGGTGGCCGCAGTGCTCATGGCCGCGAACTGGCCCGATTCGCGCGAGCCGGTGCTCATCGTCGGCCACCAGCCCACGCTGGGCACCGTCGCGTCGTTCCTGCTCTCCGGCGAGGAAGCCTACTGGTCGGTGCGCAAGGGCGCGGTCTGGTGGCTGTCCAATCGCGCGAAGGACGGCGGCGCTGCCGTCGTGCTCAAGGTCGTGGTCGCACCGGACTTCATCTGACTCGCAGTTCGCGCGGACGACGCGTTTCCGTCACGACGTAAGCCACCGCACGCCCAGCGCCGACCATTCCTCGCGTTCCTTGACCAGCAGGTGCAAGGTCAGCGGATGGCGCTTCAGCCATCGCTGCGACAGGCCGAAATGCACGGCGCGACCCGACTTGAGCGTGATGCGCGGGGCGTCGATCGCTCGCCGCGCATGGTGGAACAGCACGGCGAGACGCAGGGCCAGCACCTGGGCGATTCCGTCGGCGTGGTGGAGCGCGGGCTCCATCTTCGACAGGCCGCCGCGGCAGCCATGGACCAGAACGGCAAGCTGCCGCTGTTCCTGCGCCGAGAAGCCCGGCATGTCGGCGTTTTCCAGGATGTAGGCGCCATGCTTGTGGTAGCCGATGTGCGAGACGGTATAGCCGATCTCGTGCAACAGCCCCGCCCATTCCACCCGCTGCGCGACCACCGCGTCCGGACTGCGGGGACGACTTGCAGGTAAAGCGTGCGAGCCATGGCGGCGACACGCTGCGCATGCGCGCGATCGACATGGTAGCGCTCGAGAAAGCGCTCGACCGTGACCACGCGGCTGTCGCGACGGCCGGCACGGCCGAGGAGATCGTACAGCACGCCCAGACGCAGCGCGCCGCCGACAGGATTCAGGCGCGGCACCGACAGCTCCGCCATCGCGGCGGACATGATCGCAAAACCGCCGGGCAATACCGGCGCGCGTTCGGGCTTGATGCCCTCGAGGGCGAGACGGGACATGTGTCCGGCGCCGACCATGCGCTTGCGTAGCCGGGCGAGCCCTTCCGGCGTGATCCCGCCCGCCGACAGACCGTTCTCCTCGAGGATCGCCGCGAGCGCCAATGCGGTGCCCGACGACGCATACGCTTCGCTCCAGTGCTCGCGCCCGAACTCGCGTGCGATGGCCTCGATTTCCGCGCGCGCATGCGTCTCGGCGGCTACGAACGCGTCGGCGCGCAGCGCGCCGCTCGGGAAGAAGCGCTGCGAGACGTTGACGCAGCCGAGCTTGAGTGATTCGAGACGCTCCGGTGTAAGGCCGCGGCCGATGATGAATTCCGTGGAGCCACCGCCGATGTCGATGACCAGGCGCGGCGCCTCGGACGGCGGCAGCACGTGGGCGACGCCGAGATAGATGAGGCGCGCCTCCTCGTGGCCGGCGATGATGTCGATCGGGAACCCGAGCGCGGCCTCCGCCTGCGGAAGGAATGTCGCGGCATTCTTTGCCACACGGAATGTGTTTGTGGCCACGGCGCGCACCGCGGACGGATGCAGGCCGGACAGGCGCTCCCGGAAACGAGTGAGGCACGCGAGCGCGGCGCGCTTGGCCGCAGTCGTCAGGCGGCCCTTTTCGTCCATGCCCGCACCGAAGCGAATCGTTTCGCGCCAGGTATCGAGACGGAAGATCTGGTCGCCTTCGACGCGTCCCACCTCGAGGCGAAAGCTGTTCGATCCCAAGTCCACGACGGCGAGCGTGGCCGGTGCGGCGGGTGCAATGCGCTTTTTTGTGGTCGTGATGGACATGGGCCGATGCGGCGAACGGTACGGCCCGCGAAGCCTAGCAGAAACGCGCCGCGACGTGATGCCACGCGAGGCGAAACCGGTGCGTCGTCGCTCGCCCGTTTCCGCCGCGCAACCTTTCCTGCTAGGCTCGGGCCATCCGCAATTCCGCATACAATGCCATGCCCATCGACTACCTGCAGAAGATCCTTACCGCCAAGGTCTACGACGTCGCGATCGAGTCCCCGCTCGATCCTGCGCCCACGCTGTCGCGGCGCCTCGACAATCACGTCCTGCTGAAGCGCGAGGACCAGCAGCCGGTGTTTTCGTTCAAGCTCCGCGGCGCGTACAACAAGATGGCGCACCTGACGCCGGCGCAGCGCGCGAAAGGCGTGATCGCCGCGTCGGCGGGCAACCACGCGCAAGGTGTCGCGCTCGCCGCGCAAAGGCTATCCTGCCGCGCGACCATCGTGATGCCGGTGACGACGCCGCACATCAAGATCGCCGCGGTCGAGGCGCGTGGCGCCCGAGTCGTCCTCCATGGCGATTCGTATTCCGATGCCTATGCCAGGGCTGTCGCACTGCAGAAATCCTCCGGCGCCACGTTCGTGCATCCCTACGACGATCCGGACGTGATCGCCGGCCAAGGCACGGTGGGCATGGAGATCCTGCAGCAATGCCAGGGGCCGATCGACGCGATATTCGTCGCGATTGGTGGAGGAGGCCTGATCTCGGGCATCGCCGCCTATGTCAAGCGCGTGCGCCCCGACATCAGGATCATCGGCGTCGAGCCGGTCGACTCGGACGCGATGACGCGTTCGCTTGCGGCGGGCCGCCGCGTGGCGTTGCCGCATGTGGGACTGTTCGCGGATGGCGTCGCGGTCAAGCAGGTGGGCAAGGAAACGTTCCGGCTGGCGAAGTTGTATGTCGACGAAATGGTGTGCGTCGACACCGACGCCATCTGCGCGGCGATCAAGGACGTCTTCGAGGACACCCGCTCCATCCTCGAGCCGGCCGGCGCGCTCGCCGTCGCCGGCATGAAGGCGTGGTGCGAACGCCACCGCGTCCATGACCGCACGCTGGTGGCGATTGCCGGCGGTGCCAACATGAATTTCGACCGGCTGCGTTTCGTCGCCGAGCGCGCGGAGCTGGGCGAGGCGCGCGAGGCGATCTTCGCGGTGAGCATCCCCGAGCGGCCGGGAAGCTTCCGCGAATTCTGCGCGCTGCTCGGCAACCGCAGCGTGACCGAATTCAACTATCGCTTTGCCGACGCGAAGACGGCGCACATCTTTGTCGGCGTGGAAGTCGCCGGACGACACGAGACGCGCAAGCTGCTCGCGGCGTTCCGCAGGCTGAAGATCGAGGCCTTCGACCTCACCGACAACGAAATGGCCAAGCTGCATGTGCGGCATCTGGTCGGCGGACACGCGGCGGCGGCGAGGAACGAGATCCTCTACCGCTTCGAATTCCCCGAGCGCCCGGGCGCGTTGATGCGCTTCCTGAACAGCATGAGCGCCGGCTGGAACATCAGCCTTTTTCATTACCGCAACCATGGCGCGGACTACGGCAGGGTGCTGGTGGGCATGCAGGTCCCGCCGGCCGACAAGGCCGATTTCCGGCGCTTTTTGCACCGTCTGGGTTATAGCTGCGTGGATGAAACGGACAATCCCGCCTACAAGATGTTCCTGGGGTCGTGATTTCGTCCGCAAAGCCGCCGCACGACGGCAAATCCTGCCGCGCCACGGCAGGACAGTGTCCCGAAATTTGCCGCAGTGTTGCTTTTTGAGCAAATTCGCCGCCGCAAGCCGATTCCGGCAAGGTTTATGCTCTAGTCAGTTCGCTTGGGCCGTGGCAAACTTGAACACGACAAGTGCGGGAGCCGATTGGCGTCGCCGCAACCGTTGCCGCATAGAGCAAGGTGAATCAATTGGCGGATCCAAATCCGTTGCAGGGCGTAAAGGTGATGGTGATCGACGATTCCAACACCATTCGCCGCAGCGCCGAGATTTTCCTGCTGCAGGCAGGCTGTACGGTGATCCTCGCCGAGGACGGCTTTGACGCCCTGGCCAAGATCGCCGACCACCAGCCCGAACTCGTTTTCGTCGACATCATGATGCCGCGGCTGGACGGTTACCAGACCTGTGCGCTCATCAAGAAGAACGGCAAATTCCAGCACACGCCGGTGATCATGCTCTCATCGAAGGACGGCCTGTTTGACCGGGCGCGCGGGCGCATGGTCGGCTCGGACCAGTACCTGACCAAGCCGTTTACAAAAGAGAGCCTCCTCAAGGCGGTCGCCGCGCACGTCAATCGCGCGGCTGCCTGATGGCGGCCGCGGATCTGCACTCGCCCAAGCCGGCGCGCGAAGCCGCAGGGGCGAAAATCGGGGTAGGAGCCATGGCCATCAGAAAAATTCTAATCGTCGACGATTCGCCGACGGAACGGCACGTGCTGAACGACATGCTGACCAAGGCGGGATACGAAGTCGTGGCGAGCGACAACGGCGAAGACGCGATCCTCAAGGCAAAGTCGCTGAAGCCCGACCTCATATTGATGGATGTCGTCATGCCGGGGCTGAACGGCTTCCAGGCGACGCGCGCGATCAGCCGCGATCCGGGTACCCGCGCGATCCCGATCATCCTGTGCACATCGAAGAGCCAGGAGACGGACAAGATATGGGGAATGCGCCAGGGTGCGCGCGACTACATCGTGAAGCCCGTCAATCGCGACGAGCTTCTGGAAAAAATCGCGGCGATCGGCTGAACATGGAACCAAACCGAATCCCGCAATCCCGAAGGGCCGCCCCGAGGGATTGCTGCGCCCCCGCGGGGGGCAGCGAGCGGCGCCCGTGTTGTTGCCGCGAGCGTGGGGGTCCATAGATGGCGCGCACCGCAAAACTCGATCTCCGCACGTTCCAGCAGGAACTCGCAGCGCGCCTGGCGACCAAGACCACGGCGCAGGTGGAATCGTCGCGGCTGGGTCTGGCCAGCGGCGGAGAGCGCTGGCTGGTGCGGCTGGCCGACGCGGGCGAGGTCACGACACTGCCGAACGTGGTCCCGGTCCCGCTGACGCGGCCCTGGTATCTCGGGGTTGCCAACATTCGGGGCAACCTTTTTTCCGTCATCGACTTTTCTGCCTTCCTGGGGCGCGAATCCGGACTTGGCGGCGGCCAGAGCCGGTTAGTGCTGTTTGGCCAGCGGGTGGGGGAGATGAACGCCGGAATCGTCGTGCAGCACGTCCTGGGACTGCGCAACATCGTGGAACTCGCGCCGGCGGCTCAGCCGCAGGATGCGCCTGCGTGGTACGCGCAGCGCTGGATGGACGGTGATGGCAACGCGTGGCAGGAGATCGATCTCGCGAAGCTCGCGAACGATTCCGTGTTCTTGCAGGTAGGCATTTGAGGGGTCTTAGGCGGAGTGCCTACCCAGGGGAGAAAGCAATGGCGCTGAGAATGCCCAATCTGTTCGGCAGCGAACGGAACAAGCCGTCGGACATCGAGTTCGACATGCCGACGACGCAGGTGAAGATGAACCAGGCCTCGCAGCAGGACTACGACCCGCTCGCGTCCGTGTCGATCATGGACCAACTGCGCTCGGCGACGTCGGGTTCGGCCGTGCCGCGAAAACTCTGGGTCATCGGGGACCTTCCGGTCACCAAGCAGTTCCAGACGCTCGGTACGCTGACGGTGTTGTTCCTGGTGTTTGCCGCGCTGATGATGTTCCTGGATAACCGGCAATCCGGACAAAGCGCTGCCGCGTCGGCGACAGCCACGGAAATGCAGATGCTGTCGCAGCGCCTCGCGCGAGGCAGCGCGCTGGCGGCGCAGGGCCAGTCGACCGCCTTTGCCGCCGTGAAGGACAGCCGCGATCGCTTCAAGGCCGATTTGGAGGCGTTGGTCAACGGCGGCACGGCCCGCGGCGTCAACCTGGACGTGACGCAGGACCCAGACAAGATCAAGATTTTGAACCAGGTCAAGCAGAGCTGGGAGCGCGTGGACGTCTCCGCGGACCGCCTGCTTGCCAACGAGACGAGCCTGACCACGCTTGCGAAAGGCCTCGAGACGCTCAATTCCGGCAACAGCGCATTGCTGGAACTGGCGCAGCAGGCGTCGCAGCAGATCGGCCAAAGCGGCGGGACCCTGCGCGAAATCGACTTTACGAACCAGCTCGCCGTGTTGTCGCAGCGCATCGCGAAAAACGCCAATTCGTTGGCGTCGTCCGACGAAATCGACCCGGAGGTCGCATTCCTGCTGGGCAAGGACTCCGGCACCTTCCGCGAAATATTGAACGGCCTGCTGAAGGGCAGCGAACCCCTGCGCCTGACGCCGGTGCGCGGGGACGATGCGCGCGCGACGCTGACCGAGCTCGCGAAACGGTTCACGGGTTACGAGAGCGGGGTCAACGCCATCCTGGCAAACATGCCGCGGCTGGTTGTCGCCAAGCAGGCGGCGCGCGGCATCAATATCGACGCCGAGCCGCTTCTCAACCAGACCACGCTGCTCGCCAACGAGTTCGAGGGTGGCACGGCGCACAAGTGGACGCTGGGAATGGCCATCTTCTTCGCGCTGCTCGCGTTGCTGTCGATGGTGCTGCTGGGCAAGGTGTTCCTCGACGACGCGCGCGTGCGCGCCTACGAAAGCGAAGGCGAGAACAAGCGGAATCAGGAGGCCATCCTCCGGCTGCTGAACGAAATGGGCAACCTGGCCGACGGCGATCTGACCGTGCAGGCGTCGGTGACCGAGGACGTCACGGGCGCCATTGCCGACTCGATCAATTTCACGATCGAGGAGCTGCGCACGCTGGTGCGCGGCATCAACTCCGCGACCGACCAGGTGACCAAGGCCACGCAGGAAACGCAGGCGATCTCGAATCGGCTCTACGAAGCGTCGCAACGGCAGAACAAGGAAATCCAGCAGGCGTCGGCGTCGGTGCTGCAGATGGCCGAGTCCATCAACGAGGTCTCGCAGACCGCCACCCAGTCCGCTCGAGTCGCCCAGCAGTCGCTGGCGGCCGCGGAAAAGGGCGGGCAGGTTGTGCAGAACCAAATTTCGGGTATGAACGAAATCCGCACGCAGATCCAGGACACCTCCAAGCGCATCAAGCGCCTCGGCGAATCGTCGATGGAAATCGGTGAAATCGTCGAGCTGATCTCGGACATCACCGAGCAGACCAACGTGCTGGCGCTGAATGCAGCCATCCAGGCGGCGTCGGCGGGCGAAGCCGGGCGCGGCTTCACGGTGGTCGCGGAGGAAGTGCAGCGTCTGGCAGAACGCTCGGGCGAGGCGACGAAGCAGATCGAGGCGATCGTGAAGACCATTCAGGCGGACACGCAGGATGCCGTCGCCGCCATGGAGAAATCCACCGTCGGCGTGGTCGAAGGGACGAAGCTCTCCGACGCGGCGGGTCAGGCGTTGACGGAAATTCAGAAAGTGTCGCGCGATCTGGCCGACCTGATTTCGCGAATTTCCGCGCAGACGCAGATGCAGTCGGCATCCGTCACCGACGTGACGCGCGGCATGCAGGGCATTCTCAAGATCACGGAGGAAACGACGGAGGGCACCAAGCAGACCAACGTGTCCATCGGACAGCTGACCAAGCTCGCTGCCGAGTTGCGCTCGTCGGTGGCGGGCTTCAAGGTCTGACCCTTGTCGCCATGGCGCGCCGTCCGATGACTGCGCTGCGGCAAGGTTCCGGTGGGCGAGTGTCCCATGCTTTCCCGACACGTTGTGCAATACGAATTGATTGCGGAGAGCCGTCGGCCCGGTTCTTGCTGATTCGATTCCTGTTGCTTCCCTATCACTCGATATTCCAGGCATAAGACGAAACGTCCCGTGGCGAACGATCCCGCTCCCGCTTTTGATTTAGGCCCGTTGTCCTGGGTACAGGGTGAAATCGACCAGGCGCTGACGCGTGGGCTGGAGACGATTGCCGCGTTCAAGGCGAATCCGACCGATCCCACGGCGCTGAAGCACGCGCGTGCCCACGTGCACCAGGCTGCCGGCGCGATCCAGATGGTGGGACTGGACGCCGTCGTCGCCTTTACCGACGAACTGGAGCGCCAGCTGACGCGGATGGAGGAGCTGCCCGCGGCCGAAGCCCAGGCTGCGTGCGCCGTCGTCGATCGGGCCTGCAGGAAGCTGCGCATCTTCCTGGATGAACTGGTGAACGGCGCGCCGCCGATCCCGCTCAAGCTCTATCCCGAATACGAGGCAATGCAGGTGTCTCGGGGCATGAAGTCTGCCGCGCCGACGGACCTGTTCTACCCCGACCTGGCGCCCCGGGCGCCACGAATCTCGGCGCGCGAATCAATCGCGCCGAACCGGCTGCCGTCGCATATGGTCAAGCAGCGCCGGCTGTATCAGCGCGGCATGCTTGCCTGGCTGCGAGGAGAAGATACCGGTGCAGCAGCGATGCGCGACGCTGTCGCGGGCATCGAGGACGTCACCGCTCAGGGCAGCCTGCGAGCGTTTTGGTGGACCGTGGGCGCGCTGCTCGAAGGCGTGGTCGAGAACGGGCTGGACCGCGGTTTCGGCGTAAAGCAGTTGTGCGCCCGCATCGACCTGCAGATCCGTCGCATGGCGGAAGGCAGCGGCAAGGTCGCGGACCGGCTGCGGCGCGAAGTGCTGTATTTCGTAGCCATCTGCGCGCCCGTGGCGCCGCAGGTACAGGCCGTCCAGCGCGCGTTCAAGCTGTCGGGCCTCATTCCTTCCGCCGAGGTGCTTTCCGCCGACGTCGTGCGTCTGCAGCCGCTGCTCCGCGAAGCGCGCGAGCAACTGGCAGGCGCCAAGGACTCCTGGTTGAAGGCCGCCTCGGGACGCGCCGAGAACCTGCCCAAACTCAAGCAGACGTTGGCGTCCGTGCACGCGAAGGCGGCGGAGATCCACAACGGCGCGCTGATGAAGCTCACTGCGGCATTGGTGGAGCGAATCGACAAGATGCCCGCCTCCGGAGTTTCGGAATCGGTGGCGATGGAATTTGCGACGGCGCTGTTGCTGGCGGAGTCCGCGTTCGAGAACTACGCGAGCCTGTCGCCCGATTTCCCGAAGCAGGTCGATGCGATGCTGGCGCGGCTTGACGCCGCGCGCGCGGGCCGGCCCACCGCCGCGTCCGGCGCGCCGATGCTGGACGAAATGAGCAAGCGCGCGCAGGAGCGTGTGCTGCTCGCGCAGGTCGGCCGCGAGATCCAGGCCAACCTGCGACACATGGAACAGGTGCTGGACGGGTTCTTCCGGGACAACGGCAAGCGGGCCGAACTGGCGACGCTGGCCAAGGACAGCCAGCAAATCCGCGGCGCGCTGCGGATTCTGGGTCTGGAGGACGCCGATCGCCTGCTCGAGTTGTGCCAGCAGCAGATCGAGACCTACGCCGATCCGGAAACGCCGGTCGGCAACGACGACCTGGAACTCCTTGCGGAATCGCTGTCGGGCCTGGGCTTTTATATCGAAGCGGTAGAGCAGCAGCGTCCGGACCGTGATCGATTGATCGCGCCGTTCATCGCCAAGCGACTGGGTGAAGCGCCCGCGCCCAAGCAGGAGGCCTCCGATTCGGTCGAAGCCGCCGTCGCGGAGTTGCGCGCGGCCCTTCCCGACCTCGTGCGCGAGGTCGACCATGCGCCGCTGCATTCCGCCGCGCGCGAAAGCCTGAAACAAAAGCTGGCCGGACTGCGCGACGATGCGGAGTTGATCGGGGACAAGGAACTCGTCGACCAGGTCGAATTGGCGCTAAAGCAACTCGCCAGCGGCGAGGCCGCCGATCTCGCAGCGGCCGTCGGCGCGATGGCGGACGTCGCGGCACCGGCGCCGGAGATCTCCGAGGAGACGCAGCGGCTGCTGGCGACCGATGCCCACGGACTCGACCGCGAACTTCTCGAGATCTACCTGATGGAAGCGGCAGAAGTGCTCGATTCCGTCGCGGTGAGTCTGCACGAACTCACCGGCAATCCCGGCGACCGCGAAGCGCTGCAAACGGTGCGCCGCGGATTCCATACGCTGAAAGGCAGCGGTCGCATGGTCGGCCTGGCGCAGCTGGGCGACTACGCATTCGACACCGAAAAGGTATGCAATCGCCTGATCGAGGAAGATCGGGCGGTGACGCCTTCCGTGCTGGCGATGATCGACGTCGCGCAAAAGAGCTTTCGCCACTGGGTTGATTCGCTGACGCAGTCGGGCCGCGTGACGGCCGATGCGCGCGAGTTGCACGCCGCCATCGCCGCGGTCGAGGCCGAGATCCAGGGTGCGGACGCACCGCCGCCGGACGCGCCGCCGATACCGTCCAACGTCTACGAATTGCCCAAGCCACACGCCGCTGCACCCGTAGCGCCGCCGCCGCTCGACCTGATCGAACTGCCGGAACTGGGCGCGGGCGACGCACAGAAGGCGCCAATCGTCGCGACCGACGATGCGCCGATGGAGACGATCGAAGTGAAGGGCATTCCGCTCGCGGAGTCGCGTTACGACGGTCTGCCCGAAGTGGAATTGCCTCCGTTGCCGTCTGCAACGGTGCTGAAGCTGGTCACCGAAGCGCCGCCGGTGGAGTCCGCTGCCCGCCGAACCGTCGCCGCCGTCGGAGCCCGAGGAAATCACGATCGGCAGCGTGCGCGTATCGGTTGCACTGTGGACGATACTTTGCGACGAGGCGCGCCAGCATCTGAGCGCGCTGGAGAACGAACTGTCGGTATTGCAATTCGATCCGCGCACGGTGCCCTCCCCGGAAATGATCCGTGCCGGCCACACGCTGTGCGGTATTCACCGAACGGGTGGCTTTCCGATGGTGGCGGCGACCGCGAGATCGCTCGAGCAGGCTTTGCTTGCGCTGGCCGAGCGTGGCGCGCCGCTGCCCAGCAACGCGCACCCGGTGCTGGCGCGCGCGATCGCCGGCCTGAACCAGTTCGTACACCGCGTCGAGGCGCGCGAGGAGTTTTCCGCCGGCGACCAAACTGAGGCTGCGCTGATTCAGGCGGAACTGGACGAGTTGCGACAGGAAACGGCGAGCCAGGCGCAGGATGCCGAGACCGCCGCCGCCGCAGCGGCTTTGCACGAAGAGGAGTCGCCGCCGATTGCATCTGTCAGCTGCGCCATCTGCGGTTCATGCCGATGCGCCGATGAGCGCCGTGCACGACCACAACTTGCCGGCGGCCACCAGCGTCGACGAAATTCTTTTGCCACTGGCGCAAGAGGATCCGCTGGCGACGATTCGCGACGACGTCGATGAACAGGTCCTGCCGATCTTCCTCGACGAGGCGGCCGAGTTGTTCCCGCAGGCCGGCGAAGAACTGCGCGCGTGGCGGCGCAATCCGCAAGACGCCAAGCCGGTGAGCGAGTTGCGCCGCACATTGCACACGCTCAAGGGCAGTGCGCGCATGGCCGGCGCAATGCGACTGGGCCAGTTGACGCACCTGATGGAATCGCATCTCGGGCAAAGCGACGTTCCCTCTGCGACGCCCGAGTTCTTCGAAACGCTGGAATCCTCGCTCGACCGTATCGCGTTCGTGCTCGACCGTCTGCGCAGTGGCGAGACCAACACGCGGCTGCCCTGGGTGGCGGAAGCGCCGGAGGACGTACCTGTTGCAACCGTCGTGGAAGCGCCGGTTGTCGTTGCGTCCGTGCCACCCCCGGTGGACCAATCGGTGGTCGTCCCGCTCGCCGTCCGCGGCGGTGGCAGCGCCGGTCATTCCGATGGCTCCGGCGGCTGCGGCAGCCACGGTGCTGAGCGCGCAATCCGAGACCGTTCCGGAACTCGAAACCGGCGCGCGCGCCCAATTGCGGGTCCGCGCCGACATCATCGACCGGCTCGTGAACGAGGCCGGCGAAGTGGCCATCGCCCGCGCCCGCGTCGAAGGTGAATTGCGCTCGCTGAAGGCGAACCTGCTCGAACTGACCAACAGCGTGATCCGCCTGCGCGCGCAGATGCGCGAGATCGAAATCCAGGCGGAATCGCAGATCCAGTCGCAGATGTCGCTGATGCAGGAACAGCATGGCGATTTCGATCCCCTCGAATTCGACCGGTACACGCGATTCCAGGAACTCACGCGTTCGCTGGCCGAGGGCATCAATGACGTGTCCACCGTGCAGCATTCGCTGCTCAAGAACCTGGACGATGCTGACGCCGCGCTGCTGGCGCAGGCGCGGCTGTCGCGCGAAGTGCAGCAGCGCCTGTTCTCCATTCGCACCGTGCCGTTCGGCAGCCTGTCCGAGCGCCTGTACCGCATCCTGCGGGTGACCGCCAAGGAACTGGACAAGCGCGCCAACCTCGAAATCCACGGCGCCAAGGTCGAACTCGACCGTTCGGTACTGGAAAAACTCGTCGGCCCGCTGGAGCACCTGCTGCGCAATGCGCTGGACCACGGCATCGAGACGCGCGACGCGCGCGTCAAGTCGGGCAAGCTCGAGACTGGAGAAATTTCGCTGACGGTGCGCCAGGTCGGCAACGAAGTCGTTATCGATCTCGCCGACGACGGCGCGGGAGTCGATTTCACGCGGGTGCGCGAGCGCGCCCGGTCGCTCGGCCTGTTCGTCGACGGCGTGGAGCCCACGGATGCGCAGCTCGTCGAATTTCTGTTCCAGTCCGGTTTCTCCACGGCGTCGAAGGTCACGCAGATTTCCGGACGGGGCATCGGCATGGACGTTGTCCGCGCTGAAGTAGCCGCGCTGGGCGGCCGGGTCGAAGTGGCCACCACGCTGGGCAAGGGCACGAAATTCACGCTCACGCTGCCGCTGACGCTGGCCGTGGCGCAGGCGGTGCTCGTGCGCGCCGGCGGCCGGCTGTGGGCGCTTCCCGCGCCGATGGTCGAGCAGGTCCAGCAGATCAAGAGCCAGGCGTTGCTGGATCTCTACATCCAGCGCAAGGTCGATTGGCAAGGGCGCGAATACCCGTTCCACTATCTGCCGCGACTGCTCGGCGACACGGTGCACAGCCCGGAAACCCTGCGCTACAACTCGGTGCTGCTGCTGCGCAGCGGCCAGACCTACGCCGCCATTCACGTCGACGAAATGGTCGGCACGCAGGAAGTCGTCGTGAAGAACATCGGGCCGCAGCTGGCGCGAGTGTCCGGGATCTCGGGCGCAACCGTGCTGGGCTCCGGCGAGATCGTGCTCATCATCAACCCGGTGCAGCTGGCCGGACGCGCCGACGTACCCAAGTTCGACCCCGACAACGATGAACGCGCGGTCGGCGACCGCCCGCGCGCGCCGGTCGCGGTCGTGTCGATGCAGCCGCTGGTGATGATCGTCGACGATTCGCTGACGGTGCGCAAGATCACCAGCCGACTCCTGCAGCGCGAGGGTTTCGCGGTGACCACGGCCAAGGACGGCGTCGATGCGCTGCAGCTGCTGGGCGAACAGATACCGGACGTCATCCTGCTCGACATCGAAATGCCGAGAATGGACGGCTTCGAATTCGCCAAGACGATCAAGGGCGACCCGAAGTTCGTGAACATCCCGATCATCATGATCACGTCGCGAACCGCGGAAAAGCATCGTAGCCGGGCCGCAGAGCTTGGCGTGGACATGTATCTCGGCAAGCCGTACCAGGAAGACGAGTTGCTGCGGCACTTGCGCGAAATGACTGGAATCGCCGCGACGCCGTAGCTTCGCTGCACTTTCCGCCGCAGGTGCGGCAGCCCGCTTTGCGCCGTGAATGGCCCGCCGTCGAAGCGGCGTCGCCGGCTGCGGTAACATCGCGGATATGCCGACCCGGCAAGACGCCCTATCCGCCGCGCAACGATGGTTCGACGACGGCCATCTGCTCGCCGATGTGCGGCGCAGGGTCGCGCATCGCACGGAAAGTCAGCGCGAAGGCTCGCTTCCCGAGCTTCGCCGCTACCTGGCCGAGGAAATCGGGCCAGCGCTTGCGGCCTTGGGCTTCCGCTTTCGCATCATCGAGAATTCGGTAGCGGGCGCCGGCCCGTTCCTCATCGCCGATCGGCACGAAGGCGACGCGTTGCCAACGGTCCTCATGTACGGCCACGGCGACGTGGTACCCGGATACGAAGCGCAGTGGCGCACGGGGCTCTCGCCGTGGTCGCTGACCGTGGAGGAGAACCGCTGGTACGGCCGCGGCACCGCGGACAACAAGGGCCAGCACAGCATCAATGTCGCGGCGCTCGGACAGGTCCTGGGGACGCGGGGCCGGCTGGGATTCAACGTGAAGTGGCTGATGGAGACCGGCGAGGAAACCGGATCGCCGGGGCTGCGTGCCTTGTGTCAGAGCGAACGATCAGCATTGGCCGCCGACGTGTTCATCGCCTCCGACGGGCCGCGGCTCGCGGCGGCGCGGCCCACGCTCTTCCTGGGTTCCCGCGGCGCATTCAACTTCGACCTCGTCGTCGAACTGCGCGAGGGCGGCCATCACTCGGGCAACTGGGGCGGCCTGCTGGCCAACCCGGGCACGATCCTCGCCAATGCCATTGCATCGCTGGTGGATGCGCGCGGCCGGATTCTCGTCGCTAAACTGCGTCCGCCGCCCATCCCGGATTCGGTGCGGCGCGCACTTGCCGCCATCGAACCCGGTGAGCCCGCCGGCCCGTCGATCGACGGCGATTGGGGTGAGCCCGAACTCTCGCCGGCGGAGCGCGTATTCGCATGGAACAGCCTGGAAGTGCTGGCGTTCAAGACGGGCAATCCCGAGCACCCCGTCAACGCGATACCGCCTCGCGCCGCGGCCAACATGCAGTTGCGCTTCGTGGTCGGGTGCCATCCCGCCGACTTCATTCCCGCGTTGCGCGCGCACCTTGACCAACACGGATTCGCGAACGTCGCCGTATCGCCGGCGCGGATGGAAACGATGCACGCCACGCGCCTCGATCCGGAACATCCGTGGGTCGACACGCATCGCCGCTTCCATCGCCGCGACGACGGGCGCACCGCCCGCGATCCTGCCCAACCTTGGCGGGTCGCTTCCCAATGATTGCTTCGCCGACGTCCTCGGCTTGCCGACGGTCTGGGTACCGCACTCCTACCCCGCGTGTTCGCAGCATGCGCCGAACGAACACATGCTGGCATCGGTCGCCCGCGAGGGTCTCGCGATGATGACGGGATTGTTCTGGGACCTGGGGGCCGATCCGGCGGGCGCGTAGCCGGCACTGTTGCGCCGCATCAACCCAGGCTGCCGATAACACGGTAAATTGACCGTCTGAACCACGGGAGAGCAAGCATGGCGAAATACGCCACGAGCAACATCCGCACAATCGCGCTGGTGGGCCACGGCGCGTCGGGGAAGACCACGCTCGCCGAAGCGCTGCTGGTCAAGTCCGGCGCGCTGCCCGCCGGCGGCAGCGTAGAGCGCGGCACGACGGCCAGCGACTTCGATCCGCTGGAGAAGTCCTACCAGCATTCGCTGCGCTCGTCACTGCTGCACTTCGATGCGAACGGCACGCGCGTGCACCTCATCGACACGCCCGGCTTCCCGGATTTTATCGGCCAGTCGATCGGCGCGCTGGACGCCGTCGAAACTGCGGCCATCGTGGTCAATGCGCAATCCGGCATCGAAATGATCACGTCGCGGATGATGGACTGGGCAGCGAAACGGCAGCTGTGCCGGCTGGTCATCATCAACAAGATCGATGCCGAGAATGTCGATCTCCCCGGGCTGCTTGCCGGCGTCCAGGCGGCGTTCGGCAAGGAGTGCCTGCCGATCAACCTTCCCGGCCGGCGACGGCAAGCGCGTCGTCGACTGCTTTTTCAATCCTTCGGGTGAGTCCGATTTTTCGTCGGTTGCCGACGCCCATCGCGCGCTGGTCGACCAGGTCGTCGAAGTCGACGAGGAACTGATGTCGCTGTATCTCGAACAGGGCGAGATTTCGGCAGACCAGCTGCACGCGCCGTTCGAGAAGGCGCTGCGCGAAGGCCATCTGGTGCCGGTGTGCTTTGTATCGGCGCGTACCGGCGCTGGCGTCGCCGAACTGATCCAGGTCTTCGAAAAGCTGCTGCCGAACCCGACCGAAGGCAATCCACCGCTCTTCACCAAGGGCGAAGGCGCGGCCGCAGTCGATTTTCACTCCGCGCCCGATTCGGCGCAGCACGTCCTCGCGCACGTGTTCAAGGTCGTCATGGACCCGTTCGTGGGCAAGCTCGGAATATTCCGTGTGCACCAGGGCACCGTCACGCGCGACACGCAGCTCTTCGTCGGCGAGGCGCGCAAGCCGTTCAAGATCGGCCACCTGTTCATGCTGCAGGGCGGCAAGAACATCGAGGTCGACAGTGCGGTACCCGGCGATATCGCGGCGGTGGCGAAGGTCGACGAGATCGAATTCGACTGCGTGCTGCACGATTCGCACGAGGAAGACCACATCCACATGAAGCCGCTCGAGTTCCCGACGCCGATGCACGGCGTCGCGATCGAGCCCAAGCGCCGTGGCGACGAGCAGCGCATCTCCGAGGTCCTGCACCGGATGATGGCGGAGGACCCGACGCTGACCGTGGCGCACGACTCCATCCTGAACGAAACGGTGCTGTGGGGCCTGGGTGACCTGCACCTGCGGTCGGTGCTGGAGCGCATGGCCAGCCAGTTCAAGCTCGAAGTGACGACGCGGCCGCCGCGCATCCCCTATCGCGAGACGATCACGGCAGCCGCCGAGGGCCACGCCCGGCACAAGAAGCAGACTGGCGGCGCGGGCCAGTTCGGCGAGGTCTACCTGCGCATCGAGCCGCTGCCGCGCGGCTCCGGCTTCGAATTCGTCAACACCGTGAAAGGCGGCGCGATACCCACGTCGCTGATTCCCGCCGTGCAGAAAGGCATCGAGCAGGTGCTGACGTCGGGCCCGCTCGCAGGCTTCCCGCTGCACGATGTGCGGGTGAACGTGTACGACGGCAAGTTCCACGCGGTCGACTCGAAGGAAGTGGCTTTCATTTCCGCCGGCCGCAAGGCCTTCCTCGACGCCATCGCCAAGGCAAGGCCGATCGTTCTCGAACCCATCGTCGGCGTGGAGATCAGTTGCCCCGCGGGCAACATGGGCGACGTGACCGGCGATCTGTCGCAGCGGCGCGGACAGGTGACGGGAACGAAGACGATGCAGGCCGGCGCGCTGGCGGTCAATGGCCTTGCGCCGCTGGCCGAACTCGACGGCTACGCCGCGCGGCTCAAGTCGATGACGGGCGGGCAGGGCGCATGGTCGATGGCCCTGTCGCATTACGAGCCGGCGCCGCCCTTGCTGCAGAACCAGCTCGCCACCGAGTACGCCAAGCATCGGCGGCACGAAGAGGAGTAACGGCGCGAGCGGCGAGAGGGGACCCGCGCGCGGAGCGCGTGGGGGTCGAGCCATCGCGAGTCGACGTGCGAGGCCGACACGCAAGGCGACGACAAAACGAATTCGGTTCAAGGAGGCCGAGGGCGCGAGCGGCGAGAGGGGCCCCGCGTGCGGGGATCCGAGCTTGTGCGAATCGCGGTCGGCGGCCGACACCTATGACCGGATATTCGCTTCGTCGCTAAAAGGAGGCCGCTGTGAGGGGACCCGCGCGCGGAGCGCGTGGGGGTCGAGCCATCGCGAGTCGACGTGCGCGAGGTGACCGCGGTTGTCAACGGCTGCCGGCGGATTTCGGCATGCGGAGATCGCGCGCGCGAATCTCATTTCGCCAGAGACGGTTGCCCGCCGCGTCGTAACTCTCCATCGCCAGCACGCGATCGTTGCCCGGGCCGGTAACGCGGAGCATGCCGAATTGGCGCTTGCCGATCAGCGTTCCCGGTATCACGTCGCCATTCTGCTGCTCGGCCGCGTCCGGGTTGGCCCACGGGCGTGACGTGAGCGGGCTCGACGTGAATTCGTAGAGCGGATAGGCGCCGGGCCGGTCTGACCTTCAGCAGTTCGCTGAAGTGCCGGTCGCCGGACAGGAACACGACGCCGTCGATTCGCTGGGCAAGCAGCCAGTCCGCGAATGCCCGCTGCTCCGTCGCGAAATGGTTCCAGCCTTCGAAGCGGTTGACGCGATTCCACATCTGGGTGCCGTTGACGACGAGCTTGAAGGGCGCCTGCGAGCGGATCAGCGCATTGCGCAGCCACGCCAGTTGCTGCGCGCCGAACATCGTCTTGTCGGGTCCGTCTCGCGCGTCGTTCGCGGAACGGTACCACCGGTCGTCGAGCAGGAAGAGTTCGACGTCGCCCCAGCGTGCTTGCCCGAAGATGCCTGGCACGTCCGGCAATCCGTAGCCCGGATTGGCCCAGTAGCGACGGAAAAGCTGCAGCGAATCGCCCTTCATCACGTAGGATGCGTCGGCGTTGTTCGGGCCGTAATCGTGGTCGTCCCAGATCGCCAGGTGGGGTGCGGCGGTCAGCAGCTTTTGCAACGGAGGGAACGTGCGCTGACGCTGGTAGCGCATGGCCATGGACGAGGGATCGAATTCGTCGGGCTTCTGGAAGTAAAGGTTGTCGCCCACCCACAGCATGAGGTCGGGTTTCATGGCCGCGATGGCGTCGAAGATGCCGAATCCGCCGCCGTATTCCTGCCCGCCCCAGGCGGGATCCGCATCGGCCAGAAAGAAGCAGGAACCGAAGGCGATGGCGAGATCGCGCGCCTCCTCCGACTTGGACCACGCGGGCTGCGCGGTCAGCATCCCGCTGCGGCTGTCGCCATCGCCGCGCACGCGATACGGGACAGCCTTACCGGGAACGAGACCCGTCAGCCGTGCGAGGACGACGTTTCCCGACGCGGCCGTTGCCTCCAACGTGAGTTGACGCTCCGTTGCCTGCCCTTCCGGCTGCCAGCTGATGGCGATGGGACCCGACGTGTCCGCCATGACCCACAACAGCGCGCTCGTGACGTCGGCGTAGCCGTGCATCACGGTCAGTCTTGCCGTAGCCGAAAGGGGGGCGGAGGACAACGCGGCCAGCAGCAGGAGCGAAACCAGGCGAAGTGGTGTGGCAAAGGTCGGCATGGGAGGGAATGACCAAAGTAGGGAAGTGCGCGACATCCGGGGGAACTCGGCCAGGAGTTCGCTGGGCGCTGGCGTGTTTTGATTGTCGCCCACCCCCCTTCGGATTACAATTCGACGTTGATGACCGTGCCGATCAACCTCACGCACCACTTCCTCATCGCCATGCCGGCCATGGCGGATCCGAATTTTGCGCACACGCTCACTTATGTGTGCGAGCACAACAAGGATGGCGCGTTGGGCATCGTCGTCAACAGGCCGATCGACATGAAGCTCTCGGCGCTGTTCGAGCAGATCAACGTTCCTCTTGCCAACCAGGCGCTCCGGGAGTCCCCGGTCCACTTCGGCGGACCCGTGCAACTCGACCGCGGATTCGTGCTGCACCGGCCCCTCGGCAACTGGCAATCCACGCTCGCCATCGGCGACGACATGGGCCTCACCACATCCAAGGACGTGCTCGAGGCCGTCGGCCGCGGCGACGGCCCGGCGGACGTGTTCGTCTCGCTGGGGTATGCGGGATGGGAGGCTGGGCAACTCGAAAGCGAGCTCGCGCAGAATGCATGGCTTACCGTGCAAGCGGATGCCGGCGTGGTGTTCGAGCTTCCCCCCGAACGGCGGCTGCCGGCGGCGATGCAGTTGCTCGGCATCGACCTCGCGCAACTGTCCGAGGACGTCGGGCACGCGTGACGCGTGGTCGCCACTTCCCCCGACGCGACGGTGCTCGCGTTCGATTTCGGAACACAACGTATCGGCGTCGCGATGGGCAATACGCTGACGCGGCGGGCGCATCCGCTGGTCACCATCGACGACGAGCGCAACGACCAGCGCCTTGCGGCGATCGCCGCCCTGGTCGCCGAATGGCAGCCGGCCGCGCTGGTCGTCGGATTGCCGACCCATGCGGATGGCTCGGACCACGCGATGACGCAGCGCGCGCAGCGTTTCGCGCGGCAGCTCGAAGGTCGCTTCGCGCTGCCGGTCGACTTGGTGGACGAACGCTGGACGACGCAGGACGCGCAATCGGCGCTCGACCAAACGGGCACGACTGGGCGGAGGGCCAAGGCGGTACGCGACCAGGTCGCAGCGCAACTCATCCTGCAGCGCTGGTTCGATGAGCGAGCCGGCTGAAATTCCTGACGCGGAGGCGACGCTGGCCGCGCTTGCCGAACGCATGCGCGCCGCAGTTGCCTTCGACGCCGCGTTTGTTGGCATCTACTCGGGTGGCGCCTGGGTCGCGGACCGGCTGGCCAGAATGATTCCCGGAGAGCATCCGGTGGGCTACATCGACGTGTCGTTCTACCGCGACGATTACGCGCGGTCCGGCCTGAAGGGCGGCGCCAAGCGGAGCGAATTACCATTCGATGTCGAGGGCGCGACGATCATCCTGGTCGACGACGTCCTCTATACGGGACGCAGCGTGCGGGCCGCGATCAACGAACTCTTCGACTATGGCCGCCCGGCGCGGGTCGAACTGGCCGTTCTGGTCGATCGCGGCGGACGCGAACTGCCGGTGGAGGCGACTTATTGCGGCGCGCGGCTCGCGGTCGCGCGCGACCTGTCGATCGTGCTGGCGAAGGACGGCGAACGGCTGCGCTTCGGCGTCGAGAGCGCTTAGGACCTGACATCGTGCGCAACCCGCAGCTCAATGCGCAGGGCGAACTCACGCACCTGTTGACCCTCGAGGGGCTGCCCGCGCCGGTCATCTGCAACATCCTCGACACCGCGACGCCATTCGTGGGGATCGCCGAACGCGAAGTGAAAAAAGTACCGCTGCTGCGCGGCAAGGCCGTATTCAACCTGTTCTTCGAGAACTCGACGCGCACGCGAACCACGTTCGAAATCGCGGCCAAGCGCCTCTCCGCCGACGTGATCAACCTCAATATCGGCGTTTCCTCCACGACCAAGGGAGAGACGCTGCTCGACACCGTCGACAACCTGGTCGCGATGGACGCCGACATCTTTGTGGTGCGCCACGCGCAATCCGGCGCGCCGCACCTCATCGCCGCGCACCTCAATGCCCACGGCCGCAGCCACGTGCACGTCGTCAACGCGGGCGATGGCCGCCATTCGCACCCGACGCAGGGACTGCTCGACCTGTACACGATCCGCCACTACAAGAAGGAGTTCCACAACCTGACCGTGGCGATCGTCGGCGACGTGCTGCATTCCCGCGTCGCGCGGTCGCTGATCCACGGGCTCACTACGCTGGGAACGCCGGAAGTGCGCGTGATCGGACCGAAGACGCTGCTGCCGAGCAAGGTCGAAGCGCTCGGCGTGCGCGTGTTCCACGACATGCGCGAAGGTCTCAAGGGCTGCGATGTGGTGGTGATGCTGCGGCTGCAGAGCGAACGGATGAAGGGCGCGCTGCTGCCATCCGCCGGCGAGTACTTCAAGCACTATGGCTTGACGCCCGACAAGCTGGCGCTGGCCAAGCCAGACGTGATCGTGATGCATCCCGGACCGATGAATCGCGGCGTCGAGATCGATTCGGCAGTGGCTGACGGCGATCGCGCGGTCATCCTGCCGCAGGTAACGTTCGGCATCGCCGTGCGCATGGCGGTGATGAGCATCATCGCGGGTAATTGACGAACAATCGGATGAAAATCGAGATCGCCAACGGCAGGATCGTCGACGCCGCGCAGGGTATCGACCGGGTCGCGTCGCTGTATGTCGCCGCGGGAAAGGTCGCGGGAATCGGCAAGGCGCCGGAAAGCTGGACCGCGAGCCGCGTGATCGACGCCAAGGGACTGATCGTGGCGCCGGGGCTCATCGACCTCTCCGCGCGCCTGCGCGAGCCCGGCTTCGAATACAAGGCCACGCTGGAATCCGAAATGCAGGCCGCCATCGCAGGCGGGGTGACCAGCCTCGCGTGTCCGCCCGACACCGACCCGCCGCTCGATGAGCCGGGGTTGGTGGAAATGCTCAAGCACCGCGCGCGCCTGCTGAACCAGGCGCACGTCTATCCGATCGGCGCGCTCACCGTGCAGTTGCAGGGAACGACGCTGACCGAAATGGGCGAACTCGCGGAGGCGGGATGCGTGGCCTTTTCGCATGCCGACATGCCGCTGATCGACACGCAAGTGCTGCTGCGCGCGATGCAGTATGCGTCGACGTTCGGCTATCGCGTCTGGCTTCGCCCCAACGACCCGCACCTGGGCAGGGCGGCGTCGCGCATGATGGCGAAGTCGCGACGCGTCTCGGCCTGCCAGGCATACCGGCGGCGGCCGAGACCATCGCGATCATGACCATCCTGGCGTTGGTGCGCGAAACCGGCGTGCGCGTCCACCTGTGCAGGCTCTCGACCGCCGAAGGCGTGGCAATGGTTCGCGCGGCGAAGAAGGAGGGCCTGCTGGTCACCTGCGATGTCGCGATCCACCACCTGCACCTGTGCGACGTCGACATCGGCTGGTTCGATTCCCACGCGCACATGGTGCCGCCGCTGCGCACCGTGCGCGACCGGGCCGCATTGCGCGCCGGTGTCGTGGACGGCACGATCGACCTCATCTGCTCCGACCATGCGCCCGTCGACGATGACGGCAAGCAGGTTCCGTTCGGCGAAGCGGAACCCGGCGCCACCGGCCTGGAACTCCTGCTGCCGCTCACGCTCAAATGGGCGATGGAAGAGAAGGTGCCTTTGTCCGCGGCGCTGGCGAGGATCACCAGCGAGCCGGCGAAGATCCTCGGCGTTGACGCCGGTGATCTGCGCGCCGGGGCGCCCGCCGATATTTGCGTATTCGATCCGGCGCAGTTCTGGAAGGTCGAACGCCGCGGCTTTGAAAAGCCAAGGCAAGAACACACCTTTCCTCGGGCATGGAAGTGCCGGGCAAGGTGCGCTATACGTTGGTCAGCGGCCAGGTCGTCTACGAGGCATGACGCGTCCGCACCTCCTAGGAGGAACGTGCAATGAAACTGGAACTCGACCAGGACATCGCGGGAATACTGGAGCCCGAACGCGCCTTCGACCGGCGTGACTTCCTTTCCACCGCGCTGGGCGCCAGCGCGGCGCTGGCGGCATCGGGGGCCGTATCGGCGCAGCAGATCACCACCGACACTGTGGGGCTAACGGCGGGCGATGTGACGATCAAGGTGGCGGACGGAACGTTGCCCGGTTATTTTGCGATGCCCGCCACGGGCGGTCCGTTTGCGGTGATCCTGGTGGCGCCCGAGGTGTTCGGCCTCAACCCCTACATGAAGGACATCTGCAGGCGCCTGGCCAAGGCGGGCTACTACGCGATCACGCCGGACGTGTACGCGCGCAAGGCCGACCTCACCAAGATTCCCAACTTCGCCGACATCATTCCGATCGTCAACGCCAAGACCGACACGGAGATGATGGCGGACTTCGATGACACGGCAGCGTTCGCCAGAGCCAGCGGCAAGGGAGATATCGCCAGGCTCGGCATGACCGGGTTTTGTCGCGGCGGCCGCACAGTGTGGATGTACGCCGCGCACAATCCGAAACTCCGGGCTGCCGTGGCCTGGTATGGAACGCTGGCCGGCAAGCCGAGCGATGCCATGCCGAGGGCGCCGCTCGATCTTGCCAGGATGATCAAGGTGCCGGTGCTGGGCCTCTACGGCGGCAAGGACAGCGGCATTCCGCTGGCCGACGTGGACAAGATGCGCGACGAACTGAAGGGCAGCGGCAGCAAGTCCGAATTCGTCGTGTACGCCGACGCCGGACACGGCTTCAATGCCGATTTCCGTCCCGACAACTATCGCAAGCAGGATGCCGAGGACGGCTGGGCGCGCATGCTCGCCTGGTTCAAGCTGTGGGGTGTCGTCTGAGCCGTTGAGTCACTTGGTGCGAGGGATGCGGCCCATCGCAAAGAACTCGTCGTTGGGCCGCATGCTAATCAGGTCCGCCATCCGGTTCGACATTGCGAAGAACGCGGCAATGGCGCCGATGTCCCAGATGTCTTCGTCGGTGAAACCGTGCGCGCGCACGGCGACAAAATCGTCGTCGACGAGTTCGCGGCTGCGTTGCGACACCTTCAGCGCGAAGGCCAGCATCGCTTTCTGCCGCGGCGTGATGTCTGCTCCGCGGTAGTTCGCCGCGACCTGATCGGCCACCAACGGATTCTTCGCGTAGATGCGCAGGATCGCCCCGTGTGCGACGATGCAGTAGTGGCAGTCATTGGCGCCCGACGTCGCCACGACGATCATCTCGCGCTCGGCCTTGCTAAGTCCGCTCTCCCTTTCCATCAGCGCGTCGTGATAAGCGAAGAACGCGCGGAATTCGTCGGCCGATGAGCCAGCGTCACGAAGACGTTGGGCATGAATCCCGCCTTCTCCTGCACAGCCAGAATCGCGCGCGAATGTCCTCGGGCAGGTCGTCGAGCTTTGGGACTGGATAGCGGCTGATCGGGTGCATAGTCGTGGTTGACGCGCGATTGTCTGGAATTTGCAGTGAGATTACTGAATCACCTCGTTAGCGCGCGACAGGACCGGATCCGCGCGCGGATGTCGTTCGGGCGGATCCTCGAGTTGGCTCGGGCTGACGATACACCCATCGCTGCTGCAGCGCGCGGACAGCGTGATCGAATGAAGGTCGCCTCGTACATGCAGTCCAATAGTTCAAGAAGGCGGATCC
>CAWAKN010000010.1:0-133073 GCA_963782625.1 uncultured beta proteobacterium | reverse complement strand
TAGCCGCCGCCGCGCCTGGTGTACAAGTCGAAATGGGCAAGGAAATCGTCGCGCGCCGGTTCGTCCAGGCCGCGGAAACTGAAGGTGACGCCAAGCACGGGCAACGCAATCAGCGCTATGCGCCGTGGTGGCTTCTGTTCGAGATAGATCTGAACGCGGCCACCGTGGGTCATGACCGTCACCACTTCCCCGTCGATCTGGAATGGGGCCCGACGGGTCGCGCCGGGCAGCCAAGACATGAATTCGGCGCGCGTACAGCCCATATCACGACGCAGCTGAAACACGTCCGACATCTCCACCTAGCCGCCAGCGATGGGCGGCCACACGGCCAATTCGTCTCCCGGGTGCAACAGCCGGGAAGCGCGCGCGTTCCGCGGGATGAAAACGCCATTCACCAACACGAGGTGGGCCATCGCCGGGGGCAACCTGAACTTTCGATCACCGCCTGCACCGTCGTTGGTTCGGCGACGTCGATCGCAAGCTGGTTATACACACGCGTTCTGCCGTTGAGTTCGTGCGGCAGGTAGTCGCCAAGTGTGGCGAATAGCTTGAGAGTGATCTCCACAACCGAGCTTTACTTCGTCGTTCCTCAGGCCACGCTCAATCCCCGTACATGCTGCGCTTGCGCGCTGGAAATGTACGCCTGTGGAAGCTTCAGTGGGTCGCGCAGCAGTTGCTCCTTCCACGCGCCGAGCCTGGTGCGCGACTGGGTTAGTCCGCGCAGAATACCGACATGCTCGGTTAGACCAACCGTGTTCGAACCGATCAGAACATCCCCTTCGAACTCCAGACGAATGTATCGAAAGTTGGCGTCATCGGCAAACTCCGCGTGTTCACCGCCGGGCACCCCTTCCCATCGCCCGAAGGAAGTCGAGACCAGCCCCAGCGTATCGAGCACGTTGATCTGCGTAACGCCACGCAACTGTGTTCGCTTCCCGGCCATGTTCATTCCGGCAATGTATGCCTGATCGGCAGCATTCGGCTGAATGGCACTGACGATTGTCTTGCCGGTGAGCGCATCGAACGCTTCGGCGCAATCACCCGCTGCGTAGATCCCGGCAATGTTGGTTTGCAGGCGATCGTCGGTCAGGACACCCTGAAGACACAGGATGCCGGAGCTCTCGAGAAATCCGATATTCGGCTGGACGCCGGTCGCGGATATGACAAGATCCGCCGGCAACTGCTGGCCGTTGGACAGCCGGACCGTAAGGGGTGGACCGTGGTGGATGGCTTCCACGCGCGTCGATGTGTAGACGGCTATTCCCTTCTTCTCGACCCAGCGCTTTATCATGCCGCCGGCGCCTTCGCCCATCATGCGGGGCACCATGCGGTCGCCCATTTCCACGACGGTCAGCTGCACGTCGCGTGCGGCGATGGCTTCCATGATGATGCACCCGATGAAGCCCGCTCCCATCTGCACGACGCGTGCTTTGGGTTTGGCAAGCGCCGTGATCTTTCGCGCATCGTCGAGCGTCCAGCAAGGATGCACGCCGGGCAGGTCCATGCCTCGAATCGGCGGGCGAATGGGCGTCGCACCCGTGGCGATCAGGAGGCGATCGAACGGGAGAGCCGTCCCGTCATCGAGCTGCACTTGGCGCGCATCCGTATCCACCGCGCTCGCCCGCCCTCTACGCAATTGAATGCGTTGCTGCGCGAAGTGATCCTTGTTTTTGCGCAGATAGGTCCCTTCCTCGCCGATGTTGCCCATCAACAGATACGGAATCGCCATGCGCGAATACGGCGGTCCGGGCTCGTCGCCAAGCACCACTATGTCGTCTTCGGCTTGCAGTTTTCGAATCGTTTCGGCCGCGATGACACCCGCGGGTCCGTTACCGAGAATGACGTGTTTCACGAGGGCCTCTCCAGCAGCAAAAAGGGCGGTCCGTAACGAACCGCCCGAGTCCGAGCATTCGCGATGCGGCGCGTGTGTCGCCTCAGAGCCCGAGCCGGGCCCGGGTGTCCGGTTTGAGCTCCCCCTTGTCGTCCCAGCCGCGAAGCTCGTAGTACTCGGGGAGCATCTTGTCCAGGCCATTGACGAGCCCTCGAGCTGGCCCGGTCTTGGCAGGCTCGGTCAGCAATCGCTTCGGAAGGGTGTCGTCCTTGGACGTGAAGCCGGCGCGATTGTTGAAGTCGCGCTCCATGTTCCAGATGCGCTCGCCGATCAGGCCCAGCTCCTCGAGCGTGAACTCGTCCGTGCAAGCCGCTGCAAGTTGCGGCTGGACATCGGCAAGCGTCCACGCGAAGCTGGTGAACAGACATATGCCTGCCGAATCGAAGACGGCCGTGGCGTCCTGGAACGCCTTGACCAGACCGGCCTTGCCCTCGGTGACGAGCGGATCGGTCTTCACCGGGATTCCCAGGACTTCGGACGCTACCGTGTAACCGCGTAAATGGCAGGCGCCGCGGTTGGCCGTCGCATAGGCGAGGCCCATGCCCTGAATTCCGCGGGAGTCATAGGCGGGGAATTCTTGCCCTTTGACGGTCATCGACAGATCCGGATGGCCGTACTTGGCAGTCAGCCGCTTCGAGCCTTGGGCGATCTCCTTGCCGAAGCCCTCCCCTCGCGCGGTGATCTCCGCGAAATAGGTGAGAGCTTTGGCCGAACCAAACGGTGCTTCGATGCCCAACTGCTCCTTCTTCAACACGCCCATCTCGTAGAGCTCCATGACGGCGCCGACTGTCGCGCCGAAGGAGATGGGGTCGAAGCCATCCTCGTTGCAGATGAAGTTGGCATAGGTCAGCGCTTCGAGGTCGTTGACGCCGTTTGCGGCGCCCAGCGCCCACGCCGCCTCGTATTCGAGGCCGCCGGATGCCCCCCAGTACTTCGGCTTGTTGACCACCGTGAAGTGTGTCTCGTCGATCTTGGAGATGCGGCCACACGCGATCGTGCACCCGAAGCAGGCCTGGTTGGTCACGAGGTTCGGCTTGCCGTCGGTCTTGCGCGGCGCATGCATCGCTTCAGCCGAGATGTCCTTCGCACCTTCGAACTGGACATCGCGATGGTTGCGCGTAGGCAGTGCGCCGATTTCGTTGATCACATTCATGAGCACTTGCGTACCGAACTTGGGCAGGCCCTGCCCGGTCACCGCGTGATCGGCCAACACCTTCTTGGCCGCCACGGTCGCCTTCATGAACGCCTTGAAATCACGGATATTGCCCACGCCCTTGGTGCCGCGGACGGCAATCGCCTTGAGATTCTTGCTGCCCATCACCGTGCCTACCCCCGAGCGTCCGGCGGCGCGATGCAGGTCGTTGATCACCCCAGCGTACAGGCAGCCCGTCTCGCCGGCGCGCCCGATCGAGCTGACGCGGATCTGCGGGTCCTGATGCCTGGCCTTGATCGCGGGCTCGGTCTCCCACACCGACTTGCCCCAGAGCCAGCCGGCATCGAGCAATTGCGCAGTGTCGTTCTCGATGAGCAGATAGACCGGCCTGGGCGCCTTGCCCTCGAAGATGATCATGTCCCAACCCGCCATCTTGAGCTCCGCGCCCCAGTAGCCGCCCGAGTTGGAGCAGGCGATCGCGCCGGTCAGCGCCCCCTTGGTAATGACCGAATAGCGGCCGCCCGTCGAGGCCATTGTTCCAGTAAGCGGACCCGTGGCCCAGATCATCTTGTTTTCGGGCGACAGCGGATCGACCGTCGGATCGACTTCCTCGCTGAAGTATTTGGTCGCCAGGCCGCGTTGGCCAACGTAGTCGCGCGCCCACTTCATGTTGAGGGGCTCCGGGGTGCAAGTTCCCTTGGCGAGATCGACGCGCAGAATCTTTCCAGTCCAGGCCATGATCGTCCTCCTTACGCGTGCGGCTGGTCGCCGACTTTTTTCGCCCACAGCTTCATGCGCTCGAGTCCGGTCCAGTCGGCGTCGACATAGGTGATTGCACCGGTCGGGCAGGCCGCAGCGCAGGCGGGATCGCCACCGCACAGGTCACACTTCTGAACCTTCCCGGTGTCTTGCACGTAATTGATCGTTCCGAATGGACAAGCGATCGTGCACACCTTGCAGCCCACGCACACGTCGTCGAGCACGATCTTGGCGCCGGTAGCGGTATCGATCTTGATCGCGTCCACCGGACACGCATGCAGGCACCAGGCCTCGTCGCACTGGGTGCAGGTATAGGGGACCTTTCTCCCGGTATCGTCGAAGTCGAAGATCTTGATGCGAGACTTCGCGGGATTGAATACACCGTAGTTCTCGTAGCTGCACGCCATCTCGCACTGGAGGCAGCCGGTGCATTTGTCGGCGTTGATATAGAGGGACTTTTGCACGTTTCCTCCTGGAGTGCCCAATGGTGAACGGCTGAGACGACGTTACCCCCGGTAGAAGCTTCCGTCAATAGAGCGAGCTGGCTGGCTTCCGGGGGCCGGTGTCGGCCATCGCGAAGGCCGTCCGGCTCGCAGACTTAGCTTGGATTGCGGGACAACTCGACGAATGCCTCCATCAGCAGACTCGGATCCTTCATCAGCTTTTCCTTCCAGGGGCCGAGGTGCCGCCGGGTCTGGATCAGGCCGCGGATGGCGCCGACGTGATCGATTCGGCCGATGCTGATGGCGCCGATGAGTACGTCGCCGTCGAAGCAGAGTCGCTTGTAGTGGAAGTGCTCGGCGTCGATGCTCTCTGCCGTATCGCCGCCTTCGCGGCCCTGCCACAGTCCGAAGGTGTACGAAAGCAGGCCGACAGTGTCGAGCACGTTCATCGAGAGGCTGCCACGGTAGGGCACGTTCTTGCCGGCCATGTTGAGGGCGGCCGCGCGACCGTGCTCGGTGGCCGTCGGCTGCAGCGCGTGGACTATCCATTCGCCTGTGGAGAAGTCGCGGCCCTGGGCGACGTCGCCCGCGGCGTAGATGCAGGGCACGGTGGTCTCCATCCGGTCGTTGATGACGATGCCCTGGTCGATCTCGGCGCCGGTCCCCTCGAGGAATGCGACATTCGGTCGCACCCCCGTGGCGAGGATGACCAAGTCGGCATCGAGGGTCCGGGCGTCCATGACCACGCGCGGACCAGGTTCGATGCGCTCGATGCGCCCGCTCGTAATGACGTTCACGCCCTGACCCTCGAGCCAGCGCTGCAGCAGCGCACTGCCGTTTGGCGTCATCATCGAGCGCAGGATCTGTCCCACGCGGCCGGCGATGACGGTCAGTCGCGCGCCACTTTCCACGAGCGACTTCATGCAGACCCCTGCCACGAACCCAGCTCCGACCATCACCACCCGGGCTCCCGGTTGCAGCTTGGCAGCGATGACGCGAGCGTCCTCGAGGGTCCAGCACGTGACGACTCCGGGCAGGTCGGTGCCAGGTACGGGCGGCAGTGTCGGCGAGGAGCCGGTGGCCACCAGCAGCCTGTCAAAGGCGAGCGTGTTGCCGTCGTCCAGATCCACAGTGCCGCCGTTGGCGCCCGCATGGACCTTGATGGCCTTGCTGTTCTTGTAGCGGATGCCGAGGGTGGCAAAGTGGCCGGCGGTCTTGCGCGACCGCGCACCCTGTTCGTCGATGCGACCGGTCAGGATGTAGGGGATCGCCATGCGCGAATAGGGCTCGCCTGCCTCCCCGCTGACTAGGGTGATCTCGCCAGCTGGATCCTCCTGCCGGATGACTTCGGCGGCTTGCACGCCGGCCGGGCCGGCACCGATCAGCACGTATTTCACTTAGCCATTTCCAGCTCAGCTGGTGGTGGTCGAGGAGCGCAGCAGGCAAGCGATCCTGGAACTGTGAGTCAGACGTACGTGCAGAGCTCTGCCGGTTCAGCGTCGGCTGACCAACTTTGAGATTGCTCGCTGCTCGAATGCAAAGCAACCACAATACATATTCTTCGAGCGTAGCACTTGATCTAGCGCAATAAATGGAATTACGCATGGGTGTAAGAGACTCGAACCGCGAATCAGTTAGCTTGAATGAGCACCGCGTCGAAAGGAACTGCACGATGTCGAAATTCAGCCAGGAACGACGGGACGCGCTGAAGTCCACTTGCAAGCTCGTCACGGTGACGGCACTGGCGTCGGGCGCCGGCGTGAGGGCGTTCGCGGCCGGTGGTGCGATGCCGCTTGCGCAATCCACGGGTGTGCCGCAGGTCGGCGACACCTTCGTCTTCTCGGGAGGTCCGAACAAGGGCAAGGAGGTCATGGTCGCCGACGTGGTCCTCGGCGCGCGGCCGGAATTGGCGGTGGCGAAGAATCCGAGCACGGGCAAGCTGGAACAAGACGACGCTGGAGAGCACGATCACGCCACGGTCCTCTTCTACAGGGTGGCGCCGGATGCCTACCCGGACGGCATGAAGGACGACACGGTGGAAGGCATCTCGTGCTACACGGCCGTGTGCCCCCATCTCGGCTGCATTGTCGACGGGTGGGACGCGACGGCCAAACTGTTCAAGTGTCCCTGCCACGATGCGACTTTCGATCCCGTGAAAGAGGGACAAAACATCAGTGGGCCGCGCATGCGCGTACTTCCGCTTGTTCCCATCAAGGGAGTGGATGGGAAGCTGGTGGTAGCCGGCAAGCCCACCGGCTATATCGGTGTGAAGAAAGGTTGAAGCGCCAGACCTCGTCGCGGCGCATGCTCTGGAGACACTGAACCAGGAGGACACAATGAGCAAGATGAAGAGAGGTTTGTCGGCGGTGGTCGCATCGACGCCACTCCTGCTGGCGATTGCATCCGGTCCTGCGTTCGGCCAGGCCGACGCCTCCGACCGGCCTTTCCGTCCGGTCACCGCGGCGATGTTGAGTCAGCCGCCCACGTCGGAATGGCTCCAATACCGTCGCACCTTCGACGGGCACGGCTTCAGCCCGCTGGCAAAGGTCACGAAGGCGAATGTCGGCAAACTGACGCCGATCTGGGAGTTTTCGACGGGATTGACGAAAGGCCACGAAGTCGTTCCGATCGAACACGACGGGGTGCTCGTGATCTCCGCCTCGTACAACACGTTCTTCGGGTTGGATGCGCGCAGCGGCAAATTCCTCTGGAAGTACGAGCGCGAGCTTCCGGACAAGGCCTTGGCCGTGGTCTGCTGCGACGTGGTCAACAAGGGCGGCGTCTTCTACGGTGACAACGTCTACTTTGGCACCATCGACGCGCACGTCATCGCGTTAAACGCCAAGACCGGCAAATTGGTCTGGGATACGAAGGTTGCCGATTACTCCGACGGCATCACGATCACCGGCGCTCCGCTGGTCGTGAAGGGCAACATCATCACCGGGATGACCGGCGGCGAGTTCGGCGCCCGCGGGCGGTTGATCGCCGTGAATGCCGAAACCGGAAAGATCGCCTGGACCACCTACACGATTCCCGGACCCGGCGAGCCCGGCAACGACACCTGGGGAGGTACGGACACTTGGAAGCGCGGCGGTGGGACCACCTGGACCACCGGCGCGTACGACGAGAAGCAGAACCTGATCTTCTGGCCGACCGGCAACCCCGGCCCCTGGAACGGATCAGTGCGCCCGGGCAAGAACATCGGTACCGCGTCGATCATCGCGTTCGATGGCGACACCGGCGCGATCAAAGCCCAGTTCCAGTTCGTGCCCCACGACCTGTGGGATTACGACAACATCGGGCAGCCGATGCTGATCGACATCATGAAGGACGGCAAGAAGGTCGAAGGACTCTTCGAGGCGAACAAGAACGGCTACGTGTACATGGTCGAGCGCAGCAACTTCGGTCCCGGCACCGTCGACAACATCAAGTTCGTCTACGGCGAACCGTTCATGCCGGTCACAGTGTGGAAGGGCCTGGACGCGACGGGGCACCCGATCTTCGACCCGGCGAAGGACCCGACGAACGGCAATCTGGTCGATGTGTGCCCGTCGTTCCTGGGTGGCGCGAACTACATGGTCCCCGCTTACGACGCCGCCAGGAAGCTGGCGTTCATGTCGGGCAACTACTGGTGCGAAACGATCAAGGGCCTTCCGCCTGAGCCCTGGAAACCCTATGCCGCGTACGTGCAGGCCGACTTCCACATGCACGTTCAGCCGGGGATCGATGGTGCCGGTGGTTTCGTGAAGGCGATCGATGTGAACACCGGCAAGACGAAGTGGACGCATTCGATGCCTGACTCGAGCTGGGGTGGCCTGTTGTCGACTGCCTCGGGGTTGGTCTTCGGCGGCGGTACCGACACCCGCGACCTGTTTGCTCTGGACGCGGATACCGGCGCGGTGCTCTGGAGGCACCGCTCGAACTCGGGCTTGGTAGGCGCCCCGATCACCTATGAGATCGACGGCCAACAGTATGTCTGCTACGTCGTTGGCTTTGGCGGTGCGATTCCGATCTGGACCGGCGAGATCAAGGACAAGTACCACCAGAACACGCCGCAGGGCGGCATGGTCATGGTCTTCGCCCTGAAGTAGTCTGGCGGTTAACGACCGAGGGAGAGGCGGGAGGCGAAAGCCTTGCCGCCTCTCTGTTCGTTTCGTGCGGGTTGGCCGACGCCGCGGCAACGCCGCCCGTTCACACCGGTGCAGTGCCCGGCAGCGCGCAGAAGATTACCCAGCAGGGGTCGTGCACAGAGGGCACTGGGCGGTCGGGACAGCGCCCGAAAGAAACTCTGCCAAGCTTGGCGACCAGGCCGGGCCAGGCGAAGCGCGAGTCTAATCGCCGGCGCAGCGGAAGCCCGAGAACCTGCGCTTCCTGTCGGCGGAATCGAAGCCGCGAACCGAGACGCGCATGCTCTTGGCCGAGGTGAACCAGGAGCCACCGCGCATTGCCACGAAGATCGGATCCTCGGGCTTGTACGGATCGTTGGTGAACTGCCAGACATTGCCGAGCATGTCGTAGACGTGGAATGCATTGGGCAACTTCGTGGCCACCTCCTGCGTTCGGCCGCCGCTGTTGTCCTTGTACCATGCGATTACATCGAGGTCGCCGTAACGCGCCGCCGCGCTGCCGCCGCGGGCAGCGTACTCGTACTCGCGCTCGGTGGGGATTCGCATTCCGATTTCGGTGCAGTATTTCAGCGCGTCGCCCCAATTCACGCGCTCGACGGGCAACTGCTCGCTGCCCTTGTGGAAGCTCGGATTCGTCCCGATGACGCGCTTGTACGCGGCCTGCGTGACGAGGGTCTGCCCGATCCAGAAGCCCTTCGCAATCGTAACCTCGCGCTGCGGAACCTCGTCGCTGTCGCAAAAGCTGTCGCCCGGCGAGCAGCCCATCATGAACTTGCCCGGAGGAAGCCAGACATACGTGAGGCCATCCTTGGGATTGACCATGGTGGTCAACGCGGGCGTATTGGGATCGGTTGCAGCGGCTGCCGGCGCGTCGTCCGCGGGCAAAGCACGGCGAGCCGAATCGGGTTGCTCCTGCGCCGGGAGCGCCCGGGTGAGCAGAAGCGCCAATGCGACAGCGGCTGCAGCTGATCGAAAAGGCGGCGGTTTCATCGAATCTCGCACTCTACTTTGCGAGTCATCGCGACACAAGAGGACGGTGGGCAGTGTGCCGATCATCGTTGCCCGAACCCGGGTGCTCCCGATCATGGATGCTATGCTGAGCGTGATCGCCGATTCCGATGGCTTCGGCCGGCGCTTTGGTCACGTAATTTGATGTAGGCAGGATGGCTCCTGTCACTCGTTTCGCCTGGCCGGGCGACCTGCGGAAGAACAGTGGTGGAGCCGCGTAGAACGGCGGCGTTTACGACTCCGACACCAACCTGGGCTTCTGGGGCGTGGGCAACTCAGCTCGCTGCAGCAAGGCCGAGAAGGAGATTGCAGGCTTAAGCTTACAAATGTCTGCTCTCGATGACCGGTCGAATGCCCCGCGGGCTTTCTTGGCTTCAGACGCCAGTGGCGTGAGTGCCAGCTCGTTAGAGCCCTTTAGGAAGGGCGCTACCGTTGGACCCTTGAGGCCGCGTTCGTTGGACGCAGGGCAATCACGAGGAGAGTTCATTCATGAACGCGGAAGAGTTACGGTCTGTGCAGGCTCCTCTAAAAGCGCGGTACCGAGGGACCCCCGAGGCGGCGTTCATCACACTTCGTGCACAAGCCCGTCTCTCTGAAGGTGTCAGTTGCAAGGTCGAGACAGGCAAGGCACTTGTTGTTGCAGGGTTACATCCAGCCACCGGCGGAAGCGGGCTAGACGCCTGCTCCGGCGACATGCTGCTGGAAGCTCTGGTTGCCTGCGCCGGTGTGACGCTTAACGCTGTCGCCACGGCGCTTGACATTGAGTTGCGGGATGCTTCGCTCCAGGCGGAGGGTGATCTCGACTTCCGTGGGACACTCGGCCTTTCAAAGGACGTTCCCGTAGGTTTTCAAAGCATCCGGCTGCGGTTCACGCTCGATACCGAAGCTTCGGACGAGCAGCTTGGCACGCTCCTGCGCCTGACCGAGAGATACTGCGTTGTGTACCAAACACTGGCCCACCCACCCACGTTAGAGGTTACTCGCAAACTGGCTGGCGCTTGAGTGAATGTGAAGGAGCGGATCAGTTCTATTACATCCGAAGCGAATCGGGAGTTGCTCGCAAAACCTTGCATGGAAGATTGACAGCGCGAAATTGCACTCTCGGGCCATGTCATCAAGAATGCCGTCTTGCATGAACGTCATCTCGACCCTGTTTCAGCGGAGATGCAAATGAAGTACGTGCACCAGGCCGAAACATTCTCTACTGCACGGCGTGTTCTGATGCTGCCTCACCCGCGTGGCGAACAGGATTCGATCGCGAAGGCCATTCATGAATGCAGGCTTGGCCTTCACGATCTCGACAGAGACGGACTTGACGAGAACGCGAGAGGGCGGGTTAAGAGACTGGAAGAGTTGATGGCCATCGCAGGGTTTTCTGACTCGAATCATGTAGGTGCCGAGGCAGTCAAGGCGAGCGACCTGTCTCTGGAAGAAAAATTCGAACTTTCCCGGATCATTGACGAACTCGCTCACTGGTTCAGACAGAAGTGCTTGTCCATTGCCTATGATCAGAAGCAGCACAGCAACTAGCGCGCGTTGATCGTCCCGTTGGTCGAACTGCTTGCGTGCCGCGAGGCGCACCTGTGTTGACCGTGGTCAACGGTGGCCGGCGCGAATGGTGATCCGCAACGGACTCGCCCTTGCCAAGCTGCACGAGATCGACGGCGAGGAGATCTCGTTTGCGGGCACCGTGTCGCTGTCACTGTTTCTTGCGATAGCGTTGGACGAGTCCCCCGACGAGACCAGTATCGATTGGTGCCAATTTCGGACATTCATATCATCATATTAAGAACGCGCGGAATTCGTCGGGCCGATGCGCGAGCGTGACGAAAACGTTGGGAATGAAGCCCGCCTTTTCCTGCACTTCGAGCATCCGCGAGCGGATGTCCTCGGGCAAATCGGCGAGCTTGGGGATCGGGTAGCGGCTGATGGGTGGCGCGGTCATGCAAATGAGTCTACCAGCGAGTAGCAGACCTAGGCAGGACGAGGGCGGCACATGGTCCGATGAACCCCTACCCGAGCGGCAACGCAATGCCCGCATCCGTTTGGCGTGATCGCGCCTGAGTAGCCGCTATTCGCTGCCACTCAGCCAGCGCTCCATCTCCGCCATCGCCTCTTCGTAGTTTAGCGCCTTGCCTTCCGCTTCGGCGGCGTCGAACGCCGCTGCGCCGAGCGCCTCGCGCGATCGAGCCATCCAGCCTGTGATGAAAGCCTCGTCGGCCGGGTCGTGGCGGAATCCCGATTCGCGCAGCCGGGTCAGCGTCGCGCCATGGAACCGCGCCGCCGCTGCGCCGCACTCCGGACTTGCCACTCTACACGTTGCGCCATACGCTGCCGCCGTTCGAAACGATCCAGACGACCGATCCAGGTCGCGCGATGATCACCGGCAAGTGGAAGGACATCGGCAGGTTCAAGGGACCGATTCTGCGCGCGCTGGCCACACGTGCCCCGTACTTCCATAACGGTTTAGCCGCGGACCTGGACGCAGTCGTCGACTTCTACGATCAGCGGTTCGGGATCGGATTGACTAACGAAGATAAGGCGGATTTGATTGCATTCTTATCGACCCTGTAGAACATTCCGACGCGAGTTCGTTTTGGCTGAGCAGGGAATCCGTGCATCAGGATTCGATCCGCGTGTTCAAGGCTGGGCATTTCGGGTCCGCGCCGATTTCGGCCGTCTCCTCTGGATGGCCGATGATTAGCGAATTTGCACATTCATTCCAATAGATCAAGAAAGCGCGCCATTCCCCAGGACGGTGTGCGAGTGTCAGGAAAACGTTGGGAATGAATCCCGCCTTTTCCTGCATTTCGAGCATCCGCGAGCGAATGCCTTCGGGCAAATCGGCGAGCTTGGGGACAGGGCAGCGGCTGATCGGCGGCGCGGCCATGCGAATCGTCTACCAGCCAGGAACAGACCAATCGAGCACGAGGGAGGCGCGTGACCGCCTAAATCCGCGCCAAGTGGGAACCGACTGCCGGTGATTGTGTCCGATACTTTCGGGGCAACGAATGCGTGCCGGATGGACATGGGGATGACGCCGGCGGAATGGCTTGCTTCCAACTTGATGCGCCGGCAAGCTGACAATTGCGCAATAATGGAGCTACTCCGAGGAGGCAAGATGTCCGCTCCCCGCACTCGCAATCCGCACCGGATAGGCAGTATCTCCAGCGCGCAGACGACCGCATTCGGAAGCCGTTTCGACGCCGTGCGGGCGGCCACCGTACAACTTGCCGCGCCACTGTCGGCCGAAGACTGCGCGCTGCAGTCGATGCCCGACGCGAGTCCGATCAAATGGCACCTGGCTCACACAACGTGGTTTTTCGAAACGTTCGTGCTCGAGCGCTTCATTCGCGGATACCGGCATTACGATCCACGATACCGGGTGCTTTTCAATTCCTATTACAACGCGGTCGGCGACAAGCATCCGCGGTCCGATCGCGGCATGCTGTCGCGGCCGACGCTGGACGAGGTTCACTCATACCGTCGGCAGGTGGAAGCTCATCTCGTCCCGCTCGTTGCGCAAGCGGCCGACGACGCGGAATTGGCGTATCTGCTGGAACTCGGACTACAGCACGAACAGCAGCATCAGGAACTCATCCTGACCGACCTGAAGCACCTGCTGTCACGCAATCCGCTGCAACCTGCCTACATGGAGCGTTGGCCGCTAACTCCCGTCAAACCGCGCCCCTCGCGATGGATTGGCTTCACCGGCGGATTGGTCACCGTCGGCCATCACGGCGCCGGCTTCTGCTTCGACAACGAGCAGCCGCGGCACCAGGTCTTCCTCACCCCGTACGAGCTCGCGTCGCATCCAGTGACCCACGGTGATTTTCTGGCGTTCATCGACGACGGTGGCTACACCCGCCCCGAACTCTGGTTGTCGCTGGGCTTTGATACAGTGCGAGCACAGCGGTGGACTGCGCCGATGTACTGGGAATGGCGGGACGGCTGCTGGACGACGTTCACCTTGCACGGCCGCGTCGAAATCGACCCCGCCACTCCGATTACTCACGTGAGCTACTTCGAAGCCGATGCCTACGCCCGCTGGGCGGGTGCACGCCTCCCGAGCGAATTCGAGTGGGAGGCAGGCGCGGTCGATTGCGCCATCGACGGAAACTTCCAGGACAGCGGAGCGTTGCATCCGCTCGCACCACGCGTATACCCCCCGAGCGGCAATCCCAGTCAACTTTTCGGCGACGTGTGGGAGTGGACAGCAAGCGCATACGCGCCCTACCCGGGTTTTGCGGCCGCCCCCGGCGCCGTCGGCGAGTACAACGGCAAGTTTATGTGTAATCAATACGTGCTACGTGGCGGATCATGCGCCACGCCGCGCTCGCATATTCGCGCAACCTACCGCAATTTCTTTCCGCCGGAGGCGCGATGGCAGTTTTCCGGCATGCGTCTCGCGCGCGACGTTCGCTGATCCGCGCCGTTCATTTGGCGTAGAACACGGCGAAATCGCCGCGCGGATCCTGCCAGCAGCGCACGGTACGAAAGCCTGCTTGCTCAAGCCGCGCTGCAAACTCCTCAGGCTCGTATTTGTATGAATTCTCCGTGTGTATCCGCTCACCCGCGCCGAAGATCCGCGGCGTCTCGTCGAGTCTCACGACCTGGGTTGACATCGCCTCGAGGTGCATTTCAATTCGCCCGGCTTCCATGTTGTAGAAGCCGCGGTGCGAATAGGCGCTGGCCGCGAAATCGCTGCCAAGTACCCGATTCACGTGGTTTAGTGCGTTGCGGTTGAATGCCGCTGTCACGCCGAGCGAATCGTCGTAGGCCGCTTCGAGACGCGCCTTGTCCTTTATAGTGTCGACGCCGATCAGGAGGCCGCTGCCAGGAACGTCGCAATATCGATGTATGGCCATCAGAAAAGCAAGCGCATCGTCGGGGGTGAAATTGCCGATCGACGAGCCGGGATAGAAGAATGTTGTTGGCATTTTGACAAGATCGCGACGCAGATCGAGCCCGAGGGTGAAATCCGTGATGACTCCCAGCATTTCCACGCCCGGAAACGCCGGAAAAAGACGCGCGAGCGAACGTTCGATCACCCCATCGGCAATATCCACCGCGACGTACCGTTTCGCCGCGACAAACCGAAGCCAGCTTTCGCCTTTGCTGCAATCACCGGCTCCGAGGTCGACAAATTGGCCCCCGACGCCGATGGCCTGCGCAATCTCGGTGCGGTAGGCGCTGAAAATCTCTCGCTCCGTACGCGTCGGATAATACTCGGGTAGGGCGCAGATCGCGCCGTAGAGGGCACATCCGAGATCGTCGTAGAAATATTTCGGCGAAACGCGAGGTGGCGTAGCACGCAGTCCGGCAACGAGCGCGCGCCGCTCGGCGGCGGGGTCGATCTCGAGACGATGGACGACGCGGTAACCGACCATTGGACGGTATTGGCAGGATCGCACATGTGCGGATACGCGGAATGATAGCCCGCGGCCGCCACCGATGCCCGCAAGTCCGGTCAGAGGCCCCGCCGGGTCGATCGACCCATCGTTGCTAGTAGCGGACATTCGGCGACATTCCTTGCAACGGGTGGACTATCGGCCGATAGCGCTCGGGTCGCGCGAGCAAGCGTCAAGGGCTGGATCATGAATGGAATGCCCCGGTGAACCGTGGAATAATCTCGCTGTCGGCCGCCTGCACTGTAGTTGGGGTCGCCCGGCCGAGTCGTTTCCAAGCCGATTGTGAACGAGGTTTCTCCGATGAAGCGCAAATTGTTCTTGTCCCTGCGTCACTTTCTCCTTGCCGTCACGTGCATCGTCTGGAACGCTGCTGTGTACGCCCAGACCGACCCGTTGCCATCATGGAACGACGGCGCTGCCAAGAAGGCGATCGTCGAGTTCGTGCAGGCGACGACCACGCAGGGCGGCCCGCAGTTCGTTCCTCCACCAGAGCGCGTCGCGACCTTCGACCAGGATGGCACGCTGTGGGTCGAGCATCCGATCTATACGCAGATCATGTACGTGCTGGAGAGCGTGCCGGCGCTGGTGAAGGCGAAGCCCGAACTGGCCAAGGTCGCGCCGTATTCGACGGTGCTGGAGCTGTTGAAGGGCGACCGCGCGGCGATGGAAAAGCTCACGGAAGCCGACTTGTTCAAGCTCCTTGCCGCCACCTCGACCGGGATGCCGGTGGAGACCTTCCAGGCCGATGTGAACAAGTGGCTCGCCGAAGCGAAACACCCGCGGTGGAAGAAGCCCTACACGGAACTGACCTATCTGCCGATGCAGGAAGTCCTGAAGTACCTGCGCGCCAACGGCTACAGGACCTATATTGTTACTGGCGGCGGCCAGGACTTCGTGCGCATGTACTCCGAGGCGACCTACGGCATCCCGCCCGAGCAGGTGGTCGGCACTGCGGGAGGCACCAAGTATGGGTATGCAAAGGACGGCAAGCCATTCCTGACCAAGGAACCGAAGCTGCTTCTCAATGACAACAATGCCGGCAAGCCCGAGGGCATTCACCTGATGATCGGCCGGCGTCCGACCATGTCCGTGGGCAACTCGACCGGTGACCGGCAGATGCTCGAGTACGCCAAGGCCGGAAGCGGCGCGCGGCTGTCGATGCTCGTCCTCCACGACGATGACAAGCGCGAGTACGCATACGGACCGGCCAAGGGCCTCGCCAACACCAAGGTTGGGACCTTTACGCAGGCCCTTTACGATGAGGCGACGAAGCAGGGCTGGATCGTTATCAGCATGAAGGACGACTGGAAGAAAATTTTCGCGTTCGAGTAACGCGCTGCCGGGGAACGCATATCGTGTGGTGGATCAGCTATCGAGGTGAAGGCAAGACCGGCGTCGAGAACATCGGCGTCTTCGAGGACGACGGCACGCCCCGCAAGGTGCATCCGCTGCTGCTCGACCCTGCGCCCGACGCGCATCCGCTGAAGATCGCGCGCGGCTTCGCGCTGGTGGGCGACGATCTCTACATCGCCAACGCCTGGCACAGGGACAGCCACGTCGCCCGCTATCGCCGCAAGGGCGACACCTTCCATTACGCGGACATCGTGGTCGGAACGAAGCACGTGGCCGCGATGGTCCACCCGTTCGACGTTGAACTGGGGGACGATGGCCTCCTCTACGTGTCGTGCCAGGATACCAATACGGTCGTCGCCATCCAACCCAAGACGCGCAAGCCGGCGCCGGTGGCGGCACACCTGCGCAAGAAATATCCCGACGGAAAGTTTTTCCCCGGCACGCTGGTCGCCTCATCCCGGGGCCGGCTGCCCGAGGTTGCCGGCCACGACCCGCCCAACGTGCGGGCGCCGCAGGGTCTCAAGGTGGTGCTCGATGAACGCGGCAAACCCCGGCACTCGGTGCGCGGTATCGTCGTGCATCGCAAGCATCTCTATGTGGCGGACGAAGCGAGCGACGGCGTCAAGATCTTCGAGCTGTCTTCGGGGCGGCTCATCGCCCGCTTGCGCAGGAAGGAGATGGTTCGGCCGGTGCACCTCATTCTGCGCGGCGACACCCTCTACATCGGGGCCGCCGGCACCGGCAGTATCCTCGCCTACGACATTCCGGCGAAAATACCGCGCGGCAAAGTCAAGCCACGCATTGTCATCGACGGAAAGCTCCGTTCTCCCTCCGGATTCGCTATCGGTCCGGACGGCGATTTCTACGTCGCCGAACGGCTGAAGCGGCGTGTGCGCCGCTTCTCCGCGCAAGGGAAGAAGAAGGGAACGTTCATCGACGACCTGCCGGACATGCCGGAGTTCCTGCTGCACGTGCCTGATCGCGCCTAAACGGCCGCGCGGGACGCGCGAGCAAGCGCAAACCGAATACCGGCGGGCCGGTCGTCTGCGGAGTCGCCCCACGGAAGATCGTGCGGCCTCCGCCAATACCTAGACCCTACTTCGGCGGCGCATCACCCGATCTGACGTCACGAGAATCCTTGCGACCTTCCTGCTTGGTGTCGCGCTTGTCCTGGCGACATTCGGCATTGTTCTTTTGGTTGGCCTGCTTGCAGTCCACCTTTTCTTTTCGGGCTGCCTGCTTGGAGTCCTGCTTCGTATCCCTGGCGTCGCGACGTTCCTCGGCATTTTCGGTCGCGAACACCGGCGGGGTAGCCAATAGAAGTCCCGCTGCGACAAAGACCGCCTTTGCGAATGCCACCGTTCCAAATTTCTGCATGTTCATCACTGCCTCCCGGCAATAGCCAGATCGTCGATGAATCGCATCTCTCGCCAGCGTCGCACGGGTACCGATCCCCCGCACACGCCAGTAGGTCAGGATACCATTTTCTATCTGGCTACCTAGTGGCGATAACCCTTCACGCGAACCTTGAAGCTCATTGCCGGACCAGGCGTGGGAGCGGTCTTGGTCTTGAGCACGTAGTCGGGTGATTCCAATTCCAGATCGAGCTTGTGGAACACACGGGCCATCGACAGTGCCATCTGCACTTCGGCCAGGCTCTTGCCCAGGCAGGTGTGCGGGCCGCGGCCGTAAGGTGAGTACACGCCGGGCTGCAGATGCTCCGCGCGTGGCTTTTGATATCGGTCGATGTCGAAGTTCTTGGCTTTCGGCCAGTATTCCTCCATGAAGTGCGGCACGCTGGTGCCGACGTAGATCAACTCGCCTTCATGAATCTGATGGCCTTCGAACACGAAGTCCTTGTTGGCGGTACGCATCTGGGCGACGGCGATCGGATAGAGGCGCATCGTTTCCATGATGGCGCCGTTGAGTGCGGGCAGCCTCCTGAGCAGACCTTCCTCATCCAGGTCGCCAGCTGCGAACAGCTCATCCACTTCCTTCAGCACGCGCGTTTTGACCTCCGGATGCTTGAGCACGCAGTAGACGACGGCGGCGGTCGTATTGGCGACGGTGTCGAGGCCCGCAACGTAAGGGCCAGTCAGAGACAGTATCAAATCGCTCTCGGGCATCTTTTCAGGTGTTTCGACGTGCGCGACCATGATGTCGTCGATCAGATTGCGGTCTTCCGGCCTGGTGGTGGCATATCGCGCTTTGGCGTCCTTGATCATCTTGCGGCCCAACTCCATGACCCTGCTCCTGGCTTTCCTGTATTCGGGGCGCTTGAGCAATATCCTGGGGCGTTGCCGTGTGACCAGCACGTTGAGGATGTAGATGATCGCCGTGCGGATGTCCCTCACATATTCCAGCGGCGCCGCGCCGGTGAGAATGATGCCGAGTTGCTCGACGACCATGTACTGCATGGCTTCGACAACCTGCACTTCCTTGCCTACGGGCCAGTCGCGCGTGAGCGCGCCGTCGGTGATCGCGACGAGTTCGTTGTAGCGGCCCTTGATCGATTCCTTGGAATAGCCATTGCGCATGATGTCGCGCAGTTCTCTGTGGCTGTCGCCGTCTTCACCGGTGAGCATGCGCTTGGCGCCGAACTCCCCCTTCAGTCCTTCCCAGAATTCCTTCGAGCGCAGGCAGTCCTTGCCGGCGCGCGTGCCCATGAAGTTGGCGGCTTCGACGCCGGAGATCAGCACGTACTTCTCGCCGAGGATGCTCAGGCGACACACTGGACCGTAAGTGCGATAACAGTGGACGAAGAATTCCGCGGGCCCCTTGGCCATGTCGAAAAGGCTGCCGAGCAACGGCAGCCCGGGTACGTGAGGCGTCTCTTTCAGCGCAGTGGCACGTTCCCGATGTAATGTCGATTCCCAAAAGATCGAGCGCACGTGGTCGCGGTCCGCCCACCTCGCTTCCTGGCTCAGGACACTATAATCGAAGCACGATCTGAACACCCGCGCGATGTTTCGGAACCTCTTGAAACTCCCACAATGGGCGCGCGCCCCGACGGAGCCTGAACCGATGAATGCCCACTCGAGAGTCGCCCGCCGGGCCCTCGCGGTTGCGACGGTGCTTACTATCCTGGCAACTTATTGCCCCTGGCTGCAGGCGCAAACGGCACCGGTCGCGCCGCCATCGGCGGGTCCTCGCATCGGCCTCGCATTGTCGGGTGGCGGGGCACGCGGAATTGCGCATGTGGGCGTGCTCAAGGTACTCGAGGAATTGCGCGTGCCGATCTCGTGCGTGACGGGAACGAGCATGGGAGCAGTCGTCGGGGCGACGTTCGCGGCGGGGCGGACGCCTGCGGAGATGGAGAAGCTCGTCCTCGCGGCCAACTGGGAGGAGATCTTCCGGGACAAGCCCCCGCGCGGAGAAATCGCGGTCCGCCGCAAGATCGACGACTACAAGACGCTGTTCGCGCCCGAGTACGGCATCAGCGATGGCGGGCTGGCGCTGCCCAAGGGTGTACTCGCCGGGATCGCGATCGAGTCGGAATTCCGCTCCATGGTGACTCCCGCATTCGGCATCACCAACTTTAGTCAGCTTCCGATACCGTTCCGTGCGATCGCCACCGACATCGAGACGGGTCAAGAAGTCGCGCTCGGCAGCGGCAGCCTGGCGCAGGCGATGCGCGCGAGCATGTCGGTGCCCGGGGCCATGTCGCCGGTAGAGATCGACGGGCGACTGCTCGTCGACGGCGCCATCGTCCGACAATCTGCCGATCGACCAGGCGCGCAAGCTCTGCGCAGACGTGATCATCGCCGTCAACATTTCGACGCCTCCGTTGACGCGCGGCGAGATCACGTCGGCGTACTCGGTGGTGACCCAGCTTCTCAACTTTCTCGGCAAGCAGACGGTCGACGACCAGCTCAAGAGCCTCACGGACAAGGATGTACTGATCGCGCCGGACCTGGGCGACGTTTCCGCGGTCAAGTTCGACCGCTCGAAGGACGCCATCCGCATCGGCGAGGAGGCGACGCGCGCGCTCGCCGACAAGCTCAGGCGCTACAGCCTCCCGCCGGAGCAGTATGCAGCGATCCGGGCACGCCAGGTCGCCGAGGCGAAGGCCCTCGGCACGGTCGACGAAATCCGCGTCGAGGGATTGGCAAAGACGAATCCGGCCGTCGTGCGCGAGCTGGTCGAGAGCCAGCCGGGTGAGCCGCTTTCCGAGGAGAAGATCGGCGCCGACCTGCGCCGCATCTTCGGCACCCGCGATTACGAGAGCATCGACTACCGGATCGTCGGCGGGGATCTCGGCCCTCGCGCGATGGTGATCGCGCCGAAGGAGAAATCGTGGGGGTCCGATTACCTGCGCTTCGGTCTCGGCCTTGCCAGCGATTTCCAGGGCGACAATCAGTTCAACGCCCTCGTCCAGTATCGGAAAACGTGGCTCAATCGGTTGGGCGGCGAATGGACCACCGAGGCGCAGATCGGCCAGAACACGCACGTGTTCACTGAGTTCTACCAGCCGCTCAACGAAGAAGGCCGCTGGTTTATCGCGCCCAACGCCGTGATCGGACAGCAGACCCGCGGCTTGTTCGTGGGGGAGGACAAGGTCGCCAATTATCTGATCAGTTCGGGGGAGGTGGGCGTCGACGTCGGCGCGAATTTGGGAACCTGGGGCCAGCTGCGCACCGGTGCCGTCTGGTCGAAGGTCTTCGCGAGAGTTGATACGGGCCCACCGATCCTTCCAAACGTGCGCGAGACGACCGCGGGGCTTCGCGCGGCGCTGTTCATCGACCAGACCAACACCGCCTGGTTCCCCACCGACGGCTACGGATTCGCGGGAACGGCGTATGCGGCAATGACTTCGTTCGGATCGGCGCTCAATTATCAGCGTCTCGAAGGGACGGCGCGCGGCATCCGTAGCTGGGGAGACAACGTTTTCAACGTGGCCGTCAGCGGGGGCACGGCGCTAGGGTCAGACATGCCGGCCTACGAGTCCTTCACGCTCGGAGGACCACTGCGCCTGTCGGGGTACCGTATCAACGAGTTCTCCGGCCGCGAATATGCTTTTGGCCGCCTGATGTATTACCACCGGATCTATTCGCTGCCGGACATCCTCGGGTCGGGGCTTTACCTTGGCGCTTCCGGGGAAGTCGGCTACATCGCCAATCGCTTCGTCAACTCGCCGTCGCGGGGAACGCTGTGGTCCGGATCGGCGTTCCTGGGTGCGGATACGTTCCTCGGGCCCGCGTACTTGGGACTCGGTTACGGCGGAGCCGGCAACTGGAGCCTCTATATGCTGCTCGGCGCGCCGTGAATTGGTTTCATGGGCGGAACCAGGCATTGCCCACGACGAAATACAGCGCGGTCGTCCCGGGACTGTGTGCGATGTCGATGCCGGCGTCCATCCCGAACTTGCTTGCCAGCTTGTAGCGGAAGCCGAATCCTCCGGCGCCGACGTTCTGGGTTGCGGCGAAGGTCTGCCGATCGGTTCGCGTGGTGCCGGCGCCGCCGAAGGCGACGACGCTCCAGCGGCCCATGAACTGCCAGCGCGCTTCGAGCTCGACCGATGCCGCCTGGTCACCCTGATAGCGCGCCGCAGGCACGCCGCGCAGTTGCACGAACGGCCGAAGAAAAAATGGCGTGCCGTCCGATGACCACGCATAGAGTCCCCGCGCTCCAAGCGTCACGTCATGAGGAAGCGGGTGCCAGCCGATGAGCACCTGTTCGAAGCGCTCGAAGTCGACACTGGCACCTAGCCCTTCGCGCGACGCAAGCCATGAAGTCTCGGAATAGATTCCGCGCGTCGGCGTGAATACGTTGTCTCGCGTGTCGAATTCCAGAACGGCCGTCGGAGCCGAGATCTTCACCCGGATCTGGTCGGCGCCTGGCAAGGCCGCGCCCTCGCGTGGCTTGGGGTCCACGTCAGCATAGACATAGCGCACGCCGACGGACCACGGCGACTTGGGCGCGAGTTGCCAGTTCGCCTGCGCGACGAGTCCCGAAAACCGCAGCGATGTGCGCACGCCCTGGTTGAGTGAAGACTGGGCGCTGCCCAAGCCGTAGAAGTCGAGATTGAGCTGTCCGGTTCCGGCGCCGACGAGCGTACGCAGACGCCCGTCGAACCACCTGCTGGAATCGCCGGCAAAAGCACCCCACGTGCCGTTCTGCGTTCCGAACGCGCCCACGGCGGAAATGTCGGGCCGCGCCCAACCTTCCTCGCCCGCTTCCCGGCGCGGCCGCAAAAACATGCCTGCGCCGCCACCGCCATAGCCGACCGCAGGCTCGGTTATCACGATGGGAATTGGGAGAAATCCGCTGGGGTCCTCGAGAAAGTAGCTCAGGTCGAACTGACCATCGTCGGGATCGAAGAACCGCGCCATCCCCTCGCGCTTGGCGTCGACTCGCGGCGCATCGGCAACGATCTCGGCGCCTCGCAGCGGTTCGGATATCACCTGCGCGGTTGCTCCGGACGATGCGCCAAGCGCAAGCAGCGGAAACAGAACAAGCCGCAGCAAATCCGGGCGGCAGCGATTTCGCGGTTCGCGGCTCCAATCTTTCAACAGTGACCTTCCGTTGCAAACGATCATCATCGGTGCCCAGTGTAGCTGCAGTGGTCATCGACCGGACTTGACTGTGCAGGCAGCAGGCACGGTACTATGGCTGCGGCCAACAGTTTGCATTGCGATCGTTCGCCGTTTTGAATTCTTTGGGTACGGCACGGTTCTTGGAGAGGCAGCTTGCAATGACAATATTTTGTTCCATAGCGCGAACCCCGCTCATCACGAGCGCCCTGGTCGCGCTTTCCGCATTTTCCGGCAGCGCCTATGCACAAGACGCCGCGGCTCCCCAGCCGCATTGGTCGGGACTGCCGATATGGGGTGTGGAAGCGGAGGCCAAGGGCTATCAGATTCCGTACCCGTTTGGAATCGGAATCAATGGCTACTCCGCCCGACAGCCGGTGAACATCCATGACCTGCAGTTGGCACGCAACGGGCCTCCCAGGTCGGTCACGAATTTCCTTCAGATCAATACGGTCGATACATCCCAGCAGAACGTCTCGGCGAAATTCGACGTGCTGGTCTTCCCGTTCCTCGATGTCTACGTCCTCGGCGGATACACGACGGGAACCACCAAGGGACTCATCCAGGTCCCCGAAGATCCCATCCTCGGCATCATTCAGCCTCAGGTACTGCAGCTCAATGCCGAGTTCAGCGGCCCGACCTACGGCGCAGGGATAACGCTCCAAGGGGGCGGAAAGGTCAGCGACTGGCACGACCTGACGGCCATCGGGGTGATCGACTGGAACCGCACCAAGACGAAGCTGACATTCGAAAACGAATCGGTGATCGCCGACACGAAGCCCGTGGCGTCGGTCTTCTCGGCCAGGCTGGGTCTGCACGGCACCGTCGGAAACTCCAACGGCGCGGCTGTCTGGGTCGGCGCGATGTACCAGAACATCCAGCAGGAGGTCGCGGGCAGCGTCGCCAATACCGACCTTCAATTCATCGTGATCCAGTCGCCGCAAAAACCGTGGAACACGTTGCTCGGCGGCCTGTTCGAGTTCGGCAAGGACGGCTACGTTCTCCTCGAAGGGGGTGTCGGCGCCCGCAAGTCGATCCTAGCCGCAGCGGTGTACCGGTTCTGATTGGGTTGCCCGAGGGGGCCACCATGGCATGAGATAATTGCCGTTCCAGCGCGCTGACTTTCGCGCGATGCGACAGTCGCAACCCGTGTCCCCTGGTACTCGAACATCTGGAGGTCAACCGATGAAACGATCGCTCTCGCGTGACGCCGCCATGGCGTCATTGTTCCTCGCATCGGCAGCGCTGCTTCCTGCATCAGCAATTGCCCAGTCCGCACAACCTGGCGGAATGGCAGAGAAATGGGTGCTCACGGCGACCCTCTACGGCTGGGTGCCTGCCATCGACGGCACGGTGAACTTTCCCAATGACCGGGGCAGCACCGACATTCACGCGAGCATGAGCGACGTCCTCAACCACCTGCGGATGGCGTTCATGGGAACGCTCGATGTCCACAACGGGCGGTGGGGCATGTTCACCGACATCGCCTACGCGGACATCGGCGGCGTGAAATCGCACGAACGTGACTTTTCCGTCGGCAACATCGGGATTCCGGCCACCGCCACAACTGACCTCAATCTCGATATCAAGGCCACGATCTGGACGCTGGCCGGCGAGTACCGGGTCGTGTCCGACCCCGCGTGGACCGCCGATGTGCTAGCCGGCGCGCGCATGCTCCAGTTGAAGCCGACCCTGGGGTACTCGATCAACGGCGACCTCGGCGGAATCGCCATCCCGGGTGGCCCCAGCGGAAGCAAGCAGGTCGACGAAACGGTCTGGGACGGCGTCGTCGGCATCAAGGCGCGCTACACGTTTGGCGACGACCGCAGGTGGTTTGCACCGCTCTATGCCGACATCGGCACCGGCGAGTCGGACCTGACCTGGCAACTTGCCGGTGGCATCGGCTATCGATTTAGCTGGGGCGAAGCTTTCGGCATGTGGCGCTACCTCGATTACAACTTCAAGTCTGGAAAGGCCCTTTCGGACACCACGTTCAATGGCCCGATGATCGGCGTGGCGTTCCAGTGGTGAGCACACGCTGGCGATTCTACTTCCGTTTATCTCGGCCATGAATCGATTGCGCGTTGGCGCGCTGTCAGCACTTGCTCTCCTGCTTTGCCTCGGCGGTTGCGCGACCCGGCCTGTCAATCCGCCGCTCAAGGTGGTCAGTGTCGAAAGCGGCTACACGTTCCAGGCGCGCCTGAAGCAATTCAAGGCCCAAGATAGCCTGGTCATCCTCGCGTTCTCGGGCGGCGGCACGCGGGCAGCGGCGTTTTCGTATGGCGTACTCGAATTCCTGAAGCGCACCGAGGTCGTCGGCCCAAAGGGCAACCGGCTGCGCCTTCTCGATAGCGTAGACGTCATTACGGGCGTGTCGGGAGGCAGTTTCACCGCACTCGCGTATGGCCTTTATGGTGAAAAGTTGTTCGCCGATTACGAGCAGCGCTTCCTGAAGCGCGATGTGCAGGGTGAGTTGCTCAAGCTCACGATCGATCCGCTCAACTGGGGGAAACTGTCGTCGGTGGCCTGGGGCCGCTCCGAACTGGCGGCCCAATACTACGACGAAATATTATTCAACGGCGCGACTTACGCCGACCTCATTCGTGGTGACGGCCCATTCATCATCGCATCCGCCACCGACATCTCAAGTGGCGGCCGCATGCCGTTCAACCAGAACCTGTGGAACGTCATGTGCGCGGATTTGGGCGCCATCAAATTGTCCCGCGCCGCCGCCGCCTCATCCGCTGTGCCGGTGGTGCTCTCTCCGATCACGATCAACAACTACGGCGGCACGTGCAACTACGAGATTCCGGACTGGGTCAAGCTGTTTACCGGAGCTGCGGTTCCGCCACGGCCCGCTGCGCGCGCCATACGCGAGCTCAGGGATGCCGAGCCCTATCGCGGACGGCGCGCATCGCCCGTATATCCACCTGGTCGACGGGGGCGTATCCGACAACCTGGGGATGCGAGGCGTGCTCGACATCCTGGAACTGCTGGAAGCGCTGCACGGCAAAGGCATACCGACGCCGCTCGACCACGTGAAGAGAATCATCGTCATGGTGGTCAATTCGCTGTCCGATCCGCCGACCAATTGGGACGAATCGGAGAGTCCGCCCGGAACGCTGGACATTCTGCTCAAAGCTACCGGCACGCCGATCGATCACTACTCGTACGAGGCAGTGGAGCAGTTGAAGGACATTGCGGCGCGGTGGGATAAGGCGCGGGAGCTCCGGCGCCTGGCGGGGTGTGCGACGGCCAAGGACTCGCCGGTGTGCAAAGAGATCTCTGTTCCCCAGGCGGAGATTTTCCCGATCGACGTGTCGTTCGCGGCGCTTGCCGACGCGAAGGAGCGCGCCTACCTGAACGAGCAGCCGACAACCTTCTACCTGCCGCCCGAGGCTGTCGACCGCCTGCGCGCGGCGGCGGGCACGATCATCCTCGCGAATCCGGAATTCCAGCGGCTGCTGAAGGATCTGGGCGCACGAATCGTCGACGCGCCAGCGCCTTCGGCGCCGGCGCCCGCCACACGCTGACGGTTCATACTGCCAGCAGCGCCAGCCAGCCGCGCACGGGCGCGCCCCGTTCGAGCCGAATATCGGCGGCCGATATTTCGACCTTGCCGAATCCGTTGTCGCGCGCGAGTTTCCGCAGGTAATCCGTGGAGTGTGCATAGCGGCCGCTGGCGCGGAGCCGGTAGTCGTGCGAGGGCGCCGTGTCCGTAGCGTCGGATTGGCGTTTCCTCGATCGCCTCCACGGAGAAGACGAGGGTGCCGCCGATGCGCAGTAGCCGGGCCGCTTCGCGAACGACATCGTCGAGCTTGCCAACATAGATGAACACATCTGCGGCTGAGATGATGTCGTAACTCGACGCGGGTTCCAGCTTCATCATCGACAGCAAGTCCCGGTGCTCGAGACGGTCATACAAATTTCGCTCGCGGGCCTTTTCGAGCATCCTCAGCGAAAGATCGACGCCGACGAGATGATGCGCGAACGGCGCAACCGCCACGCCGACCAGGCCGGTGCCGCAGCCCAAGTCGAGGACGTCCCATCCGCTTTGCGGTGGATTCGCATGCTTCAGGGCAACGTCGACGAGCGCTCGCGGCACACGATACCGCAGGGTCTCGACCAGATGCGTGTCGAACCGGGGTGCATGATTGTCGAAAAGGTTCGCGATATATCTTTGCGGCGGCCGCTCGGGATTCTGCGCCGTAAGCGATGACAACGAAAATGTTGCCAGCTCGTTGCCGGGATCGAGTCGCAGAACCTCACGCAGGCACACGGTCGCTTCGGCGGTGTTGCCCTCGGCTTTCAACGCGAGACCGAGGTTGTACTGGGCCAGCACGAGTTCCGGCTTCAACGCGATGGCCCTGCGGTAGCACGCGATGGCCTCCTGATGCCGGCCTTGGTCCGCAAGCACCAGTCCCAAATGGTAGTGGGCCTCGGCATAGTCCGGCTTGATGGCGAGCGCCTTCTCGTAGCATGCCGTCGCTTCGCCGGTCTGCCCCGTCGCGCGATACGCCTCTCCCAGATTGCTGTACGCGTGGGGATTGGGTGCCTCGCCGGGGCCGCGCGTTCCGCATGGGCGATGGCGCGGCCGATGTAGTCGATGGCCTGCCGATGGCGCCCCGCACCATGCGCGATCGCGCCTAAGAGGCAGAGCGCGTCGAAATTATCGGGATCGGTTAGCAGGACCTTGTGATAGGCCTCTTCCGCTTCCGCCAATCGTCCGGCACGGTGGTGGGCGATGCCGGCCGCGACCGCGCGCGGTATTTCGGGCTTTGCCGCTTCGGCCATCACTGCGGTGGCACGTACCCCTGCGGCATGTCCGCGCCGCCGCCGAAGAAGTGCTTCTCCATTTGCTCGGCTAGCCATTTGCGCGCGCGCACGTCCGCCAAGCTCAGCCGATTCTCGTTCACCAGCATCGTCTGGTGCTTGAGCCAGGCAGCCCACGCTTCCTTGGATACGTTTTCGTAGATGCGCTTGCCGAGTTCGCCGGGGTAGGGCGGGAAATCGAGGCCTTCCGCTTCCTTGCCGAGCTTGACGCAATGGACGGTTCTTGCCATGGGAAAGTGTCCTAGATTGACTTGCGATAGACCAGCGACTTGCGCTGATAATTGTAGAGAGCCTGTTTTTGCCGCGGCAGGTCGGCCACTTGCGCGACGCGGAAGCCGCGCTCCAGGAACCAGTGCGCCGTCTTGGTGGTGAGCACGAAGAGCTGGGAGAGTCGCAACTTGCGCGCCCGTGTCTCGATCTCGTGCATCAGCGCCTCGCCGTAGCCCTCGCGGCGGAAGTCCGGCTGCACGGCGAGCGCGGCGAGTTCGCCCAGCTTGTCTTCGGGAAACGCGTAGAGCGCGGCGCAGCCGATGATGTGGCCATCGTACTCGGCGACGACGAAGCGCTCGATTTCGCTCTCGAGGCGCTCGCGCGACCGGCGCACCAGGACGCCTTGTTCTTCCAGCGGCTCGATCACGCCGAGGATGCCGCCGACATCGTCGATCGTCGCGCTGCGTATGTTCGCGAGCGCCGTCGCCGAGATCATCGTTCCCACGCCATCGCGGGTGAAGAGCTCCAGCAGCAGCGCGCCGTCGTGGTGGCGGCTGATGAGGTGGGCGCGCTTGACGCCGTTGTTGCACGCCCGAATGGCCGCTGGAAGGTAGATCTTCACGTCGCCGGTCAGCTTCTTGCCCCTGTCGAGCAGCGCCTCCGCATCGGCCGTCGACAGGTCGGTCAGCAGTTGCCGGCGGCCGTTGCGCACGCCGTCGGCGTCCATCAGGAAGATCAGCTTGACCGCTTCCAGACGCACGGCGACCTGAGTCGCGACCTCCTCGACGGTGAGGTTGAAGATCTCGCCCGTGGGCGAATAGCCGATCGGCGAGATCAGCACGATGTCACCGTCGTCCAGCCGCTGCCGGATCGCCTCGGTGTCGATGCGTCGCACTTCGCCCGACAACTGCATGTCGGTGCCGTCGATGATGCCCATAGGCTTGGCGGTCAGGTAGTTGCCGCTCGACACGCGGTTGCGCGCGCCGGCCATCGGCGAGTTGGCAAGCCCTAGCGACAAGAGCGCCTCGATCCGTGCGCGGACTTGTCCCGCGGCTTCGAGAACGCAGTCCATCGACTCCGGATCGGTCACACGCACGCCGTGTGCGTAGCGGCTCTCGATGCCCTGCTGCTCGAGAATGGCTTCGACCTGCGGCCGGCAGCCGTGCGCGACGACGAGGCGGATGCCCAGACTGTGCAGCAAGTTCAGATCGTGCACGACACCCAGGAACTCGTCGTCGGCGACGACCTCGCCGCCGAACGCGATAACGAACGTCTTGCCGCGAAACGCATGGACGTACGGCGCCGCTGCACGGATCCAGTGCACGAACGCGCGCATCGTGGCGGAATTCGCGGCGGGCGTGGCGTCGGGTGCACGGGGCATTGGCGGGCTTCGAGAGGGGCGTCGGCGGGTGCGCGCGATTATAGCGCGCGGTCGGCTATCATCGGCCCTTGCCGCTGGCCATTTCCGACGGACCCCGATGGCGTCGCCTCTCCTCGAAAACCTCAATCCCGAACAGCTTGCCGCCGTCACGTTGCCGCACGCCTCCGCCCTGATTCTGGCGGGTGCGGGCAGCGGCAAGACGCGCGTCTTGACGACGCGGATCGCGTGGCTTCTCGCGACGGGGCAGGCGGGCCCGCTGTCGATCCTCGCGGTCACGTTCACGAACAAGGCGGCGAAGGAGATGCTGCTCCGGTTGTCGGCGCTCACGCCGGTCAACACCCGCGGCATGTGGGTGGGCACCTTCCACGGCCTGTGCAACCGGATGTTGCGCGCGCATCATCGCGACGCCAACCTGCCGCAGCTGTTCCAGATCCTCGACACGCAGGACCAGCTGTCGCTGATCAAGCGGATGTACCGCGCGCACAACCTCGACGACAACCGTTATCCGCCGAAGCAACTGCAATGGTTCATCGCCGATGCCAAGGAAGAGGGCCTGCGGCCGAACATGGTCGAGGCGGCCGACGACCTGTCCCGTCGCCAGGTCGAGCATTACGCGCTGTACGACGCGATGTGCCAGCGCGAGGGCGTAGTCGACTTCGCAGAACTGCTGCTGCGAAGTTACGAGCTCCTGGACGGGAACGAAGGCATTCGCGAGCATTACCGGCGGCGGTTCTCGCATCTGCTCGTCGACGAATTCCAGGACACGAACACGTTGCAGTACAAGTGGCTGCGCATGCTGGCGGGACCGCACACGGCCGTGTTTGCGGTGGGTGACGACGACCAGTCCATCTACGCGTTCCGTGGCGCCAAGGTTGCCAACATGCAGCAGTTCGAGCGCGACTTCGCCACGCCGGATCAGCCGGTCAAGCTGATCAAGCTGGAACAGAACTACCGCTCGCACGGGCACATCCTCGACGCCGCCAACGCGCTGATCCGCCACAACCAGGCGCGGCTGGGCAAGAACCTGTGGACCAGCGAGGGCAAGGGCGAGCCGGTGCGCGCGTTTTCGGCTGCCACGGATCGAGACGAGGCGGCGTTCATCGTCGATGTCGTCAAGGGCATCAGCGACGACGGTGTGGCTCACGACGAGGTGGCGCTGCTGTATCGCTCCAACGCGCAATCGCGGGTGCTCGAGCATGCGCTGTTCGGCGCCGGGATTCCCTATCGCGTGTACGGCGGCATGCGCTATTTCGAGCGTGCCGAGGTCAAGCATGCGCTGGCCTATCTGCGCCTCATCGCCGAGCCCGGCGACGATGGCGCGTTCCTGCGCGTGGTCAATTTCCCGCCACGCGGCATCGGTGCCCGAACGCTCGAGCAGTTGCAGGACGCCGCGCGCGGGCAGGCAACTTCTCTGTGGCAGGCGGCGGTATCTGGCGCGATGACCGGCAAGGCGGGGTCGTCGCTCGGCGCATTTCTGCGGCTGATCGATGCGCTGCGTGGCGAGACCCGCGCACTGCCGCTTTCCGACGCGGTCGAGCATGTCATCGACCGGTCCGGCCTGCTCGCGCATTACAAGTCGGAGAAGGACGGCCAGGATCGTGTCGAAAACCTGCTGGAGCTCGTGACGGCGGCGGACGCGTTCGTGCGCGAAGCCGAGCTGGCCACCGATGCGCCGATGCTTACCGATCGCGTCGACGTCGACGCACTTTCGCCCGAAGGTGGCGAGGCGGAGGGCGCGACTGATCCGCTGACCGCGTTCCTCACGCACGCGGCGCTCGAGGCGGGCGATACGCAGGCCGCAGACGGCCGCCCGGCACTGCAATTGATGACCGTGCATTCGGCCAAAGGACTCGAGTTCCACACGGTTTTCGTGACCGGACTCGAGGAAGGCCTGTTCCCGCACGAGAACAGCCTGTCCGAGGCCGACGGACTGGAAGAGGAGCGGCGGCTCATGTATGTCGCGATCACGCGCGCGCGGCGCCGCCTGTACGTCACGCTCGCGCAGAGCCGCATGCTGCGTGGGCAGACGCGCTACAACATCCCGTCGCGTTTCATCGCCGAAATGCCGCCGGACCTCGTGCAATGGCTGTCGCCGTACCGCCGCAAGGCGATCGACGTCGACGACGCCGAATGGGGCCGCGTCACCCGCGCGCCGCAGGCCACGCCCGCGGCGCCGGCATGGCGCATCGGCCAAAGCGTCAAGCATGCGAAGTTCGGGCTCGGCGTGATTATCGACGCGGAAGGCCGCGGGCCAGACGCTCGTGTCCAGGTCAACTTCCGCGACACCGGCGTCAAGTGGCTTGCGCTGGAGTACGCGAAGCTCGAACCGGCGTAGGGCCTCGTCAACGTCCGTCTGGCGAGTCCTGGCCGGAAAGCGGCGCCAGGGTTTCTCCTGCATGGAACACCTCGCGGTAACTCACGTAGTCGGAAATGTGCAGCGTGGCCGCGAGAAAGATCCCGTAGGGAATGAGCAGCAGCTTGGCGATCTGCAAGCCTGTTTCCTGCAGCAGGAGCACCAGCACACCGGTCACGAGCGCCGGCAAGGCAGCTGCGAAGAAAAAAACGCCGAGCACGTAGACGGCGAGCGGCCGGAAGTTCGCGATCGCCGCGCGAAAACTCACTGCCAGCGCGGTGCTGGCGCTTGCGTTCTGGAAAACCACGAGGGCGGGTGCCCACCACGTCGCGATCAATACCGGAATCGTCAGTAAAGCCGAGAACAGCATCGCTGCCTGCAGCGAGCCGTCGGCAAGCGCGGCAGCAACGTCTTCCTCCTTCATCGTTCCACCCGTGCTGGACAGGAGGTCGAGCAATTTTCCGTCGTCCACGAGCGACGACGCGAAGACTGCTGCAGTAACACCCAGAACGAAGAAGATGCCGATCGGCAGCAGCGAGCGCAGGTTGGACCGGAAACCCAGGAAGAGCTGGGCGAGTTGCGGCGTGCCGCCGCGTTCCTGCGTCCATGCGGCAGCGAGCAGGCCGACGGCGAACACAGGCTTGAGGATGGAGATCGCATACGCGCCGACGTAGGGAGCGTAGAGAAGCAGCTTGAGCAGGATGTAATAGGTCAGGAGCAGAAGCAGCCAGGGAAGCCGCTTCCGGCTGAACAATGCATACGCCTGAGTGAGCCACGCCATGCCGTGCCGCGCTTCATACCGCGTGAACACGAACTCCCGCGGATCGTCGTTCACGGCGCGCTTTCCGGAAAGCGCGCCGGCCGCTCCACCCGGTCGCGCAGCACGCGCTCGAAGTGTTCCGGATCATGCGCATGCACCAGTTCTCCGGGGCGCGGCAGATGCAGGTCGTACAGCCGGGATAGCCAGAACCGCAATCCCGCCGCGCGTAACAGCGCCGGCCAGGCGGCGCGTTCGTCCACCGTCAGCGGTCTGACGGCATGGTAGGCGGTGACCAGGGCCTCCGCGCGTTCGGTGTCGACGGCCCTGCTACCGGCGTCGTCGACGCACCAGTCGTTGACGGTGATGGCAAGGTCATACGCGTAGAAGTCGGTCGCGGCAAATCCGAAGTCGATGATTCCCGCCACGCGCCCGTCATGAAACAGCACGTTGTCGCAGAAGAGGTCGCCATGAATGGCGCCCTTGGGCAGCTTGACGCGGCCGAAGCCCGTCTGGAATTTTAGTTCGGCGTCGAGCAATGCTGCCTGTTCCGGCGAGAGGTGCGGCTTGACCGCGCGTGCGGCCTGTCGCCACCACGCCGGACCGCGCCGGTTGGACAGCCGTGCCCGGTAGCTCATCGACGCCACGTGCAGCCGCGCCAGCGCCGCGCCGACCTCCAGGCAATGCTGCGGCGACGGCACGTCCACCGGCGCCCCGTCGATGCGCGTCACCAGGCTCGCGGGCTTGCCGTTCAACAGCGAGAACAAGGCGCCCGTGCGATCGGGTTCCGGCGCAGGAACTTCGACGCCGGCGCGCGCCAGGTGCGCCATCAGGTTGAGGTAGAACGGCAGTTCGGAGGCCGGCAGGCGTTCGTACAGCGTCAGCACGTACCGGCCCTTGGCCGTGGTGATGAAATAGTTCGTGTTCTCGATGCCCGACGCAATCGCCTGCATCTGCGTGGCGCCCCCCATTGCGTAGCGGGTAAGCCATGCATCAAGCTCTTCGGGAGTTACGGGCGTGTAGACAGACATGGGTTGGGCCGGCGCGCGCGCTGAATCGACGCCCCGGACTCGCGTGATGGCGTCAGATCACCAGGAGAACAACAGCCACATCGGAACGCTCAAGCCAGAGCCAATGGAATCCTGCCGCGTGAAATTCTGGCCGTCACTCGTCGGCACGAGGTAGTAGGACCGCCCGTGGCGCGGGGTCACGCGAACGTAGCGCAGCACGCCGCCGACACGCACTTCCTCCACCGTCTCCTTTTCCCTGCGAATGATGGTGACCTGCGGCTCATCGTCGGATCCCCCGCGATACTCCTCGAGCGGCGCAGCCGCGCCCTTCGCCGGCGGCGTTGCTTCGCTCGCGGGCGGAAGCGGCGGCGGCGCAATGTTGGCCGGCAGCGGTGGCGGCGCGCTGGACGCCTGCGCGAGCGCTTCGCCTGCCAGTACCGCGGCGGCGGCGAATATCCACGCGAAGCGCAATGGGCTCATGGGGTTTGGCGAGGAAACTGCAATTCTACCAAACGATGAGGCGGCAGCGGAAAGTCGCGTCTTGCGGCAGCGGCGAACTGCTTGCGGCGACATGAATCAGAGATTGAGCATCTTTTCGCGTTCGGCGCGTGTCGGCGCGAAACCGCGACCTTCGTAGAATTTGAAGATGGCCTCGACGATGGCCTCCGGCTCCTCGATGATGTGCAGAAGGTTCATGTCCTCGCCGTTGATCATGCCTTCGCCGACGAGCTTGTCGCCCATCCAGTCGACGAGGCCGCGCCAGAAGTCGCGTCCCACGAGAATGATCGGGATCTTCCGCGTCTTGCCGGTCTGCACCAGCGTCAGCACTTCGCCCAGTTCATCGAGCGTCCCGAATCCGCCGGGCAGGATGACGTACGCGGATGCAAAGCGAACGAACATCATCTTGCGCGCGAAGAAATACCGGAAGTCGATCGACACGTCCTGGTATTCATTGCCGCTCTGCTCGAACGGCAGCATGATATTGAGACCGATGGCGGGCGAGCGCCCGCCGTGCGCGCCCTTGTTCGCGGCCTCCATCAGTCCCGGTCCTCCACCCGAGATGACGGAAAAGCCGGCATCCGAAAGAAGGCGCGCGATGCGCTGCGTCTTCTCGTAATAGGCGTGCCCCTGCTTGATGCGCGCGCTGCCGAACATGCTGACCGCGGGCCGGATGCCGCGCAGGCGCTCGGTCGCGATCGCGAACTCTGCCATAATCCCCAGCAGCCGCCACGCCTCCTGGCCATTGGTCGTGTTGAGTGCCTGCGGATCGATTATTTCCGGAATCTTGTGGGTCTGACGCATGCCTACGCTCGTGCTGGTTGACGGGTCTTCGTACCTGTACCGCGCATTCCATGCGCTGCCCGACCTGCGCACCTCGAAAGGCGAGCCGACCGGTGCGCTGCGCGGTGTGCTTTCGATGTTGCGCCGAATGGCCGAAGACGGCAAGCCGGACTACTTCGCCGTCGTGTTCGACGCGCCGGGCAAGACGTTTCGCGACGACTGGTATCCGCAATACAAGGCGAACCGGCCATCGATGCCGGACGATCTCGTCGCGCAGATCGGGCCACTGCACGAACTCGTGCGCGCGAATGGATGGCCGCTGCTGGTGGTCGAAGGCGTCGAGGCCGACGACGTGATCGGAACGCTGGCGACGCAGGCGGCCGCGGCCGGCATCGATACCGTGATATCCACCGGCGACAAGGATCTCGCGCAACTCGTGACCGAGCGCATCCGATGCGTCAACACGATGAGCAACGAGACGCTGGACGAGGCCGGCGTGCTGGCGAAGTTCAGTGTGCGCGCGGACCAGGTGCTGGACCTTCTTACGCTGACCGGCGACACGGTCGACAACGTTCCAGGCGTCCCGAAAGTGGGGCCGAAGACGGCCGCGAAGTGGCTCGCGCAATACGGATCGCTCGACAGCGTCATCGCGCATGCGCACGAGATTCCCGGAGTCGTCGGCGAGAACCTGCGCGCAGCGATCGACTGGCTGCCGCAAGGCCGCAAGCTGCTCACTGTGAAGACGGACTGCACACTGTCGCTGCGGCCCACCGATCTCGCCATGGCGCAGCCGGACATTGCAGTGTTGAAGCCGCTCTACGAACGCTTCGAATTCAAAGGCTGGCTGCGCGACATTGCGAGTGCGGCGGACGCCCCGGATGCGGCGGACACCATCGCACAACGCGCGGCGAAAGACACGGCCGGTCGGCGCTGGGACACCAACGCCACGGACGCATCCTCGGTTGCCCCGGCTGCGGCACCCATCGCCACGCACTACGAAATGATTTGCGACGAGCCCGCATTGGCGCGCTGGCTGGCAGCCATCGACGCCGCGGAACTTGTCGCACTGGATACCGAGACCACCAGCCTCGATCCGATGCAAGCGCGCATCGTCGGCGTCTCTCTGGCGATCACGCCTGGAAGCGCGTGCTATATCCCGCTTGGCCACCGCTATGCAGGCGCACCGGACCAGCTCGACCGCGGCGCAACGCTGCGCCGGCTGGCGCCGTGGCTTGGCGATCCGGCGAAGAAGAAGCTGGGACAGAACCTGAAGTACGACCAGCACGCGTTCGCGAACGACGGTCTCGCTCTGTGCGGCGTCGCGCACGATACGCTGCTCGAGTCCTACGTGATCGAGTCGCACAAGCCGCACGACATGGACAATCTCGCGTGGCGTCACCTGAACCTGACGACAATCAGCTACGACGACGTCACCGGTAAAGGTGCCAAGCGCATTCCGTTCGAGCAGGTGGCCATCGACCGCGCGACGGAGTACGCGGCCGAGGACGCCGACGTCACGCTGCGCCTGCATCGCGCGTTGCACCCTCTGGTGGCCGCGGACGCAAAGCTCGAACACATCTATACGCATGTCGAGATGCCGGTGCGCGAAGTCCTGTTCCGCATGGAACGCAACGGCATCCTCATCGATGCGAATCTGCTTGCGCAGCAGAGCCGCGAACTGGGCGAGCGCGTGATGGCGCTGGAGCAGCAGGCGCACCAGTTGGCGGGGCAACCGTTCAACCTGGGATCGCCCAAGCAGCTGGGAGAGATTCTGTTCCAGCGTATGAACCTGCCGGTGGTCAAGAAGACCGCGACCGGGCAGCCCTCCACCGACGAGGAGGTGCTGCAGGAGCTGGCGGCCGACTATCCATTGCCCAAGATCCTGCTCGAGCATCGTTCGATGTCGAAGCTGAAGTCGACGTACACGGACAAGCTGCCGCAAATGGTCAATGCGAGCACGGGCCGCGTGCACACCACGTTCTCGCAGGCTACGGCCGTCACGGGTCGGCTCGCGTCAAACGATCCCAACCTGCAGAACATCCCCGTGCGGACCGCGGAGGGCCGCCGCATTCGCGAGGCTTTCATCGCTCCGCCGGACCACGTCCTCGTTTCGGCCGATTATTCGCAGATCGAATTGCGGATCATGGCGCACCTTTCGGAGGACCCCGCGCTGCTCAGGGCATTTCACGAGGGCCGGGACATCCATCGCGCCACTGCCGGCGAAATCTTTGGCGTGAAGCCCGAGGAGGTGACCACCGACCAGCGCCGGTACATCAAGGCGGTCAACTTCGGGCTGATCTACGGCATGGGCGCGTTCGGCCTGGCGCAGCAGCTGTCCATCGAGCGCGGCGCGGCGCAGCAGTTCATCGACAAATATTTCGCGCGCTATCCCGGCGTCGCCGAATACATGCGGCGCACGCGCGAGGTTGCGCGCGAACAGGGCTACGTCGAAACGGTGTTCGGCCGCAGGCTGTGGCTGCCGGACATCAAAGCCGCTGGCGGCCCTCGCCGGGCGGGCGCGGAACGCGCGGCGATCAACGCGCCGATGCAGGGTACGGCGGCGGATCTCATCAAGCTGGCGATGATCGCCGTGCAGGGCTGGCTGGATCGCGAAAAGCTCGCGACGAAACTCGTGCTGCAAGTCCATGACGAGCTGGTGCTGGAGGTTCCCGCGTCGGAGGTCGAGCGCGTTCAGCGCGAACTGCCGGGCCTCATGAACAGTGTCGCGTCGCTGCGCGTGCCTCTGGTTGTCGACGTCGGCACCGGCGCCAACTGGGACCAGGCGCACTAGGCGGCAGCGCAAACGAGGCGGCCGTTGGTGCTACGCCCGAGTCTCTGATCCAACAGCTTCGGGAGCGAGCGTGTCGCGATAGCTTGCATAGGTCGAGCCGAAGACCACGGCCGAACCGACAATTGCGAGTGCCACGTACGCGGCACTCAGCAAGCCCATGCCGAGCGTGAACGCCTCCCAGCCCGCACCGCCGACCACGATGGCCAGGATGGCCTCGTAACCAATGACGCCGGCAACCGCGGCGAACACGCCGGTTGCCACGACCAGGATTCCGGCGCCGATCATGCCGTAGACGAGGAATGGCAGCCAATTGCGAAACGAGGCGCGGACGCTCGCCGTCATTGCCGCGAATGCCTTCGCGCCGCGCAGCACGATCAGCGTGGGCGCGAACCAGTTGGCCGTGGCGAACAGCGCGAACGCGGCCAGCGCCAGCACGATGAGCAGCAAATAGGTGAATCCGAGCGTGCGCAACAACTCCCAAGGATCGGCGGGGAGGTCGGCGAGATTCATCAATCCGGACATGCCGAGCCCGGCTGCGAGCACGATGACGGCGACGACGACCGTCAGCACGCACAGCAGGAGGTTGAACACGCCGATCAGCAGCAGCGGCACGAAATGCGGACCCTTGAAGCCATCGAACAGGTGTGTGATACGCAACGGCCTGCCGGCATGCAGCGCATCGCATCCAAGCATGATCCCGCCCATGAACACCGGCATCAACAGCCACTCCGCAATGGCGCCGATGCGCGGGATCGAGTTCAACAGGCCGGATATGACGACGTAGACAACGAGAATGCCGAGCCACGTGCCGATACTCGACCGGAACATCTGCCAGCCGCGGGCCCACCATGCGGCGCCGGCGCCCGCGGCAACGGCGCGCGAGCGGAGCGGGTCGGCAGCGGGTGACGGATTCAGCTGCGGCGGCTGTGGAGAGAAGAATGAGGCCAACGGGTTTGCCCTTTTGGTAAGTGGCGACGGCGGCGGTCGCGTCGATGCGCCCTTGGCTGGTCAGGCTGCCGCGTGACGTTCGAGGTCCTCGAGCATGACCACGGCCAGCGTCTCCTCATGCGTCGCGGCCAGTATCACCGGCGGCGCGACACCGGCCTCGAGCGCTTCGCGCCAGCGTCCGACGCACAGGCACCAACAATCGCCAGGGGACAGGCCCGGGAATCCTGATTCCGGCTGCGGGGTAGCCAAGTCGTTTCCGGAAACCCTGGAGAAGGCGAGGAACTCCGCGGTCATCACCGCGCACACCGTATGCATTCCTGTGTCGTCCGGGCCCGTATCGCAGCAGCCGTTGCGGAAGTACCCGGTGACGGGTGCCGCGCCGCACGGCGCAAGGGCGCCGCCCTGTACGTTCAGCGCGTTGTCACGGGACGCGGGCATGTAAGCACGGCCGCAGTCGATGCGGCGTCCTGCGGAATGGCAATGCAGGTCAGTTTAGCGCGTTTTGCGCGGTGACCGCACTGCGCGCCCGCAACGACAACGCATCAGGCGCGTCGTTGTGCAGGAACCAGCGCAAGTGTGTCGAGTCCCCGATGGCCGTGAAGCCGAATTCGACGAGCAGGCTTTGCAGGTCCTTGATGGCGTTCGAGTCGCGATGCACGCGGACGATATGGGTCTTTTGTCCAGGCGGGGTGGCGAACAGCGAAGCAAGCAGTGCGCGGCCCTGGTCGCCGCCGCGCGCGGAGAGATCGAGTCCTGCCAGCCAGAGTTCGTAGCTGGCGCCGTCGATCGAGCGAAACAGCCCGAATCCGACCGGCGGCATGCCGCTGTGGCGGTCGTCGGGCCAGAACACGTAGCCTGGAACCGAAACCGTGGCGAGCTTCCCGCTGCCGATGTCCTCGACGAAATAGCCGGTGACCAGCGCGCGCTTCAGCTTGGCGAAGAACTCTTCCGCGCCGGGCGAGTCGATCGCCAGTTCGCGATCGAAGCTACCGTCCGCGGCGCCCTGGCGGATCAGGGAGCGCAGAAGCGCCAAATGTCCGACATGTGCTGGCTGGAGCATGCACGGCGTCCTGAGATGACTACAGCGTCAAGTTAGCGCGTTGCTGGACGATTTTGGTGGCCGGCTTACCGGCGGTTGCGCGAAGACCCTGAACGGCGCTTGGCCCGCGATCCATCCGGCGCATGGGAATGGCGGACGCGCTTGGGAAGGGTCAATTGCGCCGTTGGGGTTGAACTCGTCCATGGGATGCCCTATTATTAGCACTCGAAGCCGTTGAGTGCTAACAACACGGGTTCGGCAAATCTGCGTGATGGGGCGCGGGTCACGACCAGCTCCTGGCAGCGCCCCTCGCCAACCGGCCACAGTGACGATTAGTACGCTAAGTCGCTGTAATTTCAATAGAAATATTCAGGAGTGAGTGCTAACCATGAAACTGCGTCCCCTGCACGATCGCGTGATCGTCAAGCGCCTCGAGGAAGAGCGTAAATCGGCCGGTGGCATCGTGATCCCCGACACCGCCGCGGAAAAACCCTCGATGGGTGAAGTCGTGGCCGTTGGCCCGGGCAAGACCGATGAACACGGCAAGCTCCAGCCCATGGGCGTGAAGCCCGGCGACAAGGTCCTCTTCGGCAAGTACTCCGGCCAGGAATTCAAGATGGACAACGCCGACCTTCTGCACATGCGCGAAGACGACATCATCGGCATCGTCGGCTGATAGCCAACGAGCGTCCACCGAACAAAGCACCAGGAGAAAAAATCATGGCAGCAAAAGACGTCCGCTTCGGCGAAGGCGTGCGCAACAAGATGATGGTCGGCGTGAATGTGCTGGCCAACGCGGTCAAGGTCACCCTCGGCCCCAAGGGCCGAAACGTCGTGCTCGAGCGCAGCTTCGGCGCGCCGACGATCACCAAGGACGGCGTGTCGGTCGCCAAGGAAATCGAACTGAAGGACCGTTTCGAGAACATGGGCGCGCAGATGGTGAAGGAAGTCGCGTCCAAGACCTCCGATGTCGCCGGTGACGGCACGACCACGGCAACGGTTCTGGCGCAGTCGATCTGCAACGAGGGCTTCAAGTTCGTCGCCGCCGGCATGAACCCGATGGACCTGAAGCGCGGCATCGACAAGGCGGTCATCGCCGTCGTCGAGGAACTGAAGAAGATCAGCAAGCCGTGCACGACCAGCAAGGAAATCGCGCAGGTCGGCTCCATCTCGGCCAACGCCGACACGTCGATCGGCAAGACGATCGCCGAGGCGATGGACAAGGTCGGCAAGGAAGGCGTGATCACCGTCGAGGACGGCAAGGGTCTCGAAAACGAACTGGACCTGGTCGAAGGCATGCAGTTCGACCGCGGCTACATCTCGCCGTATTTCATCAACAATCCGGACAAGCAGGTCGCGCTGCTGGAAGATCCGTACATCCTGCTGCATGACAAGAAGATCAGCAACATCCGTGACCTTCTGCCGCTGCTGGAACAGGTCGCCAAGGCCGGCAAGCCGCTGCTGATCATTGCCGAAGACGTCGATGGCGAAGCGCTGGCGACGCTGGTAGTCAATAACATCCGTGGCATCCTCAAGACGACCGCCGTCAAGGCGCCGGGCTTCGGCGACCGCCGCAAGGCGATGCTCGAAGACATCGCGATCCTGACTGGCGCCACGGTCATCGCGGAAGAACTGGGCCTCAAGCTCGAGAACGCGTCGCTCAAGGACCTGGGCCGCGCCAAGAAGATCGAAGTGGGCAAGGAAGACACGACGATCATCGATGGTCACGGTGAAAAGCCCGCGATCGAAGCGCGCGTGAAGAACATCCGCAAGCAGGTCGAGGACGCGACGAGCGACTACGACAAGGAAAAGCTGCAGGAACGCGTGGCCAAGCTGGCCGGCGGCGTGGCGGTGATCAAGGTCGGTGCCGCGACGGAAGTCGAAATGAAGGAAAAGAAGGCACGCGTGGAAGATGCGCTGCACGCGACGCGCGCGGCTGTCGAGGAAGGCATCGTCGCCGGTGGCGGCGTGGCTTACCTGCGCGCCCGCGGCAACCTGAAGAACCTGAAGGGCGACAACCACGACCAGGACGCCGGCATCAAGATCGTGCTGCGCGCGCTGGAAGAGCCGCTGCGGCAGATCGTTGCCAACGCCGGTGACGAGCCGTCGGTCGTCGTCAACAAGGTCGTCGAAGGCAAGGGCAATTTCGGTTTCAACGCCCAATCCGGCGAGTACGGCGACCTGGTCGAGATGGGCGTCGTGGATCCGACCAAGGTCACCCGTTTCGCGCTGCAAAATGCCGCATCGGTGGCGTCATTGCTGTTGACGACCGAAGCCATGGTTGCCGAACTGCCCAAGGACGAAAAGGGCGGTGGCGGCGGTGGTGGCGGTATGGGCGGTATGGGCGGCATGGGCGACATGGACATGTAACGCGCATTCGCTTGGCATCGGCATCAGGCAAAGGCCCGGTTCGTCCGGGCCTTTGTCATTGCGCTCCGTCGGGCGACCGGATCGGCCGTTCCGGCCAGCGCAAATTCGGCCGCATGGTCTCCATGCTGTACCGCCGGCCAATCCGCCAATGACCATCGATTGCCCAAATGCTTTAGACTACAAGGCGTTAACGGGTAGACTTGCAAAATAACAACGCATTTTTCCCCGGTGACGAGGCTGTCGGCAGGTCGACCGGAGTAGGGACAACGGCGCGATGACGCAGGGAGTTCTGTTCGCATTGGCGATGGCCGCATTCGCGGTTGCGATCGTCTATGGGCTCGCCCGGCGAAATCGCACCCCGGGCGGCGGCTCCCGAGGTGGCGCCGATTCGCCGAACACCGTTGCCCAGTGGACCGAAGGCGAGACGACCCGGCTCCTGTCTTCGGCCGAACTGCCCGGCCTGTATCTGCTGCGGCCGCGTTTCCTCACCCGGGCGGAAAGCGTGGTTTACCTGCTGCTGAAGGCCGCGTTCCCGCGCCACGAGATTTTCGCCCGCATCCGACTGGCCGATGTGCTGCAGGTCAAGATCGGTCCGCAGGGCATGGAGCGCCTGCGCGCCTTCCGCAAGATCGCCAACCAGCACGTCGGCTTTGTCGTGTGCGACCGCGACATGACGATCGTCGCGATCGTCGACGCCAAGGAGCCCGAACAGGTCATCAATCCGCGCGACCAGAAACTCGAAGTCATCAAGCAGCGCTGCCTGCAGGCGGCGCAGGTGAAGTACCTGTGCGTCTATCCGCCGCAGCTCCCGCGTTACCGCGAGTTGCGCGAACAGATCCTCGGTCCCGCGGGCGATCTGGTCTAGACGCGCGTGCGCGAGGGTGTGGTTGCGGGAATCCCCGCGCCCCCCGCCAACGCCAACAGCGTAACGACTATTGTCGGACGTGCCTGGACGGCATCGACGCGGGCCCGCGCAATGTGGCAGGAGTTTCGAAACTAGCGGCCCACCATCGCCAGCACGTCGGCCTTGAGGAAGCGCTCCACCACCAGCATGAAGGCGATCGACGGAATCAGCAGCAGCAGCGCCGTGATCGAGGCGATCTGGTAGTTGCCGCCCATGCTGGCGTTGAACATCAGGAGCGGAAGCGTCGTGACGTCGGGGACGCCTACAAAGTAGGTGCCGGTGAATTCGTCGAGGGACTCGAGGAACACGAAGATCGCGCTGGCAATGAGGCCCGGCAGCGCCAGCGGCAACGTCACCGTGCGGAAACACGCCCAGGGCGATGCACCGAGATTGCGCGACGCCTCCTCGAGCGAGGAGTCGATGGAGGCGAACGCCGCCGACGCAATCCACACGGCCAGGACCAGCCCGTGCGCCGCATGCACCAGCACCACGCCGAGGATCGTGCCGTTCAGGCCAAGCTCGTAGAAAATCCGCGCGATATTCACGTACACGGGAATGTTCGGGACAGCCTGCGGCAGCAGGAATGCCAAGAGGATGAGGCCGCGCCAGCGAAGCCTGAGACGGGCCAGGGCGTAGCCGGCGGGAATCGCTACGGCGAGACTGGTGACCACGGTCAGCAGTGCAATCCAGATGCTCGTCGAAAGCGACGCGATCGCGTTCCCCCGTGGCTGGAACACGCGCGCCCAGAAGGTGAAACCGAACTGCTGCGGCAGCTTGTGCGGGAAGTACCACTGCTCGGCGAACGCCCACAGGAACAGGTTGAGAAGCGGTCCGAAGATCGCGAACGCGACGAGACCCAGCAGCGCGGCACGCATGATCGATTGGCCCCAGCGGGAAAGCACCGCATTGCGCATGGGCATCCCGATCACGTTCGCGCCGCCTGCCCCACGGCGTGGCGCAGGTACAGCCACGCCGCCGCTGCGGCGACCAGCAGCGACATCAGGCACAGTGCATTGGCCACAGCATAGTCGCTGTGCGTATTGATCCGGTACGCGATGTCGACGGTGATCATCGTCGGCGAGTTCGGATTGATCATCAACGGAACGGAAAGCACGGAGAGCATCGTCACGAACGAAAGCACGAGCCCGACCAGCAGCGTTCCTCGGACTTGTGGAATCACGATATCCAGCAAAACGCGCATCCGGCGCGCGCCCAGATTGCGTGCGGCTTCGACATGCTGGGTTTCGATGGACGCCATCGCGCCCGCCAGCAGCAGCGTGACGAACGGCGCCTGCTTCCATACGAAGGCGACGACGATGCCGCGCCAATCGAGCAGGCTTTGTGCAGCCAACGGCTCGATCAGCCCGGTTCCGATCAGCATGTGATTGAGAATTCCGTTCTTGGCCAGGAACGTGCGCATGACCTGCCCGGTGACGATGAACGGGATGAACAGCGGCCATCGGTACAGCCAGCGCAGGATAGCGACCGTCCGCGGGTTTTCACCCAGGGTCAGGTAGCCCGAAATCGCAATGGCGACGAGCCCGATCAGCACCGTCGCCAGCAGCGTGATGCCGATCGTGAACAGGAGGTCGGTCCGATACAAGTCCCACGCCTTGGCAAAATGCTGCAGCGTGAATGCGCCGGCCTTGTCGCGAAACGCCAGCACCGCCGACATGATCAGGGGCAGCACGAAGAACGCGCCGATGACGGCGAGCGCAGGTGCGACCAGTGCGTAGGCCCGCCAACTTCCCGTCGTTCCCTCCGTGCCGCTCACTCCTGCGTCGCTCCAGCCGTGACCGACGTCATTTCAGAACGACGCGCTCGTAGCCTTCCACGATGTCCGTGAAATAATCGGCTAGCGGAAAAGGCCGGCCGAATTTCGCCAGGTCCGACGGTGGAATGTCGGTGAAGAGCTTGTTCCATTCCGCTGGCGTCAGCTTGGCCTGGACGAACTGGGGATCGATGCCCGGATACCAGTTGAATTGCTTGACGATGCCGTCGGCCTGTACCTCCGGGCTCTCTGCGAAGTCGATGAACTTCTTCGCCAGCGCGGCGTTCGCGGCTTTGCCCGGAATCACGTAATACATCGGCTGGCCGGGCAATCCGGGAGACGGCAGCGACAGCTTGACCTTCGGGTTCATCTTGCCGTCGGCCTGCCACGTGTAGAACATGTCGACCCATACGGGGCCCATCGCGATCTCGCCTCGGTTGAGCATGTCGAGCGTTCCCGCATTGCCCGGAGTCATCACGACGTACTGATTGAAATCCTTGAGGCCGACCAGCGATTTGTCGATCGCAGCCTTCTGCGCCGGATCGTACGGGCCCTTTTCCAGCTTGTCACCGATGCCGGCGTTGGCGCCGACCCAGCCCATCACGAACCCTACGCCGGACATCCCGCCCTTCACGCCGTTGTAGCCGAACTGCTTCGGATTCTTCTTCACCCACTCAGCGAGTTCCGCATACGACTTGGGCGGTGCCTTGACGAGGTCCGGGTTGTAGGCAAACGCGATCTGGCTGTGGAACATCGGCAGCACATAACCGTCGACATTCGCGCCCAGCGCATTCTTGGCGCTGTCGCGCGAGACGAGCTTGCCCGCCGGGATGTCGTTGCGGTAGGGCATCAGCAACTTCTCGTTCACCATGGTCGCGGCGCCGCGCTGGTGCACAACAGCGACGTCGACGTCCCACGCCGCGGTCCCCGCCTTCTGCTGCGCCGACAGTTTCTCGTAGATCTTCTGCGAACCCGAATCGCCAGGCCCCGTCCCTACCGCACGCACCTTGACTCCAGGGTTCAACGCCTCGAATTTCGGCGCGAGGTAATTGTTCACGTAGTCGACCATGTTCTGATCGCCGGCCGTGACGACGTTGAGCGTGGTCTGCGCGCCCGCGCCGCCGACCGCGCATGCGCCTGCGACGAGTATCGCGCTCATAAGGCTCTTGCAAAGGTTCATATGTGTCCTCCTAGGTAACAACACGGGCGCCGGAAGCCCCCGGAAAGAGCAGCAGCGCCGCGCGCGGGACGATAACGCAAGCCGCCGCCCCCTCCGCGTAGCGTTCCGTTGCGTTGACCCATACGTCCGCGCCGTCGGCATGCACGCGGTAACGATAACCTTGCCCGACGTAGACACTCTGCGACACCACGCCATTGAGAACGAGCGCGTCGGAACCGATCTGCCCGGGCGCCGCGGCCAGGCGCGCCGAGTCGCTTCGAAAGTGCGCGCGCATCCGCGCGTCCAACGGCGCGCCGGCTCCCGCCGCGACCAGCATGCCATCGTCCGTGCGGACGAGGTCGAGTGCGTTATCCGCACCCATGAAGCCGGCGACGAAAGCAGACTCCGGCCGATGGAATATCTCCTCGGGCGCACCGACCTGGACGACGCGGCCGGCGTCGATCACGGCGATGCGGTCGGCGAGCGTCAGAGCCTCCTCGCGGTCATGGGTGACGTAAACCGCGGTGATGCCGATGCGCCGCTGCAACGCGCGCAATTCGTGGCGCAACTCCAGTCGCACCTTGTAGTCGAGGTTGGACATGGGTTCATCGAGCAGGAGAAGCCTTGGGTCGACCGCCAGTGCCCGACCCAGCGCGACGCGTTGCCGCTGGCCGCCGGAGAGTTGCGTCACCGGGCGTTGCGCGAAGCCGGAAAGCTGCAGCAGCGTCAGCATTTCCTCGACACGCCGGTCGATGGCACCCTTGTCCCAGCCGCGCATCTTGAGCCCATAGCCGATGTTCCCGGCGACGGTCATGTGCGGCCACAGTGCATAGGACTGGAACATCATCGCCGTTTCGCGCTTTTCCGGCGGCAAGCGTGTTATGTCCTCGCCGCCGACCCTGATCGTGCCCTCACAGGGTGACACGAAGCCGGCGATGGCGCGCAGCAGCGTCGTCTTGCCGCAGCCCGAGCTGCCAAGCAGCGCAATCATTTCTCCGCGTTCGACGCCAAGGCTCACACGGTCGAGCACGCGGGTCGTGCCATACGAAACGCTCAGTGATTCGATGCTTAGATAGATTGCCATCGATGACCGGGGACGAAACGGTGGATGCTACCGCGCAAGTATGACGCGAACGTGAGCCTCAGGTAAGCTCAGCCAAGTTGCCATTTGCTGCGGCGCAATAGGTTACCCGGCTCCATCGGACCGAACGCCGGTTCCAGGATCGCGGAAGACATTTCCGCAAGCGAGCTGCGCGAACGAATCCTGGAATTGGCTGACCTCGTCTTGGACCGGCCGCGCCGCTTCAGTCGGGAAGCGCCGTCTCGACGGAATCGCGACCGCGGGCGTCGAGCTCGGCGCTGTGGGCGACAAGCTCCGCGGTCGCCGCGTTGCGAACGGCAACGGCTGTGACGGCGTCCCAATTCGTAACGCCCAATCTTGTTCGAACGCGTTCGACCACCCAATAGTTGGCGAACGGATGGGGCAGGTTGCGGTCGCGCTTCGCGCCGGCCGTGAACTGGTCCAGCAACGCGCGCTGCGTCTGATCCGCCAGCGCCAGCTCGACCAGTTTGGCCCGGTACTCCAGGTCGGGCGAAGCGAGCTTCGGGTAGATGCGGTAGTCGCTGAAATGCTGTGCCTCGTGCGCCCGCAGGCTGACCAGGTATTCCTCGCTGTCGAGTTTCCAGGCAGGCGCGACCACCATGATTCCGTCGGTCGTGGCCCAACCGCCGGTGTGACTTCGTTCGCAAGTTCCCCACGCGGCCCAGCCCAGGCTCACGAAGCCATCGAGCAATGTCACCTGAATGTCCACGGTCCCGCCAACCAAGGCGATGGTCTCGCGCTGTGTGGTTTGTTGACGCCACAGCATGAATTCGTGCAAGGGCGCTGTGACGCCCCCCAGCGCATGCAAGCCGTGGCTTTCGGCCACGTGCACGGCCGCTTCTGTCTGGGCCTCGATTCCCGACCCCGTTGCACCCATGAGCTTGCCGAGATCGGCAGACAGTACGGCTTCCGCACCTTCCTGGCTCGCGCGCCGCATCAGCGCCGTCGTCCAGTAACGGCGATAGGCTTGCAGCACGGCTTCGACCGGCGCGGCGAGCGCGCCGTCGTTCGACACGGCAGCGGCTTGCCCGAAGCGGTCGATGATGCAGTCGCGCGTGCGGCGCTGCGAAGCGTCCAGGGTCGCGGGTGCCAATGCCGCCAGGCGCTCCAGTGCCTCGGGCATATCGACCGCGAAGACCGGCGCCAGCGCGCGGGCGAATTCGGGGTTGGGGGCCGGCTTGCTGGGCGGCGAGGCGCAGCTCGCCAGACCGCACAACCCAATCACCAGAATTGACGTGCGCATGAACGCAAGTGTCGCGCAGCGGTACTCAGACTTGCCAACGCGGGATGGATGGACGGCAATCGCCTGTGACCTTCGCAATGCGCGAGCAGCGCCAGGGGGCTGTCTTCCTGCACCGCCTCGAAGCGAGAGCGGCGCACCGACGACAGCGTGATCCATGAGCGCGATTCTAACGTGCGTGCGCCACACGAGCTACGTTGGGCCGCAATGCCAACACGGTGCCGGCAATGATCAGCGCGCCGCCGGTTAACATATTTGCCGTGATCGCCTCGCCGAGGAACAGGTACCCCCACAGCGCGCCGAACAGCGGAATCAGGAAAGTCACGGTGAGCGCCTGCGACGGACCGATATCCGCAATGAGCCGGAAGTAGATGAGATACGCGATCGCAGTGGATGCCACGGCCAGCGCGACGACATTGAACACGACCCATGACGTGACCGGTCCCGGAATCGACGTAAATGGCATCACGGGGGCCAGGATGATCGCGGCGGCCAGCTGACTGCCGCACGCCAGCGCGAAGCTCGGCACGCCTTGCATCCGTTTCTTGGCATAGACGCCTCCCAGCCCATAGCAAAGCGCGGCGGCGAGGCACGCCGCGATGGCAAGAACTGTCTCGCGCGTCAGGGCCTCAGGGTGCAATCCGACCAGCAGCGCGACGCCGGCGAGTCCCAGTGCCATGCCGCCGATCTTGCGCGCCGTCAGCGGTTCGCCCAGCCAGATCGCCGCGGCGATGGCGCCGAAGAATGGGCTGGTCGCGTTGAGTATTCCCGCGGTCGACGCGCCGATGGTCTGCTCGGCGAAACAGAACAGGACGAAGGGCAGCGCCGAGTTGACGAGACCGACGATGCCAAAGCCGCGCCACTGCGATCGCAGGTCGGGCACGTTGCGGCGAGCGGCGGTCAGCGCGAACAGGACCAGCGCGGCCAAGGCGACCCGCACAAACGCGAGCGGCACAGGCCCCATGGCCGGAACGGCGTAGCGCATGAAGACGAAGGAACCGCCCCATAGCGCGGCAAGCGTCATCAGCAGGACGAGCGAACGCGTCGGCATCAATGCCTCGGTACCGCCGCCCTTTCATGGTCGAGCAGCTTCTGCTTGCGCCACAATCCGCCGCCATAGCCGGTCAATGCGCCGTCGGCGCCGATCACGCGGTGACACGGCACGATGATGGACAGCCGATTGTCGCCGTTGGCGCGACCCACCGCGCGCACCGCCGTGGGTTGCCCGATCCGCGCGGCAAGCTCGCCGTAGGAGTTGGTCGTTCCGGCAGGAATCGACTGCAATGCACGCCAGACTGACGACTGGAACGCCGATCCAGTCAGCACGACCGGGGTGTCGAAGCGCATCCGCGCACCGTCGAAGTATTCGTTCAGTTCGCGCGCGATCTGCGCCAGCACCGGATGCTCGCCCGGCAGGATGCGCGCGTTCAGCCGTTTCTGCAGCACGGCGAGCGCGCGTTCGAGCCCGCGCCGGTCGACGAAGTCGAGCAGATGCAAGCCGCGATCGTCGGCCAATGCCAGCATCGAACCCAACGGCGTCTCGAGCCACTTGGCGTGAAGAATGGCGACATCGCGGGCACGCGACGGCGCCGTCCCGACGATGCGGGTGAAGGCCTCCCGGAATCCGCTGCCGGATTCGAAGCCCTGGTCCAGTTGTGAATCGGTCACGGTCTTCCCTTTCCTGATGTCGGCGAGCGCGAGTCCCATGCGCCGCGCGCGGTGGTAGGCCTGGAATGTCATGCCGCAATAGCGCTTGAACTGGCGGCGTGCAGTCGATGCGTCGATGCCGAGTTCAGCGAGTTCCGCGTCGCGATAGCGCCGCAGCGGGTCGCGCTCCACGGCGACCAGCAGCCGGGCCACCAGTTCCGGCGGCTTTCGGCCATGGTCGAGCGGACGGCACTTCAGGCACGGTCGATACCCGGCATGCAACGCCTCGGCGGGCGCGCCGAAGAACTCGACGTTTTCGCGCTTCGGGGTGCGGGCGCGGCAGGTCGGCCGGCAAAAAATGCCCGTCGTGCGCACGCCAAGCCAGAAAACCCCTTCATACGCCGGGTCGTGGCGAAGCAGCGCGCGGTACATCGTAGCGGGTGCGGGCAGTTTCGACATGAGGCGGATTCTAGTGCTTCCGCGAAACCTCCGCCGCCGGGATTCGGGCGGGCAATTCGAAAGGCTAGACCAAGGGCAGACCCACATAATTCTCCGCAAGCGACGCGGCAGCGGAACGTGAGCCGACGACATAGTCGAGTTGCGAGCGCTGTAGCCGGTGCCCGAAGCCGTCGTCGCCCGGAAAGCGGTGGAGCATCGACGTCATCCACCAGGAAAAATGCTCGGCGCGCCACACGCGCTTCAGACACGTATGCGAATACGCCGCGAGCAGGTCCTCGCGCCGCGACTTGAAGAATGCGGTCAGCGCGCGGCACAGGACATGAACGTCGGCGACGGCGAGATTCATGCCCTTGGCGCCGGTCGGCGGGACGATGTGCGCGGAATCGCCCGCGAGGAACAGCCGGCCATGCTGCATCGGCTCGGTGACATGGCTGCGCATGCCGGTGATGCCCTTTTCCAGCACCGGCCCTTCATTGAGCTTCCAGCCATCGTCCGTTTCGAGGCGCGTGTGCAGCTCCTGCCAGATCCGGTCGTCGGACCATTGGCCGATGTCCTCGTCGGGAGCGACCTGCAGGTACAGGCGCGTGATTGCCGGCGAGCGCATCGAGAAGAGCGCGAAGCCGCGCTCGTGATACGCGTAGATCAGCTCCTCGTGCGAGGGCGCCGCCTGCGCGAGGATGCCGAGCCACGCGAATGGATAGCTGCGCTCGAATGCCGCCAGCACGCCGGCCGGCAGGGAAGGTCGGCAGATGCCGTGAAAGCCGTCGCAGCCGGCGATCGCGTCGCATTGCAACTCGACTTCCTCATCGCCTCGCCGGAAGCGGATGCGCGGGCTGGTTGACTCGAGCGCGTGCACGCTGACGTCCGAGGCGTCGAACAGCACCTGGCCACCGGCATCGAGGCGCGCGCGTATCAGGTCCTTCACGACCTCCTGCTGCCCATAGACGGTAATGGACCGGCCGCCCGTGAGCTCGGTCAGGTCGATGCGGTGGCCGCGACCGCCGAAGCGCAGTTCGATGCCATGGTGCACGAGTCCTTCGCGGCGCAACCGTTCGCCCACGCCCGCTTGCACCAGCAGGTCGACCGCACCCTGTTCCAGAACTCCCGCCCGCACCCGATGCTCGACGTAGTCGCGGCTGCGCGACTCGACGACGACCGACTCGATGCCCTCGAGATGCAGCAGGTGCGAAAGGAGAAGGCCCGCGGGACCCGCGCCGACGATGCCGACCTGTGTGCGCAGTTGCAAGCCGTTCCTCCGCGGCTCAGTCGGCGTCGCGATCCATCTCGGCGAACACGTCGCCTGCCATGTGGAACGCGGCATTGGCCGCGGGCACGCCACAGTAGATCGCGCAGTGCAGGAGCACTTCCTTGATTTCGTCGCGCGTCACGCCGTTGTTGAATGCCGCACGCACATGCATCCGGAACTCATCCCCGCGATTGAGCGCGACCATGAGTGCGAGCGTCATCAGGCTGCGCGTGTGCCGCGACAAACCGGGGCGCGTCCAGATCTCGCCCCATGCGTAGCGGGTGATCAGGTCCTGGAACTCCTCGTTGAACGCGTTGCTGGCTGCCTGCGAGCGGTCGACGTGTGCGTCACCCAGCACGGAGCGGCGGACTTTCATTCCCTCGGCTTTGCGTTCGCGGTCGTCCACAGCGATGTCTCCTACGTGTCGAGGAAGGTAAGCAGCGCTTGCGTGAATGCCGGCGCGGCCTCGATATTGGATATGTGCGCGGCCGCCAACTCGACATAGGCGGCGCCCTCGATGCGGTCCGCGAGAAACCGGCCCTCCGTCGCGGGCGTGGCCATATCGTGCGATCCGGCGATGACGAGCGTCGGCACCTCGATTCCCGCGATGCCTTCGCGCAGATCGGCGTCACGGACCGCGGCGCAGCACGCTACGTAGCCTTCCGCGGGCGTGCGCTCCAGCATCTGCCGCATTGCCGCGGCGCGTTGCGGGTGCGACGCGATATACGACGCAGTGAACCAGCGCTCGACGACGGCCTGCGATATGGCGCCCATGCCGCCGGTCCGCACCTTGTCGATCCGCGCATTCCAGTTTTCCGGTGGTCCGATGCGCGCCGCGGTGTTGGCGAGAACGAGCCGCCGCACCCGGTTTGGCGCATGAACTCCCAGCCACATTCCTGTCAGTCCACCCAGCGACAGGCCGCAGAAATGCGCCTGCGCAATGCCAAGGCCGTCGAGCAGGCCGACGACGTCGCGTCCCAAGCGCTCGATAGCGTACGGTCCTGGCGTCGCGGTGGAGGAGCCATGCCCGCGCGTGTCGTAGCGCACGACGCGGAAGCGCAATGCGAGCGCATCGACCTGGTCGTCCCACATCGACAGGTCGGCGCCCAGGGAGTTGGAGAGCACCAGGACGGGCGCCCCGACGTCGCCGTCGACGCGGCAGCGAATTCGGGCGCCATCGACGTCGACGAAGGATTCCGACGAATCTCGTGCCGTGCCATGCGCGTCCAGCGCAGGCTGCCCGCCTGCCGACAACGCCCGGTCGATGAAATGCGCCGCGGCGCCAATGTAATTGCGGGGATCGAGCAGGCGTTCGAGATCCCCGGTGGACAGGTGTGCGCGAACCTTGGCATCCGCGTCGAGAACGGCGAGCAGCGTCACGCCCTCGTCGCTGCATGTGCGGCACGCGCGCTCCACGAGCTCGTGCGCCTGCTGCTTGCCGAGGTGAGCGGCGAGCGCCATCGATACGGCCTCGGCCTGTCCCATTCCGCGGGTGATTCCCAGGTTGGCTGCCATCCTTGCCTCGTCGATATGGAGGCCTTCGACGACCCGGATTGCATGCGCGAGCGCTCCGGATGCCAGCGCACAAATCTCGGGAAGCGTCTCCCATTCCGCGTGCCAGCCGCCCAAGCCTCGTTCGTGTTCCTGAACCATCGCGGCGAGCATCGTGGAAACCAGCGCCGGCACGCGCGCCGCGGCGGCAAGAATGGCTGCGGAGCTCACCGGATTGCGCTTGTGCGGCAGCGTCGACGATCCGCCGCGTCCGACATCAGCCGGCTCGAACGCCTCGCCGACTTCCGTTTGCATCAGCAGCGACACGTCGCGGCCGATTTTCCCCAGCGTGCCGACGACGAGGCCCAGCGTCGTCGCGACTTCGGCGATGCGATCGCGGTGCGTGTGCCACGGCATGTCGGGCAGCCCGAGATCGAGGTCCTGCGCCAGCGCTGCCGCGACCGCAGGTCCGCGTTCGCCGAGCGAGGCTAGCGTACCGGTGGCGCCGCCGAATTGCAGCATCGCGATCCGCGGCAGCAGGTCCGCAATACGGGCGCGATGCCTCTCGACAGCGCTCAGGATTCCGGCAGCCTTGAGGCCCAGCGTCACGGGCGTGGCCTGCTGAAGCCACGTCCGCCCTGCGAGCGGCGTCTGCGCGTGTTCGCGCGTCAGCGATGCAAGCGCCGTTGACAGCCTTGCCAGGTCGACGGCGATGAAACCAAGCGCTTCCCGCATCTGCAGCACAAGGCCCGTGTCCATGGCGTCCTGGCTCGTCGCGCCCCAATGCACGTACCGTGCGGCATCGGGGTCCTGTCGCGCGACGAGCGACGTCAGCGCCCTGACCAGCGGAATGGCCGGATTGCCGGCTTCGGCCGTCGCGAGCGCGAGCGCGGCAATGTCGTACAGCTCGGACTTGCACTGGCCTGCGATGATGGGGGCCGCCGACGCCGGAATGACACCAACGGCCGCCTCCGCGCGCGCCAACGCCGCCTCGAAGTCGAGCATCCGCTGCACGCGGCTTCGATCGGAGAGGATGGCGCGCATCGACTCCGTCGTGAACAGCGCGTCGGTGAGGCGGGGCGGGTCCTGCGTGTTCAAGGCTGTCGGCGGGTCGCGGCTACTTGGGGTGGATGGCGCGCGATCAGCACGCGAAGAATACCGTTTCGCCGTCGCCCTGGACGATGACGTTCCATTCGAGCGCGCCCGGACGACCGGCGACGGGCTTGGCGATCAGCGTCCCGCGGCGCGGCTCAGGCACGCTTTGGAGGACGGCGTCGTCGGCGTTGGCGGGGTCCTCCGGAAAGTAGATGCGCGTATTGAGGTGCTTGAGCAGGCCGCGCATGAAGATCGTCACGCTGATGTGCGGCGCCTGAAGTCCGCCGCCCGGCGCCGCGACCCGCCCCGGCTTGATCGTGGCGAACTGGAAGCTTCCCTTCTCGTCGGTGGGAACGCGACCGAAGCCCTTGAAGCCGGGCTCGAGGGGCTTGTCCTGCGGGTCGTCCGGATGCGCGTACTTGCCGTGCGCGTTGGCTTGCCAGATCTCGACAAGCGCGTCGTTGACCGGATTGCCGTCGCCATCGAGAACGCGGCCTTCGATCGAGATACGATCTCCGGTTACGCCCGGGCCGGCCAGGTTGTCGGTGACGAGCCACGTGAGGCCGATGTGCAGGTACGGACCGACGGTTTGCGACGCTGTCGTTTGCAGGCTCATGGTGTGCGCGCGGTCACGCGGGAAGGTAGTTGTCCATCGGCGTCTCGTCACGGCCGCGCAGAACGATGTCGAAGCGATAGCCGAGCGCCTGTTCCGGAATCGTCGCCTCCCAGTCGAACTGCGAAACCAGCCGGCGGCGCGCGCGCTCGTCCGGAATGCTCGTGTACATCGGATCGTACTCGAGCAGTGGGTCGCCCGGAAAATACATCTGCGTCACCAGTCGCGTGACGAATGCCGGACCGAACAGCGAAAAGTGGATATGCGCCGGCCGCCACGCGTTGTAGTGGTTGCGCCACGGATATTCGCCGGGGCGGATCGTGACGAAGCGGTAGCGGCCGTCGGCGTCGGTCATCGTCCGTCCGCAGCCGGTGAAATTGGGGTCGGTCGGCGCGTTGTGATTGTCGCGCTTGTGCGGGTAGCGGCCCGCGGCGTTGGCCTGCCAGATCTCCACCAGCGTGTTGGCGACCGGCTTGGCGTTGGCGTCGAGGACGCGCCCGCCGACGACGATGCGTTCGCCGATTGGATCCGCCGCGTGCTGCTTGGTCAGGTCGAAGTCGTTGGCGCGGATCAGGTCGTGGCCGAACAGCGGGCCCGTGACTTCGGACAGCGACGGCGGCAGCATCACCAGCGGCTGCGACGGCGAGCGCTTCACCGTCGACGCATACGGCGGATACAGGTATTCCGGCTGCGTGCCGCGGTCAGGCTTGCGGTAGCCGGCGACCGGGGTAGTCGGCGTATTGACGGGCTTGGACATCCTGGCTTCTCCTGAGCAAGATGGCTAGGTACGTTCGATGATGATGGCGATGCCCTGGCCCACGCCGATGCACATCGTGCACAGCGCGTAGCGCCCGCCGGTGCGGTGCAACTGGTAGAGCGCCGTGGTCACCAGGCGCGCGCCGCTGGCGCCCAGCGGATGGCCAAGCGCGATGGCGCCGCCATTCGGATTGACGATTGCCGCGTCATCCGGTAGTCCCAGGTCGCGCGTGACGGCGAGCGCCTGTGCGGCAAACGCCTCGTTCAATTCGATGACATCGATGTCGGCGAGCGTGAGGCCCGCCTTCGCGAGAACCTTGCGCGTCGCCGGTGCGGGCCCGAACCCCATGATGCGCGGCGCCACGCCTGCCGCTGCCGCGGCAACGACGCGCGCCCGTGGCGTCAGGCCATGGCGGCGACAAGCGTCCTCCGAGGCGACCAGCACGGCGCACGACCCATCGTTGACGCCGGAGGCGTTGCCCGCGGTCACCGTCCCGTCGGGACGCACCACCCCTTTCAGCTTTGCCAGAGATTCCACTGTCGTGTCGCGCGGGTGCTCGTCGCGGTCCACGATGACCGGGTCGCCCTTTTTTGCGGGAAGAGCGACGGGGACGATTTCCTCGGCGAGCCGGCCGGCAGCGATCGCGGCCGCAGCGCGCTGCTGGCTCCGGAGTGCGAATGCATCCTGGTCGGCGCGCGAGACCTTGAATTCCGCGGCCACGTTCTCCGCAGTCTCGGGCATCGAATCGATGCCGTACTTCGCTTTCATCAGCGGGTTGACGAAGCGCCATCCGATCGTCGTGTCCTCGATCTTCGCGGCGCGCGAGAACGCGCTGTCGGCTTTGCCCATCACGAACGGCGCGCGCGACATGCTCTCGACACCCCCGGCGATCATCAGCGACGTCTCGCCGCTCTTGATCGCACGGGCGGCCATTGCGATGGCGTCCATGCTCGAACCGCACAGCCGGTTGACGGTCGTGCCCGGCACGTCGACCGGAAGCCCGGCCAGCAACAGCGCCATGCGAGCGACGTTGCGATTGTCCTCGCCGGCCTGGTTCGCGCAGCCGTAGATGACATCGTCGACCGCCGACCAGTCGGCCTTGGCGTTGCGCTCGATCAGCGCGCGCAACGGAATGGCGCCGAGATCGTCGGTGCGGACGTGCGCAAGGGCGCCGCCATAGCGACCGATCGGAGTCCTGATGGCATCGCAGATGAACGCGTTGGGCATGATGCTTCCTGTGGTTGTCCGGCGGCCGTTGCCGCTGGCGAGCGCTGCGTGTGATTGGCGGTCCCGGCCGCTCAGGCCATGGCGAGCGGCACCCCGGTCAGGTCCGCGAGTTCGCGGAGTGTCATGCCGTCGATCATTTCCACCACGCGCAGACCGAGCGGCGTGACGTCCATCACCGCGATGTCGGTATAGATCCGGTCGACGCAGCCGATGCTCGTCAGCGGATAGGTGCACCGGTCGACGATCTTGCTCTCTCCACTGCGCGTCTGGTGCTCCATCATCACGAATACTTTCTTGGCGCCGATGGCCAGGTCCATGGCCCCGCCGACGGCGGGAATGGCGTCGGGCTCGCCGGTATGCCAGTTGGCCAGGTCGCCCGTCGTGGAGACCTGGAACGCGCCGAGCACGCAGAAATCGAGGTGACCACCGCGCATCATCGCAAATGAATCGGCGTGGTGGAAGTACGCGCCGCCGGCGAGCAGCGTCACCGGCTGCTTGCCCGCGTTGATGAGGTCGCCGTCCGCCTTTCCGGGCGCCGGCGCCGGCCCCATCCCGAGAAGCCCGTTTTCGCTGTGCAGGAAGATGTCGCGGTCCTTGGGCAGGTGATTGGCGACCAGCGTAGGCAGGCCGATCCCCAGGTTGACATAGGCGCCTTCGGGAATGTCGCGGGCAACGCGGGCGGCCATCTGGTCGCGACTGTAACGTTTCATCGGGGCACTCTATGCTGCGGCTTGCGGTTGCGACGCCAGCGAAGGCGAGTCGACCGCCACCAGGCGCTGGACGAAAATTCCCGGTGTGACGATGTGTTCCGGATCGAGGCTTCCCAGCGGGACCACCTCGCGCACCTGAACGATCGCACACTTCGCGGCGCTGGCCATGATCGGGCCGAAGTTGCGCGCGGTCTTGCGATAGACGAGGTTGCCCCAGCGGTCGCCCCGGTCAGCCTTGATCAGCGCGTAATCGGCGTGGATTGGGTACTCGAGGACGTAGTTGCGACCGTCGATGACGCGAGTTTCCTTGCCCTCGGCCAGCAGCGTGCCGAAGCCGGTCGGCGTGAAAAAGGCACCGATGCCGGCGCCGGCAGCGCGGATGCGCTCGGCCAGGTTTCCCTGAGGCACCAGTTCCAGTTCGATTTCGCCGGCGCGATACAGCGCGTCGAAGACGTAGGAATCCGTTTGCCGCGGAAAGGAACAGACGATCTTGCGAACGCGCATGGCTTTGAGCAGCGCGGCCAGCCCGGTATCGGCGTTGCCCGCATTGTTGTTGACGATCGTGAGTTCGCGCGCGCCCTGTTCGATGAGTGCGTCGATCAGTTCCGACGGCATGCCGGCCGTGCCGAAGCCGCCGATCATCACCGTGGCGCCGTCGTGGATTCCCGCCACGGCGGCGGCCGGCGTGGGAACGGTCTTGTCGATCATGCGTCAATCTCCCGATGCGGATCAGCGCGAGCCATGATTTTGCCACCTTCGTCGCGGGCGCGATCGTCTCACGCCCGGCCGGTCAGTGCAGATTATCAGGCGCTCTTTCGTTCCGCATGGCCGCCAAGGAACAGGCGGTTGAGATCGGGATCCTTGAGCAGTTCGCTCGCCGGGCGGTCGAGTGCCAGGCGGCCCATTTCCAGCACCAGCGCGCGGTTCGAATACTTGAGCGCCGTACGGACGTTCTGCTCGACCATCAGAACCGTCGTGCCGCCATCGGCCAGCGCGCGAAGCAGTGCCATCACTTCCTGGACGAGCTTCGGCGACAGCCCGATCGACGGCTCGTCGATCAGCAGCACGCGTGGACGCAAGAGCAGCGCACGGCCGACTTCGAGCTGCTTCTGCTCGCCGCCGGACATGGTCGACGCCTGGTTGTCGAGGCGCTCCCGGATGCGTGGAAAACGTGCGAGGACTTCCTCGATCCTTGCGCCCAGTTCGCCGCGCGGGAGCGTGATGCCGCCCAATTCGAGGTTATGGCGCACCGACAGCGACCCGAAGAGGTTCCGGCCCTGCGGAACGAATGCGATGCCATCGGCCAGCAGTCGGCGCTGCGACTTGCCGTTGATGTTCTTGCCTTCGAAGCGGACTTCTCCCGAACGCGGCACCAGCATGCCGAACAGCGTTTTCAGCACGGTCGACTTGCCGGCGCCGTTGGGGCCGATCAGCAGCGTGATCTCGCCGCGCCGCGCATCCAGCGTGGTCTCGTTCAGGATCGTCAGGCTGGGCGAATAGCCGGCGACGACGCGGTCGAATTCGATGATCTTTTCGGCGCTCACAATTGTCTCCGCTCAACTGGCCACTCGGTTGCCAAACTCAGTTTCCTAAATATGCTTCGAGTACCTGCGGGTTCGCCTGCACGGTTGCCGGGGGTCCCTCCGACAGCACCTTGCCTTCGACCATGCAGATGACGTGCGGACAGAGCTTCATGATGAAATCCATGTTGTGCTCGATCACGACAAAGCTGCCGCCTTGCGACTTGTTGAGTTCCACCAGCAGTTCCCGCAATTGGTCGACGAGGCTGGGATTCACGCCGGCGCACGGCTCGTCGAGCAGGACCAGCCGCGGCGCCGGCATGAACGCCATCGCGATGTCGATCAGTTTCTGTTGTCCGTACGACAGGCTGCCCGCGGGCAGGCCGGCGACGTGCTGCAGCCGAAAGAGTTCGATCATTCGGTCCGCGTGCTCGCCTAACCCGGCATCGGGCCTGGCCAGCAGGCGGGACATGAGCGTGCCCTTGAATTCCTGCGCCGCCGCGATCAGGTTGTCGCGCACCGACAGCTTGACGAAAACCTGCAGCGTCTGGAACGTTCGGCCGACGCCGCGGCGCGACAGCTCCAGCGGCGACATGCCGGTGATGTCCTCGTCGCAGAGCGTGACGCCACCGGAGGTCGGCTTGATCTGGCCCAGGATGCTGTTAAACAGCGTCGTCTTGCCTGAGCCGTTGGGGCCGATGACGCCGACGATCTCGCCCGGTCCGACGTTGAAGCTGACGCCATCGACCGCCTTGATCGCGCCATAGGCCTTGCGCACGTCCTTCACTTCAAGGAACGAGCTCATGGCACCCCCACGCTCACTTCGTTCGCTGCCCCCAAGGGGGAGCCATTCGCGCCTTGGAGCGGTCCTTCGGCGCTCATGGCACCCCCACGCTCGCTTCGTTTGCTGCCCCCAAGGGGGGAGCTATTCGCGCCTTGAAGCGGTCCTGCGGCGCTCATTTCGTCGCTCCCTTCGCCTTGAAGCGGTCGCCGAAGGAGAGGATGCCGCCAGGCAGCCAGATCATCAGCGCGATGACGGCCACGCCGAAGAACGCCAGATACCACTTCTGCATGAACTTGAGCCACTCGACATTTGACGAGCGCAGGAATTCGGGCAACAGGATGATGATGACCGTGCCCACGACGGGGCCCATGAACCGCCCGGAGCCGCCGACGATGACGGCGAGGAGCATCAGGAGGGACGTCGAGAAATGGAACGGACCCGGCTCGATGAATTCCACCAGCGACGCGTAGTAGACGCCGCCGATTCCGGCGCACGCCGCGCCGATTGCGAAGGCCAGCAGCGTGTAAGCAGTGATGTTCACGCCCAGGCTTTCGGCGCGGATCGGGTTGTCGCGCAATGCCGCGAAGGCGCGGCCCCACGGCGAGCGCAGCAGCCACCACAGCAATGAGGCCAATATGATCAGGGAAACGAAGGTAAACAGGAAGAATGGCACCGCGCCACTCAATTCATACCCGAGCAGCGACGGGCGTGGGATACCCGAGATGCCGAAGGTGCCGCCGGTGATCTTCTCCTCGTTGCGCATGATCAGGAAGACCAGCACGTTGAAGCCGAGTGTGGCGAACGCCAGGTAGTGATGCTGGACCCGCAGCGCGGGAAATCCGAGTGCCAGTCCCACCGCAAAGCACACGACCGCGGCGACCGGAAGCACCACGAAAAACGGCACGCCGGCCTTCATCGCCGTCGCCGCGATGTAGGCGCCGATGCCGAAGAATGCGGCCTGGCCCAGCGACATCTGTCCCGCGTAGCCGACGGTGAGGTTGAGGCCGAACGTGGCCATCAGGTAGACGCATGTCAGCGTGAGCAGATAGACCTCGCTGCGCTTGGCGAACAGCGCGGCGACGGCGATGAACGCCAGCCCCGCGGCCAGCAGCAGGGATTTGCGCCCGGTGCTCATACCTTGCGCTCCTCTGACTTGCCCAGCAATCCTTCGGGCCGGAACAGGATCACCGCGAGAAACAGGACCAGTGCGACGCCTTCCTTGTATGCGGGCGATACGTAGAAGCCGACGACGTTTTCGAGAATGCCGATCAGCACGCCGCCGAGCAGCGCGCCGCGCGTCTGGTTGAAGCCGCCAATGATGGCCGCGAAGAACGCTTTCTGCCCGATCGAGTCGCCCATGTCGAACTTGGCCAGGTAGGTGGGGGTCACCAGCAGCGCCGCGACCACCGCCAGCACCGCGTTGATCAGGAACACGTACAACACCATCCGCTTGACATCGATGCCGAGTACGCGGGCCGCGTCGGTGTTCTGCGCCACGGCCTGCATCGCACGGCCCGTGACGGTCTTGTTGAGGAAGCTCTGCAGGAAGAAGACGATCAGTCCGGCCATCAGCAGCGTGCCGACGTCCGCGTACGAGATGTTGATCCCCGCGAGCGCGAACTGGCCGCTGGGAAAGGGACTGGGGAACGGATGGGCCTCGGCGCTGTAGCCGGCGCGCACCATCGACTTGACGGCGATCGAGACGCCCAGTGTCGCGATCACCAGCGGAATCACGCCGTGCTTGATCAGCGGATCCACGATGACGCGCTTGAAGCCGTAACCGAGGATCAGCATCGCCATCGCGCAGGTCAGCAGGAACGCGAGCCACAGTGGTGCGCCCATGGCCATGAAGAAAAGCATGCCGAAGGCCGGGAGCATCACGAACTCGCCTTGCGCGAAATTGATGACGCCCGCGGCCTGCCACAGCAGCGTGAAGCCCAGCGCGGCCAGCGCGTAGATCGCGCCTGTCGCCGTGCCGGAAAAGACGAGCTGGATGAAATCACCCATCGCGAGGCTCCTTCGTGGCCGAAGGTCCGCCCGGACGCTTCCCTGCAACAGGGGGCGCCCGACGGAATCCGCGGCGCGTTGCTGCGATCGGTGTTACTTCGCCGAAGCTGGCGGAAGCGTATCGGTCACGACCTGCTTGCCGTTGACCACCTTGACCAGGAAGCTTTCGCGATCGAGGTCGCCGTTGTCGTCGAACATCACGTCGAGCAGGACACCCGGATTGTCCTTGGCCGAGATCTTGGCTCCGTGCAGCGACTTGGCCAACAGCTTGGAGTCGACCTTGCCGTTCTTCTCGGTCAGGGCCTTGACCACGTACATCGCGCTGTAGCCCTTCATGCCGTTGTGGTCGCTCTTGTACTTGTACTCCTTCTGAAACTTGTCGTCGAAGGCCTTGATGGCCGGCTGCGGCGCGTCGACGGTGAGCCCGACGTGCGCGATGACCCCGTTGGCGGCGTCGCCAGCCAGTTCGATCACCTTCTGCCCCGTCAAGGTGGTCTCGCCGACGATCGGCTTGTCGTAGCCCTGCTTGCGCAGTTCGCGCAGCGCCCGCGCCGACTCTTCCTCGTTGGTGTAGACGAACAGCGCGTCCGCGTTGGACTGCTTCGCCTTCAGCACGGCGCCGGAGAAATCGACCTGACCCGGATCGGTGGAGATGTCCGCCGCCACCTTGATGCCTTGGGCGTCGAGCGCCTTGATCATCACGTCGCGGCCGCCCTTGCCGAAGTCGTTGTTGCCGTAGATGATCGCGACCGACTTTGCCTTCAGCGTGTCCTTGATGTAGCGCGCCAGCTTGGGCATGGCAGTGGACTGCGTGAACGACGTCCGGAAGATATACGGGTTGCCTTGCTGCGTGATGTTGGCCGCTTCGCCGCCGGTGAAATTGGTGACCTCGGCTTTTTTGGTCTCCGCCATGCTGACGATGATCGATCCGGAGAACACCGGGCCCATGACAACGTACGCGCCGTCGTCGACGGCCTTCTGCGACAGCGCCTTCGCGACCCCCGGATTGGTTTGAGTGTCGAGCGACGAGAGGTCGATCTTGCGTCCGAGGATGCCACCGGCCGCATTGATTTCCTTGGCCGCCAACTTGACGCCATTGTCGAAGTTGGTGCCAGCGGTGGCTCCGCCGCCCGACAATTCGACGATGTCGACGATCTTGATCGGGCCGCTTTGCGCGGCGACCGCAAGCGGAACGGCCAGCGCCAAGGCGGCGGCGACCGTGCGTAGGGTTGCATTCATCGTGACTCCTCCATTGAATATTTGTCTGAATCCATTTTGGCCCGATTCGCGCGAGCCGGGCGACCGAAGACCGGAAGGCTAGGCGCGGGTGGTTCGGACGTCAAGGGCGATTATCGAAATATTGTGCGCTTATCGCACACATGTTATGTTGCCGGTCATCGCGTCAAATGTCCCAAGGTGTCGCCTCCATGCCAAATCCATCGAAATTGCCCTCCGCCAAAGCGAGCTCGCGTGACAGGCCGGCGGCGGGTGATCGGGCCAAGCCAGCGGAAAAGCGGGGCGCGGGACGGGTGGCAGCGAACGGCGGAATATCGATGTCTGCGGCGGAACGCATCGAAGCGTGGAGCGGCGACCCGAATTTCATGACGTCGCTGGCTCGCGGCATTGCCGTCATTCACGCGTTCACTCAGCAAAAGCGCCGGCTGACGATTTCCCAGCTTTCCCAGCGCACCGGCATCCCCCGCGCCGCGGTGCGACGCTGTCTGTACACGCTGTCCCAATTGGGCTACGTCAACGCCGATGAAGGCAAGGAATTCACGTTGAGCCCGCGCATCCTGTCGCTGGGTCACGCCTATCTGTCGTCCACGTCGCTTTCCAGTGCGGCCCAGCCGCTGCTCGACCGGGTGAGCGACGTCCTGCACGAATCGTCGTCGATCGCGCTGCTCGAGGGAGACGAAATCCTCTACGTCGCCCGTTCGTCGACCAACCGTCGCATCATGTCCGTCGATCTGGGGATAGGGACGCGCCTGCCGGCCTATTGCACGTCGATGGGGCGGGTGCTGCTCGCGCATCTTCCTGCGCAGGAGCGAGAAGGCTACTTCTTGCGCGTCAAGATGATTCGCCACACGCCGCGCACGATCGCGGCGCCGGACAAGCTTCGCCGCGAGCTGGAGGGCATTCGCCGGGCAGGCTACTCTATAGTCGATCAGGAACTGGAAGTCGGCCTGCGCTCCATCGCGGTTCCGGTCCGCGACAACGCCGGCAAGGTCGTCGCGGCCATGAACATCGGCACGCATGCGTCCCGGGTGTCGCTGGCGGAAATGGAAAAAAGCTTCCTGCGCGAACTCGAGGCCGCGGCGACCGAACTCGGCGCATCGGTGCTGGCGTGACCGGCGTCGCCTTTATACCGGCGGCCGGCCCGTGCGATGATCGCCTACTTCATGAAATTAAGGTACGCCCAGAGCAGGATCATGGCGCCGATGATCGACAGGATTATTCCACCCGGATGGAATTTTCCGTCGCTGGATTTCCAGATGAGGCCTCCGATCACGCCGCCCACCACCGAGCCGCCGATGCCCAGCAAGGCCGTCATCCAGAACCCCAGCCCAACGGCGCCAGGATAGAAGAAGCGCGCCAGCACGCCGACCACGAAGCCGACCAGAATCATCCACACGATGCCCATGATGCCCATAGCGTTCCCTCCGACATGCGAATGCGGCGACGACCGCACTGCGCTTGGATCATGCTAGCACGGAGGTACTGTAAGCGGCGACGCCGCTGCGGCGACTCATGCCAATGTCGCTGAACCGAAATCTTCTTTGCATTCCTGTCGCCGCCGCCATCGGCGCGGCCGGATTGACGCTTGCCCCCGCAGGGTGGGCCGCACCGACGGCCTGCCACGCGGTCAGCGGTTCATGGACCCTGCCGCTGGTCGAATTGTTCACGTCCGAAGGGTGCGACAGCTGTCCGCCGGCCGACCGTTGGCTCTCGGCGCAATTTCCTCCAACGCAAGGCCGAGATCGTCCTGCCGGATCCGCGGTGGCGCTTGCCTATCATGTCGACTACTGGGACAGGCTGGGCTGGCGAGACCGATTTGCTTCCGCGCAATTCACCCAGCGGCAACGGGATGAGTCGACTGCCGGCGGCGCTGCCTTCGTGTATACGCCCCAGGTCGTCGTGCAGGGACATGATGTGCCCGGATGGAATCGCGGCCTCGCGGGAGCGGCGGTCACCGCTGCCGAACGCCGGCCGCCGCGTGCCAGCATCACGGTCGACGTGACGCCGATGGCGGACGCACTGCAGGTCCGAGCCAGCGCGAGTATCCAGGACCCGGCGCTGCGAAAGAACGCGGTCCTGTGGATAGCCTATGCGGACGGTGGCCACGTCACGGACGTCGCGCGCCGGAGAAAACCGCGGCAGTCGCTTGCGCCACGATCATGTGGTGCGGGCGCTGCACGGACCATTCGCCGTGGATTCCAAAGGCGTCGCGGCGGCCGTCATCACCCAGAAGCTGCCGGCTGATCCGGGCGCGGCACCAGGCGTCGTCGCCTTCGTGCAGGACATGTCCAACGCCGACATTCTGCAGACGGTCGCGTCATCGGAGTGCCATTGATGTTGCATCAATGAGCAGCTTCGGTTGGCTTGCGCCGAGCGGGGTGGTGGTGAATGCGCGTGCGTGGATCTCTGGACGTTGCCCGCTTTCCGCGCGGATTGACATCCCCGCGGTGTAGAATTCCGCGAAAGGCCGGGACCGGGCCTGTACGCGCTTGAAGCCGACAGGCGTTATTTCCGACGGGCCGAAATTCCACCGGGGGAAGCAGCGAAATGGCCGCGAATGCGCCAGCGGGGAGCGGTCGTCGGGTCCCGGCCGGTGAAGAATCCAGAGTCATTTTCGCCTCGTCGCTCGGCACGGTATTCGAGTGGTACGACTTCTACCTGTACGCCACGCTCGCGCCCTTCTTTGCGGCGCTGTTCTTCCCCAAGGGTAACGATACCGCGGCGCTGCTTTCCGCGTTCGCTACCTACGCCGCCGGATTTCTGGTGCGCCCGTTTGGCGCGCTGGTGTTCGGACGCATTGGCGATATCGCCGGCCGCAAATACACGTTTCTGCTGACGATCCTCGTCATGGGCGTTGCGACGTTTGCGGTCGGCCTGTTGCCGACCTTTGAATCGGTCGGATGGCTTGCGCCCATCATGCTGGTCGGATTGCGCCTGCTCCAAGGGCTGGCGCTGGGTGGGGAATACGGCGGCGCCGCGACCTACGTCGCCGAGCACGCCGCCGCTCATCGGCGCGGTTATGCCACGGCGTGGATCCAGACAACCGCGACGCTGGGTTTCTTCCTGTCGCTGGTGGTGATCGGGCTCTGCCGGTTTGGCAACGTCATGACGCCCGCCGATTTCGAGCAGTGGGGCTGGCGGATTCCGTTCCTCGTTTCCCTGCTCCTGTTGATCTTCTCTGTCTATATTCGGCTGAAGCTGAACGAATCGCCGGTCTTCCAGAAGATGAAGGCGGAGGGCAGGGGCTCGAACGCGCCGCTGACCGACAGCTTCCTGCGCTACCCGAACAACAAGTACGTGCTTTTGGCGCTGCTCGGCGCCACGGCCGGGCAGGGCGTCGTCTGGTACACGGGCCAGTTCTACGCACTGTTCTTCCTGACTATCACTCTCAGGGTGGACGGCCTTACCGCGTACACGCTCATCGCGATCTCGCTTTTGATCGGCACGCCGTTCTTCATCCTGTTTGGTTGGCTTTCCGACAGGATCGGCCGGCTCCGCATCATCCTTGCGGGCTGCCTCGTCGCGGCGCTGACGTATCTCCCTCTGTTCCAGGCGCTGACGCACTACGTGAATCCGGCGCTGGAGTCGTTTGCGGAAAGGAACGCGATTACCGTCGCGGCCAGGGATTGCGCCTTTCACGTGTTTGTCACGCCGTTCACGCGAATACTCGGACTGCGATCGCGCGAAGGATTACCTGACCAGGTCCGGGCTTTCGTTCAGGTCGACCTATCTGCCGGCAGGCTCCAACGACAACGTCATCGTCACGATCGGTGCCACGGAAGTCAAGTTCCTGGACGACGCCGGCAAGCCCGCCTGGAACGAAGCGCGGATGGCCGCCGCGCTCGTCGATGCCGGCTTTCCCGGGCTGACCAGGAAGATCGATGCCAACGGCGCCGTGAGTTTCCAGGACAAGCCCGCGGACAAGGCGGCGATCAACTGGACCGATGGCGCTGGGCATCCTGTCGATCCTGATGGTCTACGTGGCGATGGTGTACGGTCCAATCGCCGCATTCCTGGTCGAGCTGTTCCCGACGCGAATACGCTATACATCGGTGTCGCTGCCCTATCACATCGGCAACGGCTGGTTCGGCGGCATTCTGCCGTTGCTGGCAACGGCGATGGTCGCGGCAAGCGGGGACATCTACTACGGGCTGTGGTATCCGATCGTCGTCGCGCTGGTGACGGTGGTCGTGGGCTTCCTGTTCCTGAAGGACAACAAGGACATCGACCTGCACGCCGAACGCACGACGTAGGCGAACCCCGACCATTGAATGACTGGCAATGATCGACAGGACGAACCGATGGCTGGGCAGCTCGGCCCCGGCCTCATCACGGGGGCGGCGGAGACCTTCGAGTGGAAGAGCGGGCTCGACCTCAAGCTGCTCGAGGCGCGCGAGTTCTACGGAATCATTGCGTTCGCGACGGTGGGCGGCGTCCTGCTCGACTTCACGCCGATCGACCCCATCAAGGCGCTGTTCTGGAGCGCGGTGATCAACGGCGTCATCGCCGTGCCGATCATGGTCGTGATGATGCTGCTGGCCGACGATCCTAAGGTGATGGGCGCATTCACCGTCACCCGCCGGCTGAAGGCGCTGGGCTGGCTTGCAACGTGGACGATGGCCGCGGCAGTCGTGGCGATGTTCGTGGTCGGCGGTTAGCCGCAGCGGGATCGCGCGTCAATGCTCCGGAGGGGGCCGGTCGCTGCGGCCAATTTTTTCCTCGCGTCGCGGTAGGGGAACCGCGTGTGCCCGTAGCGGATCACCAGCACCGCGAGGGTCAGCAGCAGGATGGCCGCCGACACCGCGAGCATGCGCACCTCGGTCAGGTCCTTGATGTCGAGGATGATGTAGCGGGCCATCGCGACCATCGCGATGTACAACGGGAAACCGCACAGGGAGCTGGCCCGAGTTGAAGTACTGGCCGATCATGGCAAGCACCTCGAGATAGAGGAACATCAGCAGCAGGTCGGCCAGCGTCACCTTGGCCGCGTGGATCATCGCGGCGACTTCCTCGACCATTGCATAGGTGGTCGCAAACCCGATGACAACCAGGCCCGCATATTCGACCAGCGTCAGTCCGCGCTGAAACACGCGGTGGATGCGTTTCCATTCCGGCAGATTCGGCACCATCGCGATCCTGGCAGGCGGGTAGTTGCGGGCCGCGCGGAAATCAGCGGACGAGCTGCGCCAATTCTCCGGACTGGTATTTCTTCGCAATCGCCGCAAGCGGAACGGGCTTGATCTTTGCGGCCATGCCGGCGCAGCCGAACTGCTCGTAGCGCTCCTTGCAGATCGCCTTGGCGGCCAGCATGGCGGGCTTCAGGTAATCGCGCGGATCGAACTTGGCGGGGTTTTCGTGCAGGTACTTGCGGATGGCCGCCGTCATGGCCAAACGGATGTCGGTGTCGATGTTGATCTTGCGGACGCCGTGCTTGATGCCCTCCTGGATCTCCTCGACCGGGACGCCATAAGTCTCCTTCATGTCGCCGCCGAACGCGCGGATGTCCGCGAGAAGGTTCTGCGGCACCGACGAACTGCCGTGCATGACCAGGTGCGTGTTGGGGATTCGCGCATGGATCGCCTTGATGCGGTCGATGGCCAGAATGTCGCCGGTGGGCTTGCGCGTGAACTTGTATGCGCCGTGCGACGTGCCGATGGCGATGGCCAGCGCATCGAGCTGGGTGGATTTCACGAAATCTGCCGCTTCGTCGGGGTCGGTCAGCAGCATTTCGCGCGTCATCGTGCCTTCGGCGCCGTGGCCGTCTTCCTTGTCGCCCTTCATCGTCTCCAGCGAGCCCAGGCAGCCCAGTTCACCTTCGACGGTGACGCCGATTGCGTGCGCCATCCCCACGACCTTCTTCGTGACGTCGACGTTGTAGGCGTAGTCGGCGATGGACTTGCCGTCCTCCTTGAGTGATCCGTCCATCATCACCGAGGAGAATCCGAGGTTCATCGCGGACTGGCACACGGCGGGCGACTGGCCGTGATCCTGATGCATGACGACGGGGATGTTCGGATAGCTTTCCACGGCCGCCTCGATCAGGTGGCGCAGGAACACCTCGCCCGCATATTTTCGCGCGCCCGCGGACGCCTGCATGATGACCGGGCTGTCGGTCTCGGCCGCCGCGGCCATGATCGCCTGCACTTGCTCCAGGTTGTTGACGTTGAACGCAGGCAGGCCGTAACCATGATCGGCCGCGTGGTCGAGCAATTGACGCATTGAGACGAGTGCCAACAGGATCTCCCTGAATCGATATGAACGAGGAACCGGAAATTTTACACGAGTCAGATAAGGCCCATGCCGCTGGCGGCCGCGCCGGCGAGCGTGGACACGACCGATAGCAGCAGTATCGAAATGCCCACGAATTCGGCCTGTTCACCGCGGCGCACGTGCAGCACCACATCGGCGCCAAGCCAGAAAAGGAACAGTGAGTGGATGAGCGCTACGACGCCGACGATCGGCCATGACCGGCAGCAGCAGCGTAGCGCCGGCAACCATCACCGGCACGGCGCCGAATGTGGCCACTTTGAGGGCGTCGAGGTAGTTGCGCGAACTTCCGTACATGGGCGCGATCAGCACGAAGATGCCGGCAAGCGCGAACATCGACAGGATCGATGCGAACAGTGTCGCCGTCCCTGCGCCGAGGATTTCCTGCGGCGGAACCCGGTATCCCTGTCCTGCGTCCCACGCGGCATCGAACACCGACATGCCGATCACGGTGGCGATCGGAGCAAGCAGGGCCAGGGGGATGATGTAGCGCCGGATCAGCGTACCGTAGGTCGTGTCTTCGTGCGCAATGCGATCCCATTCCTGCCGGGGACGGAAAACGACGCGATAGATCCGGCGAAGCGCTTCCACGCGTGAATTATATTCCGGTGATCGACGGGTCGCCGCAGTCGCGCGTCCATCCGGCCGCGTGGCAACGGTCAATCCGGCAAGCCGCGCTATGATTCGGCCTTCACCGGATTCCCCGGGCTGGCGAAGCGATGCGGCAGTTCCTTGGCATGATTCAACTCGTGGTGGCCATTGCGCTGATGGGGCTGATCGGACAGGGGATCCTGTACATCCTGGCCGGTGAAAACCGGGAGAAGAACCTCTTCTACCAGATCATCAGGATCATTCCGTCGCCATTCGTCAAGCTGTTCCGCCTGATCACGCCCCGCGTTTTTCCGGACCGCCTGATGCCGTTCGCCGCGTTCTGCGGCCTGGCGGCGCTCTTCCTCTGGCTCGCGTTCGAGATACCGCGGGTTCCTTCGTGACCTCACTGAAGCGCCGGTTCTGGATCGAGATGGGCAAGTGGTGCCAGAGATTCAATCGACCGGAAACGGCACTCAAGTTCTATGAACTCGCGCTGTCGTTGCAACCCGATGATCCGAAGGTGTTGGCCAGCGTCGGCTTCGAACTTGCGCAGGCCGGCCGCAACCGGGAGGCGCTGGCGCGCTTCGACCGAGTCGTTGCGTTGTCGCCCGACTGGGCCGAAGCCCATTTCGACCGCGGCTTCCTTCTCCAGACATTGAACGACCCGGAGGCTGCCATCGCCGCGTTCGACCGCGCGATCGACCTCAATCCCAAACACGATCGGGCGCTGTACGGGAAGGCGCTCTGCCTCATCGGGTTGAAGCGAATGGACGAGGCGGTTGCGCCGCTCGAGAAGAATACCAAGCTGCAGCCGATGAGCCCCTACGGGTGGTACCAGTTGGCCCGGGTCCAGTTCGACCGTGGCAAGCCGGAAAAGACGCAGGCGATCATCGATCACCTGGCGACTTTCGAGCCGAAGGTGGCGGCGCAGCTTGCAAGGGAGACCGGCCTGCGGGCGCCTCCCCGGCCCTGAAACTCCGGAGGTTTGTTGTATGCCGGCGCCCAACTGATTGCTCCGCGGCCCGAACGGGCTTGTTGATTGGGAAAAAAGCCGTCTATACTCCGGGCACTTTGGCCGCTGTGTAACCACGGCCGGTACGGTCAGGGACCCGACAAGAGCGTCCCGACCGGCGGAACTTTGAGGAAGTTCGGCAACGCCCGTTGCCTTCTAGGAGGAGCCTCTCATGCAGTTGACACAAAAGCAGCTGGACTACTGGAGCAAGAATCTCCGTATCACCGGCATCCTGCTTTTCATCTGGTTTGTGGCGACGTTCGTCATGGGCTTCTACGCCCGCGAGCTGAATCAGGTCAATTTCTTCGGTTGGCCGCTGGCGTTCTACATGTCCGCGCAGGGATCGCTGATCATCTACGTCGTGATCATCTGGTACTACGCGCGCTACATGAACAACCTGGACCGTGTCTACGATGTGCATGAAGGGGAGGACGACTGATGGCAACGCCAGCGGCAGGCACGGGGGGAATGTTCAGCGGCACGTCCGACCGCGCATTCAAGTCCCAGCTCAAGAAGATCTACACGTGGTACACGGGCGGGTTCATCGCGTTCGTGATCCTTCTGGCAATCGCGGAGCAAATGGGGCTTCCGCGCGCCTGGATCGGCTACATTTTCCTGTTCGCCACGGTGGGTCTCTATGCCGGCATCGGCGTGATGAGCCGGACTTCCGATGCGGCGGAGTACTACGTGGCGGGCCGCCGTGTGCCCGCGTTGTTCAACGGCATGGCAACCGGGGCGGACTGGATGTCCGCGGCGTCGTTCATCGGGATGGCGGGGTCGCTCTACCTGCTGGGCTTCAACGGACTGGCGTTCATCCTCGGCTGGACCGGCGGTTATTGCCTGGTGGCGCTGTTCCTGGCGCCCTACCTGCGCAAGTTCGGCCAGTTCACGATTCCTGACTTTCTCGGCGCGCGCTATGGCGGAAACATTCCTCGCTTCGTCGGCGTCTGCGCGGCGATCCTGTGCTCGTTCACCTATGTCGTGGCGCAGATCTACGGCGTGGGGCTTGATCACGACGCGGCTGACCGGCGTGCCGTTCGAAATCGGGGTCTTCCTGGGGCTGGGCGGCATCCTGGTGTGCTCGTTCCTGGGCGGCATGCGCGCGGTCACGTGGACGCAGGTCGCGCAGTACATCATCCTGATCGTCGCCTACATGATTCCCGTGGTCTGGCTGTCGGTGAAGATCACCGGCGTGCCGATCCCGCAGGTCGTCTACGGCAAGGTCCTGGAAAAGGTCACCGCCCGCGAAGCGGAGCTGATCAAGGATCCGAAGGAAATCCAGGTCCGCGACATCTTCAAGGACCGTGCAGCCGCGGCATCTGCCAAGCTGAAGGATGTGGACAAGTCGTTTGCCGATGGCAAGGCCGCGGCGGCGGCTGCCGTTGCCAAGGCGGAAGCCGAAAACGCGGCACCGGATGTCCTGGATGCCGCCAAGAAGGCGGTGGCAGCCTATCCCGCGGATGCTGCCGCCGCCAAGGCCGCGTGGACGAAGGACGCCGCGCTGGCAGCACGTGCCGCGCCGCCCATCCGCCACGCCGAGGCGTTTCCCGGCAAGGACGATGCGGCGCGCGACGTGTCGAGGCGCAACTTCCTGGCACTGGTCTTTTGCCTGATGATCGGCACGGCCGCGTTGCCGCACATCCTGATGCGGTATTACACGACACCCTCGGTGCGGCAGGCCCGCGAATCGGTGTTCTGGTCGCTGTTCTTCATCTTCCTGCTCTATTTCACCGCCCCGGCGCTGGCGGTGCTGGCGAAGTTCGACGTCTACACGATGGTGGTCGGCTCGGAGTTCGCCAAGCTGCCTCAATGGGTGGCGTCATGGCAGCGGGTCGATCCAAGTCTGCTGTCCATCGTCGACGTGAACAAGGACGGCATCGTCCAGCTGGCCGAAATCGCGATCGGCGGCGACATCATCGTTCTGGCCACTCCCGAAATTGCGGGCCTGCCCTACGTCATATCGGGGTTGGTCGCCGCAGGGGGGCTGGCGGCGGCGCTGTCAACGGCCGACGGACTTGCTGCTCACGATCGCCAATGCGCTGTCCCACGACCTCTACTACAAGATGCTCGATCCGAATGCGTCCACCGCGCGGCGGGTGACCATTTCCAAGATCCTGCTGCTGGTCGTCGCGTTGATTGCCGCTTGGGTGGCGTCTCAGAAACCGGCGGACATCCTGTTCCTGGTCTCGGCGGCGTTCTCGCTCGCGGCAGCGGCGTTCTTCCCGGCATTGACGCTCGGCATTTTCTGGAAGCGTGCCAACAAGTGGGGCGCGACGCTGGGGATGCTCGCCGGGCTGGGCATCACGTTCTATTACATGGCGACGACGCAGCCGTGGCTGCGGGGCGTGTTTGGCGTGACCGCATCGATCGCCGACAACACGTGGTGGGGCATCTCGGCCATCTCGGCGGGCCTGTGGGGCGTTCCGCTCGGATTCCTGGTGATCATCATTGTCAGCTTGCTGACGCCGGCGCCGGATCGCGAAGTGCAGGAATTGGTCGAGCACGTCCGCTATCCGAATCTGACGGGCGACAAGCTCAATACGCTGGGAACCTAAGCGGCTGTTCCGGCCGTTCCGGAGTGACGCGGGGCCCGCAGCGATGCGGGCCCCTATTCTTTGATGCTGAGCTGGTGCGGTGACCGGGGCGTCAGTGGTCGGAGCTGCCCAGCCAGCGATGCTGCTGCGACAGGCGAACGAGTCCGGCAAAGCCGGAAACACGCTGCGCTGCCGCCATCGCGCGCAGGCGCAGCAGCAACTCGGCCGTTGCCAGTGCATCCCCCGCTGCTGTGTGGCGAGCGACGACGTCGATGTCGAATTTGGCCAGCCAGTCATCGAGGCTGCGTTTCCCGCGGCGGTGGCTTTCCGGGACCAGCGCGGCCGCCAGTTGCGCCAGATCGAGCCAATGCCGCAATGACAACGGCACGCCGACGGCGTTCGCGCATTGCGCCAGCGCTATCTGATCGAATTCGGCTGTGAAAGCCCACGCAAGGGGCGTTCGCAACGAATGACGAGAACGCATTCAGGGCTTCCGCCGCCGGGACACCGAGGCGCTGCGCTTCATGGCCGATGCCGTGAATGACGACGTTGTCCTTGTCGCCCGCGAAATCGGAGCGAAGCACGACTTCGAAGCTGTCGTCGAGGCGGATGCCCGTTCTGTCGACGGCCACGGCGCCGATCGCGAGCAGGCGGTCGTTGACCGGATCGAGCCCGCTCGTCTCCGTGTCGAGGACGATCCATCGCTCGTCCTCCGCGCGCCCGTTGCGAGTGTCCGGCCGCAGCCAGCCGCGCAGCCTCCGGGCAAGGGTCACGGATAGTCTACTTCCAGGCGTTGCTGCAGCTTGCGCACCTGGCGCAGCGCTTCCTTCAGGATTCGCAGGTCGAGGTCGGACAAAGCTGGACCGCGGAAGCAGGTTCGGGTTGGCCGAGGGCGGCAGGTCTCCCGCAGCGCGCCGGTGCTGTGTGCGCAACCGCAGCAATTGCAGGTAGTCGAACGCGTCGCACCAGCTGCGGATGTCGCCCGCGCCGATGCCCATCCGGTTGCCTGCCTGCTGCAGGCGATCGACCGTGCCGGTCGCCGCAACGCCCGTGGCTAGCGCCATGATTCGTGCGCCGTCGGTGAGTGGCATGCTGCCGGACATCTTGAGGTCGATGCCCTCGGTTCCGCTCCCATCCTCCGCGGTCTTCAGTTCGCCGCGCCAGGAGAGCGGCGGTCGATTGCGCAGCGCGTTGTCGCTCATCTGCTTCAGGAAGCGCCGATTGGCCTTGGCCCGAACCGCGATGTCTTCGCGCAGTGCCTGCGCGAGATCGGCACGCCCCCACAATGAGCGGAAGTCGAAGAAGATGTTGGCAGCGAGCAAGCTGTCCGGGCCGCCACGGTCGATCCATTGCGCGAAGTCCGCGCTCCACTCCGGCAGCGACAGGCACCATTGCGGATTCATCGCCATGACGCCACCCTTGCACAGTGGATACCCGCAGCGGTCAAGCGTCGCGTTGATCTCGCGGGCGAATGGCAGCAGGTGGTCGCGAATGTTGGCGTCGGTTCGCGTCGGATCATCGGCGGCGAAGATGATCCCGTTGTCCTGGTCGGTGGCGATAGTCTGTTCGCCCCGCCCCTCGGAGCCCATGCCAAGCCAGCACACGCCGATTCCGGACAATTCGAAGTCCGCCGCGGCGAGTTCGAGTGCGCGCACGGTCAATTGGTCGTTGAGGCTCGAAATCATCCGGGTCAGCGGTCCGCTGGCGACGCCTTGGGCCACCAGCGCGTGGGAAAGGCCGCGGATGTCGGCGGCGCATTGCTGGAGCGCCGCAGGATTCCTGGCGCGACGCAGCGCCGAGGAAATCTCGCGCACCGACAGCCGATGCAACCCGAAAAGATCGCGCTCAGACACGACGCCGGTGATGCGCCCTTCGTCGTCGGTGACGATGACGTGACGGATGCCACGCTGCGCCATCAGCAGCGCGGCGTCTCCGGCCGTGGCGACCGCCGGCAGCGTGATCGCCGGCGTACTCATCACTTCGCCGACCGGCGTCGCTAAATCCCGCTGTGGCAGCACGATTCGCCCGACGACGTCCTGTCGTGTGAAGATGCCGAGCGGATTGCCTTTGGCGTTCACGACGGGCACGGACCCGATGCGCTGCTCCTCCATTGTCGACAACGCCGAGCCAATCGTCGCGTCGGGAGACGCGGTCACCGGCTCCAGCCGCAGCAGGTCGGCCAATGGCGTGTCCATTCCCTGCCGCGCCGTGACATTCGCTGCGTATTCGGCTTGCAGGCCCGCGCGCGACAGGTCCAGCAGATGCGCGAGCCGGCGCGTACAGAAATCCCCGAATGCCGGCGAGCTCGCGATCAGCGCGTCGAACGTTTCGGCCGGAAAGACCAGGCAAAAGGTGTCGCGAGTCGCGCGGTAGACCGACGTCACGCCGCGATTTGCCAGCAACGCGCCCAGCGGGAACATGTCTCCGGCGGTCAGTTCCCACAGGGCCACTGCGTCGCCGGGGGTGGCTGCAGCCCGGGGACGTTCGCCGCGTACCGTCCCCTGCTTGACGATGTAGCAATGTGCCGGGCGTGCCGCTGCAGGAGCGAGGATCGTCTCGCCGGGTGCGAAGTAGCACAGTCGCGAAGCCCGGACCACGCGCTCGATGTCCGCATCGGGCATGGCGCTGAATGGCACGTGCGCTCGCAACGCGAGCTTGTACCCGGAAACGATGGTTGGCGCAGGCGAGATCGTCAAATTGACTGGTCAGTCCGCAACTGCATTGCTCTTGAACGAGGGCGTTTCAATGGAGCGTCGATTCCGTCAGCTCCGGTGTTCCCCGACCTTCACGATCTTCATCGTGTTGGTGCCGCCGGACTTGCCCATGGGCTCGCCGATGGTGAGCACGATGACGTCGCCGGACTTGACCTGGCCCTTCGCGACGAGCAGGTCCTCCGCGGCCAGCAGCACGCTGTCGCGGTCCGTGCTTTGCTCGAGGTACAGCGGCCGGACGTTGCGGTAGAGCGACATCTTGCGCTGCGTCTCGACCTTGGGCGTCAGTGCAAAGATCGGACATCCACAGTTGTGCCGGGACATCCATAACGCGGTGGACCCGGTGTCGGTCAGCGAGGCGATGGCCTTCACCTTGAGATGGAACGCGGTGAACAGCGTGGCCATTGCGATGGATTGGTCGACGCGGACAAACGTCCGGTTGAGGAAGTCGCGGTCGAGCTGAACGGTGTCCGACTTTTCCGCCTCGGCGCAGATCTGGGCCATGGCTTCGACGGTCTCCACCGGGTATTTCCCGGCGGCGGTCTCGGCGGACAGCATGACGGCATCGGTGCCGTCGAGCACCGCATTGGCCACATCCGACACCTCCGCGCGCGTCGGCACCGGCGCGTGGATCATCGACTCCATCATCTGCGTCGCCGTGATCGTCAGCTTGTTGCGTTCGCGGGCGACGCGGATCATGCGTTTCTGCAGGCCCGGGACGGCCGCGTTGCCGACCTCGACGGCGAGGTCGCCGCGCGCGACCATGATGCCGTCCGACGCGTCGATGATCTCTTCCAGGAACGTGATGGCCTCGGCGCGCTCGATCTTGGCGATCAGAAGCGCGCGCCCACCCGCGGCGCGCAGAAGCTGCCGCGCCATGTACATGTCTTCCTTGGTCTTGGGGAAGGAAACCGCGAGGTAATCTGCTTCCATCATGGCCGCGGTCTTGACGTCGTCCATGTCCTTCGACGTCAGCGCGGGAGCGGTCAACCCGCCGCCCATCCGGTTGATGCCCTTGTTGTTGGAGAGGATCCCGCCGAGGATCACGCGGGTGTGGATGCGGGGGCCGTCCACCGACTCGACGTTGAGGCGGATCAGGCCGTCGTCCAGCAGCAGCACGGCGCCGGCGGAGACATCCTGCGGCAACTCCTTGTAGTCCAGGCCGACGCAGTTTGCGTCGCCATGCTCGCACTCCGCGTCGAGGATGAACGTCTGTCCGGGTTCGAGCCGGACCTTGCCATCCGCGAACTTCCCGATGCGGATCTTCGGTCCCTGCAGGTCGGCCATGACCGCGACCTCGCGGCCGAGGCTTTTCGCGCATTCGCGGACGCGGCGCGCATGCTCGACGTGATCGGACGCGCGTCCGTGCGAAAAATTGAGTCGGACCACGTCCACGCCCGCCGCCAGCATTCGCAGCAGTACGGCCGGGTCGCTGCAGGCCGGACCGAGCGTGGCGACGATCTTGGTGTTGCGTTGCACGGTGAATCCTCTCTGTTTGGGCTGCTCGCGCGCAATGTTACGCGGAATCGACGCCTGTCGGAAACTACGCCGGAACAATGTGCCGTTAGAATACGTCCCTGCGATGAACGACCGGTGCATGACCGGTCGATGGCCGAAACCGGGGAGCGAGAACATGCGAAGCAACGGATATGCGCTGGCGGCGGTTGCCGCGATGGCGATGGCGTTTGGCGGATTCGCTGCGGCCTACGACGGGCCGGTGGAAAAGAAGATCTTCACGCTGCCATCGTATACGACGGTCGGCGGCACGACGATCAAGGACGTCAAGGTCGGCTACGAGACTTACGGCAAGCTCAACGCGGCCGGCGACAACGCGATATTCGTCCCACATTTCTTCTCGGGCAATTCGCACGCCGCCGGAAAGTACAAGGACACCGACGCCGCATTCGGCTATTGGGATCCGATCATCGGGTCCGGACGGCCCGCTCGACACCGACAAGTATTTCGTCGTCAGCGCCGACGCGCTCGCCAACCTCAATACCAAGGATCCGAACACGACGACCACCGGTCCGGCATCGATCAATCCCGCTACCGGCAAGCCTTACGCGATGACTTTCCCGGTCGTGACCTATGTCGATTCCGTGCGCGTGCACAAGGCACTGCTCGACTCGCTCGGCGTCACGAAGCTGCAGGCGGCCGCGGGCGCTTCGGGAGGTTCGATCCAGGCGATGCTGTGGGCCGCGCAATACCCTGACTACGTCCAGCGCGTCGTGCACGTGATCGGTCCCGGGTTCTCGATCCATCCGTATGTGATCGAGCTGGTCGACGAGTGGATCCTGCCGATCAAGCTCGACCCGAAGTGGAACAACGGCGACTACTACGGCCGCGACGAACCCGTCGACGGCCTGGCGCAGGGCCTCAAGCTCGTGACGATATCGACGCGCGGCTTCGACTGGGCGGAAAAGAACTTCGGCTACAAGTGGGCAGACCCGGCGAAGGATCCCGCGGCGGCGATGGACAATCGCTTCGCCATCGAGGACACGCTGAACAAGGGGGGCATGGCGCGCGCAAAGTCGGTCGACGCCAATTCGATGATCTATACCGTCAAAGCCAACCAGCTCTACAACCTCGGCGACGACGTGAAGAAGATCAAGGCGAAGATCCTGTTCGTGCCGGCAGCGTCCGATCTCGTCTTTCCGCCGGAGCTGTCGAAGCGCGCCGCGGAGCGGTATCGGGCACAAGGCGGCGTCGCCGAAGTCGCGATCATCGAGGGCGACGGCGGCCACCTCGAGGGTGTGTTCAATGTGGCGAAGCAGGGCGAGGCCATACGCGCGTTCCTGGCAAAATGAATTGCCGGGCAGGCCGCAGGACCGATGAGCGGCGGAATGCGAGGCTCGCGCCCGCCCGCGTCTCCAGTATCTGGCACGGCCGGCAGCGTTTTGCCCTCCAGGAATTCCAGAAACGCGCCGCCGCCGGTCGAGATGTAGCCGATCTTGTTCTCGAGGCCATACTTGGCGATGGCCGCGAGCGTGTCGCCGCCGCCGGCAATCGAAAATGCGGGCGACGCCGCAATCGCCTCGCCAATGGCCTTGGTGCCGCCTTCGAACGCGGCGAACTCGAACACGCCAACCGGTCCGTTCCAGACGATCGTGCCCGCCTTGGCGATCACCGTCTTCAATGCGGCCACTGTCGTGGGGCCGATGTCGAGGATGAGATCGTCCGGCTGAATGTTCTCGATCGCCTTGAGCTCGCCCGTTGCGGTTGCCGAGAACTCCTTGCGCGACGACGGCGTCGATGGGCACCGGGACCTTGCCGGGAAACTCGTCGAGGATGGCCTTGGCCTCACCGACCAGGTCCGGCTCCGCAAGCGACTTGCCGATCCTGCCACCGGCGGCGAGGATAAATGTGTTGGCGATGCCGCCGCCGACGATCAGGCTGTCGACCTTCGCCGCCAGTGCGCGCAGGATCGTGAGCTTGGTCGACACCTTGGACCCGGCCACGATGGCCACCAGCGGCCGTTTCGGATGCGCCAACGCGCGGCCGAGTGCGTCGAGTTCCGCCGCCAGCAGCGGACCCGCGCACGCGACCGCGGCGAATTTGGCGAGACCGTGCGTCGTCGCCTCCGCCCGGTGCGCGGTGCCGAAGGCATCGTTGACGTAGACGTCGCAGAGCTTCGCCATCCGCTGCGCCAGTTCGTCGACGTTCTTCTTTTCGCCCTTGTTCATCCTGCAGTTCTCGAGCAGGACGACCTGACCCGGCTTGAGCGCGTCCTGCCATGCCCCGCCGTCGACCCAGTCGCGTATCAGCGGCACATCGAGACCGAGCAACTCCGCCAGGCGGCGGGCGATCGGCGCAAGGGAGTCGTCCGCCGTCCATTGCCCTTCCGCCGGCCGGCCCAGGTGCGACGTGACCATGACCGACGGCGCCGCGCGCCAGCGCGTCGCGAACCGCCGGCACCGAGGCGCGAATCCGCGTGTCGTCGGTGATCGCACCGTGGTCGTCCTGGGGAACGTTCAGGTCCGCGCGGATAAACACGCGCTTGCCGCGGACATCGATGTCGGAAAGGCGCCGGACATGCGTCATGTCGGTCAGATGTGATAGTCGAGCGGTTGCATGGTATCGACGTCGACGACGCGAACGGTCCGGCCGCGCGACGCGGCGCGCATGGCCACCAGTTCGTCGCTGATGCGCGAGGCCGTCGTCACGAAACAGAACGGCAGCACGCGAATGCACGACGGCGGCAAGGCCGCCGGCCGTCATCTTCGCGCCGAAGCGGCAGCGCAAAGCGCAGGTGCTGCGTGTACGTCTCGCCGACGGAGTTGGGATGTGCGGTAAACGGATTCATGCGGATCGGCTCCCGAGGTCCGTGAAGTACGCCATCATGTGGATGTCGTCGTAGGCGCCGTCGACCTTGCGGCCGCGAACCCGCGTTCCTTCGTGGACGAAGCCCACCTTTTGGTACAGGGCCATGGCGCGGGTGTTGCTGGCATAGACCGACAGCGACACCCGTTCGAATCCGGCGCCGCGCGCGGCGTCGAGTGCCGCGCGGATCAGCCGCTCGCCCAGGCCGCGCCCGCGATAGTCCGGAAGCAGGCCCATCCCCAGCATGCCCTCGTGCGCGTAGGTCGGCACGCTTTCGCGGCGCACGTCGCACCAGCCGACGATTCGTCCGGCATCGTCCGCAACAAGCTGCGGGTTGCCGCGTTCGATATTTTCTGCGACAAAGGTCGCGGTGTGCGTGAACGAGAACGGTTCCAGGATAGGCGAGGTACTTGCGCTCGGCCATCACCACCGTCAGGCATGCACGAAATCCTGCGGCGTCGCCCAGCGTTATCGGGCGGATGGTGACGTGGCCGGTCGTCATTTCGCGTTCATCAGCGCCACGGTGGTGTCGAGCATGCGGTTGGAAAAGCCCCACTCGTTGTCGTACCAGCTCGACACCTTGACCAGCCGGCCAGACACCTTCGTCAGCGTGGCATCGAACGTCGACGACGCCGGGTCGTGGTTGAAGTCGATCGAGACCAGCGGCGCCTTGTTGTAGTTGAGTATGCCTTTGAGCGCTGCGGATTCCGAGGCGGACTTCATGATCGCGTTGACTTCGTCGACCGTCGTGTCGCGCGCGGCGATGAACGACAGGTCGACCAGCGACACGTTGATGGTCGGGACGCGTATCGCGTAGCCGTCGAGTTTGCCGTTCAGCTCCGGCAGCACCAGGCCGACCGCGGCCGCGGCGCCGGTCTTGGTCGGGATCATGCTCATCGTCGCGGAACGCGCGCGCCGCAGATCCTCGTGATAGACGTCGGTCAGCACCTGGTCGTTGGTATAGGAATGCACCGTCGTCATCAGTCCGCTGACGACGCCGATCTTGTCGTGCAGCGGCTTGACCAGCGGGGCAAGGCAGTTCGTGGTGCATGATGCATTGGAGATGACCGTGTCCGTTGCCTTCAGCACCTGATGATTCACGCCGAACACGATGGTCGCATCGACGTCCTTGCCGCCGGGCGCGCTGATGATGACTTTCTTGGCGCCGCCTTTCAGATGCGCGCCCGCCTTTTCCTTGGTGGTGAACAGGCCCGTGCACTCGAGCACGACGTCCACGCCAAGCGTGCCCCACGGCAACGCGGCCGGGTCGCGCATCGCGAACACCTTGATACGTGCCGCTCACCATTGACGACCATCGCGTCGCCGTCGACTTCGACCTTGCCCGGGAACTTGCCGTGCGCAGTGTCGTAGCGCGTCAGGTGCGCGTTGGTCTCGGGACTGCCGAGGTCGTTGATGGCGACAATGGCGATGTCGTGCTTCTTGCCGCCCTCGTAATGCGCGCGCAGGATGTTGCGGCCGATGCGGCCGTAACCGTTGATGGCGACTTTGATGGTCATCGTGCTCTCCGGAGTGAATCGTGGCTGTAATCGTGGCTAATAGTGCAGCATGGCCGGCAGGTCGACTGCGGCCACGAGTGAATCGAGGTTGCGCCAGCCGTAGCCGGCTTCGACGAGCTCCATGCCGTCCCATGTGAACGGCTGCTCGATCAGCAACTCGGCGCCGAGCTTTTCGTAGAATGCGCGCGCGGCCTTGTTGCCCGCGATGACCCAGACGATGAGGCCGTTCGCGCCGTGCGCGCGTTGCGCCGCGGCGACGGTGGCGACCAGGCGCTGGCCGATCCCGGCCCGCTGCGCGGCGTTGACCAGGTACACCGCCGACAATTCGGCATCGAGTCCGTGCTTCGGCTCGGCCAGCATGTTGCCGGACGCGAATCCGACGACGGTGCCGCCTTCCACCGCGACGAACACGCTGGTCGCATTGGGTGCGGCGGTCAGTATCTTCTCCCACAGCGCCGCGCTGTCCTCGACCTTCATCGCGGCCAGGTAGGCGTCGGGAATCATTCCCTTGTAGGTGGTGCGCCATGCGTTGACGCGCACTTCCGCGATCGCGGTGGCGTCGGCCGGCGTGGCGGGTCGGATGATTGCCGTGCTCATGCGGCGTTACAGCGCGCGCCGGATGGCGGCGGCGACGTTTTCGACGGTGAAGCCGAAGTGCTTGAACAGCGCGCCCGCCGGCGCGGACTCGCCAAACGTGTCGATGCCGACGACGCCCGCCTGGGGATCATCGACTGCGCCGACGTACTTTCGCCAGCCGTCGGTGACGCCCGCTTCGACTGCGACGCGCGGGATGCCGCGTGGGAGCACCGACGCGCGATAGGCGGCGTCCTGCCGGTCGAAGACGCTGGTGCAGGGCATCGACACGACGCGCACCGCGATGCCTTCCTTGGCGAGCGCGTCGCGCGCGCCCATGGCCAGTCGCGATTTCCGAGCCGGTGGCGAGCACGACGACACGCTTGTCCGCGGCGTCGCCGAAGTCGGCGAGCACGTAGCCCGCCGCGCTCGATGGCGGCCAGCGCGGCCGGATCGCGTTGCATGAAGGGGACGTTCTGGCGCGTGAACAGCAGGCAGGTGGGGCCGTGCTGCCGTTCGATTGCATGGCGCCAGGCCACGGCGGACTCCACCGTGTCGCAGGGCCGCCACAAATCCATGCCGGGAATCAGGCGCAGGCTGGCTGCATGCTCGACCGATTGGTGCGTCGGCCCGTCTTCGCCGAGCCCGATCGAATCGTGCGTGAAGACGAATATCGAACGCAGCTTCATCAGCGCGGCCATGCGCAGCGCATTGCGCGAGTAGTCGGAGAACGTGAGGAACGTGCCGACGTAGGGAATGAACCCGCCGTGCAGGGCGAGGCCGTTGGCGATGGCGCTCATCGCGAATTCACGGACGCCGTAGTTCACGTAGTTGCCCACGCGTCCGGAGTCCGGGGCGGCGGTGATGGGCACCGATCCCGACCAGTTGGTGAAGACCGAGCCCGTGAGATCGGCCGAACCGCCGATGAACTCCGGAAGGTGCGGCGCCAGCGCCTCGATCGCCTGTTGCGACGCCTTGCGCGTGGCGACGGTTTCGCCTTTCGCGGCCTGCGCGGCGACGAAGGCGTCCGCGACGGCGGCAAAGTCCGCAGGCAACTCCCCGCTCATCCGCCGCGTGAATTCGGCGGCCAAGGCAGGATGCGCGGCGCGGTACGCCGCGAATCTTGCGTTCCAGTCCTGTTCGAGCAGCGCGCCGCATTCGCGCGCGCTCCACGCCGAATAGATGTCGGAAGGAATCTCGAACGGCGGATGGGTCCAGCCCAGCGCGGCGCGCGTGGCCGCGATTTCCTTTTCCCCGAGCGCCGCGCCGTGCGCCGCTTCCGTTCCGGCCTTGGTCGGCGCGCCCTTGCCGATGACCGTCTTGCAGCAGATCAGTGTCGGCTTGTCGGCGACCGCCTTCGCGGCCTCGATGGCGGCGTCGACGGCCGCCACATCGTGACCGTCGACCTTGGCGATCACGTGCCAGCCATAGGCTTCGAACCGCCGCGGCGTGTCGTCGGTGAACCAGCCTTCGACGTGGCCGTCGATCGAAATGCCGTTGTCGTCGTAGAACGCGATCAGCTTGCCCAGGCGCCACGTGCCGGCGAGCGAACTGGCCTCATGCGAAATGCCTTCCATCAGGCAGCCATCGCCCAGAAAGACATAGGTGTGGTGATCGACGATCGCGTGGCCGGGCCGGTTGAATTGCGCGGCGAGCAATTTTTCGGCGAGCGCCATGCCGACCGCGTTGGCCAACCCCTGTCCGAGCGGGCCGGTGGTGGTTTCCACGCCGGGCGTGACGCCGACCTCCGGATGACCGGGCGTCTTCGAATGGAGCTGGCGAAAATTGCGCAGTTCGGCGATCGGAAGATCGTAGCCGGAGAGATGCAGCAGCGCGTATTGCAGCATCGAACCGTGCCCGTTGGACAGCATGAAGCGATCGCGATTGGGCCAGTGCGGATTCGCCGGATTGTGGCGCAGATGGCGGTTCCACAGCGCGACGGCGATTTCCGCCATGCCCATCGGCATGCCGGGATGGCCGGATTTGGCGGCTTCCACCGCGTCCATCGCCAATGCGCGGATTGCATCGGCAAGCTGCTTGTCGGAGGCGCGTGCAGCGGCGGCGGGGACCGTCATCTCTCTTCTTTCGAAATTGGGGGAAACACGGAACGCCGCGCGCTCATCAAGTGAAGCCGTCGCTGGTTCGATACAACCCGAAATTATCGCTTTAGCATGACATTTGTGCAATAATCATATGTTTGGTTCGGCGAAAAAATACGCCGATTCGCAACAGGGCAAGGTGCGGCACGCAAGGTGCAACCGCGGCCGGCCGGGGTCCTGCATCAGGCGTGCAGCACTGAACGTTGTGGCCGCGCGAGGCAGGCAACCGATATCGAAGGAACGACTAATGGACGGAATCCATCTGTTAGGCGAATGGTACGACTGCCCGGCCGACACTCCGGAATTCACGCAGGCAGCTGCATTGCGAACGCTGTGCATCGACGCGGCGCGGGACTCGGGATTGACCGTCGTCGGCGACAGCTTCTACCAGTTCGAGCCGCAGGGTGTCACCGGCACCGTGCTGCTGGCCGAATCACACATCGCGATCCACACGTGGCCGGAAGCCGGTTTCGTCACGGTGGACGTGTACGTGTGCAATCTGCAGACCGACAACACTGCGAAGGCCGAGCACGTGTTTCGCGCGCTGGAAACCGCGCTGCGGCCGCGGCGCACGCGGTTTCAGGCGATCCATCGCGGGGGAAAGGATGCCTGAGCGACGACAGCGGTCTCCTCGCGCCGGCCCGGGACGTCGCGCCCGGCCTGATGACGGAATACCTGACCGACGATTGGGCGTACTTTCTCAGGTCGTCGCGCCAGTTCGAGAAATTCAGGTCGCCGCACCAGGCGATCGAGGTTCACGAGACCGCGCAGTTCGGCAAATTGTTCCGCCTCGACGGCCATTTCATGACGTCCGAGAAGGACGAGTTCTTCTATCATGAAAACCTGGTCCATCTGCCGGCGATCACGCATCCGCAGCCGGCAAGCGCGCTGATCGTCGGCGGCGGCGACGGCGGGTCCGCCGAAGAACTGCTGAAGCACCCGTCGATCAAGACCGTCACGCTGTGCGAAATCGACCTGGCCGTCGTCGACATCTCGCGCAAATACCTGCAGAGCGTCCACCGCGGCGCATTCGACGATCCCAGGCTCACGCTGAAGATCGGCGATGGCTTTCGCTTCGTGCGCACTGCCACCGAGCAGTACGACCTCATCGTGCTTGACCTGACCGACGCAGGCGGCCCATCGGCGGCGCTCTACACGCCGGAGTTCTACCGCGCCTGCGCGGCGCGGCTCACCCCCACCGGCGCCCTGTCGCTGCATGTCGCCAGTCCGATCGCCCATCCCGATCGGGTTCGCGCCACGCTCGCCAGCCTGCGCGGCGCGTTCGCCATCGTCACGCCCTACCTCACGTCGGTGCCGCTCTACGGCGGCATGTGGATGATGGCGTGCTGCTCGTCGAGCCTGGACCCCAAGGGCATGTCGATCCTCAATGTCGATCGCCGGATCGCCCAGCGAGGCATCAAGGACCTGCAGTACTACAACGGCGACATGCACCGCGCGGCGCTGGCTTTCCCCAATTTCGTGCGCCGGCTGGTGGCCTGAACCCTGCGTGGTGCGCCGGGGCGGCCCATGCCAGCCCCGAGGCTTGAACCGGGCGGGGACACCCTCCATATGGGCATCAAGGGGTGGCGGCGGCGGTTGCGCCGGCCCCATTGCCATGGGAAGGGCCAGGATGTCATGAAACTGACCGACATGATGAATGACGCCGACTTCGTCGTCATCGACGGCGTCATGTTCCAGACGGGCTACCTGCGCGTGCCCGACGAGTTCACCGCGGCCGATGATGTCGTGCTCGAAGCGAGGCACGGCGACACCGAGGTCGATCTCACGCGCGAAGAAATCGACGACGCCGTGCTGCTGGGCGAGGGCGTGTTTCGCCTGAAGAGCGGGTCGCTCGTGCGGTTCCTGTCCAGCGCCGTCATCCACTAGGGCTCCGGTTCGCGCCGGCCGCCCAAGCGCCCGCGGATCCTTCGAAAGTACGCGCACCCGGCCGTCGCCATGGCCGGACGGAGCGGTACGGGCGCTTGACGCCGCTTCGTATATGCGTATATGCTCATATACGCATGAAGACGCCACGAACCAAGGCAAAGCGTCCCGGCACGAATTCGCTCGGCGCGGCGGACGAGCTGGACGAGGTGTTCGTCGCCGTCGCGCGGCATTTCGGACTGCTGGCGGAGCCCACGCGCCTCAAGATCCTGCATGCCATCTGCCGCGAGGAGCGCTCGGTCACGATGATCGTCGCCGAGACGGGAGCGACGCAGACGAATGTGTCGCGCCACTTGGCCCTGCTGCGTGACGCCGGCGTCGTGAGCCGGCGGCGGGTTGGCAACATCGCTTACTACCGCGTCATCGATCCGGAATTCGTCGAAATGTGCCGCAACGTCTGCGTGCAGATCGCCGGCCGCATCGACGCGCGCGCGCCGCTGAAGAGAGACCTGCTGGAGTTTGCCGCGGGCCGTTGACCGACGACCATTGGCGAAACCCATGCGGCTTGCATGGGCAAGCGATCGATGGCGCGGCGAAGGTGGCGGCCGAGGAGGAGTGCCTTGCCAGGGTCTGGAATCGTGCCCGGTCGCGTTCTTGCCGCGCCCGAGCATCATCTGACGTCGCCACCCAATGCGGGACGGCGCCAATTCCTGCGTGGCGTCGCCGCATCGGCTGCCGTCACCGGGGGCGTGGCGTTCGCGGCAGCGCGCAATGCCGCCGCCGCCGACGCCGCGAGCAGCCTTCCGCCCAACGTGCCCGACTGGAGCAAGACCCTCGGCGCGCCGATCCTGGCATCGCCGTACGGCGTTCCGTCGCGCTACGTTGCCAACGTCAAGCGCCGCGAAAGTCCGGGACTCACGCGCACGCCATTTTCGTCGGTCGCCTTCACGCCGCTGCAGAATCTCTTCGGCATCATCACGCCGTCGGGCCTGCATTTCGAGCGGCATCACGCCGGCGTCCCGGACATCGACCCGGGCCTGCACCGCCTGATGATCCACGGCCTCGTGCGCAATCCGCGCATCTACACGCTGGACGACCTGATGCGCTTCCCGTCCGTGTCGCGCATCCATTTCATCGAATGCGGCGCGAACACCGGCATGGAGTGGGGCAACGTCGCCGTTCCGACGGTGCAGTACTCGCACGGCATGCTGTCGTGCAGCGAATGGACCGGCGTGCCGCTGTCGACGCTGTTGGATGAGGCGGGAATCGATGCGAAGCAAGCACGCTATGTGCTGGCCGAAGGCGCCGACGGCGCCGCGCTTTCGCGCACGATCCCGCTGGCCATGGCGCTCGACGACGTATTGGTGTGCTACGGCCAGAACGGCGAGATGCTGCGTCCGGAGCAGGGCTTTCCGCTGCGGCTTGCTCGTGCCGGGCGTGCAGGGCGTGTCGAGCGTCAAGTGGCTGCGCCGGCTGGAGGTGGGCGACCAGCCGTGGAACACGCGCGAGGAGTCGCTGCACTACATCGACATGATGCCGGGCGGCGTGCATCGCCAGTATTCGTGGATCCAGGAGGCGAAGAGCGTGATCACGTCGCCTTCCGGCGGCCAGGTGCTGGTCGACCGCGGGTACCACCAGATCACCGGCCTCGCCTGGTCCGGCCGCGGCAAGGTCGCGCGCGTCGACGTGTCCAGCGACGGCGGCCGCAATTGGCGCACCGCGCGCCTGCAGGAGCCGGTGCTCGACAAGGCGCTCACGCGCTTTCGCATCGACTGGACGTGGAACGGCGAGCCCGCGCTGCTGCAATCGCGCGTCATCGACGACACCGGCTTCGTGCAGCCGACGCTCGGCCAGCTGCGTCACGTGCGCGGCACGCGCTCGATCTATCACAACAACGCGATCCAGACCTGGCGCGTCGATCCGACCGGAGCGGTCAGCAATGTCCAGGTGGAATGACCTCGTGCGCCTGGGGCTGGTCGTGCTGATCCTCAGCGCGTCGATCGCCAGCGCGACCGCGGCGCCGAAGTACGGCTTCGGCCAGCCGGCGACGCCCAAGGAAATCGCCGGATGGGACATCGACGTGCGGCCGGACGGCACGGGCTGCCCGCGGGCAGCGGTTCCGTCGCGGCGGGCCAGCGGATCTATGACGCCAAGTGCGCCAGCTGCCACGGCACGTTCGGCGAGTCGAACAGCTACCTGCAGATCGCCGGCGGCGTGGGGTCCCTCGGATCGGACCAGCCGGTGCGCACGACCGGCAGCAAGCTCAACTACGCGACCACGCTGTGGGACTACATCAATCGCGCCATGCCTTTCGAGGCACCCAAGACGCTCACGCCGGACGAGGTCTACGCGCTCACGGCCTACGTGCTCAACCTGAACGACATCCTGCCGGCCGACGCGGTGCTCGACCGCGATTCGCTGCCGCGCGTGAAGATGCCCAACCGCGATGGTCTGACCACCGCGCACGGATTCATGACCCGCGACGGCAAACCCGACACCCGCAATGTCGCGTGCATGAAAGACTGCGCGGCGCAGGTTCGGCTGACCTCGGAGATGCCCGACCATGCGCGCGACCAGCACGGCGACGCTCGGCGAGCAAGTCGCGCATGTTTGCCGCGGCGCCGACGACCGCGGCGCGCAAGTCGGGCCTGGAGATCGGCGCGCGCCTTTGCGTGCACCGCGTGCCACGGCATCTCGGAGGGGGCTCGTCGGACCGGCCTTCCGGGACATAGCCACGCGCTATTCCGGGGACGGCGCGGCGGAGACAGGGCTGGTCGCGAAGGTCAAGGCCGGCGGCTCGGGCAACTGGGGTTCCGTGCCGATGCCGGCCGCAGGCCAGCTGCAGGAAGCGGATGTCCGCGCGCTTGTGCAATGGATTCTCGCCGGCGCCAATTGACGCCACGCCGGCGATCAGCACCGCTCAATGAGCACGCGTCAAACAGTCTAGAATGGACCCTTCAATCGATGGCCGGAGACCGGGCATGAACTCAAAACGCAGGAACCTTTTGCAGACCGGGGGCGGCATGACGCTGCTGACCATGCTCGCCGCCGCAGGCTGGCTGCAGCCGCGCGACGCACTGGCGGCGGACGCATGGAACGCCGCGGCGTTCGACACGAAGTCGATGGACGACACGTTCAAGTCGCTGGGCAGCGGCACGCCGGCGCAGAGCAAGGCCATCACGTTCACGCAGACGCCGGACATCGCGGAAAACGGCGCGGTCGTGCCGGTCGGCATCACCAGCGCGATACCGAATACGCAGTCGATCGCGATCCTGATCGAGAAGAACCCCAACGTGCTGACCGCGGTGTTCGACATTCCACCCGGCACGGAACCGTCGATCACGACGCGCGTGAAGATGGGGCAGAGCTCCAACATCTACGCGCTGGTCAAGGCGGACGGCAAGTACTACATCGCGTCGAAGGAAGTCAAAGTAACGCTCGGCGGTTGCGGCGGCTGACGCTGCCTTACGCGACGTCGAACACAGGGAAAATCATGGCAGATCCAATGAGAATTCGCGCCAACGTCGTCGGCGACTCGACGGAGGTGAAGGTGCTGATGAACCACGAGATGGAAACCGGGCAGCGCAAGGACGCGCAGGGCAAGGCCATCCCGGCATGGTTCATTCAGAGCGTGACGGCGACCTACAACGGCAAGACCGTTCTCTCCGCGCAGTGGGGGCCGGCGGTGGCCAAGAACCCGTTCCTGTCGTTCAAGTTCAAGGGCGGCGCCAAGGGCGAGAAGGTCCAGGTCACCTGGACCGACAACCGCGGCGACAAGCGCACCGACGAGGCCACCATTTCCTAGAGGATTTCGCGTTCGCGCGATTCGGCGCCAATTGCGGGCCGCGCGGCGACGACATCGGAATCGACCGGGCCGGCCGGATTTCGCCGGGAGCAGTGTTTCGAGGAGAAATCGATGACAGTCTTGACCCGACGGGCGCGGGTTGCCGCCGCGATTGCCATGGCGATCGCCGGCGCTGCCGCGACCGCCGTATTCGCGCAATCGTCCGCCGTCGACGAAATCGCGAAATACCGCGCGGCGCTCCAGGACGGCAATCCCGCGGAACTCTGGGAAGCGCGTGGCGAAGACCTGTGGAAGACGCCGCGCGGCCCGAAGAAGGTCTCCTTCGCAACGTGCGACCTGGGGCTGGGGCCCGGCGTCGTCAAGGGCGCGTACGCGCAGCTGCCGAAGTATTTCGCCGATGCTGACCGCGTGATGGACCTGGAAACGCGGCTCGTCCACTGCATGGTGACGCAGCAGGGCTACACCGACCGCCGACGCGATGAAGGACCCCTTCGGCGGGCACCGGGCAAGAAATCGGACATCGAGGCGCTGGTCGCGTACGTCACGTCGCAATCGCGCGGCGTGAAGATGAACGTCGCGCTCGGCCACCCCAAGGAGAAGGAAGCCTTCGCGCTGGGCGAGAAAATGTTCGTCTTTCGCGGCGGCACGCACGACTTCTCCTGCGCGACCTGCCATGGCGAAGACGGCAAGCGCATCCGGCTGCAGGACCTGCCCAACCTGATGACGGTTGCGGGCGCGCAGAAGGCCTACACGACGTGGCCCGCCTATCGCGTGTCGCAGGGCGAACTGCGCATCGTTCCAGTGGCGGCTCTACGACTGCTTCCGGCAGCAGCGCTTCCCGGAACTCGTGTTCACGTCGGACGCGTCGATCGCGCTGACGATGTATCTCGCCCGCAATGCCAACGGCGCCGCGTTCGACGCGCCCGCCATCAAACGCTGACAGGGGAACGCGATGCGCAAGCAGATTTGGATGTGGGGGTGCGCTGGCCGGCGCTGGCATCCGCGGTGGTTGGCTGCGCGACGGCGCCGAGCGACGTCGAAGTCTCGCGGCAGGCGGCGGCGGTGCTCAAGGGCTCGTTCAAGGCCAACGGCCAGGCGGGGATGGACCGCTGGACCAGGACGAGACGCAGCGCCTGTGCACGCAGTATGCGAACAAGCCGCTGCCCAAGGACGTCGCGGAGATGATCGAGAAGCTGAACCTGGCGTCGATCAAGTGGCCCGCCGACGGCAAATGGGCGGGCGACTGGAAGAACGGCGAGACGATCGCGCAGGAAGGCCGCGGCAAACAGTTCTCCGACGATCCCAAGGGCCCGGTGGGCGGCAACTGCTATGCGTGCCACCAGCTGACGCCGCAGGAAGTCTCGTTCGGAACCATCGGTCCTTCGCTGTACGGTTTCGCCAAGCTGCGCGGCTTCAACGACGAGACGCGCAAGTACGCGTACGGCAAGATCTGGAACGCCGACGCCTATTCCGCGTGCTCCAACATGCCGCGCTTCGGGCACAGCCAGATCCTCTCCGAGCAACAGGTGAAGGATCTGGTCGCGCTGTTGACCGACCCCGACTCCCCCGTCAACAAGTGACGACGATGTCCGTGGCAAGGAGGGCGCCGTCGAAGGACGCATGAACCGCCGCCAATCCCTGCGGGTGCTCGCCGCCGCAATTGGCGGCGCGATGCTCGGTCCCGCCGTTGCGGCCGACATCGGCCATCGCGTGCAGTGGAGCGACGTCACGCTGCTCGATGGCAGCACGCTCCCCGCGTCGGCGCTGGCCGATCGCGTCGTCATCGTCGAGATCTGGGCGTCGTGGTGTCCGTTCTGCGCGCAGCAGAACCCGCTGCTGCAGCAGCTCTACGACGCGCAGGGAGGCCGCGGTCTCGACTTCCTGACCTTTTCCATCGACCGCGACCCCGCCAAGGCGCGCGCCTACGTGGCCAAGCACCACTACACGTTTCCCGCGGCGATGGCGACGGCCTGGAGCCGGAAGACGTTCGGAACTCGCGTGGTGCCGGCACTCTACGTCGTCGATCGCGACGGCCGAATCGTGCTCAAGGAGGCGAGGGAGATGTTCCCCGAAGAGGTGCGCGAGCTGGCGCGCTTTGCGCAATCCTGATCCCGGCATCCGCCGCGCGCCCATGAACCGCCGTGAATTCCTGAACGTGCTTGCCGCGGCCGCGGCCGCCGGATTTCCGCTGGCGTCGCGCGATGCGCTGGCGCAGGGGCGCGGCGCGGCGGCGATGTACGACGTCGCGCCGTTCGGCAACGTGGGCCTGCTGCACTTCACCGACTGCCACGCGCAGTTGCTCCCGGTCTATTTCCGCGAACCAAGCATGAATCTCGGCGTGGGCGCCGCCGCCGGCAAGCCGCCGCATCTGGTCGGCGAACACCTGCTGAAATATTTTGGAATCGCGCCGGGCACGCGCGACGCGCATGCATTCACCTATCTCGATTTCACCAACGCCGCCCGCGCATTTGGCCATGTGGGCGGATTCGCGCATCTCGCTACGCTGGTGAAGATGCTGAAAGCCACGCGCCCGGGCGCGTTGCTGCTCGATGGCGGCGACACGTGGCAAGGTTCGGCGACGTCGCTGTGGACCAAGGGCCAGGACATGGTCGACGCGCAGAAACTGCTGGGAGTCGATGTCACGACCGGCCACTGGGAGTTCACGTACGGCGCCGATCGCGTCAAGGAAATCGTGGAAAAGGATTTCGCGGGGAAGATCGACTTCGTCGCGCAAAACGTGAAGACCGCCGATTTCGGCGACCCGGTGTTCAAGTCCTACGTGATGCGCGCAGATCAATGGCGTGCCGGTCGCGATCATCGGCCAGGCCTTTCCGTACACGCCGATCGCCAACCCGCGCTATTTCGTCCCGGAATGGACGTTCGGCATCCGCGAAGAGGAGATGCAGCAGGTCGTCGACGAGGCGCGCGCGAAGGGCGCGCAGGTCGTTGTCCTGCTGTCGCACAACGGGATGGACGTGGACCTGAAGCTCGCGTCCCGCGTGAGCGGCATCGATGCGATCCTGGGCGGGCACACGCACGACGGCGTGCCGCAGCCCACGCTCGTCGCCAATCGCGGCGGCAAGACCCTCGTCACCAACGCCGGCAGCAACGGCAAGTTCCTGGCCGTCCTCGATTTCGACGTCAAGTCCGGCAAGGTCGCCGATTTCCGGTATCGGCTGTTGCCGGTGTTCAGCGCGCTGCTGCCGCCGGACAAGGCGATGGATGCGCTGATCCGCGATGTGCGTGCGCCGTACCTGGCGAAGCTCGACGAAAAACTCGCGACGACGGAGGGCCTCCTGTACCGTCGCGGCAACTTCAACGGCACGTCCGACCAGTTGATCCTGGAAGCGCTGCTCGCCGAGAAGAACGCGGAGATCGCCTTCTCCCCGGGGTTCCGCTGGGGCACGACGCTGCTGCCCGGCCAGGCGATCCGGATGGAGCACCTGATGGACCAGACGGCCGTCACCTACCCGTACGTGACGGTCAACGAATTCTCCGGCGAGACGATCAAGACGATCCTGGAGGACGTCGCCGACAACCTGTTCAATCCGGACCCCTATTATCAGCAGGGCGGCGACATGGTGCGCGTGGGCGGTCTCAAGTACACGATCGACCCGAAAGCCGCGATGGGCGCGCGCATCTCGCGGATGGAACTCGCGGGCAAGCCGATCGATGCGCAGAAGAAATACAAGGTCGCTGGCTGGGCGCCCGTGTCGGAGGAGGCGAGGTCCGCCGGCGGCGAGGCGATCTGGGACGTGTGCGCGCGCTATCTGCGCGGCAAGAAGACGATCGCGCCGCGGAAGCTCAATCTACCCGTCATCGAAGGCATGCAGGGCAATCCCGGCATGGCCTAGCCTGCGCCGGTGACATCCGCCTTCGTTTTCCACGCCGCGCCGAGCAGCGTGACCGGAATGAGCGAAGCCAGGAATACGAAGTGGTACCAGACGGGAAATTTGTCCCACAGCGCATAGTGGACGGGGATGAACAGCAACAGCAACATCACGGCCAGCGCCCTGCGCGGGCGTTGCCTGCCCCTTTGGCGACAGCGGCGGCGACGAATCCGGCGCACAACCGACGCAATGGCGCCGGTGAGCAACGCGGGCGACCTGCATGCCGAGCGTGAAGTTCATGGGCTTCTCCGCCGCGGCATAGTCGCGGCCATGCGACGCGCAGCGCGAAATTGACCGCGGTGGCGACGCAGAACCACGCGACTCAGGCCCGCCAACACACTTCACGCTTCTCGCGCTATCACGCTCATCGCACTCGTCTTAGGTGACGGTGACCCGCGCAAATTTCCGCTTGCCGGCCTGCACGACCACGACAGTCCCGGCCCGGATGACGAGACCTTTGTCGCCGACCACGTCGCCATCGACCTTGAGGCCGCGCTGCGCGATGAGACGCAGCGCCTCGGACGTCGACTCGACGATGCCCGCCTGTTTCGCCAGTTGCGCGATCGCCATGCCGGCGCCCGCGGTCGCCAGCGTGATCTCGGGCATCTCGTCCGGCACGGCCCCGTCCTTGAAACGCGATTCGAACGCGGCCAGCGCCGCATCGGCGTCTGCAGGAGAATGAAACCGGGCGACGATCTCCTTCGCCAGCATCACCTTGGCGTCGCGCGGATTGCGGCCTTCGGCGCAGGCGCGGCGCAGTGCCTCGATCTCCGTCATCGGGCGGAACGACAGCAATTCGAAGTACCGCCACATGAGGTCGTCGGAGATCGACATCAGCTTGCCGAACATCTCCGCGGGCGCGTCGGTGATGCCGACATAGTTGCCCTTCGACTTGGACATCTTCTCGACGCCGTCCAGGCCGATGAGCAGCGGCATCGTCAGGATGCATTGCGGTTCCTGCCCGTAGCTCTTCTGCAGTTCGCGCCCGACGAGTAGATTGAATTTCTGGTCGGTGCCGCCCAGCTCGATGTCGGACTTGAGCGCGACGGAGTCGTAGCCCTGCATCAGCGGATACAGGAACTCGTGCACGGCGATGGGCTGGTTTCCGCGGAAACGCTTGGCGAAGTCGTCGCGCTCGAGCATGCGCGCCACGGTGTAGCGGGCGGCGAGCTTGATCATCCCCGCGGCGCCCAGCGGCTCGCTCCACTCGGAGTTGTAGCGGATCTCGGTCTTCGAAGGATCGAGCACCTTCGAGGCCTGCGCGTGGTAGGTCTGCGCGTTCGCGACGATCTGTTCGTGCGTCAGCGGCGGGCCGCGTCGCATTGCGGCCGGAGGGATCGCCGATCATCGACGTGAAATCCCCGATCAGGAAAATCACCTGATGCCCCAGGTCCTGCATCTGCCGCATCTTGTTCAGCACGACGGTGTGGCCGATGTGGATGTCCGGCGCGGTCGGGTCGAGCCCGAGCTTGATCCGCAGCGGCTCGTGGGTCGACAGGGAGCGCTTCAGCTTGGCGGCGACTTCGGCTTCGACCAGGAGTTCGTCCGCGCCGCGTTTGAATATCTCGAGCTGGTGTTCGATGTCGATGGGCATTGCGTTACCGGTGCGCCGGAGTCCAAGTGCAGTCCGGCCGTTTGTTAGAATCGCGGCACCCGATGCCAAGTGGCATCCACCCTGAAGGCGCTTTCACTCGTGGCCGCACGCAAACCCCCGATTTTAGCGCACGGCGCGCAGCGCCGCCGCTGCGGGATAGGGCATGGCCGTCCGCCGCGAGCTCTATGCCGGCGTGATGTCCGGCACCAGCCTGGACGGCGTCGACGCCGTGATCGCGGAATTCGCTGTGTCTTCCGGCAACGCCTTTGCCACGCTGGGCGCGACGCATATCACCTTTCCATCGGCGCTGCGCGACGAATTGCTGGCGCTGCAGTCGGCCGGCAACGACGAAATCGCGCGGGCGGCGCGCGCGGCCAACGCGCTGGCCGATCTTTACGCGAAGGCGATCGCCGACGCCTGCGATGCGTGCGGCGTGGCGCCTCACGACCTGGTGGCGGCCGGCGTCCACGGCCAGACGGTGCGGCACCGGCCGGAGCAGGGCTGGACGCTGCAGATCAATAATCCCGGCACGCGTCGCGGAGCGCGCCTACGTCACCGTCGTGGCGGACTTCAGGAGCCGCGACGTCGCCGCCGGCGGACAGGGTGCGCCGCTGGTGCCGGCGTTTCACGCGGCACTGTTCCAGGATCAGGAGATTCATCGCGTCGTCGTCAACATCGGCGGCATCGCCAATGTCACCGACCTGCCGCCGCGCGGAACTGTCGGCGGATTCGACACCGGGCCCGGGAAACGTGCTGATGGACATGCTGGTCCGCGCGCCATCGCGGGATGCCTTTCGACGTCAATGGCGCGTGGGCGGCACAGGGGCGGGTTGATTCGTCGTTGCTGACGGCGTTGCTGGCAGAACCCTATTTCGCCGCACCGCCCCCCAAGAGCACGGGCCGCGACCTGTTCAACGCAGGATGGCTCGACGCGATGCTGGCCAGGACGCAGTGGAGCGGCCGGCATGAAGATGCGCAGGCCACGCTGGCGGCGCTTACTGCGCGAACGATTGCCGACGCGGTGCGCGCCCATGCTTCGGGCGCAACCGAGCTGCTGGTCTGCGGCGGCGGCGCGAACAACGCGACGCTGCTGCGCATGCTCGCAAAGGAACTCGATCCGCGCACCGTCGCGACGACCGGTGAGCACGGCGTCGCCGTCGAGCATGTCGAGGCGCTCGCGTTCGCCTGGCTGGCGCGCGAAGCGCTCGCCGGCCGGCCGGCCAACCTGCCCGCCGTGACCGGCGCCCGGGGGAAGCGTATTCTCGGCGCCATCTATCCGCGCTAGACTTTGGTCGGCGCAGTGAGGTGATCCCCACGCAGGAGGCCCCATGCCAATTGATGTCCGTGCGACACGGAAGCTGTCGGGAATCAAGGGCGTTCGCGGAATGGCCGAAATCAGCTCGGCGCGAGATGTGCCGCGGCGCCTGTACGATCTGGAGACCAAGCCCAGCCGCGCCGCGCCAAGGCGCATCGCCGAGGCGTTCCTGAAGCAGGTTGCGCCGCGGCTTGGGTCTGTCGCCCGACCTTTCGCAGGTCCGGTTCGACAAGGTCAAGAAGACGATGTTCGGATGCCACGTGCTCTTTCAGCAGCGGCATGCGGGCAAGCCGATATCCGGCGCATGGCTTCGCATCGACATCGACCCCGACGGCCGCGTGTTCAACGTCCAGAACGACATGATTCCCGAACGGCTGCTCAAGGAAGGCGACCGCGAGGCGCGAGCGCGCACGGCCTCCGGCGCGCGGCCGCTGACGCTGGCGCTGGCGCTGGTCAAGGCGTTCGAGGTGGCGCCCATCGCTTCCGGCGGCAGGCGCTCGGTGCTGCATGCCGAACTGATGTATGGAACGGTGCAGAGCAAGCCGCGACTCGCGTGGAAGATCGTCATCCGCACGTCGAAGCCTCTCGCCGAATGGAAGCTCTACCTCGACGCGTATTCCGGCGAGGTCCTCACCCGCTGCAACATGCTCAAGCACAAGGCCGCGCGCGGGCGCGTTTTCGATCCCAATCCCGTCGCCGTGCTCAACGACACGACATTGACCGACCGCTCGACGATTCCAGCCAAAGCCTATTCCGAAGTCGATTTGCCGGACGTGGCCCCGGCGCGCTGCTCGACGGTCCGTACGTGACCACGGCGCTCACCAGCAACCGCGTCCGCTCCACCGCGCGCAAGTTCCTCTACCGGCGCGGCAAGCGCGGCTTCAAGGAAGTGATGGTGTATTTCCACATCGATCGCGCGCAGCGATACCTGCAACTGCTCGGTTTCAACGGCGTGCTGGACCATCCGATCGGAGTGAACGTCGCGGGAGGACGAGACGACAACTCGTTCTACAGCCCGGGAACGACGACGCTGTCGTTCGGCACCGGCGGCGTCGACGATGCCGAGGACGCCGAGATCATCCTGCACGAATACGGCCACGCGATCCAGGACGCGCAGGTGCCGGGCTGGGGCGAGGTCGAGGAGGCGATGGCGATGGGCGAGGGCTTTGGCGACTACTTCGCGGCAAGCTTTTTCGCGGAGGTGAAGCCCGCCGCGATGCGTCCGACCGTGGGCAACTGGGACGCCACGTTCTACAGCGCCGAAAACCCGCCCGCGCTGAGGCGGCTGGACAGCAACAAGAAGTATCCGAAGGACCTGACCGCGGACGAGCACGACAACGGCGAGCTATGGTCGGCGTCGCTGTGGCAGTTACGCACTGCGGTGGGTCGGCATGTCGCCGACCGGCTGGTGATCGCGCATCACTTCCTGCTCAACCGCCGCGCGCGGTTCGAGGACGCCGCCAACGCGCTGCTCACGGCCGACAGGCAGCTCTACCATTCCAATCATGCCGACGTGATACGGCAGATTTTCGTGGCGCGGGGAATCCTGCCCAACGCCAAGCGCAAGCTGCGGCGCGCGGGACAGCGCTTCGACCAGTAGGCCTTTCGCGCCGCGGCGTCAGCCCAGCATCGGCATGTGGAATCCCGGCGCGGCGCTGCCGTCGTCGGGCCAGCGTGACGTGAGCGTCTTCAACCGCGTGTAGAAGCGCACGCCGTCCATGCCGTGCACGTTGAGATCGCCGAAGAGCGACCCGCGCCAGCCGCCGAAGGAATAAAAGGCCATCGGCACGGGGATCGGCACATTGACGCCCACCATGCCGACCTCGACGTCCTGCTGGAAGCGGCGGGCGGCATGGCCCGAGCGCGTGAAGATCGCCGTGCCGTTGGCGTATGGGTTGGCGTTGATCAGCGCGATGGCCTCGGTCAACGACTCGACGCGGATGACGCCCAGCACGGGTCCGAAGATCTCTTCGCGATAGATCGCCATGGCGGGCGTCACGCGATCGAACAGCGTGGGCCCACGAAGAACCCGCCGGCATGGCCGGCGACGCGCACCGCGCGGCCGTCCACGACCAGCGTGGCGCCGTCCGCGACGCCGCCGTCGATGCAGCCCGTGATGCGCGCTTGCGCGGCGCCGGTGATGACCGGACCCATTTCGATGCCTGGCGCGTTACCCGGGCCGACGGTGACGCGGCGGGCACGCGCCGCAAGCCGCTCGACCAGCGGGTCGGCCGCGTCGCCCACGGCGACGACGGCCGAGATCGCCATGCAGCGTTCACCCGCGGAACCGTACCCTGCGCCGATGATCGCTTCCGTCGCGAAATCGAGGTCGGCGTCGGGCATGACCACCGCGTGATTCTTGGCGCCGCCCAGCGCCTGCACGCGTTTGCCGTTGCGCGCGCCGGTCTCGTAGATGTATTTCGCGATCGGCGTGGAACCGACGAACGAGACCGCCTTCACGTCCGGATGCGCGAGCAGCGCGTCCACCGCTTCCTTGTCGCCATGGACGACGTTGAACACGCCGTCCGGCAGGCCGGCTTCCTTGAGCAGCTCCGCCATGCGGATCGACAGCGAAGGATCGCGCTCGGACGGCTTCAGCACGAACGTGTTGCCGCAGCCGATCGCGACCGGAAACATCCACAGCGGGACCATCGCGGGAAAGTTGAACGGCGTGATGCCGGCGCACACGCCGACCGGCTGGCGCAGCGAAAAGCTGTCGACCTCCGTGCCAACGTTTTCGCTGAACTCGCCCTTGAGGAGGTGCGGGATGCCCGTGGCGAACTCGATGACTTCGATGCCGCGCGTGACCTCGCCCTCGGCATCGGCCAGCGTCTTGCCGTGTTCTTCCGAGATGACGGCCGCGAGGTCCTTGCGGTGCGCTTCCATCAGTTCGCGAAAGCGCATCAGGATCCGCGCACGGCGCAGCGGCGGGAACGCGCGCCAGGCCGGAAGCGCCGCGGCGGCCGCGGCCACCGCCGCGTCGACATCGGCGGCATTGGCCAGCGGCACGTGCCGCACCACTTCGCCCTTGGCGGGATTGGCGACTTCGCCGAAGCGCGTGGTCTGTCCGGCAACGGCCTTGCCGCCAATCCACAGCGGCAGCCGTTCGAGTGTGGTCAGGTCCATCCCGTCTCCTTAGGCATGCGGTGACAAAGCGCCGGCCAGGTAGCCGCGAACGCGCTCGTCATCCACCAAAGTAGCGAAATCGCCTGCATGGGTCAACCGGCCGCGGTCGACGAAGATGAACTGCTCGCACGTGTCGCGCAGGATGTCGAGATGCCAGGGCTCATTCGGATGCAGGCACACGAAGACCAGCCGGCCCTCGGCACGGAGCTTGCGGAAGAACTGCACCATGAAACCGATATAGCCGTCCTGCGTGTTGAACTGCGGCTCGTCGAAGAGGTGAACGAGTGGCGAATCGCTGCCGGCCGGCTCGAGCATGAACGACGGGCGCGATCGCTTCCACGCGCGCACCTGGTAGGACTGGTGGTAGTGGATCGCCAGCCGGTCGCGCTCGCGATAACGGACGCGATGGATGTCCCGGCCACCGACCAGCACCTGGCCCGACGTCGGCAGGTTGCTGCCGGTGATGAGTTCGAACAGCGTCGTCTTGCCCGACCCGTTCGGTCCCATGACGCCGACGATGGCCGGGGCGGGAAGTACAAAGTCCGCCTCCAGCGAGAACGTGACTTCTCGGGCGAACATGCCGCGCGTGTAGCGCTTGGCCAGCCTGCTTACCGAAAGCAGAGGAGCGCTCACTCGTTCACTCATTGTTCAAATCCCCAGGAGCCGCGCGCGCAGCGCGGCGTCGTCGCGGAGGACGGAAGCCGGACCTTCGTGCACGACGATGCCGTGGTCCATCACGTACGCGCGGTCGGCGACCGCCAGCGCGGTCGCGACGTTCTGCTCGACGACCAGCACTGCGATGCCTTCGCTTTTCAGGCGCAGGATCGTGCGCATGACGTCCTGGACCACTTTCGGCGCGAGGCCCTGGCTCGGCTCGTCGAACAGCACCATGCCCGGCGCGCCCAGCAGCGCGCGCGAAATCGCCACCATCTGCATCTCGCCGCCCGACAGGTTCTCGCATTCGCGGTGCATGAGATAGGGCAGGGCGCTGAAGATATCGAAGCAGTCCTGCTCGTTCCACGTCCGGAACCGGGTTTTCTTCTTCGCGATGGCCAGGTTGCGGGCCACGGTCAAGGTCGGAAATATGCGCCGGTCGTCGGGGACCCAGCCCAATCCGCGCCGCGCGATTTCGTGCGTGGCGTCGCGCGTCACGTCGCGTCCATCGAATCGGATCGTTCCGACGCGGGGCGGCGTCAAGCCCAGGATCGAGCGCAACAGCGTCGTCTTGCCGGCGCCGTTGGGCCCGAGCAGCGCGACGACTTCACCGGCCCCGGCATTCAGCGACACGCCGTGGAGCACCTGCGTCTCGCCATAGAAAGTCTCGATGCGTTCGACCGACAGCATCATTGCTCCAGCGTGCCCGAGATTCGAGCGGCGCACCCAGGGATCCGCGCGCAGTTCGTCGGGCGTCCCTTCGGCGATGACCTGGCCCCAGTGGATGACCGAGATGCGGTCGGCAAGGCCGAACAGGAAGTGCATGTCGTGCTCGATCACCACGATGGTCAGCGTGCGCTTCAACTCGTCGATAAGTGCGGAGAGCCGCGCCGTGCCCTCCGTGCCGAGGCCGGCGGTCGGCTCGTCCAGGAACAGGAGGCGCGGCTGGGCGGCAAGGGCCACGCCGATCTCCAGCGCCCGGCGTTCGCCGTACGGGAGGCTCTTGGCGGGGATGCGCTCGCGCCCCGTCAGGCCGACGCGGGCCAGCACGGCGGCGGCCTCGTCCTGCGCGCCGGAATCGGCGCCCAGGTCGGACCATGCGTCGAAGCCGCGCCGGCGCACCGCCGGCAGGGCCACCAGCACGTTGTCGAGCGCCGTGTAGTCGTTGAACAGGTTCATCACCTGGAACGAGCGCGAGATGCCGAGCCTCGCCACCGCGCGCGGCGTGGCGCCGGTGATCACACGGCCGTCGAACCGCACCTCGCCCCGGTCCGGCTTGTATCGCCCGGTCAGCACGTTGAAGCACGTCGTCTTGCCCGCGCCATTGGGGCCCATGATGCCGGATAACCGGCCCTCGTCGAACGAAAGCGAGATGTCCTCGAGGACGACGGCGTCGCCGAAGCGCTTGTGCAGGTGGTTCGCCTCGAACAGCGCCATGGCTTCAGGCCGCCCTGCTCGCGCCGAGTGCGGGCGCGACCGGCCGATGCGCACGGCGCCATGCCTGCCATGCGCCGGCGATTCCTTCCGGTTGCCACAGCACCATGGCCATGAACAGCAAGCCGTACCAGAGCAGCCACGTGTCGGTGTACGCGCCCAGCAGGTCGCGGGCGAGGATGAAGAACAGCGCGCCGAGCACCGGCCCCCAGAAGCTCACCAGTCCTCCGCCGATCAGGACCATCATCACGACGAAGCCGGACGAATGCAGGCTCATCACGTTCGGATAGGCCGATTGCTGCGCCATCGCGAACAATGCGCCCGCGAGTCCCGCCACCGCGGCCGACAGGGTGAAGGCGATCCACTTGTACAGCCACACGTCGTGGCCGACGAAGGCGGCGCGCATTTCATTCTGCTTGATGGCGGTCAGGATGCGGCCGAATGGCGAGTGCACCAGGCGCCACAACGCGAACACGACCACCGTGAAAATGCCGAAGGCGAAGTAGTAGAGCGCCTGGTTGCCCGCGAGGTCGAACGAGGCGAAGCCGAAATCGGCGCGCAGGCGCTTGATGTTCAACAGGCCGTCCTCGCCGCCGGTGACCGAGTGCCACTTGATGGCCACGAACCAGAACACCTGTCCGAAGGCGATGGTCAGCAGCGCGTAGTAGATGCCGCGCCGGTGCGAGATGAACGCCGCCACCAGGGCGCCAAATACGGCGGCGACCAGGGTCGCGCCGGCCAGGTCGAACCAGAGGTTGGGCCACAGCTTCAACTGCAACAAGCCGAACGCGTAGGCGCCGATGCCGAAGAACGCGCCGTGCCCGAACGAGGGCAGGCCGCCATAGCCGAGCAGCAGGTTGTAGCCCAGCGCGAACAGCATCCAGATCATGATTTCCAGCGCCAGGTACTGGTAGAGCCCTACCCGCGTCAGCCACAGGGGGGCCGAGGCCAGCCCGACCAGCAACAGCAGCATGGGCAACGGCAGAAGGGCGGCGCGAGGGCGGGCGGACATGGTCGCGATGCGGAGCAGCGGGTATGGACAGCGGGAAATATACGTTCTATTATTTCAGCATGCAAGAATATATGTTCTAATGCATTCCAGCGCTTCACGCCGACGCCTTCCATGCCACCGACCAACTACGACGAACTGAAACAGGCGATCACCGACCGCTTCCCGGCGATGTCGAAGCAGCTCCAGGGAATCGCGCGCTTCGCGCTGGAGCGGCCGAACGAGCTGGCGCTCGGTACCGTGGCGGCCATCGCCGGCGCCGCCGGTGTGCAGCCTTCGGCGATGGTGCGTTTCGCCAATGCGCTGGACTTCAACGGCTTCTCCGAGATGCAGCAGATCTTTCGCGGACGTCTGGTCGAGCGGTCGGTCAGCTACCGCGAGCGCATCGAGCAGCTGCGCCAGGGCAAGCGCAATGGCGGTCACGCCGGCGCGACCGGCGTGCTGCATCAGTCGGTCAGTGACGCGATCACGGAACTCGGCCACCTCGAGGAGAGCGTGAAGGCTGCGCAGTTCAACACCGCGATCCGTCTCATCGCCGGCGCGCCGCGGATTCACGTGCTGGCGCAGCGGCGCGCGTTTCCGGTGGCCTGCTATCTTGCCTACGCGTTGAGCCAGCTCGAGTTGCGGACGCACCTGCTCGACGGCGTAGGCGGGATGCTGAGCGAAGTCGTGCGGGGAATCGCGGCGCGTGAAGTGCTGATCGCGGTGAGCTTTCGCAATTACTCGCCCGGCGTGATCGAGGCGGCCGCGGATTGCCATCGGCGCGGCGTTCCGGTCATCGCCATCACGGACAGCCCGCTGTCGCCGCTGAAGGCCAACGCCCGGATTTCGTTCGAGCTGGGCGACGATTCGAGCCGCCCGTTCCGGTCGCTGGTGGCGCCGTTGTGCCTCGCGCAAGCGCTCGTGGTCAGCACCGGGCACCAGCTGGCAGGGACGGTCGAACATCGCCGCGCCGCATCGCCGCGCAGGGTGGCGGCATGAGGCCGAAGGGCCGTCCTGAGGGCCTCAGTTGCCAATGCGCCGGAGCGCGCAGCGCGAAGGCGGTCCATTGAGCGCTTCCCGCCAGTTCGACGTCATCTGCGTCGGCCGCGCGGCAGTGGATCTTTATGGCGAGCAGATCGGCGGACGGCTGGAGGACATGCTGACGTTTGCCAAGTACCTGGGCGGCTCGCCGGCCAACACCGCGATCGGCGTGGCGCGGCTCGGCCTCAAGCCGGCCATGCTTACGCGTGTGGGCGACGAGCACAACGGTCGCTTCGTGCGCGAAACTCTCGCTGCCGAAGGGGTCGACGTGAGTCACGTGATCACCGATCCCAAGCGCCTGACCGCGCTGGCCATTCTCGGCATCCGCGACCGCGAGACGTTTCCGTTGCTGTTCTATCGCGAACACTGCGCCGACATGAATATTGCGCCCGGCGATTTCGACGCGCAGTTCATTGCGTCGTCGATCGCACTGTGCGTCTCCGGCACGCACCTGTCGCAGCCGCAAACCTATGCGGCCTGCGTAGCGGCCATGGAGGAAGCACGCAACGCGGGCACGCGGGTGGCGCTCGATATCGACTACCGGCCGGTGTTGTGGGGGCTGACCAGCCCGGGCTTAGGCGAACATCGGTATGTGCAGTCGGGCGAAGTCAGCGCGCATCTGCAAACGGTGATTCCGTCGTGCGACCTCGTGGTCGGCACCGAGGAGGAGATACACATCGCCGGCGGCAGCACCGACACGATCGCGGCGTTGAAGCGTCTGCGCGAACTCACGCCGGGCACGCTGGTGGTCAAGCGCGGGCCCATGGGCTGCGTCGTGTTTCCGGCGGCCATTCCCGACAGCATCGAGGACGGACTCAAAGGTCCGGGCTTCCCCGTCGACGTCTACAACATCCTTGGCGCGGGCGACGCGTTCATGGCGGGCTTCCTGCGAGGCTGGATTCGCGATGAACCGCTGGAACGCTGCTGCGCCTATGCCAACGCGTGCGGCGCGCTGGTCGTGTCGAGGCATGGCTGCGCCCCGGCGATGCCGAGCTGGATCGAGCTCAACGCGTTCCTCGAGCACGGTTCGCCGACGCGCCGGCTGCGCGAAGACGCGCAACTGGAACGATTGCATCGCAACACGACGCGCACGCGCCAATGGGGCGACCTCGCCGTGCTGGCGTTCGACCATCGCGCGCAGTTCGTCGACATGGCCCGCGCGCATGGCGCTGGGCACGACCGGATCGTCGCCTGCAAGAAACTGATCGCGGAAGGCGCCCGGCAGGGCGCCGACGCGATGAGCGGCGCCGGCGTCATCCTCGACGATCGCTATGGCGAAGAAATCTTCCCCGGCGTGACGGGTTGCGGGCGCTGGGTCGCGCGGCCGGTCGAGTTGCCCGGTTCCCGGCCGCTGACATTCGAAGCGGGCAACGCGCTGGGCATGCACCTGCGCACGTGGCCCGGCGAGCACGTCGCCAAGTGCCTCGTCTACATGCACCCGGACGATCCGCTGGACCTGCGGCAGCAGCAACTGGAGCGCCTGCGCGAACTGCAGGCCGCATGCATCGCCACCTTCCGCGAATTCCTGATCGAAGTCATCCCTCCCGCCGACATGCCGAGCGACGCCACGACCGTGGCCCGGGCGCTCGAGCAGATCTACGCCGCCGATGTCGTCCCGGACTGGTGGAAGCTGCCGCCGTCCACCAACGAGGCGTGCTGGGACGCGATCACGCAGGTCATCCGCCGCAACGATCCGCATTGCCGCGGCGTGCTGCTGCTCGGACTGGAAGCGAGCGAGGAGGATCTGCAGCGCGGATTCAGCGTGGCGGCGCGATTTGCGCTGGTCAAGGGGTTTGCCGTCGGCCGCTCGATATTCGCCGACATGGCAGCGGCGTGGTTCGCCGGCGACTTGCCGGACGCCGACGTGATTGCCGGCGTGGCGCTGCGCTACCGGCGGTTGATCGCGCTGTGGCAGGAAGCTCGCGCCAGCGCCGCAGTGGAAGTCCGCGCGGCATGAGCTGCAAGCGACGCGGACGCGACACGAATGCAAGTGCAACAGCACACCGACAAGACGGCGCCAAGTCCGTTTCACCACCAACCAGCGTCGGATGACGCGCGAGAAGGAGGCAACATGAGCGAGATCGACAAAGAGGGAAAGCAGGATGCCGACCGGAATGTGAAGATCGCGCAGCCGAATCCTGCGCGCCGAGCCGTCCTCAAGGCGTCGGCACTGACGCTGGCCACGGCGGGAACCTACGGCGTCGCGCCGTTCTTCGGGCCGTGGAAGCACAATCACGTCTGGTCGCAGACGGCGCAGAAGAAGCCGCTGGTCATCGGCCTCACGATGGACGCGAGCGGCCAGTACGCCGCGAGCGGCATGGACGAACGGCTCGGCGCGATGATGGCGATCAAGGAATTCAACGCCAAGGGCGGCGTGCTGGGCCGGCCGATCGAGGCGCTGCACATGGATTCCGAGACCACGCCGGCGACGGGCTCGCGCATCGCCGAGCGGATGATCACGCGCAACGAGGTCACCTACCTGGTCGGCGCGCTGCACTCCGGCGTCGCCAATGCCATTTCGCAGGTCGCGCAGAAATACGGCTGCATCTACTTGAACACCAATTCCAGCTCGCCGACGGAGTCGGGCAAGGACTGCCACCGCGTCAAGTTCGTCTGGGACGGCAATGGCACCAACTTCGCGCTGGCGATCGTCAAGAACGCGATGGCCGTGAACGGCAAGAACTGGGTGCTGCTGACCAACGACTACGTCTGGGGTCACAATACGTCGAAGGCGACGCGCACCATCGTCGAGGCCAATGGCGGCAAGATCGTCGAGGAAATGCTGGTGCCGCAGAACACGCGCGACTTCTCGTCGTATCTGCTCAAGATCCAGCAGATCAAGCCCGCCGTGGTCGCCGCCGCTGTCGGCGGTGACGACATCAAGGCGCTGCGCCAGCAGGTGGTGCAGATGAAGATGAACAAGAGCCCGGCGTGGATCAACAACCAGCAGGACTGGCCCGACGTCTACGGACTGGGACCCGAGGCGATCTTCGGCGTGTTCGGCACCAACTGGTACTACCGGCTCGACCTGCCCGGCGTGAAGGAATTCGTCGCGGCGTACCAGGCAACCTTCCCCGGCGTGCAGATCAGGGTCCCCGGCAATACGTATTACAACGGCTACATGGCGACGCGCGAGCTGTTGCGCGCGACCGAGCGCGCGGGAACGACCAACAACATCCGGATGATCAAGGAACTGGAGAACCTCAAGGTGTCGGCGCGAGACCGGATGCAGGATTTCGACGCTTACATGAATCCGGCCACGCACCAGTTGCAGCAGACGATCTACATGGCGACCTACAACGACGCGCCGGCGGACAAGGACGACATCTTCCGTATCCTGGCCAAGCTGCCGCCGAAGGAGGTCGAGGATCCCGATGCCGCCGGCGCGTGCAAGCTCGAGTCGTACGAGGCGACGCCGACCTACGAAATGTGACCGCCGGCCGCGCGGCCGTGGCCGGCGCGGAGTGCACCAGGCAACGTAGTCGCACCTGTTGCATCGCCGCGCTGGCCGGGCGCCGCGCGTCCCGCCCTGCGCATGGATTCCCTGCTCAATCTCCTTCCGCACGTGGTCAACGGCATCAGCCTCGGGCTGCTGTTCGCGTTGATCGCGCTGGGATTCATGCTGATCGTCGGCGTCATGGAGACGATCAATCTCGCGCATGGCTCGCTGTTCGCGCTGGGGATGTACGTCGCGCTGTTCGTCGTCACGCCGAAGTTGGGCTGGTTTCCTGCGCTGCAGGACGCATATCTGGCGTTGCCGCTGGGAACGCGCTACCTGTTGGCGCTGTTCCTGGCGCCGCTATTCGTCGGCGTGTTCGGCATGGGCCTCGAACTCTGCCTTCGCCGCACCTACGGCCGGGACCCTCTGTATGGGCTGCTGTTCACGTTCGGCGCCGCGCTGGTGCTCGAGGAACTGATCCGGCTGATCTGGGGGTCGAGCGAAAAGCAGTTGCCGCTGCCCGAGGCGATCTCCGGGGCGATCCGGCTGGGCGACCTCGTCTATGCCAACTACCGTTTCTTCGCCAGCGGGTTCGCCGTTCTGATGATCGGACTCCTGTGGGCCTTTCTCGAGAAGACGCCCTACGGCGCGATCATCAAGGCGGGCGCGCACGACAGCGAGATGGTGCGTGCGCTGGGGATCAATCTTTCGCGCCTGCGCCTGTTCGTGTTCGCGCTGGGCGTGGCGCTTGCGGCGATCGCCGGCGTGATCATGGCCCCGATCTGGGGCATCCGGCCGCAGGTCGGCGTCGACGCGGTCGTTCCCGCGTTCCTCATCATTGTCTTGGGCGGCGTGGGCAGCCTGTGGGGCGCCGTGGTGGCGGGGCTTGATGGTGGGCATGGTGGTCGCGCTGACGGGCGCCTATGCGTCCGAGTGGTCGCTGCTTTCGATGTACCTGCTGTTCATCGCCGTGGTGACATTCCGCGCGCGTGGCCTGTTCGGCAAGAAAAGCGTGCTCGACACGTGAACGCCTCGCATCGGAGATCGCGTTGACCGCGGAAACACGCACCGCGGGCTTGTTCGACGTCACCGGCAAAGTGGCATTCGTGCCGGGCGGCTATGGCGGCATCGGCGAGGCGATCGTGCGGGGTCTCGCGCGCCACGGCGCCCGCGTTGTCGATCGCCGGCCGCGACGCGGTCAAGGCGAATGCGCTGGCGACGAAGCTGCGCGACGAAGGCCTGGCGGCCTCCGGTTGCGCGATGGATGCGCGCTCGGTCGACTCGATTCGCGCGGCCGTGGATGGCGCCGTCGCCGAGTTCGGTGCCGTCGACATCCTGATGAACTGCGTCGGCATCCAGCGCGAGCAGCCGCTGCAGGAAGTGACCGAAGAGGCGTGGGACGATGTCGTCGACGTGAATCTCAAGGCCGCGATGTTCACCGCACAGGCGGTCGCGCGGCACCAGGTCGCGGCGGGCCGCGGCGGCAGGCAGGTGCACCTACTGTCCGTCCGCGCGCAACTCGGCCTTCGCGACCGCGGCTATTCGGCCTACTGCAGCACCAAGGGCGGACTGGCCATGCTGGTCAGGCAGCACGCGATGGAACTGGCCCGGCACCGGATCACCGTCAACGGGATCGCGCCGACGGTCGTGCGCACGGAAATGGCCAGGCACTGGTTCGCCGATCCGGTGACCGCGGAGGCCATCGTCGACCGGATTCCGCTCGGGCGCGCGGCCGAACCCGCGACATCGTCGGCGCGGCGATCTTCTTCTGCGCGCCGGCATCGGACTTCGTCACCGGCCAGATTCTCTACGTGGACGGCGGCATCACGGCCAGCCAGTAGCGGCGCCGCGAAACGCCGTCAACGACCGCTTCCGCCGCATCGCGCGCCGGGCACGCGTTCGTGAACGGCGCCGCTACGCCGCCGCGTCGTAGGCCGCGCGTACCCAACCCATCAGTTCCGCGTCGATGTCGCTCGGCTTGGACAGGCGCACGGAGTACTGGCACATGCCGCCCGGCGGCATGGCCTTCAGCCGCGCCGAACCCGACAGCGCCTTGGCGTTGAGTCCCAGTTCGACCTCGGCCTTGGTTGCCGGCCCGAGCATCGCGAACTGCTTCTTTCGGCGCAGGCTGACATACGACTTCTTGGGAGCGGTCTCGAACGCGCCGAGCTTGCTGATCTCGGCATGCAAGGAATCGTGGAGTGTGACGCAGCGGTGCCTTGGCGCCGGCATAGATCGCGTCCAGCGGGTCGGCATCGGCTGGCGGCGGGCGCCGCTGCCTGCTTGGCAAGCAGCGCGAGCGTGTTGGCATCGCCATAGCCGAGCTTGAGCTTGTCCATCAGCATCGCGCGCTGTTCGCCGACCTTGGTGAGGCCCGACTCGGCGATGAGGCCGCAGAGTTGCGCGAACGATCTTTCCGGTCTTGGCTTCGATGTTGCGGAGCTGGTTGGCAAGCGCCGCTTTGGGATCGGCCATCATCGTCTCCTGAGGTCGGTGGTGTTCACAGCGGCCAGTTTTCGCTGCGAGTGCGTTTGGGCAGAACGGATTCCATCAACCCGAAGGCGGCGTACATGACGCGTGTTCCCAATGGAGGGCGACCCGTCTCGGCGATGGCCTTCAGCGACTTCAGTATCATGTCGCCGCCCTGCTGCATGCTCTTCGCCGTGCGCGTTCCGGCCGCCATGCCACTGATGCGCATGCGTCACCTCCACGCCGGCGGCGACCGGCTTCAGTTCGTAGGCCACTTGGCATACGGGGTCGTCGTATTGCGTGAAGCGATGGCTGTGAACGAAACGGTGCGGTGGGTCCACTTCGAGGATTTCGCCGACCACCAGCACGTGCTTGCCGGAACCGGTTCGCATCTGCATGCGCCCGCCGGGCCTGAGGCCGGTGGTGTGCAGCCAGGCATTGAATATCGCGCCCTGTGCTTCGTCGGTCTTGGTTAGCTCGCGCCACACCCGCTGGATATCGGCGTTGATCACGATCCGGAAAATCGCATCCTGAGGAGACTTGTCGTCAGCCATGCCGGCGTCCTTTCGCTTTGGCGTCGGGGAGGCGGAACACTTCCGCTCCTTCCGCCGTGTACTTCAATCGTGTCAGTCGCGCTGCCCAGTAGGCGCTGAACTCGGTGGTCCAGCGCTCGTGGATCCACTGGATCGGCGTCGGGTCGAACCAGAGCAGGCGCTCGCGCCGGAACGTTCGGCTATCACCAGGCCGGCGGCCTCGAGCGTCGCGAGGTGTTTCATTACCGCGAAGCGGCCGATGTCCTTCTCCAGGTATTCACAGACGCGATTCACATTGCAACCGGGTTCCTGCTTGAGCGCGTCGAGGATTCGCCGGCGCGATTCCGACGCGAGCGCGAAGAACACGGCGTCGAGCTGGTCGCTGTCGGATTCTTGCTTGAATTTCATATGTGCCATTATAGTCACATAATATTCCGAAGGCTGTCAATCCCGGAAAACGACAACGGGGGCCCGTGCTGCGGGATGCAATGCTCAGGTCTCGCGCCCGTCGATCCGGAAACTCGCGTCGGCATCCTGCGCGAGCACGCGTGTGAGCCAAGGCATCACGTCGCGCATCTGCTCTGAAAATTTCCACGGCGGGTTGACGATGAAAATGCCGCTGCCATGGAGACCCCGGCCTTCGGGCGACGGCGCTTTGACCTGCAGGACAATATCCAGCCAGTCCGCGCCCGCCGCCCGCGTGAGCCGCTCGGGCAGTTCCATCGCTTCGCGACGCTGAAGCAGCGGATACCAGACGACATAGGTCCCGGTCGCGAAGCGCTGCAAGCCGTCGCGCAGCGCGGTCACCACCGCCCGGTAGTCGGACACGAGCTCGTACGAAGGATCGATCAGCACAAGTCCGCGACGTGACGGAGGCGGCAGCACCGCCTTCAGGCCGGCGAAACCATCGCCAGCGGTAACCGACGACGCGGCGACCGTCATCCGCAAATTGTTCGGCGAGAATCTGCCGTTCGGTGCTGTGCAGCTCGAATAGCCGCAGGCGATCCTGCGGCCGGAGCACGCCGAGCGCAATCCGGGGCGACCCGGGATAATTGCGCAGTACGCCATCCGCATTCACGGCGCGGACCAACCCGAGATAGTCCGCAACCGGCTCCGGCAGATCGTCGCGCTTCCAAAGCGCCGCGATGCCGTCGCGAAACTCGGCGTTCTTCACCGCGAAGCCCTGCTCGAGCGAATACATGCCGGCGCCGGCGTGAGTGTCGACGATCATGACGGGCTTGTCCTTGCGCGTAAGAATGCGCAGGAGCGCGACCAACGCGATGTGCTTCAACACGTCGGCGTGGTTGCCTGCATGAAAGCCGTGGCGATAGCTGAGCATCTAGGGGAGGTCCGGAATCGGCGGGGTCGCCGGCAAGGCGGCGGCGCAGTCTTGTACGACTGCATCGGCAAGGCCGCAAAATGCGAAACGGGGACCGCTTCGGGCCCCCGTTCGGGTGTTTCGTTGCTGCTATTGGGTCAGGCGGAGAAACTCGAACCGCAGCCGCAAGTCGTCGTGGCGTTCGGGTTCTTGATGACGAACTGCGCGCCTTCGAGGCCGTCCTGGTAGTCGATCTCCGCGCCGACCAGGTATTGGTAGCTCATCGGGTCGATCAGCAGCGTCACGCCATCCTTGACCAGCGCCGTGTCGTCCTCGTTGGTGACTTCGTCGAAGGTGAAGCCGTACTGGAAGCCTGAGCAGCCGCCGCCCGACACGAATACGCGGAGCTTCAGGTCCGGGTTGCCTTCCTCCTCGATCAGCGCCTTCACCTTGGTGGCCGCCGAGTCCGTGAAGACCAGCGGGGCGGGCATCTCGTTCATTGCATTCATCTTGGGCTCCTGTAGCGCGCGCGGCGCAACCGTCTCAGACCTATTTTACTCGCATTCGGGGCCAACCGGATTCAGCCCGTCGGCCTGCCCGATCCGGGCGGACGCCGCCTTACTCGGCCGACGCCCTCTTCAATTCGACCACGCTCGCGGTGCCCGGTTCGACGTGATGCAAACGTCCCTGGATCACCGCGCCCAGGTGCATTTCGAGCGTCCGGTATTCGACGTCGCCGACGATCTTCGCCTTGGACTGCAATTCCAGGAAATCGTTGGCCGTCACCGGGCCGTTCACGGCGCCGTTCACGACCACGTGCGACACGGTAATTTCGCCGTCGACGCGAGCCTGCTCGCTTACCACCAGCGTTCCGGACTCGCCGTCGTGCGTGGTCACGTTGCCCAGTACCTGGCCGTCGATGCGCAGGCCGCCTGTAAAGATCACGTCGCCGCGGACTACGGTCCCGGCGCCGATCAGGCAGTCGATGCGCTTTTGCGGCGGCGCGTGCTTCTTGCGTTCGAACATGGGGGCTCCTTGGCGATTTCTAAAGCTGCAGCGTTCGCGAGGCCCGAGCAGTTCCCTGGCCGGCCTCGAATGCGCGGGCCGTGACATTGGTCACGCGCATGCCCTCCGGGACGCGAAACCTGCCTTCAACCCGCTGATAATACTTGAATTTGAGGGCAAGTGCCGACTTCGCCTCCGGCTGGTCGTCGGGTAGCGTCAGCACCATGCCACGCGTGCCCGCGGGCGCGTTGGACATCGGAGCCAGCGTGACCTGCAGGACCACGCCGCCCTCGAATTCGTCCTTGGGGCTGCCGCCGCGCACGACAAGCAGGTTGTAGTGCCACATTTCGTCGCTGTCGCGTTCCACGGACAGCCGCTGAACCTGCAGGCCGATCTGCTTGCTGGAATCGGACACCAGCTTCTGCAGGAAGGCGAGCTCCTCCTTCAGCTGCGCGTTCTCTCCGGTGAGCTCGATCGACTGCTTCTGCTGGGTTTCCTGGGCACCGCGCGCCATCGCGAGCTCGCTTTCCAGCGTCGAGTTCCTGGCGCGAAGGTCGAACGCCTCGGTCCTGCAGTTTCTTGGTCTCGGTTTCCAGCGCGACCAGCTTCGCCTCGACTTCCTGGCGATTGAATCCGCCGAAGATCTGGCCGAAGTCGAATCCCCACCACCACATTCCGACGATCATGCCGACGAGCGTGACGATGATCGCGGCGCGTCCCCACCACGGCAGGTGCGTGCGCACCGCCATCCGGGGCGCCGAAATGCCGAAATGCTGGCGCACGCTGCGCCACCAAAGGGATTTGGCCACGACCGCGCTATTCCTACGGCACGACCGGCGCCGCGGTCAACCCGGTGGTCTCGGGCAGGCCGAACATCAGGTTCATGTTCTGGACGGCCTGTCCGGCCGCGCCCTTGACCAGGTTGTCGATGACGACGAGCACGGTGACCATGTCGGCGTTGCCCGGACGATGCACGGCGATGCGCGCGACGTTGGAAGCACGCACGCTGCGCGTGTCCGGCGCGGATCCGGCGGGCATCACGTCGACGAAGGGCTCGCCCGCGTAGCGCTTTTCGAACAGCGCCTGCAGGTCGACGTCGGTGCGCGTGAGCCGCGCGTACAGCGTCGAATGGATGCCGCGGATGATCGGCAGCAGGTGCGGCGTGAACACCAGCTTGACCGGCGTCTTGCTGCGCCCGCCGAGTTCCTGCACCGTCTCCGGATGATGGCGGTGGCCGCCGACGTTGTAGGCGCGGAAATTGTCGGATGCTTCCGCCAGCAACAGGCCGATCTCGGCTTTGCGCCCCGCGCCGGAGGCGCCGGACTTGCAGTCGGCGATCAGGTGCTCGGTGTCGACGATGCCGGCCTCGATCAGCGGCATGAAGCCCAGCTGCATCGACGTGGGATAGCAACCGGGATTGCCGACGATGCGCGCCTTGCGGATTTCGTCGCGATGGAATTCGGGCAGGCCATAGACCGATTCGGCGAGGAGGTCGGGGCAGGCGTGCGGCATCTTGTACCACTTCTCGAACATCGCGACATCGCGAATGCGGAAGTCCGCGGCGAGATCGATGATCTTCACGCCGGCGTCGACGAGTCCGCGCGCCTGCGCCATCGCCACGCCGTGCGGTGTCGCGAAGAACACGAGATCGCAGGACTTGAGGTCCGTGGCGTCCGGCGCGGTGAAGCTGAGCTTGTCGTAGTGCCCGCGCAGGCTCGGGAACATGTCGACGACGCGCGTGCCGGCGTCGCCGCGCGACGTGATGGCGCGCACGTCGGCCTCGCATGCGATGCCAGCAGTCGCAACAGTTCGACTCCCGTGTAGCCGGTGCCGCCGACGATGCCGATCTTGACCATACGTTTCCTCAACCTTGTATCCGACAGTTTGTCGCCGATTCTAGCACCGCGTTCCACGGCCTATGACAATGGCATGGACGATATTCGGCGGATTCATGACTGCTATTCACGTCATTCAGCGATTGCCGCCCCACAAGCACAAAGGCCACCTCGAAGGCGGCCTTTGCGGGGGAAGCGTTTGACTGCCTAGCGCTTCGAGAACTGCTTGCGCTTGCGCGCCTTGTGCAGGCCGACCTTCTTGCGTTCGACTTCTCGCGCATCGCGCGTGACGAGGCCTGCCTTCGACAGCGTGGGCTTCAGTTGCGCGTCGTAGTCGATCAGCGCGCGGGTGATGCCGTGGCGAACCGCGCCGGCCTGGCCGGATTCGCCGCCGCCATTGACGTTGACCATGATGTCGAACGTGGCGACGTGGTTGGTCAGCGCCAGAGGCTGGCGGACCACCATGCGACCCGTCTCGCGGGTGAAGAATTCGTCGACCGGCTTGTCGTTGACGATGAACTTGCCGGAGCCGGTCTTGATGAACACGCGCGCCACCGACGTCTTGCGGCGGCCCGTGCCGTAGTAGTAGTTGCCGATCATGACTTCGCTTCTGCTTTCCCGATTTTCTTCACCGGATCAAAGGACTTGGGTTGCTGGGCCGAATGCGGATGCGCAGGCCCCGAGTAGCACTTGAGCTTCTTCAGCATGGCATAGCCGAGCGGACCCTTGGGCAGCATGCCCTTCACGGCCTTTTCCAGCGCACGGCCGGGGAAGCGTTCCTGCATCTGGCTGAAATTCACGGTCCGGATGCCGCCCGGATAGCCGGTATGGCGATGGTAGAGCTTGTCTTCCGCCTTGTTGCCGGTCACGCGCAGCTTGTCGACGTTGGTGACGACGATGAAGTCGCCCGTGTCCATGTGCGGCGTGTAGGTCGGCTTGTGCTTGCCGCGGAGGCGCAGCGCGATCTGGCTCGCGAGCCGGCCCAGCACCTGGTCGGTCCCGTCGACGACGAACCATTCCCGGGTGATGTCCGAGGGTTTGGCGGAGAAGGTCTTCATCTAAAAGTCTCTGGGGGTTCGAGTTTCAGCAAAGTCTGCTATTTTACTATTCAGGGGCTTCTGGCGTCAAGGTGAACCCTTGCGGGTCGCGGAGCCCATCTTTTGCGCGCCGCAACGCGGGCGACGGGCAAAAAGAGGCGCGGTGGTTTAGACCGCGCCTTTAGGATTCCACCATAGGAGGAGAATGGAGGAATGCGCCTGCGGTGCCTAAGGAGGAGTAAGGCGGAGCCGCAGACGAATAAATCGTCGCATATTGCAACGCACAAATCAACATTTGAGCTGCAGTGCAGCATGTTCAAATGCATTTGTTGCGCATCGGCAGACAAAATCCGCCGAAAAGTTCGACGAAATCGCCGTTTTTTGCGCCAAATTGGGGCAAACATGAAAACCAGGATCAAGTGGGTGGAAGGCGTGAGTTTTGTCGGGGAGACCGGCAGCGGGCATGCCGTGGTCATCGATGGCGCGCCGGAGTACGGGGGCCGCAATCTCGGCATGCGGCCGATGGAGATGGTTCTCACGGGCACGGCGGCCTGCACGGCGTTCGACGTCGTGCTGATCCTGAAGCGCGGGCGGCAGCCGGTGACCGATTGCGTGGTGACCGCGGAGGCAACGCGGGCGCCCGAGGATCCCAAGGTCTTCACGGGCATCCACTTCGTCTATGCGATCGCCGGGCGGGGCCTGAACGCGGCGCAGGTCGAACGCGCGGTGAAGCTCTCGAAGGAGAAATACTGCTCGGCCACGATCATGCTGGCCAAGACCGCGGAGATCACCTACGAGATCGTGATCACCGACGGCGATCGCGTGCCCGGAGAATCCTGATCCGGGGTGACCCTGCGGCTACTTGGCCGGGGCGGCGCCGTCCGTCGGCGGGTCCGGTTCGATCGGCTTGATCTGGGCAGGCATCGTGCGGGGCGGCGGCAGCAGGCCGCGCACCTGAGCTTCGAATCTTGCCGTCGTCGTCTTGCCGTCCGGTGCCTTGAACTCCAGCGTCACCGGAACCAGCGTGCCGTTGCCCAGGTCCTTGTTGACCTCGACCAGGCGCAGGTGGCTGCCCCGGTACGCGAGACGCGTCGTCTTGCCGCCGGGGACTGGCATCGAAGCAACGACTCTGCCCTCGGACGGTTCGCCCGGGACAGTCATCTCGACCAGCTCGACCTTCTTTGCCACGGGCGTGGACGCGCCGACCAGCACGAGGTCGGTGTCGCTGACGATGTCCACGTAGACGTGCGCCTCGGGCATCCCGGCGGCCGCCGGCCGCATCCACGCGGTCTTCAGCGTCACGTCGCCGGCGAGCGCGGTGGTCGCCGCCATCAGCGCACAGCCTGCGAACGCCGCGCAAGACCACAATTTCGGCGAGCGCTTCGCCGTCATCGTGCTTCCCGCAACAGGCGGATCAGCGACGACGTATCCCAGCGCCCGCCCCCTTGCGCCTGCACCCGCGCGTAGAACTGGTCGACGAGCGCCGTGGCCGGCAGCTGGGCTCCGTTGGCGCGCGCCTCCGCGAGGCATATGGCGAGGTCCTTGCGCATCCAGTCGACGGCGAAGCCGAAGTCGAATTTGTCGGCGATCATCGTCGCGCCACGGCTCTCCATTTGCCAGGACTGCGCGGCGCCCTTGCTGATCACCTCGAGCACCCGCGTCGGGTCCAGACCTGCGCGCGATGCGAAATTGATTCCTTCCGACAGCGCCTGCACCAGTCCGGCGATGCAGATCTGATTGACCATCTTGGTGAGTTGGCCGCTTCCGGAAGTGCCCATCAGCGTCACCGCGCGGGCGTAGGTCGCCAGCACGGGTTCCGCCTTGGCGAACGTCGCGGGGTCTCCACCGACCATGATCGTGAGCTTGCCGTTCTCGGCGCCCGCCTGGCCGCCGGAGACCGGCGCATCGAGGAACGCGACTCCCTTGGCGGCGGCCGCTGCATACATTTCCCGCGCGACGTGGGCCGATGCCGTAGTGTGATCGACCAGGATGGTGCCGGCGGCCATTCCCGCCAGCGCGCCGTCGGCGCCGGTGATCACGGCGCGGACATCGTCGTCGTTGCCGACGCACATCAGCACGATTTCCGCGCCTTTCGCCGCGGCGGCGGGCGTCGCGGCGCTGCTGCCACCGAACGCCTCGGTCCATTTGGCCGACTTAGGGCTAGTGCGATTGAATACCGTGACCTGATGGCCGGCACGCGACAGGTGGCCGGCCATCGGATAGCCCATGACGCCCAGTCCGAGAAATGCAAGTTTCATTGTCGCTCCTGTGTCTTGTGTGCATCGCCCCGCGGCCGTCCCCGCAGGCGCGAACCGTAATGCAACTTGAGTGCAAGTATCGCCACCACCAGCGTCAGCGTGACGGCGTTGGCCACGATCAGCGGCAGCGAGGCCAGCCTGATGCCGTACCAGAGCCACATCAACACGCCGACGCTGAACATCGAGAACATGCCCCAGGAAATATCGTGCGCCGAACGCTTGCGGATGATGTGCACGACCTGCGGCACGAACGCGACCGTCGTCAGCGCACCGGCCAGGTACCCGATCACGTCGAGGCCGACCGCGTCGCCGTAGTTCATCCGCGGGCGAGCGCGGCTCGCGCCAGCGCGATGGCGGCGCGCACCTGCGCGGGCGCGGTGCCGCCGGGATGGTTGCGGCTGGCCACCGAACCCTCGAGCGTCAGCACGGCGAACACGTCGTCGTTCACCAGCGGCGAAAAGCCGCGCAGGTCGGCAAGCGGGAGGGCCGCCAGGTCGCAGCCCTTGCTTTCCGCATGGCGCACGGCGCGCGCGACGGCTTCGTGCGCGTCGCGGAACGGCAGGCCGCGGCGCACGAGGTAATCGGCCAGGTCGGTGGCGGTGGCGAATCCTTCGCTGGCCGCGGCGCGCATGCGGTCCGCATCGACGCGGATGCCGCTGCCCACGAGATCGGCCATGATGGCCAGCGAATCGGAGAGCGTGTCGACGGTGTCGAACAGCGGTTCCTTGTCTTCCTGGTTGTCCTTGTTATAGGTGAGCGGCTGGCCCTTCATCAGCACCAGCAGCGACATCAGGTGCCCGATGACGCGCCCGGATTTGCCGCGAACGAGTTCGGGCACGTCGGGGTTCTTCTTCTGCGGCATGATCGAGCTGCCGGTGCAGAACCGGTCGGCGAGTTGCACGAAGCCGAAGCGCGGACTCGACCAGAGCACGAGTTCCTCGCAGAAGCGCGACAGGTGCACCATCGCCAGAGCCGCCGCGGCCTCGAACTCGATCGCGAAATCGCGGTCGGCAACGGCGTCGAGCGAATTGCCGCACAGCCCGTCGAAGCCCAGCTCCTTCGCGACGCGTTCGCGGTCGATCGGAAACGACGTGCCCGCCAGCGCCGCGGCGCCCAGCGGCAGCCGGTTCACGCGCCCGCGGCAGTCAGACAGCCGCTCGGCATCGCGCGCGAACATCGCGTCGTAGGCCATCAGGTGGTGGCCGAACGTGACCGGTTGCGCGACCTGCATGTGCGTGAATCCCGGCATGATCGTCGCGGCGTTCGCTTCGGCCAGATCGAGCAGCGCGCGGCGCAGCGCGACGATTTGCGCGCCTAGCGCATCGATGGCGTCCCGCAGCCAGAGGCGCATGTCGGTCGCCACCTGATCGTTGCGCGATCGGCCCGTGTGCAGCCGCTTTCCGGCATCGCCGACCAAATCCGTCAGGCGCCTTTCGATATTGAGGTGGACGTCCTCGAAGTCGCGCGACCAGTGCGAATTCCCCGCGCCCGATCTCGGCGCGAATCTGCGCCATCCCGCGCTCGATGTCGGCCAAGTCCGCGGCGGTGATGATCCCGGTGGACGCCAGCATGCGCGCATGGGCGAGCGACCCCGCGATGTCGACTTCCGCAAGCCGCTGGTCGAAGCCGACCGACGCGGTGAACCGCTTCACGCGGTCGGCCACCGGCTCGCTGAAGCGTCCCGACCACCCTCCGGCAACGTCGGAGGGAGGTTGGGGGGCGAGCGAAGGAGTAGGGGGTGCTTTGGCGGCGGACATGGACGTGTGGATTAAGTCTTGCGTCGGCCGCACGCCATGCCGACAATGAATGCCGGGGAACGCGCGTTCGTCAATTCCCGCGGCGGCCGGCCGCGCCAGAAAAACGGCCCGCAACAGTTGGGCCAGGGGACGCCTGCCGCTTAGGGCTTCAACGCGGCGGGCACAATGCTTGCATGGCACGTCGGATATGGCCGTAATTATAAGACAAAATCCCAACCGCCCGGCGTTGCCGGACTTCCGCAACATGGGAACGGTGCTGCGCATCCTCGTGGCGGTCAACCTCGGGGCGGCAGTGGTTGCCTATGCGCGTGCCCCCCAGCTTTCCGCGACCTTCATGGAATGGGTCGAGGCGACAAGCTTCGTCGAGCCCTATCTGCTGCTCGTGCTGGCCGTGCTCTGGGCGGCCGCCCCAACGCTCTCCCGCCTGCCGTATAGCGTCGGTGCCGGACTAGTGGCGGCAATTACCGTCTTTTCCGGTCTGGTCCTGTTCGCGGCCATGAATCGGCTGTCCCCCATGCCGCCGGGCGCGCTGACGCATTGGATGGTCTACGGGCTCATCTCGGCGGGCGTCCTGCTGTTCTATTTCCATTTGCGTGCACGCGCGCTGTCGCCGGCGATCACGGAAGCCCGGCTGCAGGCACTGCAGGCGCGAATCCGGCCGCATTTCCTGTTCAACAGCATCAACGCCGTGCTTTCGCTGGTGCGCAGCAATCCTAAGCGCGCCGAAGTCGCGCTCGAGGACATGGCCGAGCTGTTTCGCGTGCTGATGCGCGACAACCGCGACCTCACGCCGCTCGAGAATGAGGTCGAGCTATGCCGCCAGTACCTCGATCTCGAGCAGCTGCGCCTGGGAGATCGGCTGACCGTCGACTGGAACGTCAAGAGCATGCCCGCCGATGCGCTGGTGCCGCCGCTCATGCTGCAGCCGCTGCTCGAAAACGCCGTGTATCACGGCATCGAGCCGTCGAGCACGCCGGGAACCGTTTCGATCAACCTGTTCCTTTCGCGTGGCGAGGTTCACGCGATCCTCAAGAATCCGTACCGGACCACCGGCGGCAATCACCACTCGGGAAACAAGATGGCACTGGCCAACGTGCGCGAACGACTGGCGCTGCATTTCGACGCCGAAGCGAGCCTCGAGTCCCGCGTCACCAAGGATGCCTACGAAGTGCACATCCGCATTCCCTATCGCACGCAGGCGGCCAACTCGGCGACCGGCGTGCCCACGGTCACCGGACCGATGCCGGGACAGGACGACGATTCCCGCGACGCGTCCGCGCGCATCGCCATGCCGGAGGCTGCCCGTGCCTGATTCCCCGCTGCGCGTGCTGATCGTGGACGACGAGGCGCCGGCGCGCCGGCGATTGCGCGACCTTCTGGACGATTGCGGGTCGGCGCTGCCGCTGGCGATCATCGGCGAAGCGCAGCATGGCCGCGAAGCGCTTGAACTGCTGCAGAGCGCGCCGGCGGACCTGGTGCTGACCGACATCCACATGCCGGACATGGATGGCGTGGAACTGGCCCGCCACCTGCTCAAGCTCCCGCATCCGCCCGTCGTGATATTCACCACGGCGTTCCACGAGCATGCGGTGCAGGCGTTCGAACTCAATGCGGTCGATTACCTGATGAAGCCGATCCGCGTGCAGCGGCTGCTGAGCGCGCTGCACAAGATCCCGCGACTGAAGCCCGTGACCGCGGAAAAGCTGGCGCAGCTTCCCGCCACGGCGCGCCGTTTCCTTTCGGTGACCGAGCGCTCGCGCGTCGTGCTGGTGCCGGTGGAGGATGTCGTCTATCTCAAGGCCGAACTCAAGTACATCACGATCCGGACGTCGCAGCGCGAATACCTGCTCGAGGAATCGCTAACCCGGCTCGAGTCGGAATTCGGCGCGCGCTTCGTGCGCGTCCATCGCAACTGCCTCGCCGCGCGCGACCACATCCGCGGCTTCGAGCGCCGCGTGAACGACGACGGCGATGCGCATTGGGAGGTCCTGCTGGCCGGCGTGCCGGAGACGCTGCCGGTGTCGAGGCGCCAGCAATTCGTCGTGCGCGACATGGGTCGCGAGACCGCCGCCTGACGTAGTGCCGGTGCAGAAGCGCGCGCCGGGTGCGCGGCGTGCAGGCCCGCGGCCGTGCCGGACCGGCTACACTTCCGGACTTCGCCACTCTGACTCCGTTCAACATGCGCACGCTCGTCTGCGGTTCGCTGGCCTACGACACCATCATGGTGTTTCCCGACCGCTTCTCGCGGCACATCCTGCCGGATCAACTGCGCGTGCTGTCGGTGTCGTTCCAGATCGGGGAGATGCGCCGCGAATGGGGCGGCTGCGCGGGCAACATCGCGTACAACCTGCTGGGCATCGGCGGTGATCCTGTCGTCATGGCGACGATCGGTGACGATGGCGGCGACTATCGCGATCGCCTTGCGGCGCTCGGTGTCGACGGCGCCGCGGTCCGCCACGTCCCGGGCACGTATACGGCGCAGGCGTTCATCATCACTGACCTGGACGACAACCAGATCACGGCGTTTCATCCGGGCGCGATGAACTACTCCCACCAGAATCGCGTCGACGACGTCGGCGAAATCGCGTTGGGCATCGTCGCGCCCGACGGCAAGGACGGCATGAACGCGCATGCCGAGCAGTTCGCCGCCGCCGGCATCCCGTTCATGTTCGACCCGGGGCAGGCCATGCCGCTGTTCAGCGGACCGGAATTGCTGGCGATGATCGACCGCGCGCACTACGTCGCCGTGAACGACTACGAAGGGCAGCTGCTGTCCGAGCGCACGGGGCTGTCGCTCGCGGCGCTCGCCGAGCGCGTGGACGCGCTGATCGTGACGCTCGGCGCCGATGGCTCGGTCATTCACGCCGGACGGCGTCACGTACGCGATTCCCGCGGCGAAGCCGGCCAGGGTTCTCGATCCGACCGGATGCGGCGACGCGTACCGCGCCGGAATCCTCTACGGCATGAGCCGCGGCTGGGACTGGGAGAGGACCGGCGGACTCGCCTCCGTGATGGGCTCGCTCAAGATCGCGTCGCGCGGCGGACAGAATCACGCGGTCAATCAGGAGACGGTGGGGGCGCTATACTTCAAGACCTTCGGCAGCCACGTCTTCTGAGCTGATTTCGCAGGAACCGGGCAACCGCTGGGCCGCGCGGAAATCGCGCGGCCTTTTCATTTTGCCTGTCCTATGCCACGCCACGCCAACGCCAACGCGACGCCGGTCCGCCTCTACCGCTACGTGCGCACCTGCGTGCATGTCGGCGCCGGCGTGGCGACGACGCTGTTCGTCTTTCCGCTGGTATCGGCGACGCGCAAGCGGGCGCTGGTCAAGCGCTGGAGCCGCCGCCTGCTGCGCATCCTCGCGGTCGAGGCCAGGCTGCATGGCGACATCGGCGCGCGCGGCGGCAACGTGCTGGTCGTCGCCAACCACATTTCCTGGCTCGACATCTTCGTGCTGAATTCGGTGCATCCGGTGCGCTTCGTCGCGAAATCCGAACTGGCGCGGTGGCCGGTCGATCGGCGCGATGATCCGCGGCGCGGGCACGCTGTTCATCGAGCGCACGCAGCGCCGCGATACCCGCCGCGTCAACCATCACGTCGCCGCCGTGCTGGCAGCGGGCGACGTCGTCGCGATCTTTCCGGAAGGCACGACCACGGATGGCCTCGACATGCTGCCGTTCAAGAGTTCGCTGCTGCAGCCCATCGTCGAGGCGGAGGGCCATGTGCAGCCGGTGGCCATTCGCTACCGCGCGCCCGACGGCACGTTGTCGGTCGCGCCGGCGTACGTCGGCGAGACGTCGTTCGCGGAATCGTTCTGGCAGGTGTGCGGCGTGCGCGCGCTCAGCGTCGATTTGATCGCGACGGCGGCGTTGCCCGCGCGCGCGGGACACCGGCGTCATCTGGCGCGCGACGCCGAAGGCCTTATCCGAACGGCTTTGGCTGCACCGGATGGTCCGACGGGACCTGGATCACCTGCCGGTCGTCGAGCCGGATCCCGGTAAGCGTCCCGCCCCACAGGCAGCCCGAATCCAGCATCAGCACGTTGGGCGCCAGCATGAGCTCGAGCGTCGACCAGTGGCCGCATACCACGGTCACTCGCGCGCTCAGGCGACCGGGGTGCGCGAACCAGGGCAGGAAGCCGTCGGGCACGTGCGCGATGCCGCGCTTTTCCCGGAACTCCATCGTGCCGTCGGCCGTGCAGAAGCGCATCCGCGTGCAGGCGTTGACGGCGATGCGCAGCCGATCGTATCCGGCCAGCGTTTCCGACCATTGCCGCGGCTCGTCGCCGTAGAGCACGCCCAGGAATTCGTGCGCGTTGTCGCTCGCGAGCATCGCCTGCACTTCGCGCGAGAGCATCAGCGCCGTCGCCGGCGTCCACTGCGGCAGCAGGCCCGCATGCACCAGCAGCCGCTCGCCTTCGACGACCACGAGCGGCCGCGCCGCCAGCCAGGCGACCAGTTCGTCACGATCCGGCGCCGCGAGAATCGCGTCGAGCGTGTCGCTGCGATGCGGCAGGCGATGCCCCGCGGCGATGGTGAGCAGGTGGAAATCGTGATTGCCGAGCACCGTCGTCGCGGCATCGCCCAGTTTCCGGACCTCGCGCAACACCTCGAGCGATCCCGGTCCGCGGTTGACGAGGTCGCCGACCAGCCACAGCCGATCGGACGACGGCGAGAACGCGATGAGGTCCAGCAGCTGGCAGAATTCGGCGTGGCAGCCCTGGATATCGCCGATCGCGTAGAGCGCCATTTGTTCTTATGCCGAATCCCGTGGTGACACAAATCGACCGCGTCAAGTCTTTCGAACGCGCGAGCGCGACTGTTAGAATCGTCGCGGTTCGATTCTAGCAAACCCTTCAGTCACCTCCGTCGCGCCGTAGTCCGCACCGCAGTCCAATCCTTAGCCGGCACGCTTGTCCTTTCTCCTCAATCCTCCGCAGCGCGAAGCGGTGCGCCATGTCGACGGTCCGCTGCTGGTGCTGGCGGGCGCGGGCAGCGGCAAGACACGCGTCATCACCGCCAAGATCGCGCACCTGATCGAGCGCGGCGTCGATCCGGCGAAGATCTTCGCGATCACGTTCACCAACAAGGCCGCGCGCGAGATGCGGGAACGCGCGCAGGCGCTGCTCAAGTCGCAGGGCAAGGCGGGCGAGGCCGCGAAGGTCGTCGTCGCCACGTTCCACGCGCTGGGACTGAAGATCCTGCGCATCGAAGCCAAGGCCGCGGGATTGAAGCCCGGCTTTTCCATCTTCGATCCCGCGGACCTGGAGTCCGTCGTCGCCGAACTCATCGCGACGTCCGATCGCGGCCGCGCGCGGTCGGCGCAATGGAAGATCAGCGCGTGGAAGAACGCGCTGGTGCTCGCCGGCCGCGGCGCTGAAGGAGGCGAAGGACGACGACGAGGTCATCGCGGCGCGCGCCTATGCGAACTACGGCGAGGCGCTGGCCGCCTACCAGGCGGTGGACTTCGACGACCTCATCGTGCGCGTCGTCGAGTTGCTCGAGCGCGACGCGGACGCGCGCGCGCGCTGGCAGGCCAAGTGCGCGCACGTGCTCGTCGACGAATACCAGGACACCAATCCGGCGCAGTATCGGCTGCTGCGCGCGCTGGTGGGCGACGCCACGCCGTTCACCGCGGTCGGCGACGACGACCAGGCGATCTACGGCTGGCGCGGCGCCACCGTCGACAACCTCGCGAGCCTGCCGCGCGACTATCCCGATCTCAAGGTCGTCAAGCTCGAGCAGAACTACCGCTCGACGGTGCGCATCCTGCGCTCGGCGAACGCGCTGATCGGCAACAATCCGAAGCTCTTCGACAAGCGCCTGTGGAGCGACCTCGGCAACGGCGAGGCCATCCGCGTGGTTCCCGCGGCCGATGACGAAGCCGAAGCCGAAGCGGTCGTGCGCCGGCTGTCGGCGCTGAAATTCGAGCGGCGCGCGAAATTCTCCGATTTCGCCATCCTCTATCGCGGCAACCACCAGGCGCGCGTGTTCGAGACGGCACTGCGCGGGCAGAACATGCCGTACGACGTGTCCGGCGGGCAGTCGCTGTTCGACAAGGCCGAGGTCAAGGACTTCGTCGCGTACCTGCGGCTGATCGCGAACGACGACGACGATCCGGCCTTCGTGCGCGCCGTGACGACGCCGAAGCGCGGAGTCGGCCAGGCCACGCTCGGCGCGGCTGGGCGACATCGCCGCGGCGCGCCACGAGAGCCTGTTCGCCGCCGCCTACGCCGCGGAAGCGGCCGACGCGATTCCGGCGAAGCAGCACGACACGCTGATGCAATTCTGCGGCTTGATCAACAACCTGCGCTCGCGCGCGGAACGCGAGCCGGCGGGGCGCCTGCTCGACGAACTGTACGCGGCGTCCGGCTACGAGGAATGGCTGGTGGCGACGCTCGACAAGCGGGAGGCGAAGGAGCGGACGCAAAGCGTGCGCGATCTCATCGACTGGCTGTCGCGCAAGGGCGAGAGCGACGAGCGCAACCTGCTCGAGCTGACGCAGCTGGTCGCGCTGATCACGATGCTGGAAGGCAAGGAAGGCGAGCGTGCGGACGCGGTGCGCCTGTCGACGCTGCACGCGGCCAAGGGCCTCGAGTTCCCGCACGTGTTCCTGGTCGGGCTGGAGGAGGGCCTGCTGCCCCATCGCGAATCGGTGGAAGCCGGAACGATCGACGAGGAACGCCGGCTGATGTACGTCGGCATCACGCGCGCGCAGCAGATCGCTGCACCTGTCGTATTGCCGCCGGCGCAAGCGCGCGGGCGAAATGATGTCGTGCACGCCGTCGCGCTTCATCGGCGAATTGGCGCAGGAGGACCTGCGTTATGCCGATGTGCCGTTGCCGCCGGACGAGGCGGCGAAGGAGAAGGCGACCGGCAGCGAACGGCTGAAGTCGCTGAAGGCGATGCTGGCGCGGTGAGCGGTCTAACTGAGGCGTTACTTGGCGGCGGCGACCATGTAGTCGACGGCCGCTTTGACGTCCGGGTCCGGCAGCGCGGTGTTGCCGCCCTTCGGCGGCATCACGCCGCCTTTGCCCTGGAAGCCGCCGATCGCGTGCGTGTACAGCACGCTGACGCCTTGCGCGATGCGCGGCGCCCACGCGGCCTTGTCGCCGAATTTCGGCGCGCCGGCGATGCCCGTCGCGTGGCACGCCGCGCAGCTGGCTTCGAAGATCTTCTTGCCGTCCGGCTTGCCGGCCGCTGCCGCGGGTGCGGCCGCGGCAGGCGCGGGCGCCGCGGCGGCGGTGGCAATGGGTGCAGCGGAAGCGGGTGCCGCGGCAACTGCGGCGGCGCGCCGCCATGGCGGGCTCTTTCCATGTCGCGCCGGCCTTGTTGGCCATGAACGCGACGGCGCGACGGACTTCGTCGTCGGTCAGGTCGGCATTGCCGCCCTTGGCCGGCATCGCGCCGCCCTTGCCCTGGAAGCCCGCGATCGCGTGCTGGGACATCGTCGCCTCGCCTTGCGCGATGCGCGCTTGCCACGCCGCCTTGTCGCCTAGTTTCGGCGCGCCCGCGAGCCCCGTTTCGTGACAGGTCTTGCAAACCTGCGCGTAGACCTGTTCGCCGGAGAGCATGCCCTTGGGCCCGCTCGCCTCGGCCAGCACCACGTTGCCCACTGGCTGGATGCGCGCCAGTACCTTGCTGTCGTCCTCGTGGATGCCCTTTTCGCCGCTGGTCACCAGCTGCGAAATGAGCGCCGCCAGGGTGATCGGCACGGCAAAGGCGAGCAGCACCACGATGATGAGCTGCTTGGGTGTCTTGATGGGGGACGAATGCTCTTCGGTCATGGGCGCGTCGGTCGCTGGAGAGGTCTATGGACGCGCGCAGCGGCGCCCGGGACGGTCGCCGGCATGGTGGCCGGCATCAACCCGGCATTATACCGGTGCCTGCGCTTCGCGGAGTAACTGCGGTGGACGCTATGCCTGCCCGGGCCGTAAAATGCCGGTTGTTCGTCGCAACACCTCAACGCGCCCGTAGCTCAGTTGGATAGAGTATTGGTTTCCGAAGCCAAGGGTCACAGGTTCGAATCCTGTCGGGCGCGCCAATATCTAGCAAATGCATGGCCTTTGGGGCCGGCCCTGTTCGGTGCATGGCTAAAGGCTTCAATATCTACACCGGCGTCGAACGTACGCCTTAGACGCTTACCTGGATGTTGGGTAAGCGTCGGCACATACTCGGGGAGATTCAGTGCCTGGAGAGGCCGATCGCGGACGGTCCCGATCGCCTCAAGCTGGGCCTATTGAGCAACGGACCGGTAACTGCCGCCGCAAAGATCCAGAACGCCGGGTGGTAGTTCAAGCGCGTCTCCTCCGGGCAGTCATTGCCATCGGTCAACGTTCCATCTGCACTTCGATCCGCCCTTTGCGAATGGCGTTCATGAAAGCCGCGTGGTCGCGCTCGGTCTGGTCAGCGTAGCTCATCGAAAAACGCGCGATGGCCTGATCCAGCACCCCGGACTTGCCGGCGTAGCCGGCTATCGTTGCGGCGTCGCCCGAGCGTGCATGCGCGCGCGCAAGCGTCCAGCCGCACAGCGCGGCGTAATCCTGCATCGTGGTGGCATTGAAGACTTCGACCAGCGGCTTCAATTTCATGTCGCGCAGCTGGCGCACGTAGAAATGCCTTCCTCGCCTGCCCTCCGCCCAGCCCAGGAAGATGTCGCTCGCCGACTGCATCAGACGCTGCCCCACCACAATGCGCTGCCCATGGTTCGCATACACGCTCTTGCCCGCATACGGCTCCAGCACGGACGCGCGCGCTTCCTTCACCTGCAATAGCAGCGGATCGTCGTTTTCGGCCATCATGAGCAGGATGGCGCAAAACGTGCCCACGCTGCCCACGCCGACCACCTTCACGGCGAAATCGGCCAGCTGATAGCGGTCAAACAGGAGCTTACGATCGTCCTGAAGGGAAAGTCGGTATTGCCCGAGCGCCTGCAGGATATTGTCTCGGTCGGCTTCGAGGTTGATGGCTTGATCGTGGTAGATGAGCGGCGGATTGTCCTTGATGACGAATTTACCGCCGCTGCCGGCGACCATTTTCGGGAAGTCCGTCTCCGCCACCGTATGGGCTTGTACCTGCGCGATGCGCTTCCTCAGGCGCGCTTCCGTGTCGGCGTCGGACAGCGAGGCAAGGAAGGCCTTCTTGTCGATGCGCGCGTACCACACGTCGAGGCTGGCCATCTTTGCGAAGGACCTGATCCGCTCACGATACGACCGCACGCACGCCATCGCGGCGTTGCGTTGGTCGGCCGCGGAAAACCCGTTCGACCTGGCCGCGAGCACAAAGCTCGCCGCAAGCCGCTTCAAGTCCCATTCCCACGGGCCATGCAGCGTCTCGTCGAAGTCGTTGATGTCGAAGATGATCCGCCGTTCCGGCGTGGCGAAACCGCCGAAGTTCATCAGATGACAGTCGCCGCACAGGTGCGTATGCACGCCGGTATTCGGCGTGGCGGCCAGGTCGGAGGCCATGTTGAGTGCGGTGCCGCGATAGAACGTGAACGGCGAAACGGACATGCGTCCGTAGCGGATGGGAACTAGCTCGGCAACGCGCCCCTTGCTCGATGCCATGACGAGATCAACGGGACTGGGCCGGTTTCGCTCCGGCTTCCAGGTGCCGTGTTCCTCGCGCGGCACGCGGTTCCGAAGTAGCTTGCCCGCGGCGAAGCGTTCGGCACGACTCGCGCGGTGCGTCTGGGAGTCGCTGGATATGCGAGCCTCCGCCGTGCGAGCGTGTCTGGGTTTCAACTGGAGCTCCCCGCAAGAATGTTGATGGCGCTACCTACGATGCAGGTCAGCGTAACGGCGGATGCCGTCGATTGCAGAAGCATCAGCATCTTCGCCCGCTGCGTGAGTGGCAGGACGTCGGTGGGGCTGAACGCTAAGGTCGTCGTGAACGAGAGGTAGACGTAATCGATGTACCCGGGAATCCACGACTCGTAATTCGGCAAGCTGCTCGCCCTCTGCGGAAACAGGAATTCCCAAGCCTTGTCGGTACGCTCGCTTTCGTCGATCCCCGGCGGGTCGATCACCCAATACCAGATGGAAAAGATCAGGACGTTCGACACGGCCATGTCGACCACGTCAACGAGCAAGGTAGACACATCGCGAGCGGAGAAGCCCATCAGCGTCGCCGACAGTCCGACGACGTTCAGGATCAGGCCGACCGTGAGGAGTCCGTTGGTCAACACGATGGCCCGGAACAGCAGAGGCTTGCGGTTGAGCAGCCAGAGCACAATACACGCGGTGATGAGTGCGCTTCGCAAGACGATCCACGCGACGAGCAGCTTGCTGTGATTGACCGAAGGGAGATACTGCTCGAGCTTGCCGAAGACTATGGTGAAGAAGATCTCCGCCTGCGCGAAGACGACGACGAGCAGCACTGCCACGACCATCAGCAGCGCGGGCGATCGGTCTCGGACGAACGCGCTCATGGACACCTTGGTCGGGACCAACGGATGTGACTAGGATTTTGGAAAGAGGAACTGCAGCTGCGCCCGGATCGTCCAGTTGCCTCCGGTATTGTCCGGCGACACGACGTTGTAGAACGCCTGCACCTGGCCGTTCATCGCCTGATCACCGATCTTGAAGATCTTTCCGAACCCGCCGCCGAACGGCACGGTCCAGCGATTGTCGTTCTGCGCCTTCCAGTTGGCCGTGATGTCCGGCGACGTGGTTGCGTACCACCCCTCCGAGAAATTGTAGTTGACGAAGTACTGGACGAGCATCTGGTTGATCGGCGCGGCATCGCCCGGCCCGGCGAAGGACCAGATGTTGTTGGCCACCACACCGTATAACCAGTGGCCCTCGCTCGTGAGCAACACGACAGCCGGGCCGATGCCCCATTTCTTCGTTCCCAGCGCGTCGTTGGAATTGGTGGGAAACTGAAAGATAGGCCCGAGCCCCCAGATCAGCTTCCCGGGCTTGGCGGGAGAGAAGAACAGTTCCTCCTGAATGTCGCCGATACCGTTGACCCGCTCCTGCCCGGGCGCGAATCCCGGCTGCGAAACGACCGGCAGGATCGTTCGCGAAATCAGGTTCCAGTCGTCGTTGAGCTTGATCGGGATCACGGGCTGGATGTCGAGCACGTTCAGCGTCTGCTTCTCCGGCCCTGCGTTGAGCGTCGTGTTGTTCTGGAACGGCAGGCTGATCATCGCGGCGATCGGATTCTGTGCCGCCTTGGCCAGCGCTTCCGTGTCATCGGCATACGCGGCCGGGGAGGCCGCCAATAGACCGGCGGCCAGGAACACCATCGAGCGTGAGCGTTTCTGCACGTGCATCCTTCTTAGCGAGTCGAATCGAGCCACGTAGAGTGAGGCGCCGCTCTAAGAGGCGAAACCATGGCAGCGTGAGATAGACGCAAGCGAGCATGGCGAGTGCGGCAGTCCCGCATATCCGTCCCAACCAACGACGTTGCGTCCACTGCCCGGGCAACAGCGCTGCAATGACGCCGACCACGAGCGCTCCCAGCACTGCGGTTGCGGCCCAGCCATACCAGTACATCGCCGGAGCAAGGAATGCCAGTGCGGGATCGACGGTATCGCGGGAATGCTGCGTGCCGAGGACAATGACGCCAAGCGACGGATAGACCGTGAACAGTGCGAGATCCAGCTTGAGCGTGACGACATAGAGCACCGCGAATGCGGTTCCGAACGCCAAGGCAAATCGGTGAAAGGCGTGGGAATAGGTCATGCCCCGAATCCCATGATGTTGTTTGTGACGTGGCCGGCAAGGAAACCCCACCAGACGATGAAGGCGATGATCGATGTCAATATCGCACGCGCGTGGATCGGCTCCTCGTCCTGCGGGCGCCGCCAGCATACCCAGTAGGCCGGCAGGAGCGCAGCGCCGATTGCGACGAAATGCTCCTTGAGGTCGAAGACTCCAAGGACCTGCCAATGGCCGGCCTGCTCCAGCGTCGGACGCACGTCGACACGGAAGTCGAGGTAAATGATCGCGCCCAGAACTGTTGCGGCCGAATACAGGACGACGACCGCATTGGCGAACGCCGCAGGTGGCACGCTGCGAAAGCGGCCGAAGAACGAGCTACGTGCGCGTCTGCAGGCGCCCACGCGGAGAGCGTCTGATGGGTGATCGCGCCGAGTAGCGCAACTGCCACGAGGCCATGAACGATCAACAGGACGGTCGCCGTCATCACACGCCCCGTTCCGCCATCCGCCCGCCTATTTGAACAGCTCGACCGTCGCGAAGGGTTCGCTAGACCCTGGCCGGAAGCGATTGAGTGTGAACCTGGCCTTCTCGCCTGGCTTCACGTCCACCAGCACGTAGTTGTACTCCTCCCTGGGCGGCTGCCCTTTCCAATAGAGGTCGGGCGGATAGTCCGCAGGCAGCTTGATGCTCGTGCGGCCCGGAGAATTGGGTCCTGTTCCGCGCCGCCACCGCCGAGCATCAGGTACTTCACCCTGTCCACTTCGAATATCTCCGTGGTATGGATATGCCCGTTGAACACGACCACCTCCATGTCTTTGGCGTAGGCCGCGATCAGCTTGTGCGGGTTGACTTCGGCTGGAATGGGGCCCAGGCCCGAACGGGCGAAAACCGGGTAGTGGAAGGCGATGAAGGTCCTTTTGATGCCCTTGGCCTTGGCCTCGTCCAGCCACTTCTGCAACTGCTTCATCTGCTCCGCATATTTCGGCCGATCGGCATCCCATAGCGAGGGCGAGCGGTAGTCGTACTTGCCGCTCCACAGGAATATGAAGCGGGCGCCGTTGAAATCGAACTTGTAGATGAGATTGTCCGGGGTGACGCCGAGCTTCTTCAAGTACGGCACGGCATTGAGCATGCCCTCGATCCTGGGATCGCCCCACACTTCGTGATTGCCCGCGCTCATGAACCAGCGGCCGTCCAGCCCGGCCGCGCGCATCTCGCTGTCCGCCGGCGGCAGTTGCTTCAGCATCGTGTCGTTCACCCGCTTCCAATAGGGGCTGTCGTTCACCGTCCGGCCCTGGTTTCCCCAGAAGACCACGTCGCCGGTATTGAGCACGAATTTGGCGCGTCCGGACTGGACGTCCTTCACGATCTCGCGCGCCACCCAATCGCCGCCCTCGAGGCGGAACATCGTCCGGTGCACGCCCGGCAGCAGCTTTACATCCTCGACCGAGGCCTGCGTGACCCAGCCCTTGTCTACCGTCAATGTAGTGACTTCGGACCTGCTCATGAACGGCATGACGACGCTGATGAGCTCCTTGGTGTTCGGGTCGAAGATCAGCTTCACGTCCTTCTTCACCAGCTCTTCCGCGGCCTTCTCGGGCATGACCAGGCCGAAGAGTTCGGTGAACAGCTTGACCGCGTCGGGCCGTCCGGCGGTGGGCGGGATGTACATCATCGGGCGAGAGTCGCCCTGCACGGCGAACGAAAAGGCCGTGTTCCCGGCCACTTTCGTTGACTGGGCGGTCGCGCCTTGCGGCTGAAACGCAGCGAGGGCAACCA
>CAWAKN010000009.1:0-29264 GCA_963782625.1 uncultured beta proteobacterium | reverse complement strand
ACCCGTGCATTCGAGCACGACGTCCACGCCCATGGCGGCCCACGGCAGCGTGGCCGGGTCGCGCTGCGCAAGAACCCGGATTCGGTCGCCGCTCGTACCCGTTCCTACGACCATCGCGTCGCCGTCGACATCCACCTTGCCCGGGAACTTGCCATGCGCAGTGTCGTAGCGCGTCAGGTGCGCGTTGGTCTCGGGACTGCCGAGGTCGTTGATGGCGACAATGGCAATGTCGTGCTTCTTGCCGCCCTCGTAATGCGCGCGCAGGATGTTGCGGCCGATGCGGCCGTAACCGTTAATGGCGACTTTGATGGTCATCATGCTCTCCGAAGTGAATCGTGGCGAATCAATGCAGCATGGCCGGCAGGTCGACTGCGGCCACGAGTGAATCGAGGTTGCGCCAGCCGTAGCCGGCTTCGACGAGTTCCATGCCGTCCCATGTGAACGGCTGCTCGATCAGCAATTCGGCGCCGAGCTTTTCGTAGAATGCGCGCGCGGCCTTGTTGCCCGCGATGACCCAGACGATGAGGCCGTGCGCGCCATGTGCGCGCTGCGCGGCCGCGACGGTGGCGACCAGGCGCTGCCCGACACCGGCCCGCTGCGCGGCGTTGACCAGGTACACCGCCGACAATTCGGCATCGAGTCCGTGCTTCGGTTCGGGCAGCATGTTGCCGGAGGCGAATCCGACGACGGTTCCATCCTCTACCGCGACGAACACGCTGGTCGCATTGGGTGCGGCGGTCAGTATCTTCTCCCAGAGCGCGGCGCTGTCCTCGACCTTCATCGCAGCCAGGTAGGCGTCGGGAATCATTCCCTTGTAGGTGGTGCGCCATGCGTTGACGCGCACGTCCGCGATCGCGGTGGCGTCGGCCGGCGTGGCGGGTCGGATGATCGCGGTGCTCATGCGCCGTTACAGCACGCGCCGGATGGCGGCAGCGACGTTTTCGACGGTGAAGCCGAAGTGCTTGAACAGCGCGCCTGCCGGCGCGGACTCGCCGAACGTGTCGATGCCGACGACGCTGGCCTGAGGGTCATCGACGGCGCCGACGTACTTTCGCCAGCCGTCGGTGACACCCGCTTCCACGGCAACGCGCGGGATGCCGCGAGGGAGCACCGACGCGCGATAGTCGGCGTCCTGCCGGTCGAAAACGCTGGTGCAGGGCATCGACACGACGCGCACGGCGATGCCTTCCTTGGCGAGCGTGTCGCGCGCGCCCATGGCCAGTCCGATTTCCGAGCCGGTGGCGAGCACCACCACACGCTTTCCCGCCTCGCCGGCGAAGTCGGCAAGCACGTAGCCCCCACGCGCGATGGCGGCCAGCGCCGACGGATCGCGTTGCATGAAGGGGACGTTCTGGCGCGTGAACAGCAGGCAGGTGGGACCGTGCTGCCGCTCGATCGCATGGCGCCAGGCCACGGCGGACTCCACCGTGTCGCAGGGCCGCCACAATTCCATGCCGGGAATCAGTCGCAGGCTGGCCGCGTGCTCGACGGATTGGTGCGTCGGCCCGTCTTCGCCGAGCCCGATCGAATCGTGCGTGAAAACGAAAATCGAGCGCAGCTTCATCAGCGCGGCCATGCGCAGCGCATTGCGCGAGTAGTCCGAGAACGTGAGGAACGTGCCGACGTACGGAATGAAACCGCCGTGCAAGGCGAGGCCGTTGGCGATGGCGCACATCGCGAACTCGCGAACGCCGTAGTTCACGTAGTTGCCCACGCGTCCGGAGTCTTGGGCGGCCGTGATGGGCACCGATCCCGACCAGTTGGTGAAGACCGAGCCGGTGAGATCGGCCGAACCGCCGATGAATTCCGGAAGGTGCGGCGCCAGCGCCTCGATCGCCTGCTGCGACGCCTTGCGCGTGGCAACGGTTTCGCCTTTAGCGGCCTGCGCTGCGACGAATGCGTCCGCGACGGCAGCAAAGTCCGCAGGCAACGCCCCGCTCATCCGCCGCGTGAATTCGGCGGCCAAGTCAGGATGAGCGGCGCCGTACGCCGCGAATTTCGCGTTCCAGTCCTGCTCGAGCAGCGCGCCGCATTCGCGCGCGCTCCAAGCCGAGTAGATGTCGGAAGGAATCTCGAACGGCGGATGGGACCAGCCCAGCGCGACGCGCGTGGCCGCGATTTCCTTTTCCCCGAGCGCCGCGCCGTGCGCCGCTTCCGTCCCGGCCTTGGTCGGCGCGCCCTTGCCGATGACCGTCTTGCAGCAGATCAGCGTCGGCTTGTCGGCGAAGGCCTTCGCCGCCTCGATGGCGGCGTCGACTGCCTCCACGTCGTGTCCGTCGACCTTGGCGATCACGTGCCAGCCGTAGGCTTCGAACCGCCGCGGCGTGTCGTCGGTGAACCAGCCTTCGACGTGGCCGTCGATCGATATTCCGTTGTCGTCGTAGAACGCGATCAGCTTGCCCAGGCGCCACGTGCCGGCGAGCGAACTGGCCTCGTGCGAAATGCCCTCCATCAGGCAGCCATCGCCCAAAAAGACATAAGTGTGGTGATCGACGATCGCGTGGCCGGGCCGGTTGAATTGCGCCGCGAGCAATTTTTCGGCGAGCGCCATGCCGACCGCATTCGCCAACCCCTGGCCGAGCGGGCCGGTGGTGGTTTCCACGCCGGGCGTGACGCCGACCTCCGGATGCCCGGGCGTCTTCGAATGGAGCTGGCGGAAATTGCGCAGCTCGGCTGTCGGAAGCTCGTAGCCGGAGAGATGCAGCAGCGCGTACTGCAGCATCGAACCGTGCCCGTTGGACAGCATGAAGCGATCGCGATTCGGCCAGTGCGGATTGGCCGGATTGTGGCGCAGATGGCGATTCCACAGCGCCACGGCGATTTCCGCCATGCCCATCGGCATGCCGGGGTGACCGGACTTGGCGGCTTCCACCGCATCCATTGCCAATGCGCGGATGGCATCGGCAAGCAGCTTGTCGGGGGCGCGTGCGGTGGCGGCAGGGACCGTCATCTCTCTTCTTTCGAAATTGGGGGAAACACGGAACGCCGCGCGCTCATCAAGTGAAGCCGTCGCTTGTTCGATACAACCCGAAATTATCGCTTTAGCATGTCATTTGTGCAATAATCATATGTTTAGGTTCGGCGAAAAAATACGCCGGTTTGCAACAGGGCATGCGACGCGCAAGATGCATCCGCGGCCGGCCGGGGTTGCATCGCGTGCAGCAGAACGTTGGGCCGCGCGAGGCAGGCAACCGATATCGAAGGAACGACTAATGGACGGAATCCATCTGTTAGGCGAATGGTACGACTGCCCGGCCGACACACCGGAATTCACGCAGGCAGCGGCACTGCGAACGCTGTGCATCGACGCAGCGCGGGACGCGGGATTGACCGTCGTCGGCGACAGCTTCTACCAGTTCGAGCCGCAGGGTGTGACCGGCACCGTGCTGCTGGCCGAATCCCACATCGCGATCCACACGTGGCCGGAAGCCGGTTTCGTCACCGTCGACGTGTACGTGTGCAATCTGCAGACCGACAACACTGCCAAGGCCGAACGTGTCTTCCGGTCGCTGGAAGCTGCGCTGCGGCCGCGGCGCACGCGCTTTCAGGCCATACATCGCGGGGGAAAGGATGCCTGAGCGCGACGGGTCTCCCGCGCCGGCCCGGGACGTCGCGCCTGGACTGATGACCGAATACCTGACCGACGACTGGGCGTACTTTCTCAGGTCGTCGCGCCAGTTCGAAAAATTCAGGTCGCCGCACCAGGCGATCGAGGTTCACGAGACCGCGCAGTTCGGCAAATTGTTTCGCCTCGACGGCCATTTCATGACGTCCGAGAAGGACGAATTCTTCTATCACGAAAACCTGGTTCATCTTCCGGCGATCACCCATCCGCAGCCGGCAAGTGCGCTGATCGTCGGTGGCGGCGACGGCGGGTCCGCCGAAGAACTGCTGAAGCACCCGTCGATCGCGACCGTCACGCTGTGCGAAATCGACCTGGCCGTCGTCGACATCTCGCGCAAATATCTTCAGAGCGTCCACCGTGGCGCATTCGACGATCCGCGGCTCACGCTGAAGATCGGGGACGGCTTCGCCTTCGTGCGAAATGCCACGGAGCAGTACGACCTCATCGTGCTTGACCTGACGGACGCCGGCGGCCCGTCCGCCGCGCTCTACACGCCGGAGTTCTATCGTGCCTGCGCGGCGCGGCTTACTCCCGACCGGCGCGCATGACGCTGCATGTCGCCAGTCCGATCGCCCACGCCGATCGGGTGCGCACTACGCTCGCAAGCCTGCGCGAAGCGTTCGCCATCGTCACGCCCTACCTCACATCGGTGCCACTTTATGGCGGCATGTGGATGATGGCGTGCTGTTCGTCGAGCCTGGACCCCAAGGGCATGTCGATTCTCAATGTCGACCGCCGCATCGCCCAGCGGGGCATCAAGAACCTGCAGTATTACAACGGCGACATGCACCGCGCGGCGCTGGCTTTCCCCAATTTCATCCGCAAGCTGGTCGCCTGAACCCTCGCCGGTTCGCCGGGGCGGCCTATCGCAGCCCCTGAGGCTTGAACCGGACGGGAACACCCTCCATATGGGCATCAAGGGGTGGCGGCGGTTGCGCCGGCCCCATTGCCATGGGAAGGGCCAGGATGTCATGAAACTGACCGACATGTTGAACGGCGCCGACTTCGTCGTCATCGACGGCGTCATGTTCCAGACGGGCTACCTGCGCGTGCCCGACGAGTACACCGCGGCCGATGATGTCGTGCTCGAGGCACGGCACGGCGACACCGAGGTCGATCTCACGCGCGAGGAAATCGACGACGCCGTGCTGCTGGGCGAGGGCGTGTTTCGCCTCAAGAGCGGCTCGCTCGTACGGTTCCTGTCCAGCGCCGTCATCCACTAGGCCTCCGGTTCGCGCCAGGCCGCCCAGGCGCGCGCCGGCCTTCAATCCAAGCTCGCACCCGGCCGTCGCCATGGCCGGGCGGACAGGTGCGGCGGCGCTTGACGCTGCTTCGTATATGCATATATGCTCATACACGCATGAAGACAACTACGAACGAAGGCAAAGCGCTCCGGCACGAATTTGATCGGCGCGGCGGATGAGCTCGATGAGGTATTCGTCGCCGTCGCGCGGCATTTTGGGCTGCTGGCCGAGCCGACCCGTCTGAAGATCCTGCACGCCATCTGCCGCGAGGAGCGATCGGTCACGATGATCGTCGCCGAGACGGGGGCGACGCAGACGAATGTGTCGCGACACTTGGCCTTGCTGCGTGACGCTGGCGTCGTCAGCCGGCGCCGGGTTGGCAACATCGCCTACTACCGCGTCATCGATCCGGAATTCGTCGAAATGTGCCGCAACGTCTGCGTGCAGATCGCCGGCCGCATCGACGCTCGCGAACCGCTGAAGAGAGACCTGCTGGAGTTTGCCGCAAGCCATTGACGGAAACCCGTTGGCGGACGTTGCATGACGTCGCATCCATCGGCATCCGAGGAGGAGCGCCTTGCCAGGGTCTGGAACTCGTTCCCGGTCGTATTCTTGCTGCGCCTGAGCATCATCTGACGGCGCCCCCCAATGCGAGCGGCGCCAATTCCTGCATAGGCGCCGCCGCATCGGTCGCCGTCACCGGGGGCGTGGCTTTCGCGGCGGCAGCGCGGAATGCCGCCGCCACCGATGCCGCGAACAGCCTTCCGCCGAACGTGCCCGACTGGAGCAAGACCCTCGGCGCGCCGATCCTGGCTTCGCCGTACGGCGTTCCGTCGCGCTACGTTGCCAACGTCAAGCGCCGCGAGAGCCCCGGACTGACGCGCACGCCATTTTCGTCGGTCGCCTTCACGCCGCTGCAAAATCTCTTCGGCATCATCACGCCGTCGGGCCTGCATTTCGAGCGGCATCACGCGGGCGTCCCGGACATCGACCCGGGCCTGCACCGCCTGATGATCCACGGCCTCTTGCGCAATCCGCGCATCTACACGCTGGACGACCTGATGCGCTTCCCTGCCGTGTCGCGCATCCATTTCATCGAATGCGGCGCCAACACCGGCATGGAGTGGGGCAACGTCGCCGTGCCCACCGTGCAGTACTCGCACGGCATGTTGTCTTGCAGTGAGTGGACCGGCGTGCCGCTGTCGACATTGCTCGATGAGGCGGGCATCGATGCGAAGGCGGCACGCTTCGTTCTCGCCGAAGGTGCCGATGGCGCGGCGCTGTCGCGCACCATTCCCATTGCGATGGCGCTCGACGATGTGCTGGTGTGCTACGGCCAGAACGGCGAGATGCTGCGGCCGGAACAGGGTTTTCCGCTGCGGTTGCTCGTGCCGGGCGTGCAGGGCGTGTCGAGCGTCAAGTGGCTGCGGAGGCTGGAGGTGGGCGACCAGCCGTGGAATACGCGCGAGGAGTCACTGCACTACATCGACATGATGCCGGGCGGCGTGCATCGCCAGTATTCGTGGATCCAGGAGGCGAAGAGCGTGATCACGTCACCTTCCGGCGGCCAGGTGCTGGTCGACCGCGGGTACCACCAGATCACCGGCCTCGCATGGTCCGGTCGCGGCAAGGTCGCGCGCGTCGACGTGTCCAGCGACGGTGGCCGCAACTGGCGCGCCGCGCGCCTGCAGGAGCCCGTGCTGACGAAGGCGCTCACACGCTTTCGCAGCGACTGGACGTGGAACGGCGAACCCGCGCTGCTGCAATCGCGCGTCATCGACGACACCGGATTCGTGCAGCCGACGTTGGGCCAACTGCGTCACGTGCGCGGCACCCGCTCGATCTATCACAACAACGCGATCCAGACCTGGCGCGTCGATCCGACCGGAGCGGTCAGCAATGTCCAGGTGGAGTGACCTCGTGCGCCTGGGGTTCGCCGCGCTGATCGCCAGCGCGCCGATCGCATGCGCGACCGCGGCGCCAAAGTACGGCTTTGGCCAGCCGGCGACGCCCGGGGAAATCGCCGGATGGGACATCGACGTGCGACCGGACGGCACGGGGCTGCCGGAGGGTCGCGGTTCAGTCGCCACCGGTCAGCGGATCTATGACGCCAAATGCGCGAGCTGTCACGGCACGTTCGGCGAGTCGAACAGCTACCTGCAGATCGCCGGCGGCGTGGGGTCCCTTGGATCGGACCAGCCGGTGCGCACGACCGGCAGCAAGCTCAACTACGCGACCACGCTGTGGGATTACATCAACCGCGCCATGCCTTTCGAGGCACCCAAGACGCTCACGCCGGACGAGGTCTATGCGCTCACGGCCTACGTGCTGAACCTGAACGACATCCTGCCCGCCGACGCGATGCTCGACCGCGATTCGCTGCCGCGCGTGAAGATGCCCAATCGCGATGGCTTGACCACTGCGCATGGATTCACGACTCGCGACGGCAATCCGGACACCCGCAATGTCGCCTGCATGAAGGACTGCGCAGCGCATGTCCGGCTGACCTCGGAGATGCCCGACCACGCGCGCGATCAGCACGGCGACGCCGCCGAGCAAGCGCGCATGTTTGCCTCGGCGCCGACGACCGCCGTGCGCAAGTCGGGCCTGGAGATGGCGCGCGCCTTCACGTGCACCGCGTGTCACGGGGTCTCGGAAGCGGCAGTCGGGCCTCCGTTCCGGGACATAGCCCGGCGCTATAACGGGGATGGCGCGGCGGAGCCGAGCCTGGTCGCGAAGGTCAAGGCCGGCGGCGCCGGCAACTGGGGCTCCGTGCCAATGCCGGCCCAAGGGCAGCTGCAGGACGCCGATGTCCGCGCGCTTGTGCAATGGATTCTCGCCGGTGCCAACTGACGCTACGCCGGCGACAAGGACCGCTCAATGAGCACGCGTCAAACAGTCTAGAATGGACCCTTCAATCATGATGGCCGGAGACCGGGCATGAACTCGAAACGCAGGAACCTGTTGCAAACCGGAGGCGGCATGACGCTGCTGACCATGCTCGCAGCCTCAGGCTGGCTGCAGCCGCGCGACGCAATTGCAGCGGACGCATGGAACGCCGCGGCGTTCGACACGAAATCGATGGACGACACGTTCAAGTCCCTGGGCAGCGGTACGCCTGTCCAGAGCAAAGGCATCACTTTCACGCAGACGCCGGACATTGCGGAAAACGGCGCGGTCGTGCCGGTTGGCGTCACCAGCGCGATACCGAATACGCAATCCATCGCGATCCTGATCGAGAAGAACCCCAATGTGCTGACCGCGGTATTCGACATTCCGCCTGGCACGGAGCCGTCGATCACGACGCGCGTCAAGATGGGGCAGAGCTCCAACATCTACGCGCTGGTCAAGGCGGACGGCAAGTACTACATCGCGTCGAAGGAAGTCAAGGTCACGCTCGGCGGTTGCGGCGGCTGACGCGACGTCGAAAACGAGGAAATCATGGCAGACCCAATGAGAATTCGCGCCAACGTCGTCGGCGACTCGACGGAGGTGAAGGTATTGATGAACCACGAGATGGAAACCGGGCAGCGCAAGGATGCGCAGGGCAAGGCCATCCCGGCGTGGTTCATCCAGAACGTCACCGCGACGTACAACGGCAAGACGGTCCTGTCCGCGCAGTGGGGACCGGCGGTGGCGAAGAACCCGTTCCTGTCGTTCAAGTTCAAGGGCGGCGCCAAAGGCGAGAAGGTCCAAGTCACCTGGACCGACAACCGTGGCGACAAGCGCACCGACGAGGCCACCATTTCCTAGAAGGATTTCTCGTTCGCGCAATTCGCGGCGCCGCTTGCGAACCGCGCGGCGACGACGTCCCGATCGACCGGGCCGGCCGGATTTTGCCGGGAGCAGTGTTTCAAGGAGGAATCGATGACAGTCATGACCCGACGGGCACGGGTTGTCGCCGCGTTCGCCATGGCGATCGCCGGCGCTGCCGCGACCGCGGCCTTCGCGCAATCGTCGACAGTGGACGAAATCGCGAAATACCGTGCGGCGCTCCAGGATGGCAATCCTGCGGAGCTCTGGGAAGCGCGTGGCGAGGACCTGTGGAAGACGCCGCGCGGCCCGAAGAAGGTCTCCTTCATGTCGTGCGACCTGGGATTGGGACCCGGCGTCGTCAAGGGCGCGTATGCGCAGTTGCCGAAGTATTTTGCCGATGCCGACCGGGTGATGGACCTGGAGACGCGGCTCGTCCACTGCATGGTGACGCAGCAGGGCTACACGGTCGCCGACGCGATCAAGGACCCCTTTGGGGGACCGGGCAAGAAGTCGGACATCGAGGCGCTGGTCGCCTACGTCACGTCCCAGTCGCGCGGCGTGAAGATGAACGTCTCGCTGGGCCACCCGAAGGAGAAGGAGGTCTTCGCGCTGGGCGAGAAGATGTTCGTCTTTCGCGGTGGCACGCACGATTTCTCCTGCGCAACCTGCCACGCCGAGGATGGCAAGCGGATACGGCTGCAGGAGCTGCCCAACCTGATGACGGTTTCCGGTGCGCAGAAAGCCTACACGACGTGGCCCGCCTATCGGGTGTCGCAGGGTGAGTTGAGATCCTTCCAGTGGCGGCTCTTCGACTGCTTCCGGCAGCAGCGCTTCCCGGAACTCCTGTACGCGTCGGACGCGTCGATCGCGCTGACGATGTATCTCGCCCGCAATGCCAACGGCGCCGCGTTCGACGCGCCCGCCATCAAACGCTGACAGGGGAACGCGATGCGCAAGCAGATTGGGATTTGGGGGTGCGCGGCGGCGATGGCGACCGCGGTGGTTGGCTGTGCGACCGCGCCGAGCGACGTGGAAGTCTCGCGGCAGGCGACTGCAGTGCTCAAGAGCTCGTTCAAGGCCAACGGCCAGGCCGGCCTCGACCGGCTCGACCAGGACGAAACGCAGCGTCTGTGCACGCAATATGCGAACAAGCCGCTGCCGAAGGACGTCGCGGAGATGATCGAGAAACTGAACTTGGCGTCGATCAAGTGGCCCGCCGACGGCAAATGGACGGGCGACTGGAAGAACGGTGAACGCGTTGCGCAGGAAGGTCGCGGCAAGCAATTCTCCGACGATCCCAAGGGTCCGGTGGGTGCCAACTGCTATGCGTGCCATCAGCTCTCGCCGCAGGAAGTCTCGTTTGGAACAATCGGTCCTTCGCTGTACGGTTTCGCCAAGCTGCGCGGCTTCAACGACGAGACGCGCAAGTACGCGTACGGCAAGATCTGGAATGCCGACGCCTATTCCGCATGCTCCAACATGCCGCGTTTCGGGCACAGCCAGATTCTCTCCGATCAGCAGGTGAAGGACCTGGTCGCGCTGCTGACCGACCCGGACTCACCCGTCAACAAGTGACGACGATGTCCGTGGCAAGGAGGACGCCGTCGCCGGACGCATGAACCGACGCGAATCCCTGCGTGTGCTCGCCGCAGCGTTCGGGGGCGCGATGCTCGGCTCCGCCTTCGCAGCCGACATCGGCAATCGCGTGCAGTGGAGCGATGTCACGCTGCTCGAAGGCCGAAGCCTCCCGGCATCGGCGCTCATCGGACGGGTCGTCGTGGTCGAGATCTGGGCATCGTGGTGTCCGTTCTGCGCCCAACAGAATCCGCTGCTGCAGCAACTCTACGAGGCGCAGGGAAACCGCGGTCTCGAATTCCTGACCTTTTCCATCGATCGCGATCCCGCCAAGGCGCGTGCCTACATGGCCAAGCACCACTACACGTTTCCCGCGGCGATGGCGACGGCCTGGAGCAGGAAGGCGTTCGGACCTCGCGTGGGACTGCCGGAGCTCTACGTCGTCGCTCGCGACGGCCGCATCGTGCTCAAGGAGACGAAGGAAATGTTTCCCGAAGACGTGCGCGACCTGGCACGCTTTGCGCAATCCTGATCCGGCATCCGCCGCGCGCCCATGAACCGCCGTGAATTCCTGAACGTGCTCGCCGCGGCCGCCGCCGCCGGATTTCCGCTGGCGTCGCGCGACGCGCTGGCGCAGGGCCGTGGCGCGGCGGCAATGTACGACGTCGCCCCGTTCGGCAACGTGGGCCTGCTGCACTTCACCGACTGCCACGCGCAACTGCTACCCGTCTACTTCCGCGAGCCCAGCATGAACCTCGGCGTGGGCGCCGCCGCCGGCAAGCCGCCCCATCTTGTCGGCGAGCACATGTTGAAATACTTTGGAATCGCGCCGGGCACGCGCGACGCGCATGCACTCACCTATCTCGATTTCACCAACGGCGCCCGCGCATTTGGCCAAGTGGGCGGATTCGCGCATCTCACCACGCTGGTGAAGATGCTCAAAGCCACGCGCCCGGGAGCCTTGCTGCTCGACGGCGGCGATACGTGGCAGGGCTCGGCGACGTCGCTGTGGACCAAGGGCCAGGACATGGTCGACGCGCAGAAACTGCTGGGAGTCGATGTCGCGACCGGCCACTGGGAGTTCACGTACGGCGCCGATCGCGTCAAGGAAATCGTGGAAAAGGACTTCGCGGGGAAGATCGACTTCGTCGCACAAAACGTGAAGACCGCCGATTTCGGCGACCCGGTGTTCAAGTCCTACGTGATGCGGACGATCAACAGCGTGCCGGTCGCGATCATCGGCCAGGCGTTTCCCTACACGCCGATCGCCAACCCCCGCTATTTCGTTCCGGAATGGACGTTCGGCATCCGCGAAGAGGAGATGCAGCAGGTCGTCGACGAGGCGCGCGCCAAGGGAGCGCAGGTCGTTGTCCTGTTGTCGCACAACGGGATGGACGTGGACCTGAAGCTCGCGTCCCGCGTAAGTGGGATCGATGCGATCCTGGGCGGGCACACGCACGACGGCGTGCCGCAGCCCACGCTCGTCGCCAATCGCGGCGGCAAGACCCTCGTCACCAACGCCGGCAGCAACGGCAAGTTCCTGGCCGTCCTCGATTTCGACGTCAAGTCCGGCAAAGTCGCCGATTTCCGGTATCGACTGTTGCCGGTATTCAGCGCGCTGCTGCCGCCGGACAAGGCGATGGATGCGCTGATCCGCGATGCGCGTGCGCCGTACCTCGCGAAACTCGACGAAAAACTCGCGACGACGGAGGGACTCCTGTACCGTCGCGGCAATTTCAACGGCACATCCGACCAGCTGATCCTGGAAGCGCTGCTCGCCGAGAAGAACGCGGAGATCGCCTTCTCCCCGGGATTCCGCTGGGGCACGACGCTGCTGCCCGGCCAGGCGATCCGGATGGAGCACCTGATGGACCAGACAGCCGTCACCTATCCCTATGTGACGGTCAACGAATTCTCGGGCGAGACGATCAAGACCATTCTGGAAGACGTCGCCGACAACCTGTTCAATCCGGACCCGTATTATCAGCAGGGTGGCGACATGGTGCGGGTCGGTGGCCTCAAGTACAGGATCGATCCAAAAGCGGCGATGGGCGCGCGCATCTCGCGGATGGAGCTCGCCGGCAAGCCGATCGAAGCGCAGAAGAAGTACAAGGTCGCCGGCTGGGCGCCCGTCTCGGAGGAGGCGCGGGCCGCCGGTGGCGAAGCGATCTGGGACGTGTGCGCGCGCTACCTGCGCGGCAAGAAGACGATCGCGCCGCGAACACTCAATCTTCCCGTCATCGAAGGCATGCAGGGAAATCCGGGCATGGCCTAGCCCACGCCGGTCGCGCCCGGCTTCGCTTTCCACGCCGCGCCGAGCAGCGTGACCGGAATGAGCGAAGCCAGGAACACCGCGTGGTACCAGATCGGAAATTTGTCCCACAGCGCGTAGTGAACGGGAATGAACAGTAGAAGCAACATCACGGCCAGCGCCCTGACCGGCGTTACGGATCCCTTGGCGATCGCAGCCGCGACGAATCCGGCGCACAACGACGCAGTCGCACCGGTGAGCAACCGGGCGACCTGCATGCCGAGCGTGAAGGTCATGGGCTTCTCCGCCACGGCATAGTCGGGCCAGGAGATGCGCAGCGCGAAATTGACCGCGGTGGCGACGCAGATCCATGCGACCAGGCCGACCAATACGCTCGCTATTTTCCTTATCATCATCGCACCTCGTCTTTAGGTGATGGTGACTCGCGCGAATTTCCGCTTGCCGGCTTGCACGACCACGACGGTCCCGGCCTGGATGACGAGGCCCTTGTCGCCGACGACGTCGCCGTCGACCTTCAGGCCACGCTGCGCGATGAGGCGCAGCGCCTCCGACGTCGACTCGACGATGCCCGCCTGTTTCGCCAGCTGCGCGATCGCCATGCCGGCGCCCGCAGTCGCCAGCGTGACCTCGGGCATTTCGTCCGGGACTGCCCCGTCCTTGAACCGCGATTCGAATGCGGCCAGCGCCGCATCGGCATCGGCGGCCGAATGGAACCGGGCGACGATCTCCTTCGCGAGCATGACCTTGGCTTCGCGCGGATTGCGGCCTTCGGCGCAGGCGTGGCGCAGTGCCTCGATCTCCGTCATCGGGCGAAACGACAGCAATTCGAAGTACCGCCACATGAGGTCATCGGAGATCGACATCAGCTTGCCGAACATCTCCGCCGGCACGTCGGTGATGCCGACATAGTTGCCCTTCGACTTGGACATCTTCTCGACGCCGTCCAGGCCGATGAGCAGCGGCATCGTGAGGATGCATTGCGGTTCCTGCCCGTAGCTTTTCTGCAGTTCGCGCCCGACCAGCAGGTTGAATTTCTGGTCGGTACCACCCAGCTCGATGTCGGACTTGAGCGCGACGGAGTCGTAGCCTTGCATTAGCGGATACAGGAACTCGTGCACGGCAATGGGCTGATTGCCACGAAAACGCTTGGAGAAGTCGTCGCGCTCGAGCATGCGCGCCACGGTGTAGCGGGCGGCGAGCTTGATCATCCCCGCCGCGCCCAGCGGTTCGCTCCACTCGGAGTTGTAGCGGATCTCGGTTTTCGAAGGATCGAGCACCTTGGAGGCTTGCGCGTGGTAGGTCTGCGCATTCGCGACGATCTGTTCGTGCGTCAACGGCGGGCGCGTCGCATTGCGGCCGGAGGGGTCGCCGATCATCGACGTGAAATCCCCGATCAGGAAAATCACCTGATGTCCCAGGTCCTGCATCTGCCGCATCTTGTTCAGCACGACCGTGTGGCCGATGTGGATGTCCGGCGCGGTCGGGTCGAGCCCGAGCTTGATCCGCAGCGGCTCGTGGGTCAGCTGGGAGCGCTTCAGCTTGGCGGCGACTTCGGCTTCGACCAGGAGTTCGTCCGCGCCGCGTTTGAATATCTCGAGCTGGTGTTCGATGTCGATGGGCATTGCGCTACCGGTGCGCCGGACCTGTTGCAGTCCGGCCGTTTGTTAGAATCGCGGCACCTGATGCCAAGTGGCATCCCCCTGAAGGCGCTTTCACCCGTGGCCGCACGCAAACCTCCGATTTTAGCGCACGGCGGCAGAGCCACCGCGGCGGGATAGGGCATGGCTGTCCGCCGCGAACTCTATGCCGGCGTGATGTCCGGCACCAGTTTGGACGGGGTCGACGCTGTGATCGCGGAATTCCCGGCATCACCAGGGAACGCCATTGCCACGTTGGGCGCGACCCACATCACCTTTCCATCGGCGCTGCGAGACGAATTGCTGTCACTGCAATCGGCGGGCAACGACGAAATCGCGCGGGCAGCGCGCGCGGCCAACGCGCTGGCCGATCTCTATGCGAAAGCGATCGCCGACGCCTGCGATGCGTGCGGCGTGGCGCCTCACGACCTGGTGGCGGCCGGCGTCCATGGCCAGACGGTGCGGCACCGGCCTGAGCAGGGCTGGACGCTGCAGATCAACAATCCAGCGCGCGTCGCCGAACGTGCCTACGTCACGGTCGTAGCGGATTTCAGGAGCCGTGACGTGGCCGCCGGCGGACAGGGCGCGCCACTGGTGCCTGCGTTTCACGCGGCCCTGTTCCGGGATCCGGCGATTGATCGTGTCGTCGTCAATATCGGCGGCATCGCCAACGTCACTCACCTGCCGTCGCGTGGAACTGTCAGCGGCTTCGACACCGGTCCGGGCAACGTCCTGATGGATAGCTGGTCCGCGCGCCATCGCGGGACGCCCTTCGACGTGAACGGCGCATGGGCGGCACAGGGGCGCGCTGATCCGACGCTGCTGCTGGCGTTCCTTGCGGAACCCTATTTCTCCGCTCCGCCACCCAAGAGCACGGGCCGTGACCTGTTCAACGCCGGATGGCTCGACGCGATGCTGGCCCGGGCGCATTGGAGCGGCCCGCATGAAGACGCGCAGGCGACACTGGCAGCGCTCACCGCGCGAACGATTGCCGACGCGGTGCGCGATCACGCACCGGGTGCGACCGAGCTGCTGGTCTGCGGCGGCGGCGCGAACAACGCCACGCTGCTGCGCATGCTCGCAATGGAACTCGATCCGCGTAGGGTTGCCACTACCGCTGAGCGCGGCGTCGCGGTCGAACATGTCGAAGCGCTCGCGTTCGCCTGGCTGGCGCACGAAGCGCTCGCGGGCCGGACGGCGAACCTGCCGGCGGTAACCGGCGCACGCGGGACGCGTATTCTCGGCGCCATCTATCCGCGCTAGGCAGATCTATCAATCCAACCATGCCGAGGCGATAGGGCAGATTTTCGTCGCACGGGGAATCCTGCCCAATGCCAAGCGCAAGTTGCGGCGCGCGGGACAGCGCTTCAACCAGTAGGACTTTCGCGCTGCGGCGTCAGCCCAGCATCGGCATGTGGAATCCCGGCGCGGCGCTGCCGTCGTCGGGCCAGCGCGACGTGAGCGTCTTCAACCGCGTGTAGAAGCGCACGCCGTCCATGCCGTGCACGTTGAGATCGCCGAAGAGCGAGCCGCGCCAGCCGCCGAACGAAAAGAAGGCCATCGGCACCGGGATCGGCACATTGACGCCCACCATGCCGACCTCGACGTCCTGCTGGAATCGGCGGGCGGCATGGCCCGAACGCGTGAAGATCGCCGTGCCATTGGCATAAGGGTTGGCATTGATCAGCGCAATCGCATCGGTCAGCGACTCGACGCGGACGACGCCCAGTACGGGTCCGAAAATCTCCTCGCGATAGATCGCCATGGCGGGCGTGACGCGATCGAACAGCGTGGCCCCCACAAAAAACCCACCGGCATGGCCGGCGATACGCACCGCGCGGCCATCCACCACCAGCTCGGCGCCGTCCGCGACGCCGCCATCGATGCAACCCGTGATGCGCGCCTGTGCGGCGCCAGTGATGACCGGGCCCATTTCGATGCCTGGCGTGTTGCCCGGGCCGACACTGACGCGGCGCGCGCGCGCCGCCAGCCGCTCGACGAGCGGGTCGGCCGCATCGCCCACCGCGACGACGGCAGAGATCGCCATGCAGCGTTCACCCGCGGAACCATAGCCTGCGCCGATGATCGCTTCCGTTGCGAAATCGAGGTCGGCGTCAGGCATGACCACCGCGTGATTCTTGGCGCCGCCCAACGCCTGCACGCGCTTAGCCATGCGCGTCCCGGTTTCGTAGATATATTTCGCGATCGGCGTGGAGCCGACGAACGAAATGGCCTTCACGTCGGGATGCGCGAGCAGCGCGTCGACCGCTTCCTTGTCGCCATGGACAACGTTGAACACGCCGTCCGGCAGGCCGGCTTCCTTGAGCAGCTCCGCCATGCGGATCGACAACGAAGGATCGCGCTCGGATGGCTTCAGCACGAACGTGTTGCCGCAGCCAATTGCGACCGGAAACATCCACAGCGGCACCATCGCGGGAAAGTTGAACGGCGTGATGCCGGCGCACACGCCGACCGGCTGGCGCAGTGAATAGCTGTCGACTTCGGTGCCGACATTCTCGCTGAATTCTCCCTTCAGCAAATGCGGAATGCCCGTGGCGAACTCGATCACTTCGATGCCGCGCGTCACTTCGCCCTCGGCGTCGGTCAACGTCTTGCCGTGTTCTTCGGTGATGATCGCCGCCAGGTCCTTGCGATGCGCTTCCATCAATTCGCGAAAGCGCATCAGGATCCGCGCGCGGCGCAGCGGCGGAAACGCGCGCCAGGCGGGAAGCGCCGCGGCCGCGGCGGCAACGGCCGCGTCGACATCGGCGGCATTGGCCAGCGGCACGTGCCGCACCACTTCGCCCTTGGCGGGGTTGGCGACTTCGCCGAAGCGCGTGGTCTGCCCGGCAACGGCCTTGCCGCCGATCCACAGCGGCAGCCGTTCGAGTGTGGTCAGGTCCATCCTGTCTCCTCAACCATGCGGGGACAACGCGCCGGCAAGGTAGCCGCGAACGCGCTCGTCGCCCACCAAAGTAGCGAAATCGCCTGCATGGGTCAACCGGCCGCGGTCGACGAAGATGAACTGCTCGCACGTGTCGCGCAGGATGTCGAGATGCCAGGACTCGTTGGGATGCAGGCAGACGAAGACCAGCCGGCCCTCCGCGCGGAGCTTGCGGAAGAACTGCACCATGAAACCGATGTAGCCGTCCTGCGTGTTGAACTGCGGCTCGTCGAAGAGATGGACCAGCGGCGAATCGCTCCCCGCCGGCTCGAGCATGAACGACGGACGCGATCGTTTCCACGCGCGCACCTGGTAGGACTGGTGGTAGTGGATCGCTAGCCGGTCGCGCTCGCGATAGCGGACGCGATGGATGTCGCGGCCGCCAACCAGCACCTGGCCCGACGACGGCAGATTGCTGCCGGTGATGAGTTCGAACAGCGTTGTCTTCCCCGAACCGTTCGGACCCATGACACCGACAATGGCGGGTGCAGGAAGGGCGAAATCCGCTTCCAGCGAAAACGTGACCTCGCGGCCGAACATGCCGCGCGTGTAACGCTTGGCCAGCTTGTTCACCGAGAGCAGAGGGGGACTCACCGCACACTCATTGTTCACTCATTGCTCAAATCCCCAGCAGCCGCGCGCGCAGCGCGGCATCGTCGCGAAGGGCGGCGGCCGGACCTTCGTGCACGACGATGCCGTGGTCCATCACGTACGCGCGGTCCGCGACCGCCAGCGCGGTTGCGACGTTCTGCTCGACGACCAGCACAGCGATGCCCTCTCCTTTCAGACGCAGGATCGTGCGCATGACGTCCTGGACGACCTTCGGCGCAAGGCCCTGGCTCGGCTCGTCGAACAGCACCATGCCCGGCGCGCCCAGCAGCGCGCGCGAGATCGCCACCATCTGCATCTCGCCGCCGGAAAGGTTCTCGCACTCGCGGTGCATGAGATAGGGCAGGGCGCTGAAGATATCGAAGCAGTCCTGCTCGCTCCACGCCCGGAACCGGGTCTTCTTCCTGGCAATGGCCAGGTTGCGGGCCACGGTCAAGGTCGGAAAGATGCGCCGGTCGTCGGGGACCCAGCCCAATCCACGCCGCGCGATTTCGTGCGTGGCGTCGCGAGTCACGTCACGTCCATCGAATCGGATCGTTCCGACGCGGGGAGGCGTCAAGCCCAGGATCGAGCGCAACAGCGTCGTCTTGCCGGCGCCGTTGGGACCGAGCAGCGCGACGACTTCGCCGGCCTGGGCATTCAGCGACACGCCGTGGAGCACCTGCGTTTCGCCATAGAACGTTTCGATGTGCTCGACCGAAAGCATCAATCCTCCAACGTGCCCAGATTCGAGCGACGCACCCAGGGATCGGCGCGCAGTTCATCGGGCGTCCCTTCGGCGATGACCTGGCCCCAGTGGATGACCGAAATGCGGTCGGCAAGGCCGAACAGGAAATGCATGTCGTGCTCGATCACCACGATGGTCAGCGTGCGCTTCAACTCGCCGATCAGCGCGGACAGCCGCGCCGTGCCCTCCGTGCCGAGCCCGGCGGTCGGCTCATCCAGGAACAGGAGGCGCGGCTGCGCGGCGAGGGCCACGCCGATCTCCAGCGCACGGCGTTCGCCGTACGGGAGACTCTTGGCGGGGATACGCTCCCGGCCGGCCAAGCCGACGCGGGCCAGCACGGCGGCGGCTTCGTCCTGCGCGCCGGAGTCGCTTCCAAGGTCCGACCATGCGTCGAAGCCACGGCGGCGCACCGCCGGCAGGGCCACCAGCACGTTGTCGAGCGCCGTGTAATCGTTGAACAGGTTCATCACCTGGAACGAGCGCGAGATGCCGAGCCTCGCGACAGCGCGCGGCGTGGCGCCGGTGATCACACGGTCCTCGAACCGCACCTCGCCGCGGTCGGGCTTGTAGCGCCCGGTCAGCACGTTGAAGCACGTCGTCTTGCCCGCGCCATTGGGGCCCATGATGCCGGACAGCCGGCCTTCGTCGAAAGAGAGCGAAATGTCCTCGAGCACGACGGCGTCGCCGAAGCGCTTGTGCAGGTGCTCCGCCTCGAACAGGGCCATGATTTCAGGCTGCCTTGCTCGCGGCGAGTGCGGGCGCCGCCGGTCGATGCGCGCGGCGCCATGCCTGCCACGCGCCGGCGATTCCTTCCGGCTGCCACAGCACCATGGCCATGAACAGCAAGCCATACCAGAGCAGCCAGGTTTCCGTGTACGCGCCCAGCAGGTCGCGGGCGAGGATGAAGAACAGCGCCCCGAGCACCGGCCCCCAGAAGCTCACCAGTCCGCCACCGATCAGGACCATCATCACGACGAACCCGGACGAGTGCAGGCTCATCACGTTTGGATACGCGGACTGCTGCGCCATCGCGAACAATGCGCCCGCGAGTCCCGCGACCGCGGCGGACAGTGTGAAGGCGATCCACTTGTACAGCCAGACGTCGTGCCCGACGAAGGCGGCGCGCATTTCATTCTGCTTGATCGCGGTCAGGATGCGGCCGAACGGCGAGTGGACGAGGCGCCACAATGCGAATACGACCAGTGTGAAGATGCCGAAGGCGAAGTAGTAAAGCGCCTGGTTGCCCGCGAGGTCGAACGAGGCGAAGCCGAAATCGGCACGCAGGCGCTTGATGTTCAGCAGCCCGTCCTCCCCGCCGGTGACCGAGTGCCACTTGATCGCCACGAACCAGAAGACTTGCCCGAACGCGATGGTCAGCAGCGCGTAATAGATGCCGCGCCGGTGCGAGATGAACGCCGCCACCAGCCCGCCAAGGACCGCGGCGACGAGAGTGGCGCCGACCATGTCGAACCAGAGATTGGGCCACAACCTCAACTGCAGCAGGCCGAACGCGTACGCGCCGATGCCGAAGAACGCGCCGTGCCCGAACGAGGGCAGTCCTCCATAGCCGAGCAGCAGGTTGTAGCCCAGCGCGAACAACATCCAGATCATGATTTCCAGCGCCAGGTACTGGTACAGGCCGACCCGCGTCAGCCAGAGCGGGGCGGAAGCCAGGCCGACCAGCAACAGCAGCATGGGCAGTGGCACAGGGGCGGCTCGAGGGCGGGGGGACATGGGCGCGATGCGCAGCTGGGGTATGGACACCGGGAAATATACGTTCTATTATTTTAACATGCAAGAATATATGTTCTAATGCATTCCAGTGCAGCGCCTTCTGCCGATGCCTCCCATGCCCCCGACCAACTACGACGAACTGAAACAGGCGATCACCGAACGCTTTCCGGCGATGTCGAAGCAGCTGCAGGGAATCGCGCGCTTCGCGCTGGAGCGGCCGAACGAGCTGGCGCTCGGTACCGTGGCGGCCATCGCCGGCGCCGCCGGCGTGCAGCCGTCGGCCATGGTGCGCTTCGCCAACGCGCTGGACTTCGGCGGCTTCTCGGAGATGCAGCAGATCTTCCGCGGGCGCTTGGTCGAGCGGTCGGTCAGCTACCGCGAGCGCATCGAGCAGCTGCGCCAGGGCAAGCGCAATGGTGGTCCGGGCAGCGCGACCGGCGTGCTGCATCAGTCCGTCAGCGACGCCATCTCGGAACTCGGTCACCTCGAGGAGAGTGTCAAGGCTGCGCAGTTCAACGCCGCGATCCGCCTCATCGCCGGCGCGCCGCGAATCCACGTGCTGGCGCAGCGGCGTGCGTTTCCGGTGGCCTGCTATCTTGCCTACGCATTGAGCCAGCTCGAGCTGCGGACGCACCTGCTCGACGGCGTAGGCGGGATGCTGAGCGAAGTCGTGCGGGGAATAGCAGCGCGCGAAGTGCTGATCGCGGTGAGCTTTCGCAATTACTCGGCAGGCGTGATCGAGTCGGCGGCGGACTGTCACGGGCGCGGCGTGCCGGTTATCGCCATCACGGACAGCCCGCTCTCGCCGCTGAAGGCCAACGCCCGGATATCGTTCGAGCTGGGCGACGACTCGAGCCGCCCGTTCCGGTCGCTGGTGGCGCCGTTGTGCCTGGCGCAAGCGCTCGTGGTCAGTACCGGGCACCAGCTCGCCGGGACCGTCGAGCATCGCCGCGCCGCATCGACCCGCAGGGCGGCTGCGTGAGCCCGAAGGGCCGCCCCGAGGGCCTCAGTGGCCAATGCGCCGGAGCGCGCAGCGCGAAGGTAGTCCAATGAGCGTTTCGCGCCGGTTCGACGTCATCTGCGTCGGCCGCGCTGCCGTGGATCTCTATGGCGAGCAGATCGGCGGGCGGCTGGAGGACATGCTGACGTTTGCCAAGTACCTGGGTGGTTCGCCGGCCAACACCGCGATCGGCGTGGCGCGGCTCGGCCTCAAGCCGGCCATGCTCACGCGCGTGGGCGACGAGCACAACGGGCGCTTCGTGCGCGAGACTCTTGCCGCCGAGGGCGTCGACGTGAGTCACGTGATCACCGACCCCAAGCGCCTGACCGCGCTGGCCATACTCGGCATCCGCGACCACGAGACGTTTCCGTTGCTGTTCTATCGCGAACACTGCGCCGACATGAATATCGCGGCTGGTGACTTCGATGCGCAGTTCATTGCGTCATCGATTGCACTGTGCATCTCCGGCACGCACCTGTCGCAACCGCAAACCTATGCGGCCTGCGTCGTGGCGATGCAGGAAGCGCGCAACGCGGGCACGCGGGTGGCGCTCGACATCGACTACCGGCCAGTGTTGTGGGGCCTCACCAGCCCGGGCCTCGGAGAACACCGCTACGTGCAGTCGGGGGAAGTCAGTGCGCATCTGCAAACGGTGATTCCCTTGTGCGACCTGGTTGTCGGCACCGAGGAGGAAGTTCACATCGCCGGTGGCAGCACCGACACGATCGCCGCATTGAAGCGCCTGCGCGAACTCACGCCGGCCACGCTTGTGGTCAAGCGCGGACCCATGGGCTGCGTCGTGTTTCCGGCGGCCATTCCCGACAGCATCGAGGATGGCCTCAAAGGCCCGGGCTTTCCCGTCGACGTCTACAACATCCTTGGCGCGGGCGATGCGTTCATGGCGGGCTTCCTCAGGGGCTGGATTCGCGATGAGCCGCTGGAACGCTGCTGCGCCTATGCCAACGCGTGCGGTGCGCTGGTCGTGTCGAGGCATGGCTGCGCCCCCGCGATGCCGAGCTGGATCGAACTCAACGCGTTCCTCGAGCATGGCTCGCCGACGCGCCGGCTGCGCGAAGACGCGCATCTGGAACGGCTGCATCGCAATACGACACGCACTCGCCATTGGGGGGACCTCGCCGTTCTGGCGTTCGACCATCGCGCGCAATTCGTCGACATGGCCCGGGCGCATGGCGCGGGGCACGACCGGATCGTCGCCTGCAAGAAACTGATCGCGGAAGGCGCGGGGCAGGGCGCCGACGGACGGAGCGGCGCAGGCGTCATCCTCGATGATCGCTATGGCGAAGAAATCTTTCCCGGCGTGACCGGTTGCGGGCGATGGGTCGCGCGGCCGGTCGAGCTGCCCGGTTCCCGGCCGCTGGTGTTCGAAGCGGGCAATGCACTGGGCATGCACCTGCGCACGTGGCCCGGCGAACACGTCGCCAAATGCCTCGTCTACATGCATCCGGACGATCCGGCGGACCTGCAGCAGCAGCAGCTGGAGCGCTTGCGCGAACTGCAGGCCGCGTGTATCGCGACCTTTCGCGAATTCCTGATCGAAGTCATCCCCCCTGCCGAAATGCCGAGCGACGCCACGACGGTGGCCCGGGCGCTCGAGCAGATCTACGCAGCCGATGTCGTCCCGGACTGGTGGAAGCTGCCGCCGTCCACCAACGCGGCATGCTGGGACGCGATCACGCAGGTCATCCGCCGCAACGATCCCCATTGCCGCGGCGTGCTGCTGCTCGGTCTTGAAGCGAGCGAGGAAGACCTGCAGCGCGGTTTCAGCGTGGCGGCGCGCTTTGCGCTGGTCAAGGGGTTTGCCGTCGGCCGCTCGATATTCGCCGACGTGGCCGCCGCGTGGTTTGCCGGCAACCTTCCGGACGCCGAGGTGATTGCCGGCGTGGCGCAGCGCTACCGGCGGTTGATCGCCTTGTGGCAGGACGCTCGCGCCAGCGCCGCGGAAGAAGTCCACGCGGCATGAGCACGCAAGCGACACGGGACGGGACACAAAGGAAAGTGAACAGCAGCACCCTACGACAAAACGGCGCCAAGTCCGTTTCACCACCACCAGAGCGTCGGATGACGCGCGAGAAGGAGGCAACATGAGCGATATCGACAAAGAGGGAAAGCAGGATGCCGACCGGAATGGCAAGATCGCGCAGCCGAATCCTGCGCGCCGCGCCGTCCTCAAGGCGTCGGCGCTGACGCTGGCCACCGCGGGGACCTACGGTGCCGCGCCGTTCTTCGGGCCGTGGAAACACAATCACGCCTGGTCGCAGACGGCGCAGAAGAAGCCGCTGGTCATTGGCCTCACGATGGATGCGAGCGGCCAGTACGCCGCGAGCGGCATGGACGAACGGCTCGGCGCGATGATGGCGATCAAGGAGTTCAACGCCAAGGGCGGCGTGCTGGGCCGGCCGATCGAGGCGCTCCACATGGATTCGGAGACAACGCCCGCGACCGGCTCGCGCGTCGCCGAACGGATGATCACGCGCAACGACGTCACGTATCTGGTCGGCGCGCTCCATTCCGGCGTCGCCAATGCCATCTCGCAGGTTGCGCAGAAATACGGCTGCATCTACCTCAACACCAATTCCAGCTCGCCGACGGAGTCGGGCAAGGACTGCCACCGCGTCAAGTTCGTCTGGGACGGCAACGGCACCAACTTCGCGCTGGCAATCGTCAAGAACGCGATGGCCGTGAACGGCAAGAACTGGGTGCTGCTGACCAACGACTACGTCTGGGGTCACAATACGTCGAAGGCGACGCGCACCATCGTCGAGGCCAATGGCGGCAAGATCGTCGAGGAAATGCTGGTCCCGCAAAACACGCGCGACTTCTCGTCGTATCTGCTCAAGATCCAGCAAATCAAGCCCGCCGTGGTCGCCGCCGCTGTCGGCGGTGACGACATCAAGGCGCTGCGCCAGCAGGTGGTGCAGATGAAGATGAACAAAAGCCCGGCGTGGATCAACAACCAGCAGGACTGGCCCGACGTCTACGGGCTGGGACCGGAGGCCATCTTCGGCGTGTTCGGCACCAACTGGTACTACCGGCTCGACCTGCCCGGCGTGAAGGAATTCGTCGCGGCGTACCAGGCAACCTTCCCCGGCGTGCAGATCAGGGTCCCCGGCAATACGTATTACAACGGCTACATGGCGACGCGCGAGCTGTTGCGCGCGACCGAGCGCGCGGGCACGACCAACAACATCCGGATGATCAAGGAACTGGAGAACCTGAAGGTGTCCGCGCGCGACCGGATGCAGGACTTCGATGCCTACATGAACCCGGCTACTCATCAGCTGCAGCAGACGATATATATGGCAACCTACAATGATGCGCCGGCAGACAAGGACGACATCTTCCGCATCCTGGCCAAGCTGCCGCCGAAGGAGGTCGAGGATCCCGATGCCGCCGGCGCCTGCAAGCTCGAGTCCTACGAGGCGACGCCGACTTACGAAATGTGATCGACTGGCGGCGCGGCAACCGCCGGCATCGACCGCAGCAGGGCACGTTGCACGCCCTCGCTGCAGGTCCGTGCGGGCATGGCGCCGCGCGTTCCGGCCCCGCGCATGGATTCCCTGCTCAATCTGCTTCCGCACATGGTCAACGGCATCAGCCTCGGGCTGCTGTTCGCGTTGATCGCGCTGGGATTCATGCTGATCGTCGGTGTCATGGAGACGATCAATCTCGCGCATGGCTCGCTGTTCGCGCTGGGGATGTACGTGGCGCTGTTCGTCGTCACGCCAAAGCTGGGCTGGTTCCCTGCGCTGCAGGACGCGTACCTGGCATTGCCGCTGGGTACGCGATACCTGTTCGCGCTGTTCTTGGCCCCGCTGTTCGTCGGCGTGTTCGGCATGGGCATCGAACTTTGCCTTCGCCGCACCTATGGCCGGGACCCTCTGTATGGGCTGCTGTTCACCTTCGGCGCGGCGCTTGTGCTGGAGGAACTGATCCGGCTGATCTGGGGATCGAGCGAAAAGCAGTTGCCATTGCCCGAGGCGATCTCCGGGGCGATTCGGCTGGGCGATCTCGTCTATGCCAACTACCGTTTCTTCGCCAGCGGATTCGCCGTCCTGATGATCGGACTCCTGTGGGCGTTTCTCGAGAAGACGCCCTACGGCGCGATCATCAAAGCCGGCGCGCACGACAGCGAAATGGTGCGCGCGCTGGGGATCAATCTTTCGCGCCTGCGCCTGTTCGTGTTCGCGTTGGGCGTTGCGCTCGCGGCGATCGCCGGGGTGATCATGGCCCCGATCTGGGGCATCCGGCCGCAGGTTGGCGTTGACGCTGTCGTTCCCGCGTTCCTCATCATTGTCCTGGGCGGCGTGGGCAGCCTGTGGGGTGCTGTCCTGGCGGGCTTGATGGTCGGCATGGTGGTCGCACTGACTGGCGCCTATGCGTCCGAATGGTCGCTCCTTTCCATGTACCTGTTGTTCATCGTCGTCGTGACCTTCCGCGCGCGTGGCCTGTTCGGCAAGAAAAGCGTGCTCGACACGTGAACGCCTCGCTTCGGAGACCGCGTTGACTGCGGAAACATGCACCGCGGGTTTGTTCGACCTCGCCGGCAAAGTGGCATTCGTGCCGGGTGGCTATGGAGGCATCGGCGAGGCAATCGTGCGGGGGCTCGCGCGCCACGGAGCCCGCGTTGTCGTCGCCGGCCGCGACGCGGTCAAGGCGAATGCGCTGGCGACGAAGCTGCGCGACGAAGGCATGACGGCCTCGGGTTGCGCGATGGATGCGCGCTCGGTCGACTCGATTCGTGCGGCCGTGGATGGTGCCGTTGCCGAATTCGGTGGCGTCGACATCCTGATGAACTGCGTCGGCATCCAGCGCGAGCAGCCGCTGCAGGAGGTGACCGAAGAGGCGTGGGACGCCGTCGTCGACGTGAATCTCAAGGCCGCGATGTTCACCGCACAGGCGGTCGCCAGGCACCAGGTCGCGGCTGGCCGTGGCGGCAGGCACGTTCACCTACTGTCCGTCCGCGCGCAACTGGGCCTTCGCGACCGCGGCTATTCGGCCTACTGCAGCACCAAGGGCGGGCTGGCCATGCTGGTCAGGCAGCACGCGGTGGAACTGGCCCGGCACCGGATTACCGTCAACGGGATTGCGCCGACAGTCGTGCGCACGGATATGGCCAGGCACTGGTTCGCCGATCCGGTGACCGCAAAGGCGATCGTCGAGCGGATTCCGCTCGGGCGCGCGGGCGAACCCGACGACATCGTCGGCGCGGCGATCTTCTTCTGCGCGCCAGCGTCCGATTTCGTGACCGGGCAGATTCTCTACATCGATGGCGGCATCACGGCCAGCCAGTAGGATTGCGTGTCAACTCCGTCGTCACGCGACGATCGACGTCTTGGAGATTTCGATGCTCCCACGACCGACGCCCCGGCCATGTGGTAGCCATCGCCAAACGGCGACCGCGAACGCCGGGAGTTGCCGAATGCGGTCGGTGGTCGACGACAGCTATCGACCCTGAGCCACCATCCGCTCCGTGCACAAGCAGACGGTCGCGGTTCGAAATGGGCGCGCACCAGCGCGCCCTATTTGCTCGATGACCGCCTTGCCCCGCCCCTCTCTGATGGCTTGCACGAACACGCGATAGTCGGCGCGGTATTGCGCGCCGCATTCGATCGCAAACTCGCCGATGGCCTCCAGGTATCGTTCCGCCTGAGGTGCCACCAATCCGGCGAACGCAATCCCCACACTGGACGGCGACAAGGCCAGGTAGGAGGCAGTTGTCCGTCGTTCAGCGGGCGCTGAGGTCGTCGAGTGCCTTGGCCGTCGCCGTGAGCAACGCGTCGGGACTCACCGGCGCGCCAGTGCCGTTTTTCATCCAGAGATCGGGGGCGACATTGCCGCCCTTCGCCATGCGCTCGAAGGCGGGCCCGATCCTGCCTTCCTTCTCCATTTGTTCCTCGACCTGGAACGCGATCAGGTGACCGAGCGGATAGTCGGGGAGATAAAGCGTCGAATCGATCATGTGCGAATAGATCCCGAGCAACACCACGTCCTTTTTGCCGAAGACTGGTGCGTACCATCTGTTCCACGTGCCTTTCGCGATGGCGACCGTGGCGACACGAAGTTCTGCCGGCGTCGCCTTCGGATGGGCATACATCCAGTGCCACACGTCCATGTCGACAAGGGCCACGCCGGCAATCTCAAAGGTCATCCAGAACACGTTGATGGCGTTAAAGTCCCGTGAATTGGGATCGGGCTTGGCAAGACCAAGCAGCTCCAGGTCGCGTCCCTGAAACACGAACGCCAGTGCTTCCGTGAATGCGGTATTTGGAACACCGCGCAGCAGCGTGTGGTCGATAGAATTGAGCGAGAAAGTCTGCTCGACGTTGTGTCCCATCTCGTGGACGGCGATGTTGTAGCCCTTGTAGTTCATGCCGTCGCGCTCGACGCGCGTGCGCAGATGTACGTGGTCCTCGCGTCGGGCGGCGCCGAACGCATGTCCACTGCCGCGCGCGGGGTCGACAATGATGTTCTGCGCCAGCGTCGCCGCCGTGGTGTCGTCGAAGCCTAGCCCCTTCAGCAGCGACGGAATGTCCTTCTCGTACGCCGCCGCGGTCGGATATTTCGCGCGGACGATGGCGTCGAGTTCGGTCTCGGTATAGGCGCCACGCGGCGTAAATCCGTTGTACCAGATGTCGAATGGCTCGAGATCGCGCCCGAGTCGCTTCCTGATCAGCGCTGCTACGCGCGGAACGCACGGCGAGCCCAGAATGTCCTCCAGTATCTTGCGAAAGCGCAATTCCGGAATCTGCCGGTCCTCGTCGAAGCGGCGCGCGATCAGTGTGGGCGCGGTCGGCGACCAGGGGTCGACGCGCTGTTGCGCGTGAAAGACGCCCAGCAGTTTCTCGTAGCGGCGATCCGGCTCCCGTTCGTTGCCTTTGCGGCGATCCTTCGGCGCGGGTTGGTCGGCATCCTTCGCGGTCGTGGCCACGACGGTGTTGGTCCACGGATTCCAGTCGACATTGGGGTTGTCGACCGCGGCATCGGGGATCGTTTGCGCGACGATCGACTCCATTACCTTTTGGATGACCCTCTGTTTCTGCAGACCCTGTTCGCCCTCCGCGTACTCTCCCTTGATCTCGTCGCGCAGATTCCAGTGGGAGAGCAGCCGCAGCTTCGCCGGGAAAAGCCGGTTGCCCTGTGCGTCGAGCACGTGATGCATCCACAGGTTGTAACTGGCGATGTAGCGCTCAGCCTCGGCCACTGCTTTCGCGTTGGCGGCCTGTACGTCGGCGGGAACGCGCTTGGAAAAGCGCTCAGCCAGCCTCGTCTCCGCCCACTGGCGCCGCGTCCACTGGTCGCCATGGGCGAGGCGCTCATCGAGCGTCGTGACCGGAAAGTTAAGGAGCACGTCGAACGCGAGCTTGTTGGCGAAGAGATCGTCGGTGACGTGCGCGGAGGGGTCCCACGCGCCCATGGTCTCGTCATAGGCGCGGATCGGCCCCAGGTCCAGGTCGGATTGCCTGCGTAGGTCGCGGGATATTTCCAGAAAGTGCCCGTCGACGCTTTCTAGGATCCACTGCATGCGCAGGAATAGCTCATCCAGGGCCGGCCCTTCCGGCATGAAGTGTTCTCTCGTAAACGCCGCGAATGCCCTGCCGTCGCCGTCTTCCTTCCGCCAAAGGGATGCTGCCTGTAACAGGCCGCGATGAATGCGCGCGCGCGATTCCTCGCCATACTGAACGACGAGAGCTGCTTCGATCTGACCGATGTCGACTTTCATGGCTGCGGTGGCCCCGGCGGGGATTGCCGGCAGGCAGACAAGTAAAGCAAACGCCGGAAAGAAGCAGGCGCGCACGCAGATCTCCACGATGAGTCGGTGAATCGACGGGTTGGTCAATTCGCGGGGCCGCGATTCCGTTGGGAGAATGATATCGAGTCCGCGCGACCTTGCGGATGGTAAATCCAACGCCACAAGGCGTTATCGGGAGCAGCGTAGCACGGCTTGACTTGAACAAGCCGACGCAACGACGGGGCGGTCCGGCGTCGCCGCGGGATGGAGGCTGCCCGTGGACCGGGCGTCGATCTCGTCAACGGCTGCTTCCCGGAAAATCGAGATTGAACGCGATCGCATGGAAATGGCCAAACCCAGACGCTGGTGACAGTTCGGCTGTCAGGGACAC
>CAWAKN010000008.1:0-226279 GCA_963782625.1 uncultured beta proteobacterium | reverse complement strand
GACGATGCTGATGTTCATCATCGGCATGTCGCTCCTCTATTCCTATGTGATGAGCTACCTGCACATCAGCCAGTCCGCCGCGGCATGGATCGTGTCGCTGCACCTGACCAAGTGGCTGCTGCTCGCCACCATCCTGTTGCTGGTAGTCGTTCTTGGTTTTTTCCTGCCGCCGGTGTCGATCATCCTGATGACGGTGCCGATCCTGCTGCCGCCGATCAAGGCCGCGGGCTTCGATCTGGTCTGGTTCGGCATCCTGATGACCATCGTGATGGAGATGGGGCTGATCCATCCGCCGGTCGGGCTGAACATCTTCGTCATACGCAACGTGGCGCCGGACATTCCGCTGCGCGACGTGATTTTCGGCGTCCTGCCGTTCGTCGCGCTGATGGCGCTGGCGATCGTCCTGATCTGCCTCGCGCCGGGAATCGCGACGTGGTTCCCCAACGTGCTGATGGGGCCGCCCGGACGCTGATTTCCGCAGCGACCCTCCCGTCCGCGTTGCGAGGCGCGGCAACGGACGCGTAAAATGGCCGCACGCGGGTGTAGCTCAATGGCAGAGCAGAAGCTTCCCAAGCTTACGACGAGGGTTCGATTCCCTTCACCCGCTCCAACCCCAAGCTCATTGCATTTCCGTCTGGGATCGATCATGAAGACTGCATTGAATGGACTGAATTCCGTCGCGGCGACCCTGCTTTCCCTGCTGCTCGTTGCCGGCATCCTGCCGGCGCAGGCGCAACAGCCCAGCGGTTCGAAGTCGAAGGTCGTGATTCAGGTCAGCGACGGCGATGCCGCCAAGTGGAATCTCGTGCTCAACAACGCCAGGAACCTGCAGACCGACTTAGGCGCCGCCAATGTCGACATCGAGATCGTTGCCTACGGTCCCGGCATCGGCATGCTGAAGGCGGATTCGGCGGTCGGCGCCCGCGTGGGCGAGGCGCTGGCTTCCGGAGTGAAGATCGTCGCGTGCGATAACACGATGCGCGGACAGAAGTTGACCAAACCGGACATGCTGCCGGACGTGGGCTACGTTTCCGCCGGCGTCGTGGAGATCATGCAGAAGCAGCAGCAGGGGTGGGCTTACATCCGGCCGTGATCCGATGGCGGCGGTGGCCGCGAACTGGTAAACTGGTCTGACCAGTTGCCGGGCGCCGGATTGGTTGAATCCGCGCCCGGCGTTTCGTTTCAACGGCCCTCGCTCGATGCCCCACGCGCACGTCCACATCCCGCCCTCCGCCGTAGTCATGATCGTCGGCGCGGTGGCTTGTTTTTCCGTGCTCGACGGCATCATCAAGTCGCTCGCGGTCCGGCACCCGGTGCCGCTGCTGGTGTGGGCGCGCTGGGGCTTCCAGGTGCTGGCGATGCTGATCTGGCTGGCGCCGAGCATGGGCCTTCGCATGCTGCACACGCGGCAACTGCGCATGCAGCTGCTGCGCGGCTGCCTGCTGGTGGCCTCGTCGCTTTTTTTCATGACGGCGCTTGCGCACATGCCGCTGGCCGACGCCACGGCGCTCAACTACACGACACCGACGATCGTGATCCTGCTGGCGATCCTGTTCCTCAACGAGCGGCTTACGCCATCGCGGATGGCGTTCGTGATCGCAGGGCTGGCGGGCATGCTGATGATCGTGCAGCCGGGGGCCGAAATCTTTCGCGGCACGTCGCTGTTCGCGCTGGGTTCGGCGCTGTGCTACGCCATCTACCAGATCACAACACGCATGCTGGCGGGCGAGGATCCGCGGGTGTCGTTGTTCTATCCGGCGTTGGTCGGGACGCTGCTGATGACCTTCGTGTGGCCCTGGTTCGGCTCGCGCATCGACCTGACGTGGATGGATGTGGTGTTGCTCGCGGGCATTGGCGTGATCGGCACGATCGGCCACTTCCTGCTGATCCTGGCGTTCCAGCGCGCTCCGGCTTCCGCGCTGACGCCTTTCACCTATATCCAGGTCGTCTTCGCGACGCTGATCGGCTGGCTTGCGTACAACGACTTTCCCGATGCACTTACGCTGGCCGGCATGGCGCTCATTGCCGGCAGCGGATTGCTGCTCACATGGCACGAACGCCGTCGCGCGCTGATTGCCGCGCCCGAGCCGACGGCCGTCGACTGAAATTCCATAGACAAGGAGGCAATACATGGACAAGCCGCGCATCGGTTTCATCGGCATCGGGCTCATGGGCCACGGCATCGCGAAGAACCTCGTCACCAAGGGGTTCCCGCTGACGGTGCGGGTCAACCGCAACCGGGCGCCTCTCGAGGACCTGCTCGCGGCCGGTGCCAAGGAGGTCAAGACCAACGCCGATGTCGCGAAGAATTCCGACATCGTGTTCCTGTGCGTGACCGGCGCGCCGCAGGTCGAGGAGATCGTCAACGGCAGCGACGGCATCGCCGGTGTGGCGCGCAAGGGGCTGGTCGTCATCGACACGTCGACGAGCGAGCCCGCGACCACGGCGAAAATGCGCGAAGCGTTGGCGGGGAAGGGCGTGCGCTTCGTCGACGCGCCACTCGCGCGGACGCCGGTCGAGGCGGAGCTGGGCAAGCTCAACATCATGGTCGGCGCGGACGACGCGACGTTTGCGGAACTGAAACCGGTCCTGGGGGCCTTCTGCGAGAACATCATCCACGCCGGGCCCGCGGGCCACGGTATCGTGCTCAAGCTCATCAACAATTTCCTGGCGATGTCGATTGCCAACGCCAGCGCCGAAGCCTGCGCCGCCGCCGCCAAGTCGGGCCTTTCGATCCGCAAGCTGCACGAGGTCGTTTCGGCAGGCGCAGTAAATTCCGGCATCTTCCAGATGCTCGTCGGCAAGATGCTCGACGGCGACCTCACCGGCCTCAAGTTCACGCTGGTGAATGCGATGAAGGACCTGCGCTATTACACGCACATGGCGGAATCACTGCCGGTTTCTGCGATCATGGGTGAGGCGGTGCACCAGAGCCTCGTCAACGCGAACCTGCTGGGCTTCGGCGACAAGTACATCGCGTCGCTGCTGGAAGCGCAGGAGAAGCTCAACGGCGTGAAGATCGTCCCGCGCGGATAGCCCCGCGAACGGGAAGCGATCATGCATATCCTCTTCCTGGGGGGCACGCGATTTCTCGGGCGTCACGCGGTGGACACGGCGCTGGCGCGGGGTCATGCGGTGACGTTGTTCACGCGCGGCCGGACGCCCAATCACTGGGGCGATGCGGTGGCGATACTTGCCGGCGACCGCGACCCTCGGGTGGTTCCGGGACTCGACTCGCTGCGCGAAGGCAGCTGGGACGCCGTCATCGACACCAGCGGGTATGTCCCGCGCGTTGTGCGAGCGTCTGCCGAACTACTCCGCAGCCGCGTTGCGAACTACCTGTTCGTGTCGTCGATTTCAGTCTACGCGGACGGCGGCGGCGCAGGGCGCGACGAGTCGGCGCCGGTGGGCAAGCTCGACGATCCCGCGACCGAGGAAATCGCCAAGTATTACGGGCCGCTCAAGGCCGCCTGCGAGGACGAGCTCCGCCGCGCGCTCGGCAACGCCGCGATCATCGTGCGACCGGGACTCATTGTCGGCCCGCACGATTCGACCGATCGCTTCGGCTATTGGGTCGCGCGCTTCCGGCACCCTTCGTTGTTGGGAGATCGCCCGGCGCGGGCCGTCGTTCCCGCGCCGAGCAGCGCGCCGGTCCAGTTCATCGATGCACGCGATCTCGCGGACTGGATGATCGATCTGGTGGAGGCGAAACAGAGCGGCACGTTCAACGCCACCAGTCCGGCCGGACATTGGACCTGGGGCTCGATGGTGGACGCGCTGGGCGGCGGCTCCGGCGCCCCGCCGCCAGCTTGGGTCGATGAAGCGTTGCTGCTCGAACACAAGGTGGAGCCGTGGACGGGGCTGCCCCTGTGGATTCCGTCGACGTTCGTCGACGAGGCCGGCTTCATGGAATTCGATTGCCGCCGCGCGCTCGCCACGGGCCTGCGTATTCGCCCGCTTGCGGAGACGATCGATGCCACGGCGGCATGGCTTGCCGCCCGCGACAACAGCGGCGCATGGAAAGCCGTGCTGACTGCGGAGGCCGAGCGGGCAATCCTCGCCTTCGCGGCCCCGGCGTAACATCAATCCGATGAGCGGGCAGCTCTACCTGTACAGCCGGTTCGCGCGATGAATCCGCGCGATGCCGAAGCCTATCTCGAGTTCGCCTACCGGATGGCACTCGCTGCCGGCGAATCCATCCTGCCGCACTTCCGCGAGATCATCGACGTGCAGGACAAGCGCAACGTCATGGGCTATGACCCGGTGACCATCGCCGACCGCGCGGCCGAGGAGGTGATCCGCGCGGAAATCATGCGCGCGCATCCCGAACACGGCATCCTCGGCGAGGAACAAGGCAAGCACAGCGGTACGTCGCCCCTCACCTGGGTGATCGATCCCATCGACGGCACCCGCAGTTTCATCCTCGGCCAGCTGCATTGGGCAACGCTGATTGCGCTGCACGACGGCCAGCGTCCGGTGGTCGGCGTCGTGCACCAGCCCTACGTGGGCGAGACCTTCGTCGGCACGCAGGGCGGCCTGGCGCAATGGCGGCGTGGCGACCAGAGGCGAACGCTGCGTACCCGCCGCTGCGCGCGGATCGAGGACGCCGTTGTCGCGACCACCGACCCCAGGCATTTCCAGTCACCGCGCCAGCTCGCCGTCTACAACGCCATCAGCGGTCCATCGCGGCTGACGCGTTTCGGCGGCGATTGTTACTGCTACACACAGCTCGCCATGGGTTTCGTCGACATAGTGGTGGAGACCGGATTGCAACCGTACGATGTGCAGGCGCTCATTCCGCTGGTCGAGGCCGCCGGCGGCGTCATCACGAACTGGTCAGGGGAGCCGTGCGATCAGGGCGGCGACGTCCTTGCCTGCGGCGACCGCGAATTGCACGCGAAGATATTAGAGCTCCTGGCCTGAAGGAATGCGCCGAGACCCGGTGGATTGCTAAACTGTTCTCTCCTTGACGCTTTCGGAAGTTCACCATGGTTACGACAACCGCTTCGCTCTGGGAAAACCCCCTCGGTACCGACGGCTTCGAATTCATCGAGTACGCGGCGCCCGATCCTGCTGCGCTCGGCCATCTTTTCGAGCAGATGGGCTTCACCGCGATCGCGCGCCACCGTTCGAAAAATGTCCTGCTGTACCGACAGGGCGAGATCAATTTCATCGTCAACGCCGAGCCGGATTCGTTCGCGCAATCGTTTGCGCGCGTGCACGGCCCGTCGATCTGCGCCATCGCGTTCCGCGTCGGGGACGCGGCCGCCGCCTACAACCAGGCGGTTGCCCAAGGCGCGTGGGGCGTGCCCAACAAGCCGGGACCGATGGAACTCAACATCCCGGCGATCAAGGGCATCGGGGATTCGCTCATCTACCTGGTCGACCGTTACCCGGGCTCTCCCGCGAGCGGCGGCAGCGGCGTCTCCATCTACGACATCGACTTCGTCCCGTTGCCCGGGGTCGATCAGCATCCGGTAGGCGCGGGGTTGACGTACATCGACCACCTGACCCACAACGTGCATCGAGGCCGCATGGGCGAGTGGGCGGATTTCTACGCGCGCATCTTCAATTTCCGCGAAATCCGTTATTTCGACATCGAAGGCAAGCTCACGGGCCTGAAATCGAAGGCCATGACCAGTCCCTGCGGCAGGATCAGGATCCCGATCAACGAAAGCGCCGACGACAAGAGCCAGATCCAGGAGTATCTCGTCGCCTATCACGGCGAGGGCATCCAGCACGTGGCCCTCGGCACGCAAGACATCTTCGCGTCGGTGGAAAAATTGCGCGCGCTTTCGGTCGCGTTCCAGGACACGCCGGACACGTACTACGACATGCTCGCCGGGCGCCTTCCCGGCCATCGCGAGGACACCGAGCGGCTGCGCAAGAACCGCATCCTGCTGGATGGCGCGCCGGTCAAGGATGAGATGCTGCTGCAGATCTTCACGGCGACGGTCATCGGCCCGATCTTCTTCGAGATCATCCAGCGCAAGGGCAACGAAGGCTTCGGCGAAGGCAACTTCCAGGCGCTGTTCGAGTCCATTGAACAGGATCAGATCCGGCGGGGTGTCCTGTAGGTCCCGCCCGCCGCGCCGCCCTTGCAATTGGCCGACGGCGGCCGCACATCGTTGATTCGCATCCCGAATAAGGGTGCATTGGGGCTCCGCCCGTGGTACATTGGGCGGTGCAACATGAACGGCATATGTAAGTGCTTACATCTCTCGGATTCACGCTCCTGCGCCAGCTTGGTGACGGCGCCTTCCATTCCGGCGAAGACCTCGCCGCGAACGTGGGGCTGACGCGCGCCCGGGTTTCGCAACTCCTGAAGGAAGCCGAGACCGCCGGACTCGCGCTGGAACGAATCCGGGGACGCGGGTACCGCCTGTTGGCCACCCCGGATTTCCTTGCCGCCGATCAGGTCCGGTCCGCGCTGAGCGAGATCGTCCGCAAGAATCCGCAAATCCCGCTGGTCGCCATCGAGGTCGTCGACGAGATCGCGTCGACGTCCACCGAACTGCTGCGCCGCGCGCAACGCAAGGACATCCACGCCACCGTGCTCGCGGCGGAATGGCAAACGGCGGGCAGGGGGCGCCGCGGCCGGAAATGGACGGCGGTCGCGGGCGGTAGCATCACCTTTTCGATGGGCTGGCGATTCGACCAGGGCGCAGGCTACCTCGCCGGATTGTCGCTCGCTGTCGGCGTGGCCGTGATCCGCGCACTCGAGGCCGAAGGATTGCCGGGCGTCGAGTTGAAGTGGCCGAATGACCTCATTCATCGCCACCTCAAGGTTGGCGGCATCCTGGTCGAGCTGAATGGCGACGCGCTGGGACCTTCCACCGTCGTCGTCGGTGTGGGTCTCAACGTACGTATGCCGGTCACCGCCAAGCGTGACATCGAACAGCCTGTCAGCGACCTTACGGCCGTGGCCGGTCGGGGCGCTGCACCCATCGACCGCAATCGCCTGCTCGCCCGCGTGGTGGCCGAGCTGGCTTCGGCGCTCTCGGCCTACGCGGATACGGGCTTCCCGCCCTTCGCCGTGGAATGGCAACGACGCCACGCCTATCAAGGCAAGCCAGTCAGATTGCTGTTGCCTGACGGTGAGTACGTCGACGGCACTGTCGCGGGCGTGGACAGCATGGGCGCGCTGGTGCTGGCCGACGGCCCGCGCCGAGCGCGCTTCCTGTCCGGCGAGATTTCGCTGCGCCGCGCCTGACCCCCCAGATTTACCGCGGCGCGGCGGGTCGTGGATAATCGCGGGACCATGCGCATCATTGTCGCCCTGCTCCTGCTCGCCAATCTCACCCTGTTCATCCTGACGCTGCTTCCGGGCGACAGCGGCGAAGGCATCCGCATGCAGCAGCAAGTGCAGCCGGAGAAGATCAAACTGCTCACGCCGCAGGAAGTTGCGGCACTGGGTCCCGCCAAGGTAGCGGCGCTCGCCGATGTTTGTGTGGAATTCGGCCCCTTGTCCGATGTCGAGCGAGCGAAGGTCCTGAGCGATCTCGAGCCACTGGCCTTGGGCCGCTTGCTGACCCAGCGGCGCGTCGAAATCGACAACGGATATTCGGTGAGCATTGCGCCGTTTCCCAATCGCCCTTCCGCCGAAACCCGGGCGGCTGAATTGCGCAAACAGGGCGTGAAGGAAATGATCGTGGCCGACGCGGGCCGCGGCCAGTTCGCGGTCGTGTTCGGGGCATTTCGCACCGAACCACCGGCGCAGGCGCTGGCGGACGAGCTCGCGAAGCAGGGCGTCAAGCTGGTTCGCGTGCAGTCACGCCAGCTGCCGTTGACACAGACGCTGCTGGTCGTTCGCGATCCGCAGCAGCCGGTCGTCACCCGCCTCAAGGAACTGCAGTCGCAATACGCAGGTACCGAAATCAGGGTCGGCAACTGCGTCGCGGCCAGTTGACGCCACGCATGAGCCCGGCGATCCGCGCGGCGACCATGCCGACCGACATCGCCCAGGCGCGTAGGTTGTTCGAGGAATACGCGGCGTGGCTCAATGTCGATCTCTGCTTCCAGGGATTCGCGGAGGAGTTGGCGTCGCTGCCCGGCGCGTACGCGCCCCCGCGCGGGATGTTGCTGCTGGCGGGCCTCCCTGGCGCGGCGGTCGGATGCATCGCGTTGCGGCCGCTCGGTTCAGCGGGACCGATCCCGGCCGTCACTGCCGCCGAGGTCAAGCGCCTCTACGTCCGACCCGAGGCGCGCGGCACCGGACTGGGCATGCGCCTGGTGCAGGCGGTGATCGGCGGTGCGCGCGATATCGGCTACCGGGAACTCAAGCTCGATACGCTTGAGCACATGGCCGAGGCGCGCGCGCTGTACGCGAAACTGGGATTCAGCGAATGCGCGCCGTACTACCACAACCCGATCGAGGGAGCGGTGTACATGGCGCGCTCATTAGAGGCGCGCTGACACCGAATAGGTCGTCGCGCCGGCTTCGTTCCGGTCGAGGTCACCGACGATCACGTCGCTGAAGCCTGCATCGGCAAGGATCGCGGCGATGTCATCTGGCGGGTACCACGTCAGCGTCAGCGTCTCGTGTTCCTCCGAGAGGCGCGTCGGGCCGCGCCGGTGCGCATAGCGATATTCGGTGCGCGACATCCGCGTCTCGGCCCAGACCGTCTTTTCCGAGCGCAGCGCGATCTGCGAGCCGTCGCTCAACTGCACCGTGCGCACCTCGACCAGCGGCGCCCCGAGGCGTTGTTCGGAATCCGAGGGAATGAACATGCTCAGCAGCAAGATGCCGGGAGCGACCAAGTGCGCGCGAATGCGCTGCAACGCCAGCAACGCGGCGCCGGGCTCGGCGAGCAGCTGGAACGATCCCGCAGCGATGAATGCGCCGCCATAGCGAAACGGCAGGTTGAGGTGCGCCAAGTCCTGGCGAAAGAGTGGTGCGGTAAGGCCGCGTGCGGCCAGTCGCGCCTCGCAACTGCCGAGCATGGCCGCGGACGAATCGACGCCATGGAGTTTGAAGCCAGCGGCGACAAGCGGAACCAGGACACGACCGGAGCCGCACATCAATTCCAGCAGCGGACCGGCCTGTTGCGGCAGGCGTTGCGCGTACCAGGCCACTTCGGCGTCCGGCGCGACGGGCTTGTCCGCGTCGTAGAACAGCGTGCAGAGGTGACCGTAGCTGGTCAAGGGCGGCGCCTCGATGTCGAAAGCGCACAGCATACGCTGGCGGAAGCGGCGACCAACGCGCTACAACTGCTCCCACGGCAGGCCTTCGTGACGCCAGCCCGCGAGATTCCCGCGATGTTTCCTTTCATTCAGCGGACCCTCGAAGCCATCGGCGACGTTGGCGACGTCGGCGAACCCTGCTTTTTCCAGCGCGAGGCCTGCGTCGAGCGAGCGATGTCCGCTCCGGCAGATGAGGACGACGGGACGGTGCATGCTGGCGACCTTCTTCACCTGCCCGACGAAATGCGGATTGATGTCCCAATCGGGCCCGTCATTCCAGGCCACATGCTGCGCGCCGACGGGATGGCCGACGAAGAAGTATTCCATTTCGCTGCGGCAGTCGACAAAGACCGCCTGCGGATTGGCGTTGAGAAAGTCGAAGGCCTCCTTGGGCTTCAGGTGCTTCATGCGAAAAAGAGTATCACGGGGCTGCGGCGGGCGTTATTCCGTGGCGTTCGCCGGATATAGCGCCGCCGCCCGACACGCTGGATGCAAAATGTTAAAATTCAACGTTTTGGCAGCACCCCTTCGATAACCTCGAATCCTCTGATGCAACCTGACCGCAGCGCCGAACTCATCCGCCTCATGCGCACGCGCATCCTCATCATGGATGGGGCGATGGGAACGATGATCCAGCAGCACGGCTTCACCGAGGCGGATTTTCGCGGCGCCGGCGCCTGCGGGCTGCATGGCCACGCGCGCGACCTTCGTGGCGACAACGACCTGCTGGTGCTGACACAACCGGAAGTTATTCGCGCGATTCACGACGCCTACCTGGAGGCGGGCGCGGACGTGATCGAGACCAACACGTTCAGCGCGACGTCGATCGCGCAGGCCGACTACGGGCTGGAGTCGCGCGCGAAGGAAATCAATTTCGCCGCGGCGCGCATCGCGCGCGAGTGTTGCGATGCGTGGACTGCGCGGACGCCGAACAAGCCCCGCTTCGCCGCCGGCGCGCTTGGCCCCACCAACCGCACCGCGTCGATATCACCGGACGTGAACGACCCGGGCGCGCGCAACGTGACCTTCGACGCGCTTGCAGCGGCCTATGGGGACGCCGTCGAAGGACTCGCTGAGGGCGGAGCAGACCTGATTCTGGTCGAGACCGTGTTCGACACGCTCAACGCCAAGGCTGCGTTGTTCGCCGTCGAATCCTATTTCGACCGCGTCGGCCGCCGCTTGCCGGTCATCGTCTCGGGCACCATCACCGATGCGTCGGGGCGCACGCTTTCCGGGCAGACGCCGGAGGCGTTCTGGAACGCCGTGCGCCACATCCAGCCGCTGGCCGTGGGACTCAATTGCGCGCTCGGCGCGGCGCTGATGCGGCCGTACATCGAGGAAATATCGCGTGTCGCCGACACGTTCGTCTCGTGTTATCCGAACGCCGGCTTGCCCAATCCGATGTCCGACACCGGCTACGACGAAACGCCGGCGCAGACCTCGCGCATGCTGCAGGATTTCGCGCAGAGCGGATTCGTGAACATCGTCGGCGGCTGCTGCGGCACGACGCCCGCGCACATCCGCGCCATCGCGGAGGCCGTAAAGTCGCTGCCGCCGCGGCAGGTGCCGGTGGAAGCTGCGGCCGAGGCGGTCGCCTGACGTCGGGCGCGCGCGCAACAGTCCCCGTCGCCCGAAAATGCCATTGACCGTCGCGACAACCGTCGCCGCCGACCGTTGACCATGTCCCGCGTCATGCGCCTGTCCGGCCTGGAGCCGCTTCTCATCGGCGACGACTCGCTGTTCGTCAACGTCGGCGAACGCGCCAACGTCACCGGTTCGCGGGCTTTCGCCAAGCTGATCCTCGCGGGCGACTTCGCCGGCGCCGTGGAAGTGGCACGCGCGCAGGTCGCCAGCGGCGCGCAGATCATCGACGTCAACATGGACGAGGCAATGCTCGATTCCAAGGCGGCGATGGTGAAGTACCTGAACCTCATCGCCACCGAGCCCGACATCGCGCGCGTGCCGGTGATGATCGATTCGTCGAAATGGGACGTAATCGAGGCGGGCCTGAAGTGCGTGCAGGGCAAGGGAATCGTCAATTCGATTTCGCTCAAGGAAGGCGAGGCCGAATTCCTTCGCCAGGCGCGGCTGGTGCGCCGCTACGGCGCAGCCGTCGTCGTCATGGCGTTCGACGAGAAGGGGCAGGCGGACACCTTCGAGCGCAAGACGCAGATCTCGCGCCGCTGCTACGACCTGCTGCTGGACCGCGTTGGCTTTCCGCCGGAAGACCTGATCTTCGACCCCAACGTGTTCGCGATCGCCACCGGCATCGACGAGCACAACAACTACGCCGTCGACTTCATCAACGCGACGCGCTGGATCAGGGAACATCTGCCACATGCCAAGGTGTCGGGCGGGATATCCAACGTAAGTTTCAGTTTCCGCGGCAACGACGCCGTGCGCGAGGCCATCCACACGGTGTTCCTGTACCACGCCATCCGCGCCGGCCTGTCGATGGGCATCGTCAACGCGGGCCAGCTCGGCGTGTATGACCAGATCGATCCGCACTTGCGCGAACTGGTGGAGGATGTGGTGCTGAACCGTCGCCCCGTCGTCCGGCGAGAATCCGACCGAGCGTCTCGTGGCCTTTGCCGAAACGGTCAAGGCGAAGGGCAAGGTGAACAGTCGAGGACCTCGCGTGGCGCGACGCCAGCGTCGAGGATCGTCTTTCGCACGCGCTGGTGAAGGGCATCACGTCGCACATCATCGAGGACACGGAAGAGGCGCGCAGGAAATACGCGCGGCCCATCCAGGTCATCGAGGGCCCGCTGATGGCGGGTATGAACGTCGTCGGCGACCTGTTCGGCGCGGGCAAGATGTTCCTGCCGCAGGTCGTCAAGTCGGCGCGCGTGATGAAGCAGGCGGTCGGCCATCTCGTCCCCTTCATCGAGGAGGAAAAGGCGCGCTCCGGCGACGTCGGCAAGCCGAAGGGCACCATCGTGATGGCCACGGTGAAGGGCGACGTCCACGACATCGGCAAGAACATCGTCGGGGTCGTCCTCCAGTGCAACAACTTCGACGTCATCGACCTTGGCGTCATGGTCCCGGCACAGAAGATCCTCGCTGTCGCTCAGGAGCGCCGTGCGGACATTATCGGCCTGTCGGGTTTGATCACGCCCTCGCTCGAGGAAATGGCGCACGTCGCGCGCGAGATGCAGCGGCTCGACATGCGCCAGCCGCTGCTCATCGGCGGCGCGACCACGTCGCGCGTGCATACGGCGGTGAAGATCGCACCCCACTACGCGGGCGTCACCGTCTATGTCCCCGACGCATCCCGCGCCGTCGGCGTGGCGAGCAACCTGTTGTCCGAGGACCTGCGTGCCGCCTATGTCGCCGACATCGCGTCCGATTACGAGAAGGCGCGCGTCCTCCACGCCGGCAAGAAAGGACCGAAGCTGATGACGCTCGCGGCCGCGCGCGCCAACGCCTTCGCGACGGAGTGGGACAAGTACATCCCGCCCGTGCCCACGTTCATCGGGCGCCGCGAGTTCCGCAACGTCGACCTGGCCGAGATCGCGAAGCACATCGACTGGGGGCCGTTCTTCCAGGCATGGGAACTCTCGGGGCCATTCCCTGCGATCCTCGACGACGCGGTCGTAGGCGAAGCGGCACGCAATGTGTACGCCGAAGGGCAGGCGATGCTGCGGCAGGTCATCGCTGGCCGGTGGCTGGGCGCGAACGGCGTAGTGGCTCTGCTGCCGGCGAGCGCGATTGGCGACGACATCGTTTGCTACACGGACGAGTCGCGAACGCAGGCGGCGCTGACGTGGCGAAACCTGCGCCAGCAAAACGAACGGCCTCCCGGCAAGGCGAACTTCTGCTTGTCCGATTTCGTTGCGCCGAGGGAGTCACAGGCGCGGGATTACCTGGGGATGTTTGCGGTCACGGCTGGTCTGAACATCGAAAGGAAGCTGGCGGAGTTCGAAGCCGCAAAGGATGATTACAGCGCGATCATGCTGAAGGCGCTGGCCGACCGGCTCGCGGAAGCCTTTGCCGAATGGCTGCATGCGAAGGTTCGTCGCGAACTGTGGGGCTATTCGCCCGACGAATCCCTCGACAACACCGCGCTGATCCGCGAGGAATACCGTGGCATCCGGCCCGCTCCGGGGTATCCGGCGTGCCCGGACCACGCGGTGAAGGCGCAGCTGCTCGACGTCCTGCAGGCGCCTTCGATCGGCATCACGCTGACCGAGAATTTCGCGATGCTGCCGACGGCGGCTGTGTCCGGATTCTATTTTTCGCTTCCGGACTCCCGTTACTTCGCCGTCGGCAGGATCGGCGAGGACCAGCTCGAAGACTTCGCGCGGCGCGAAAGCATCAGCACCGACGCCGCGCGGCGCAGGCTGGCGCCCAGCCTGGGTTGACGGCGCGCCGGCCCGATCGGCTATTCTGCGGTGCTCGTGCACAATGGCGGCGGGCCGGTCTGGAAGCGTCGCGTCGAAGGGCGATGGCGCTAAGCCGGGCGAAGCCCGCCTTGGGTTGTCTAACGAAGGAGCAGTCCATGCGCACATCGTGTTTCGCTCGCGCGGCCGCCGGCCTTGCGATCCTGACATTCGCCGCCGCGGCAAACGCGGCGTATCCCGACAAACCGATCCAGTACATCATTCCGTTCGCCCCCGGCGGCGAATCGGACGTCGCCGCGCGCTTGCAGCAGCAGACGTTCAAGGTCAGGTTCAACCAGGACCTGATCGTGGTCAACAAGGCAGGCGCCGGCGGCGCGCTCGCCTGGTCGCAGCTGAACAGCATGCCCGGCGACGGTTATACGATCATGGGCGTCAACCTGCCGCACATCGTGCTGCAGCCGCTCGAGGCCGGAACGCAGTTCAAGACGGAGGACATCACGCCGGTCTACTTCTTCCACTACACGCCCGACGCGATCATCGTTCCGCAGGACAGTCCCTACAAGACCTTCGCGGATCTGGTGAAGGCCGCGCGCGAGAAACCCGAGTCCATCAGCCTGGCCGGTTCCGGCACCAATTCGGCAAATCACCTTGCGAGCGAGCGCCTGAACCGGGAGCTCGGGATCAAGACGCTCTACGTTCCATTCAAGGGCACCGGCGACCTGGTCTCCGCGGTCCTCGGCAATCACGTCACCGGCGCGATGTCGTATTCGACGCTGGCCATTCAGCAAAAGGGCAAGATGCGGATGCTCGCGGTCGCCACTGAAAAGCGGTTGCCGCAGTTTCCCGACGTGCCGACGTTCAAGGAGCTGGGATTGAACTGGGTCGATGGTGCCTATCGCGGCATCGGCGTGCCGAAGTCCACGCCGCCGGACGTGCGCAAGCAGGTGTCGGACATGATGGATGCGATCAACAAGGACCCGGAGCTGCGCAAGCGGATGGTCGAAGGCGGCTTCGAGGTAACGGATATCTCGCTGGAGCAGATTCCGGGATTCGTCAAGGAGCGCTCCGTCGAGTACCTGAACGCCGCCAAGGGGCTGGGCATGGTGAAATGACCGGCTGCGGTTCGACGGAAGCACGCCTGTGAATTCGATCCTGATAGCGGTGATCGTCTTCACCTGTGTGTTCGGCGGCGCGCTTGTCGGCACGTTCCTCCACGCCCGGCTGCCCGAGAGTCACCTGGACGGCAGTTCGAAGGATGTCATAAAGCTGGTATTGGGCCTGATCGCAACCATCGCCGCGCTGGTCCTGAGCCTGCTGATCGCGTCCGCGCACAGCGCGTACGACACGCAGGAATCCGAGGTGCGGCAGCTCGCCGTCCACGTGGCGCTGCTCGACCGCATCCTCGCCCACTACGGTCCGGAGTCCGCGGCAGCACGTACTGGCTTGCGCGAGGTGGTGGCGGCCGATGTCGAGCGAATCTGGCCCGACCGGGGCGCCGGGACGGCCGCAATGGGTGGACCAGCCGTGCAGGCGCGTGGCGAGGAAGTGTTCGGCATGATCGCCTCGTTCAAGCCCGCCTCCGATGAGCAGCGGTTCGCCCAAGGGCGCGCGATGCAGCTTCTGACCGACATGGCGAGCACACGCCGGCTGATGTCCGAACAGGCCGGAGGCTCGCTGTCGTGGCCGTTTTTCGTCGTGCTTGTATTCTGGCTGGTCGTGCTGTTCCTGGGTTTCGGCCTGTTCGCGCGATTCAACGCGACCGTCCTCGCCGCGTATTTGATCGGCGCGGTTTCCGTCGCCGGGGCGATTTTTCTCATCCTGGAGATGAACCGGCCCTACAGCGGACTGATGCAGATCTCCAGCGCGCCGATGCGCAACGCGCTGGAGCGGATCGGCAAATAGCTGCGGCAGCTTGCTAGGCGAGCTTGCCCAGGAAGTCCAGCTTGCCGACGCCGACGCCGTTGTGGCGCAGGATGCCGTAGGCCGTCGCCGCGTGGAAATAGAAGTTGGGAAGCGAGAACTGCTGCAGATAATCGAGGCCGGCAAATGTCATGGGGTTGCCACGAATCGTGCGTGTGATCGCCTTGCCTTCGGTGCCGTCGATTTGCCCGGCCGCGAACGTCTTGAGGTAGGCGATCGTCTTGTCGATGCGCGCGATCAATTCCGCCATCGTCTTCTCATCGTCCTCCCACTTGGGCGGCTCGCTCCCGGACAGCCGCGCCATCGTGCCGCGCGCCATATCCGTGGCGATCTGGATCTGGCCCGATAGCGGGAGCATGTCCGGATACAGCCGCGCGTTCACGAACACGTCGTCGTCGATCTTCTTCTCCTGCGCATGCGCCAGCGCTTTCTCGAGGATGGCCTTCAGATTGGTCAATCCCTTGACGAACACGGGCACCGATGCCTGATACATCGTAATGGTCATTGCGTTTTTCCTTTTGGACGGGGCGCGCATTGTAGCGCGCCCCCTGTTGCATCAAACGCGTTCGATGATCGCGGCGATACCCTGTCCACCGCCGATGCACATGGTGATCAGCGCGTAGCGGCCGCCGGTGCGGTGCAGTTCGTACATCGCCTTGACCGTCAGGATCGAACCGGTCGCCCCGATCGGGTGGCCCAGCGCGACCGCACCGCCGTTCGGGTTGACCTTCTTCGCGTCCATTCCGGTTTCCTTGGCCACGCCCAGCGCCTGTGCCGCGAACGCCTCGTTCGATTCGATGACGTCCATGTCGCCGATCTTGAGGCCCGCCTTCGCCAGCGCGCGCTTCACGGCGCTGACCGGCCCCAGGCCCATGATCTTCGGGTCGATGCCGGCGTGACCGTAGGCGACCAGCCTCGCCATCGGCTTCAAGCCCTTGGCGGCCGCGGCGGACTTCTCCATCAGCACGACCGCGGAGGCGGCATCGTTGATCCCCGATGCGTTGCCGGCGGTCACGGTGCCGTTTTCCTTGATGAACACGGCCTTGAGCTTGGCCATCCCTTCCATCGACGAGTCGGCGCGGACGTGCTCGTCGGTGTCGAACATGACCGGGCCCTTCTTGCTCTTTAACTCGATGGGCAGGATCTGACTCTTGAAGTGGCCGGCGGCGATAGCAGCAGCGGCGCGCTTGTGGCTCTCGACGGCGAACGCGTCCTGGTCCGCGCGGGTCAACCCGCACTTGGCGGCGACGTTTTCCGCCGTGACGCCCATGTGCACGGTGTCGAACGGGTCGGTCAGCGCGCCGACCATCATGTCCAGCATCTTCGAGTCGCCCATCCGCCCGCCCCAGCGCTGCGTCAGCGACGCGTAGACCGCGCGGCTCATGCTCTCGGCGCCGCCGGCAACCGCGACGTCGGTCTCGCCCAGCAGGATGTACTGCGACGCCGAGACGATCGCCTGCATGCCGCTGCCGCACAGGCGGTTGACGGTGAACGCGCCTGTGTCATGCGGCAGTCCGCCGTTCACGCACGCGAGGCGCGAGATGTACATGTCCTTGGGTTCGGTGTGAATGACGCTGCCGATCACGCACTGGCCGACGTCCTTCGGATCCACCTTGGCGCGGGCAACGGCTTCCTTCACGACCCGCGCGGCCAGGTCGCTGGGCGCGATGTCCTTCAGGCTGCCGCCGTAGTCACCGATGGCCGTGCGCACGCCGCTCAATATGACGACTTCTCTTTCGCTCATGGTTGTTCTCCTCGACGGGGATTGCAATGATACTGCGTCGGCGGCGTCCGGCCATTGTTTGCGATCAACCCGGAGCTTTGCGGCCGGGGGCCCGTGAGAAGCGTTGCGGTTGCAGGCGTCCCGGCGCAAGATCCCTGGCCATGCAGCCCGACATCGCATTGAACGACTCGATGACCCGCGGACGCCGCGGCCGTCGCTTGATTCGGGCTGTGCTGGCGTTGCTGGCCGCAGGCTCGGCCGCCATTCCGCCCCTCGCGACCGCAGCCGGCGACGAAGTGCTGCAGAAAATCGTGATCATCGCCCGCCACGGCGTCCGTACGCCGATCGCATCCCCGGCGGAACTGGACGGCTGGTCGTCGCGACCGTGGCCGATATGGAACGAACCGGCCGGCAACCTGACGGCCCGCGGCGCGCAGCTCGCCAGGATTCTCGGCCAGTATTACCGCGCCTACGCCGTGACCGAGCAACTGCTGCCGGAGCAGGGATGCCCGCAGCGCGGCAGCCTCTATGTCTACGCGGACCTCGAAGAGCGCACCAAGACCACCGCGCAGGCGCTGCTCGACGGGATTGCTCCTGGCTGCGGCTTCGCCTACCGCACCAAGCCCGATACGACCGTCGATGGTCTCTTCCATCCGGTCGCGGCCGGCACGTGCCGGCTCGATGCGCTGGCCGCGCAGACCGCGATCCTTTCACGCGTGGCCGGAGACCACAACACCGTGGCGCTGGATTTCAAGGCGCCGGTCGATGCGTTGCAGGCCGGCATGGACTGCTGCAAGCCGGCATTGTGCGCAGCCTTTGGCAGGCCGGAAGGGTGCAAGCTCGCCAACCTGCCTACCGCACTGTCGCCCATTCCGAATGGCAAAGGCATTGAAATGCTTGGCGCGCTCGCCATCGCGTCGACGGCGGCGGAGATGTTCATGCTTCAGTATGCGGAGGGAATCGAGGCGGACCAGGTCGCGTGGGGACGCTTGAGCGGGGCGCAGATGTTGCAGACGTTCCGGTTGCATACCGAGGCGCTCGACCTGATGGAACGCACGCCCTACCTTGCGCGGCGCCAGGGTTCGGCCCTGCTGATGCGCGCGGCGGCAGCGGTCACTGGCGGGCACTCGTCCGGCCTGGGATCCGCCGACACCGCCGTGCGCGATGCACGATTCATCGCCTATGTCGGTCACGACACCAACATCGCGAATGTCGCGGGCATCCTGGACTTGACGTGGACGCAGGCGGGCTATCAGCGCAACCAGACGCCGCCAGCGGGTGCGCTGGTCTTCGAAGTGAGACTAGGGCCGGACAAGAAGCAGCGCGTGTATTCGTCCTACGTTGCTCAATCGCTCGAGCAGATGCGGAAGGCGTCGCCATTGACGCTCGAAGCGCCGCCGCTCAAGACGCCGTTGCGGGTGCGCGGCTGCAGCGCCAACACGCCCGGCTTTCCCTGCCTCCTCGACGAGTTCGCGGTCGTCGTCCGCAACGCGCTGGACCGAGACTGCGTCGAATGACGGCAACGCCACGAGAGGAGCGACCCGAATGAGCACAGACTCGGCATGGCGCCATCACGGCGTGCGCGTCGTCCGCGCCGGCGAGCTCGACACCAACACCGCGCAGACGCCGGGGATGAACCGCGCGGCCGCAATCACGCATGCGCGAGCAGGGGCGGAGAAACTCTGGGCGGGTACCGTCGTCATCCATCCCAAGGCGAAGACCGGCGCGCATCATCACGGCGCCGTCGAGAGCGTGATCTATGTCGTTTCCGGCCGCGCGCGAATGAAGTGGGGCGACCGCCTCGAGTTCACGGCGGAAGCCGGACCCGGCGATTTCATTTACGTCCCGCCTTTCGTGCCGCACCAGGAGATCAACGCGAGTGACGTCGAGCCGTTGTCGTGCGTGCTGTGCCGAAGCGGGCAGGAGCCCGTCGTCGTCAACCTCGACCTGCCCAATGTCGAGGCCAACCCCGAGGAAGTGCATTGGGTGGACAACATCCACCCCGATCCCGCCAGCAAGGCCTGACCCGCGCCGCGGCGTGTGGACGCACGCGGCGTCACCGTTCCGGATCGAGGTTGGGCAGCGCGTCGCCACCCGCGATGCAGTCCCACACATAGCAGGCAACGCCCGGGTCGCCCGTCCACAGCGAGTGGCGACGCCCGCCATACCGTTCCGCCATGCGGTCGCTTTGCGCCATCGCGTGCATGGCGAAGGCCCGCGCCCGCTCCAGCCAGCGCGCGTCGCCGCTGCGCTTGAACAGCTTCAGCAAGGCGTAGCCATTGCCGGCCGTGCCGTGACACAACCCTGCGCCCTTTTCCAGCGGGCCCGCGACCCACGTCAGTTCGGCGGCCGCGGCCAGCAGCTCGTCGAGGCGCGGATCGGGAAGGCCGGCCAGGCTCGTTACCATGCCCGGCGCACCGTGACACCACTGCACGAGCATCTTGGGAGGCGTGTGGTCCGGCGGAACCTCCGGTACCCAATTGGCGAGCGCGCCGTCGCGAAACGCGGTGGCGTGCACCGTCGCGATCATGGCGTCCGCCCATGCCGACCAAGTGTCGGCGGGCAACAGCGCGCGACCGCGGATCAGCGCGCTCGCGTTGCCGGCGAAGCCGTGGCCTGCACCGGTCATTTTCTGTTTTCGTCCCCACAGATCCTGCGTCCACATGCGGCATGGTGCTTCGTCGATGGGAAGGAACGCGCGCCACAGCGCGTCCGCATCGGCGCGGAACAAACCGGCCCAGCGCGCTTCGCCGGTCCACTCGTGCATCGTCAGCGCAACGTGCATCGTGCCAGGCGAGCCCCACAACAATTCGAGCGATGGATGGCCGGTATTGGCCGCGATGCCGGCGGCGAGCGCATCGGCAACGGCGGCGGCGACGCCGATCGCGCCGCGATCCACGGATTGGCGGTAATGCAGCAGCCGGATTCCCGAGTTGCCCATCAGCAGGCCGTCGGTGCCGTGCCCCCATGGCACAATCAACTCGGTATTGCGCGCTTCCAGTTCCGCGACGACCGGCGAAAAATCGGCCGGCGGCGCGATCGCGCCGACGCGTGCCAGATGCTCCAATGCCCAGATCACGCCGGCGGCGCCGAAATAGACCATCGGGCAGGGAATGGTACCGATGTCGCTTCCGGCGTCGCGCGGATGCGTCGGCCACCGGTGTTCGCGGGAAAACGTGACTTGCGCGTCGTCGGCGTACGCCGCTATCCACTCGCGTGCGGCGCGCTCGTCCCAGCGCGAATCGCCGAGCGGCTGGTGTCGCTCGGGCAGGTACAGGTTGCGTGCCATCCGGTTTTGGCTCTCGCCTATCCGGGTGCCTGCGATATGGGTTTCACGCCGACGTTGCCGGCGCCGTACAGAGCGGCGTTGACGTCGGTAAAGCCCAGCATCGCGCCAATGCGCCGGTCGTGGGGCGACTCGAAGCCGCATTCGCCGCGGAATTCCTTCGGATTGCGAAACGTTCCGAACAGGATGTCCCATAACGGCAGGTCGGCATAGTTGTAATAGTGGACACCCAGCCGGTGATGGACGCAATGCGATTCCGGCCGCTGGATAAGGTAGCCTAACCATTGCGGCGTGCGCACGTTCCAGTGCTGGAACGTGCGCGCCGGCCAGATTTTTTCGGTTGCAAGGAAGACGAAATAGGTGATCGGGACCAGCAATCCAACGATGTCGACGGTGTCCATGGCATCTCCAGCGCGGCGTGCCCGGTAATTCTAGGTCAAGTCCTGGCTGACGCGGTAGAGGCCCTCGAGCACGAGATTTTCGTGCAGCTGGAACGGGATCGACAGCCGGGTGGCAACGGTGCCCGCGGCGCCGCCGGAAAGCAGGCACACGACGTCGGGCGTGTTGCGCGACTCCATCGCGTACAGGCGCTCGATCGTTCCCGCCTGAGCGTGCTGGCAGCCGCTCGCGATGGCGTCGACGGTCTGTGTCGGATAGGGGGAGAAATCGCCGTCCTGATCCGGCAGCGCTGCAGTGCCCTCATGCAGCGAGCGCAGCATCAGGCCCAAGCCGGGCATGATCATTCCGCCCTTGAATACTCCGTCAACTGTCAGGAAGTCGATGGTCGTCGCAGTTCCGCATACGACGACCATGGCGGCGTGGGCACCAAGCAAATACCTGGCGCCGATCAGCGCGGCCCAACGGTCGCTGCCCAGCTGCGCGGGGTTGCGGTAGCTATTGGTGACGCCGCACTGGGTCGCCTGGGGCACCAGCCAGAACGGCGTCGGCGCATCCGGCCACACTTCGAGGACGCGGATGGTCGACGACCGAATGCGCGTCCCGGCCACGTTGGAGATGACGATCTTCGCCGGCGTGGGAAGCTTGGCGAACTGCGCCGGCAGCGCCATGATCTCGTCGTGCAGCGCGTGACCCGATTCGATGCGGTTCGCGCGCGCGCCTCCGTCCGGTTCGGCGCGGAACAGCCCCCATTTGAGGAACGTGTTGCCGACGTCGATCAGCAGGCTGAATTCACGTTTCGCGGTCAAGGACATGTGGGTTCGTGATGGCGGTTGCACGGGAGACGCATCGGGCCTCCGCGTCGTCCGGCCGCCATCCTACATGGAATCGAGCGGGAAAATGGGCCGCGTCAGCTTGCGGTACGGATAAACGGACAGGTCGGCGTTGGTCACCCCTGCGCCGGCGCATTCGACGATGTGCGACGCGATTTCCTTGAATCCCGCCCGGTAGTGGATTCGGGATTTGAGCATCACGTAGCGCTTCGTGCGCGGGTCGATGCCTGCGTGCGTGAATACGCCGACGTCGAAAGGCTCGTGCGCGCGCTCGGTGACGACGATCTGAGCGTGCCCGCGGCCCTGCCGCACTTCGAGCACCGCCGTGCGTCCCATGTGCATCCGCACGCCGGTGTACATGGGGCCGGTCACAACGAATTCGCCGTCCGTGATCGCCATCACGCGCCCTTCGACATCGAGCGATTTGCCCTGGAGACCGATTGACGGCATGTCGGTGCGGCCGCCCAGTTTCAGACTCACCTTCTGCCCCGCGCCCGCATCGATCATCGTCGCCACGGCCTCGGGGTCGCGGATCGGCGCGATCGCGACATCGTCGAGTTCCTGTTCCAGGATCTCGGCCACGACGGCCATCACGTCCTGCGCGCCGCCTGAGCCACAGTTGTCGCAATGGTCGATCAACAATACAGGCGCGCCGGGGTTTGCGAGACCGAACGCCTTCGCCGCGGCGACCGACTCGCGCAGCGGCGGGGCATGAAACAAGTATTCGGCGCGGCGTTCCCAGGCCATGGCCAGCATGTGATCGCATACCATGCGCGCATGCTCATGACCGCCGTGGCGCGCATCTCCCACGACGACCGCGGACAGCCCGGTGTAGGGCGTGTCGGCGTGCGGGAACGACGGCAACAGCGTGGCAGCGAGGACGTTGCCGTCGGCTTCCATGCGGCGCGCAAAGGCGAGGATGTCGCCGGACGGCCCATCTTCCGGCGCGTGGCGCATGATCGACGCGAGCAGCGGCTTCCAGCCCCACGCCATCACCGGCTCGATGACGCCATCGAGCGCGCCGACGAGGATGCCGGCCGCCTGCATGCCCGCCTCGTACATGTCGACGTGCGGGTAGGTCTTGTAGCCGGTGATCACCGTCGCGTTGTCGACCAGGTCGCCGGACAGGTTGGTGTGGTAGTCGAGCGTGACGGCGATGGGCATGCGCGGCGCGATGCGGCGCAGGCGCTTGGCGATTTCCCCTTCGGCGTCGTCGCAGTCCTCGATGACCATGGCGCCGTGCAGGTCGAGCATCACGGCATCGCAGCCTGCGCGCACGGCTGCCTCGAGTGGTTGCACCAGCGCCTCGAATGTCGCGCGCGAGGCCCTGGCCGACGGCCACGATTCGGCGGCGACCGGGATCACGACGTCGGCGCCCTCGCGCTGAGCAATGTCGAGATAGGCGGCGATCGGCGTGTTGGTGTTCTCGAAACGCGCGCGCGCCGCGGCGCCGGACGCGGGGCCGTTGCCATGGCCGAACGACGACAGCGTGGTGGGCAGCGGCGAGAACGTGTTGGTCTCGTGCTTGATCAGCGCAATGACATAGCGACGGGGCATGATTGCGCGCGGGCAACTAGGGTTGGAACGCCGGCCCGCGTGGCTTGAGGCGCAATCCCGGACGAAGACGCGTCCAATGGAACATCGTCGGATCGGCCTTCGCCGGTCCCGGCGCGGCGACGACGAGGACTTCCCTGGCCATGGGCTGGAAATCGGCGCGGAAATGCACCGAGCTCTTCAGCGCCAGCATGTGCTGTTCCTTGGGTTCGATGCGCAAATGGCGGAACATTTCCTGGTCGGCGGCCTGGCATTTCTTCGATGCCAGCACGACGCGCACGTTGCCGCGGCGCAGGACCGCCATGTGGCGCAAGTCCATCCGGAAACCCTTGAACATGGGCCCCGTGCACGTGAACCTGCCGTCGCTCAGCGCTTCCACGGAAAATTCCCCGGACAGCGGAACATGGCCCGGTACGCCGGAGATCTCGCCCAGGTGGAACTCCGCCTCGTTGCCGATGCCGACCGCGTGCGCCTGCCGCGCGGAAGCCGGATCGATCAGCAGTCCGAGCACGGCGCCGCGCGGATCGCGCTTCAACATCGCCGCAAGCAGTCCCGTCGTGTCGCCGTTGCCGCCGGCGCCCGGATTGTCCTGCGTGTCGGCCATGACCACCGGCGAGCCGGGCTCGCCGAGCTGAATCGCGCGCGCGACGGCGGCATCCGGCTCGAACAGCTCCATCGCGAAATCCGGCTCGGCATCGTGCACGGCGCGGGCGAGCGCGTCGACGGCCGCTTGCACGCGCCGCGCATCGTAGCCGTAGCCGAACACCGCCATACCGCATTCGGGAAAATCCGCCATCGGAAAGCCGGGCGTGAACGACAGGCTCGCGTCGTGTTCGCGCTCGAGACGGGCCAGCAGTTCGTACAGGCTCTTGGCGGGTTCGATGAACGTGCACTGCGACGGCAGGCCCGTCAGGAAGTCGAGCGGCCGCATCGCCTTGGCCATCGGGGCACCCGCCTTGATCGTGCGCTGGAGAAGCCCGGCCGCGCGCGCGCCGGTCGCCGCCATGTCGATGTGCGGATATGTGCAATAGGCGCTGAGCCCGTCGGAGTGCTCGAGCATCGCGCGGGTCATGTTGGCGTGCAGGTCGAGGCTGGCGACCACCGGCACGCCCGGACCGACGACATTGCGCACACGCGCCAGCAATTCTCCCTCCCCATCGTCGAAGTGCTCGCTGACCATTGCGCCATGCAGGTCGAGATAGACGCCATCAACCGGTCCGGCCCGTTGCAGCCGGTCAATCAGGTCGCCGACGATGCGCTCAAAGGCGCCGCGCGTAACCTGCGCGGACGGCGACGCGGCGCCCCACGCGAGGCCGATGGTGCGGTGGCCGGCGGCATGCAACGCGTCCAGCGCGCCGGTCGCGGGAATGTTGGCGCCCGCGAGGCGCGGCGCGATGGCGTCGCCGTACGTGATCTCAGGCCAGCCCCCGCCATCCTCGAACGCGGCATAATCCGCCTTCGACGGCGCAAAGGTGTTGGTCTCGTGCTGGAATCCGCCGACAGCAATGACAGCCATGGATGCCCTTGAGGTGCGCTGGAGCGGGCGAGGTTAGCCGTTATCGCCCGGCGTGACAAATGAGTGGCAAATTGGAGTGTGTGCGAGTAACGGCGTGCGTGTCCAGGACGAGGATTTCGACGTGACCGACGAATTATGGAAGTGGGATGCCGTTGCGCTCGCGGAAGGGATCCGGGCCCGGGCGATATCGTCGCGCGAAGCCGTGCAGGCATGCGTCTACCGGATGCGGGCGGTCAACCCGCAGCTGAATGCCGTGACGTGCGACCTTTCTGAGAGGCGCTCGCCGCGGCGGATCGCGCCGATGCCGCGGTCGCGAATGGCGTGGCAGTGGGGCCGCTGCATGGCGTCCCGGTGACGATCAAGGAGAACATCGACCAGGAAGGCTGCGCGACGGTCAACGGCGTCGCCGCGTTCAAGGACGTCATTGCCACCGCCGACAGCCCGGTGGTCGCCAACTGGAAGAAAGCGGGCGCGATCATCATCGGCCGCACCAATACGCCGGCATTCAGCTTCCGGCTCGACACGGTGAACGATTATCGCGGGCGCACGTACAGCCCATGGTCGCGCAACGCGACGCCGGGCGGTTCGAGCGGCGGCGCGTCGTCTTCCGTGGCAGCCGGCATCACGCCGCTTGCCCATGGCAACGACATCGCCGGGTCGGTTCGCTATCCGGCGTATTGCACCGGACTCGCGGGATTGCGGCCATCGTTCGGGCGCGTGCCTGCGTATAACCCGAGCGGCAAGACGGAGCGCGTCATCTCGGCGCAGTTGATGTCGGTGCAGGGCCCGCTGGCGCGTTCGGTCCGCGACGTGCGCGCGGGATTTCAGGCCATGGCCGCGCCCGACGCGCGCGATCCGTGGTGGGTGCCAGTACCGTTGGAAGGCGCGCCCTGGCAGGCGCCGATCCGCGTAGCGCTTGTCACCGACGCAGCTGACTTGGGCGGCGTCGCGCCGTCGACGCCCGTCGCGTCGGCGCTGGCGCTGGCCGCAACAGCGCTTGCGGACGCTGGTTACGAGGTCGTTACCGACAAGACGCCGGGCTTTGCCGGTGCCTTTGCGCTGTGGTTCGAAATGTTCATTCCGGAATTCCGCCGCTTCATGCAAGCCGACTTCGATCGCGACGGCGACGACGGCGTGCGCCTTGCGATGCGGCTCATGTCCGACAACATTCCGGATCGAGGCGTCGATGCCCACTTGAAGGCACTCGCCGAACGCACCCGGCTGATCCGCGACTGGTACGCGTTTCTCGCGCATACGCCGCTGGTGCTGGCACCTGTTTGCACCGAGCCGCCGTACGCGCAGGGGTTCGACATCGAAAGCGCGGAACGAACCATGGAGGTCTGGCGCCAATCGGCGACGATGATGGCGATACCGGTGCTGGGACTGCCTGCGATGGCGGTGCCCACCGGCGTCGCGAACGGTTTGCCGGTCGGCGTGCAGATTATCGGGCCACGCTTTCGCGAGGACCTGTGCCTCGCCGCGGCCGAAGCCATCGAAGCCCGGGTGCCGCGTTTCACGCCCATCGACCCGCGGCACTGAGCGCACTCCGGCGCGCGCCTATTGCCGTCGAAGGTCGCTGCGACTATCGTGCGGGTTCGCAAGGGTAGCGCCGCGCCCCGCCATTGCTTTCCCTCAGGAGAAGTTCATGTCCTTTCGCTTCCGCAACCTGGCCTTCGCAGCTTGTGCGACCGCCGCGCTCGCCGTCATGGCGCCGGGCGTCCTCGCCCAGACCACGCTGCGCGTCGTCAAGCATTCCGACCTGAAGATCGTCGACCCGATCTGGACCACGGCGTATATCACCCGCGACCACGGCTACATGATCTACGACACGCTGTTTGCGACGGACGCCAACGGCCAGGTCAAGCCGCAGATGATCGACAAATACGAGTTGTCGGCCGACAAGCTGACCTGGACGATGACGCTGCGCGACGGACTCCTCTGGCACGACGGCACGCCGGTCACGGCCGAAGACTGCGTCGCGTCGATCAGGCGCTGGAGCGCCAAGGACGCGACCGGGCAGAAAATGATGTCTTTCGTGAAGGACATACCGGTCGTCGATGCGAAGACCTTCAGGATTGTGTTGAACGCGCCGACGGGCCTGGTGCTGACGGCCCTCGGCAAACCGTCGTCCAACGTGCCGTTCATGATGCCCAAGCGTGTCGCCGCGACCAGTCCCAACGACCAGATTTCCGACTACACGGGCTCCGGTCCATTCGTGTTCAAGAAGGATGAGTGGAAGCCCGGAGACAAGTCGGTCTACGTCAAATTCGACAATTACAAGCCGCGCGCGGAGCCGGTGTCGGGCCTGACCGGCGGCAAGGTCGCGAAAGTTGATCGCGTCGAGTGGAAGCAGCTCGCTGACCAGCAGACCGCCGTGAACGCGCTGATCGCCGGCGAGATCGACTTTATCGAGCAGCCGTCGCACGATCTCCTGCCGATCCTGCGCAAGGACCCGAACATCAAGCTTGTCGACTGGAATCCGCTCGGCAACCAGTATGCGTTCCGCTTCAACACGACGGCCAAGCCTTTCGACAACGTCAAGGTGCGACAGGCGGTCGTGCTGGCGCTGAACCAGGAGGATTTCCTGCAGGCGGTCATCGGCGACAAGCAGTATTACAAGCTGTGCAAGGCGCTGTTCGTGTGCGGCACGCCACTGGCTTCCGACAAGGGCATGGAAGGGCTCATCGAATCCAACTTTGCCAAGTCGCAGGCGCTCCTGAAGGAAGCCGGCTACGACGGCACGCCGATCGTGCTGCTGCATTCGACCGACCTGCAGGTGCTGACCAATCTCGCGCCGGTGGCGAAGCAACTGCTGGAAAGGGGCGGCTTCAAGGTCGACATGCAGGACATGGACTGGCAAAGCGTCGTCGCAAGGCGCGCGAAGAAGGAACCGCCGGCGCAGGGCGGCTGGCACGCGATGCTGACGTCGTGGGTGTCCGCGGACATCCTCAATCCCGTGTCGACGGCATTTCTCAACGCGAGCTGCGACAAGGCGCCCTTTGGCTGGCCGTGCGACGCGGACATGGAGAAGCTGCGCGACGACTTCGCCCGTGAGACCGATCCCGCGAAGCAGAAGGCGATCGCCGAGGCCGTGCAGGTGCGCTGGACGCAGTATCCGACGCACGTCCACCTGGGACAGTGGTACCAACCGGGCGCGGCGCGCAAGGGCGTGGACGGCGTCGTCGTCGCGCCGGCGTCCGTGTTCTGGAACATCAGCAAGACCGGCAAATAGCCGCCGGCTGAAGGAGGCCGCCGATGCTCGCGTACATCGGCAAGCGGCTGCTCGCGACGATCCCCGTGATGGCGGTGGTCGCGGTGTTCGTGTTCGCCATGCTGCGGCTCACGCCGGGCGACCCGGCGGCAATTCTGGCAGGCGCGTCGGCGACGTCGCAGGATGTCGTCGACATCCGCGCCAAGCTGGGCCTCGACCAGCCGATCCTCTCGCAGTTCTTCGTGTGGATCGGGCGCATGGCCACCGGCGAGTTCGGCGAGTCGTTCTTCTTCAAGAAGCAGGTCGCCGAACTCATCGCCGACCGCGTCGAGCCCACGCTGATGCTCGCGCTGACGACGATGATGTTCTCGATCCTCGTCGCCGTGCCGCTGGGCGTGGTTGCCGCATACAAGCAGGGCACCTGGATCGACCGTGTCGTGATGGGATTCGCAGTGCTCGGCTTTTCGGTGCCGGTGTTCGTGATCGGCTACGTGCTGATATTCGTATTCGCGATCCAGCTGTCGTGGCTTCCGGTGCAGGGGTACCAGCCGCTGGCCGAGGGGCTATGGGGCTGCCTCACGCGCCTGGTGCTGCCCAGCCTCACGCTCTCGGTGATCTACATCGCGCTGATCGCCCGCATCACGCGCACCAGCGTCCTCGAAGTGCTGGGCGAGGATTACATACGCACGGCGCGGGCCAAGGGGCTGACGAATGCCGTGGTGCTGATGCGCCACGCGCTGCGCAACGCGGCCGTGCCTATCGTGACGGTGATCGGCATCGGCATTGCGCTGCTGATCGGCGGCGTGGTCGTCACCGAAAGCGTGTTCAGCATTCCCGGCTTGGGCCGCCTCACTGTGGACGCGGTACTGGCTCGGGACTACCCGACGATCCAGGCGGTGATCCTGCTGTTCTCGTTCGTGTACGTGCTGGTCAACCTGGTCGTGGACCTGCTCTACACGGTCCTCGACCCGCGGATCCGGTATTGAACGCCACGGCCGACGCCATCGGTCTTGAAGCCCCCTCCGGGCCGCCGCCGGAGCCGCGCTCCGGGCTCGCGCGCCGTCTGCGGAAGAACCCGACGATCGTCATCGGCGCGTCGATCCTCGCGCTGATACTGTTGATGGGCCTGGCTGCGCCGCTGCTCACGTCGGCTGACCCGGTACAGATCAATCCGGTGTACCGGAACAAGACGCCCGGCACCGTGGAAACCGTGCGCCGCGACGACGGCTCGAAGTCCACTATCACGCATTGGATGGGCACCGACTCGCTCGGCCGTGACATCTACAGCCGCGTTGTCTATGGCGCCCGCGCGTCGCTGCTGGTGGGCGCCGCCGTCGCGGCGATCAGCGTGTCCATCGGCCTCGTCATCGGCCTGGTTGGCGGCTACATCCGCTGGCTGGACGCCATCGTCATGCGCGTGATGGACGGCCTGATGGCCATTCCGGCGATCCTGCTCGCCATCGCGGTCGTGTCGCTGTCCAAGGCGGGACTCGTCGCGGTCATCATCGCGATCGTCATTCCGGAAATTCCCCGCGTCGTGCGCCTCGTCCGCTCGGTCGTGCTGTCCATCCGGGAAGAGCCTTACGTCGAAGCCGCCATTGCCGTTGGCACGCGCACGCCGCTGCTGCTCGTCAGGCATGTGCTTCCCAACACCATTGCGCCGCTGATCGTGCAGGCGACGTACATCGCGGCATCCGCGATCCTGATCGAGGCGATCCTTTCGTTCCTCGGCGTCGGCATCCCGCCGGAAACGCCAACCTGGGGCAACATCATGGCGGAAGGCCGCACGCTGTTCCGCGTTTTCCCGCACAACATTCTCTATCCGGGAATCTTCCTCGCGCTGACCGTGCTTGCGGTGAACATGCTGGGCGACGGCCTGCGCGACACGCTGGACCCGCGGATGAGCAAACGGCTATGAACGAGAAGGTCGCATGAGCACACCGGTGCTGGACATCCGCAACCTCGCCGTCGCGCTGCCGCCCGGCGCCGATCGCGTCCTCGCGGTGGACGGCGTCCACTTGACCGTGGACCGGGGCGAGATCGTGTGCCTCGTCGGTGAATCGGGCTCGGGAAAAAGCGTCATCGCGCACGCGGTCATGGGCCTGTTGCCGAAGGGCCTCGCCGCCATCCGCGGCGACGTCCGCCTCACCGGGGAAAATCTCCTTGCCGCGGACGAGGCGAGATTGCGCGAACTGCGTTGCACGCGCATGTCGATGATATTCCAGGAGCCGATGACGGCACTGAATCCGGTCATGCGCTGCGGCGACCAGATCGACGAGGTGTTGGCGACGCACACGGATCTGCAGGCACGGGCACGTCGGGAGAAGATTCTCGGCATCGTGCGCGCGGTGCAGCTCCCCGATCCGGAACGGATGATCGCATCGTACCCGCATCAGCTTTCCGGCGGGCAGCGGCAGCGGATCATGATCGCGATGGCGCTCGTGCTCGAACCGGCGCTGCTGATTGCCGACGAGCCGACAACGGCGCTCGACGTGACCACCCAGGCGCAGATCCTGGCGCTGATCCGCGATCTCCAGCGCGCCCACGGCACCGGCGTCCTGTTCATCACGCACGACTTCGGTGTGGTGGCGGAAATCGCCGACCGCGTCGCCGTACTGCGCGGCGGCGAACTGGTTGAAGTCGGGCGCACCCGCGATTTGCTGAGCGAGCCGAAGCGCGACTACACGCGCATGCTGATCGCGGCCGTGCCGAGCCTGATCCCCAAGCATCGCAACGTGGTGACGGCACCTGTGGTGCTGGAGACCACCGGTATGTCCAAGACCTACTCGCAGCGCGGCTGGTTCGGACGACCCAGGCATGCTGTTGCCGCGGCGGCCGACGTGACGCTGACGGTTCGACAGGGCGAGACGCTGGGCATCGTCGGCGAATCGGGATCGGGCAAATCGACCGTCGCGCGTTGCATCGCGCGCCTGATCGAGCCCTCGAGCGGGCGCATCGTGATCGGCGATACCGACTTCGCGGCGATCTCGCGCGCGCAGCTGCACGCGTTGCGGCGGCGAGTGCAGATCGTGTTCCAGGACCCCTACCGTTCGCTCAATCCGCGCCGGACCGTCGGACAGGCGATCGTCGAAGGGCCGATGAATTACGGCGTGCCGGCCGTCGAAGCCTTGAGTCGCGCACGCACGCTGATGGACCTGGTAAGACTGGATCCGCAGTCGCTGGACCGGTTTCCGCACCAGTTCTCCGGCGGCCAGCGGCAGCGGATCTGCATTGCTCGCGCACTGGCGATGGAGCCTTCGCTGTTGATCGCCGACGAGGCGGTCTCCGCGCTGGACGTCTCGGTCCAGGCGCAGGTGCTGGCACTGCTGGACGAGATCCGGCAGCGGCTGAACCTGGCGATGCTCTTCATCACCCACGACCTGCGCGTTGCCGCCCAGGTTTGCGATCGCGTGGCGGTGATGTCGAACGGGCGCATCGTCGAATACGGCCCGGTCCGCGACGTGTTCGCCAACCCGCGCAACGAGTACACGCGATCGCTGCTGGCGGCGGCGCCCGGCCGGTCGTGGAATTTCGCCGGAGGGGTCGCCCCGCCGGTTCCGGGATGAAGCGCTACGGGCGACCCTCGATGTCCAGGTAACGCCACTGCTGCTGCACATAGGTATTCAGTTTGTAGCCCCTGACCCACGGCTGCACGAGGATATTGTCGTACGGATAGTGGGTCATGATCCACGGCGCGTAGCTGAAGATCAGGTTGTTCATCTCGTCGAACAGCGCCGTGCGCGGCGGGGAGTGGGGCAGGTTTCGCGACTTCTCGTAGAGCGCGTCGAAGGCCGGCAGGCGCATGCGCGCATCGTTCGACGTGCCGATGTTCCTGCTGTAGAAATAACTGTAGAAGTCGATGCCCTCCGGGATGTTGCTGGTCCACCCGAATCCCCACATCATCAGCTGGCCCGCTTCGGACATCCGGTTGAGTTCCGGCCACTTGTTCTTGAGGAACGTGATCCTGATGCCGAGCGCATCCATGTTCCGCTTCCACAGCTCGTCGCGGGTGCGCGACACGTTGTCCGTCGTGGACGCCAGCACCAGCGTCAGCGGTGTCCCGTCGGGCATTTCGCGGAAGCCGTCGCCGTCGCGGTCCTTGTATCCGAACCTGTCGAGCAGCGCGCGTGCCGCGCGCGGATCGTAGCCGTAAGGCGCGGCGTATTTCGGGTCGTGACCGTACAAGGGCGGCGGGACCGGCTGGTTGGCGGCGATTGCCTGGCCATTCTGCAACTGCGCAATGGCCGTCGCGCGGTCGAAGCCCATGCTGATCGCGCGCCGCAACGCGAGCTTGTCCGGCGCGTAACCGCCGACGATCGGGTTCTCGAGATTGAAATAGAACATGGAAATGGACGGCGTGAGCTCGCGCTGGAGCGCGATGCCGCGCTTCGCGAACTGCGGCTTGAGCACGGCGCCATCGAGGACATTGGAGGCAAGCGACAGCGGGACCTCCAGATAGTCGGCGTTGCCCGAATCGAAGGAAAGCAACCGGGGCTGCGCCTCCTCGATGATGCTGACGTCGATGTTGCCGACCATCGGCAGCTTGCGGCCAACGAGTCCCTTGGCGATCGCCGCGTCCGCGGGCGTGCTGCCGGGGCCCGGTGCCGGAAACGTGACATCGCGGTAGTCGGGATTGGCTTCGAGCAGGATGCGCTGCCCGCGTGTCCAGCTCTTCAACCGGTAGGGACCGGTGCCCACCGGATTCTCCATGACGCGGTTGGAGCTGTCCTTGTAGGCGTCGACCACTTCACGCGCCACCGCGGAAAAATACACGGTCGTAAGCCACCATTCGAAGCCATAGTTCGGCCGCTGGAACTTGATGCGCAGCGTGTAGCGGTCGAGCGCCTGCAGTCCCTCGATCTTCGCGTCGTAATCGAGAACGCCGCTCTTGCGCGCGGCCGGGAGTACATCGTCGAGGCCGACCAGGTTGCCTTCGAACACATAGACCCAGTACGACCGCACCTTGGGGTCGAAGATGCGCTTGATGCTGTAGACGTAGTCCTCGGCGGTGAGTTCGCGGCGCTTCCCCTTGAACGCAGGATCCGCCGCGAAGTAGATTCCCGGCTTGACTTTGATCGTGTACGTGCGCCCTTCGTCGGTCACCTCGGGCAGTGCCGCCGCCGTGTTGGGAACCATGCGCACGGGCCGCGCGAAGTAGTCGTATACATACAGCGAGTCGACGATCGCGCTGATGATCGCCGACGAATAGATGTCGCTGGTGACCTGCGGGTCGAAACCGGTCTCCGCGACCGAGAACGCGACGCGCAGCGTCTTGCCCATGTCGGCGGAATCCGCTGAAGGCGTGCCGCCCGCGAGGACGGCAAATGCTAAGAGGCTGGCAAGTGCGAGTCGGCAAGTCATTGCGATTCCGGGACCGGCATTGATGCGTTGGAGGCTCGACTTATACGACCGGCCGGATTGTTTGGGCAAGCGGCCGCGGCAGAGAACACGTGAAACCGCGTACACTTGAGGCTTGGCGGCTGGCGGGCAAGTGAGGAGCGACGAGCGCTCGTCACCCCGCCCTCATTTGCTGCGGGGGAGCCTGAGGGGCACGCCCGTCAACGGAAGGAAGAGCCTTGATGCGAATGTACGGCATCACCAACTGCGACACGATCAAGACTGCGCGCGCCTGGCTGTCCGAGCACGGCATCGCCTATCGCTTCGTCGACTTCAAGAAGACGCCGCCGTTGCGCGAGCAGCTCGCCGGCTGGTGCGCGGAAGCCGGGTGGCAGACGCTGCTCAACCGGCGCGGAACGACGTGGAAGAAACTGGACCCCGAGAAGCAGGCTGCGGTGAAGGATGCGCCGGCGGCCATTGCCATGATGCTCGAGAATCCGACGGCGATCAGGCGTCCCGTGATGGAGACCGATCAGGGACTCATCGTCGGCTTCGACCGCGAGGAATGGGAGCGCGCGTTTCCCGATCGCTAGCCGCCGTCAGGCGCTGTCAGCCAAGAAAGCGCTCGAGCCGGGCAATGCCGTCGATCAGCCGCGCCTGGCTGGACGCGAAGCACCAGCGGACGAATCCTTCGCCTTCGGGTCCGAATGCGCTGCCCGGCGCCAATCCCAATCGTGCTTCGCGCACCAGCTGCTTGCAGAACGCGAGGCTGTCCGTGACGCCGTTCACGCGGAAGAACGCGTACATCGCTCCGGCTGGCGGCGCGACCTCGATGCGCGAGATTCGCGCCAGCGCCGGCACCAGGTAGTCGCGCGCTGCGGCATAGCGCTCGATGGTGTGCCGGATCGTCGGCTCGCCGTCTGCGATCGCCACCACGCCCGCGCGCTGCACGAAGACCGGCGAGCACGAGGTGTTGTATTCGATTAGCTTGCCCAGATCGGGCATCAGCGCGTCCGGCGCGACGATCCAGCCCAGCCGCCAGCCCGTCATCAGCCATGACTTGGAGAAGCTGTTGGTACTGACGACTCGCTCCTCGGGTGCGGCGATGTCCAGGAACGACGGCGCGCAAGGCTCGCCGCTGTAGACCAGGCGCTCGTACACGTCGTCGGAGACGATCCATATGCCGCGACGGCGGCAGTGCGCGAGTATGACTTCCTGGTCCGCGCGCGAAATCGTCCAACCGGTCGGATTGTTGGGCGAATTGATCATCACTGCGCGGGTGCCGGGCGTCAACGCCGCGAGCAGGCGGTCGACGTCCAGCGTCCAGCCCGCTGGCGTGAACGTCAGCGGCACGCATACCACGTTCGCGGATAGGATCTTGGGAATCTCGACCAGGTTCGGCCACAGCGGCGTGACGACGACGACGCGATCGCCGGGCGCGACCAGCGCTTCGACCGTCAGCATGAGAGCCGACATGCCGGACGCGGTGACCGCGATGTGGTCCGCAGAGGTCGGCCGATGCAGCCTCGACACGTACGCGCCGAGGGCTTCGCGCAACTCCGGGATGCCGAAATTCTGTGAATAAAACGTTTCGCCGCGCGCGAGCGATTGCGCTGCCGCGTCACGGATGAACGCCGGAGTCACCTCGTCGGGTTCCCCGAACCAGAAAGGCAGAATGCCCGGTTCGTCCAGGCCGGCGTTGGCGACCTCGCGGATCTGCGATGGCATCAGCGCCCGGACGGCGGAACGCGCGGACGGCTCGTGGGCAAGAGTGGAGTCGTTCATGAAGGCAGCGCCGGCGAGTTTCGGGAACCGGCATTCGGTTGTGTCGGGTTCAGCCGGGTCGGACCGCACTTATACTACAGGGAACCAACCGGAGTTCCGCATGGGCATCGTCTGGAGCGTGATCGGCATCGTCATCTGCGGCGGGATGGGCGGGTTCGCCGCATGGGCGTTTGTCACCAGCGCGGGGTGGGTTGGAACGCCTGGCGCCATTGCTGCAGCGATCATCGGCATGGTGATCGCGGTCGCCTTGTGGACCGGGCTCACCGCGCTGTTGCGGGCGTTGGGCTTGGTTCGCTAGGCGTGTTCGAGGTCGACGAAGTCGCCAGCCGGCTGATCACGGCCTACGACGCCGCCCGCACCGTCGCACCGATAACCGATGAGGCCGCGGACTTCGACGTTACCGCAGCCTACGCCGTGCTGTTCGAGATCGAACGCCGGCGCCGCGCGCAAGGCTGGATGCCCGTAGGACGCAAGATCGGATTCACCAATCGCACCATATGGCAGCGCTATGGCGTGTACGACCCGATCTGGGCGCACACGTGGGCGCACACCGTGCACGATGCCGCGAATGGAATGGCGACGCTGTCGCTGCAGGGGCTCGTGCAACCGCGCATCGAGCCCGAGGTCGTGTTCGGGTTGCGCAGTCCGGTGCCGGACACGGACGATGTCGTGGAACTCCTCCGCCACGTCGAGTGGGTCGCCGCGGGTTTCGAGATCGTGCAGAGCCATTTCCCGGACTGGAAGTTCAGGGCGCCGGATTGCACTGCGGCGTTCGGGCTTCACGGCGCGCTGGTCGTCGGCCAGAGGATCCCCGTCACCGCCGTCAATCGCGCTGCGCTTGCGGCGGCGCTTCCCACGTTTGCAATGACGTTGCGCCGTGGCGAGCAGGTGATCGATCGCGGCGTCGGCAGCCACGTGCTGGATAGCCCGGCGCTGGCACTCGCGCACCTGGTCCGTGTCCTGGCCGGCCAGCGGCAGTTCGCGCCGCTCGCCGCGGGCGAGATCGTGACGACCGGGACTCTCACGGACGCCTGGCCGGTCGCGCGGGGAGAAACCTGGTCCAGCGACTACGGCGCGCTGGACCTGCCAGGATTGCGCCTGCGCCTGGCGTGACGGCCGCTGGAGAGCTCCAAGAGTCCGGTCCAGACCTGTATCATTGCCGGCCTGCCCGGCCCGTCCTTGGGCGTCGGCTCCAATCAATCAAGGACCCTGTCGATATGAAGTCAATTGTCACTGCCGTCATCGTAACCTTGCTTCTCTCCGGCTGCACGTGGCAGACCAATCGAGCGTTGCTGCCGGACGATCCGGATGACAAGGCCATTCATACCGGCAGCCACATTCCCGTCAAGGAAAATACCTCCGTCGGCAAGGCGACCAACACGGGCGATGCGGATGCAATGATCCGATCCCAAAAGGTCCTTGGCGGGCCGCCCGGGGCTTCGGGCGCCCGCTCGAACTAGGTCACAGCGCCTCCGCCACGACGACGTATCGCAACGGCCCGCCAGGGTTGATCGCGTCGAACGGATAGCAGGTGACCAGCGTGAGCGTTGGTTGCAAGGTTTGGCGCGGAATATTCAGCTCGCGGAAATCCGTGACATAGATCCTGCGCACGCGGAAATGCCGTCGCGTTCCATCGCGGTCCTCCACCACCAGCGTGTCGCCGCCGGACACGCGGTGCAGGAACCCGAAGTGCGTGTCGCGGTGCGCGGTGATGACGCTGTTGCCGGCACCGCCCGGACTCGCCGAACCTGGTACAACGCCCGGGCCGAATGCGAGCGTGCGGCCCGATGCGCCACTCAGCACGAGCAGATCGGCGTCCTGCGCAGGCGCGATGAGCCGCGCCACCGGGTGCATGTCGGCCCAGGGCCATGGCTTGGCAGGCATACCGGTATCCTGCGTCCTTGCCCATGCGGAATGCAGCAGCACCTGCGCGAGGCCGGCCTTCGCGTGGATGTAGAGGCCGTTGCCAAAGCAGGCCAGTCCTGCCATGGCCAGCAGCACGATCACAACAGTCCTGGTGCGCCTTGGACGAGCATCGGGCACGCGCGCCGCGACAGCGTCGCCGCCGATGGGGGAAGACTCGGTCGAACGGCATCGAAACGCGATGCCGGGCGGATTCGCGCGCAACCAGTTGCGCGACTCCTGCGCGTTGCGACCGAAAGATCCTCCCCGATCGGCGGCGACGATCTCCATGATCAGGTCCCTGGCAGCATGCTGACGCTGCGGCGGCGGCGCAGGCATTCCACAAGCGCGGCCGCCAGCAGCAACAACATACCGGCGATGAGTGATAGCGCAGCGGGCGTCGCGGTGCGCGGCAGCTGATCGAACCCGGTGAGACCCTCTGGCACATTGGCCGGCATTGCAGATTTCAGGGTGTCGGTCCGAGCGTGCCGGGTCGGCGTCACGTCGACCGCGACCAGGCTCGTGTATTTGCTCACCAGGTGGTGCGTCAGCGCGACATCGAGCACCGAGTTGCGAATGTCGGGCTCAGGTGCGCCCCGGCGCCCGGCGTCCATCAGCGCGTCGATTTTCGCGCTCGCCCACAGCACCGCGACACCCGCCTCGGTCGCGCCGTCCTGCATCGGCAGCACAGCCTGCCACGGCTGGCCGGCGCGCGTTCCGGAGATGACGACATTGCCCTGCAACGTGCCCGCCGGAAATTGGGCGCTGACGACGATGGGTTCGCCGGCGTAGAGGTCAGGTACCCGCCGCGGCCACGCGTCGGCGCCTCCGGGCCAATCGACGGTGACGTCCGTCAGGGCCGGGCTCTCCAGCTTCCGGAACAGGCCGGTCATCTTCTGCCGCACCTCGCGCACGTCGCCGATGAACGTGAACGTGCCGCGACCGAACTGTGCTGCCTTGGTCAGAAAGAACGTGTTCGGCGACGGACCGATTCCGATCGTGAACAGGCGCCGGTCACCCAGCTTGTCGTGCAGTAGGCGCAGGATCGCATCCTCGTTGCCGACGGCCCCGTCGGTGAGGAAGACGACCTGGCGCATCAGCGATGACTCAGGCGGCCCCGCCAGCGCGGCTGCTAGCGCGGGCAGCATTTCGGTTCCGCTGCGCGCGCGCAGCCTGCCGACGAACTGCTTTGCCAGAGAGTGCGTCGACGCGTCGAAAGGCATGGGTGCCGTGAACAGCGATGTGCTGGTCGAGTTGAACTCGATGACGTTGAAACGATCGCCCGCCTGCAGCCGGTCGAGGGCCATGGACAGCGCGTCGCGCGCCTGCGCGATGGAGACGCCTTCCATCGAACCGGACGTGTCGATGATGTACGTGATCTCCCGCGGAGAGCGTCCTGCGCCGGCATCCACGAGCGTCGGGGGCAGCGTCATCAGCAATGCGTACGTCTTGCCGCCCAGCGTTTCCGTGAACAGCGCGGCACCCGGCGCGCTGCCGACATCCGGCGTCCAGACCAATTCAAAGTCGCGCGCCGCGGGCACGGCCCCCTCGCGCAGGACGATGCGATAGCGGTTGCCGGGACGTTCCTCGACGTCGATGGCGTGGTAGCTGCTCACGACGTTCGCCAGCGGAAATCCTGCGTTCATGTCGATCGTGATCGACACCGGATTCGCGTCGCCGTGGCTTGCCGGAACGAACGGTGGGGTGATGCGGTCGGCGTCCGGTAACAGGGTCGTGACCTGCGACCATCCCATGCCAGTGGCCGCCGCTTCCGTGGCAGCGCCCGGGATGTAGCGCGGCGTGATCGCGAGCGGAAAGCGCACGTGGAACGCGCCGTCGCCATAGCGCAGCGTTTCCTCGTACTCGATCGCGACGACGATCTCCTCGCCCGGTCCGATGTTGGCCACGTTCGTCGTGAACAGGTTCGGCCGTTCCTGTTCGACGAGCGTCGTCTTGCGCCCGTCGGCTTTCGCGTTCTCGTAGGTGCGGCGGGCCTCGGCGCGTTCCTTGATCTGGCCTTCGATCACCCGCTCGCCGACATACATCGTCAGGTGATCGACGGCGGCCTTCTCCGGCAGCGGGAATACGTACACGCCCTCGCGCCACTGCGCGGTTGGATTCGCGAAGCGCTGGGTGACCTGCACGCGGGCGACCATTCCGGTGACGTCCATGTGCACGTCGGTGCCCAGCAACGGGGCGGCCGACTTTTCGCCGACGTCATCGCGTAGCAGCAGCGTGCCCTGTCCGGGGTCGCCGCTGCTTGCTGCCCTGGCCTCGACGCTGATGATGAATACCGCAAGCGCGAGCACCAAGCTCACGAACAGGCCCGTACCGAGGCTTTCGAGTGCCAACCGGCCGAGTTGGCGCCACTCCCGGCGCAGGACGCGGGTTCCTTCGATGCGATCGGCATGCGGCATGGCTGTTCCCAAGGCAGGGCGCCGGCGGAAGGCGGTCAGTTCCAGAGGGAGTCCGCCAGCTTGGCGCCCTCCTCGGTACCCATTTCGCGCGCGCATTGCGGCACGCAGGCGTGCGAAAAGCGCCAATCCGGCGAAGAAAAGTGGCAAACCTGTGGCAGATGGAGGAGGGGCGGGCGCGCGGTACGCACGCTGCGGTATATTCGCTTGCACGATGAAGCGCATCGCCATCGTCGAGGACGAACCTGCGATTCGCGCCAACTACGCGGAGGCGCTGCGTCGTCACGGCTACGAAGTCGCGGCCTATGCGAACCGCGCCGACGCCATCAGCGCGTTTCGCGCACGGCTTCCCGACCTGGCCTTGGTCGACATCGGCCTCTCCGACGATATCGACGGAGGCTTTGCCCTGACGCGCGAGTTGCGGGCCCTTTCGGCCACGGTGCCGATCATCTTCCTGTCCGCGCGCGACAGCGACTTCGACATCGTCGCAGGCCTGCGCCTGGGTGCGGATGATTACCTCACCAAGGACGTGAGCCTGCCGCACCTTGCCGCGCGCATCGCCGCGCTGTTTCGCCGCAGCGAGCTTTCAACCGCACCGCCCTCGGGCGACGACGTCCTCGAGCGTGGGCCGCTCAAGCTCGACGTGCCGCGCCTGACGGCGAACTGGAACGCCCAAAGAGTCGATCTCACGCTGACCGAGTTCTGGATGGTGCATTCCCTCGCGCGGTTCCCCGGTCACGTCAAGGATCGCGACGCCCTGATGCGCGACGCCAGCATCGTCGTCGACGACAGCACGATCACTTCGCACGTCAAGCGCATCCGGCGCAAGTTCCAGGCGGTCGATCCCGCGTTCGATCGCATCTCCACCGTCTACGGCATGGGTTATCGCTGGAACGCGGAATGAAGTTGCCCCGCATCGCGTTGTCCATCCGCGCACAACTGCTGCTCGTCCTCACGGTGTTCCTGGCACTGCCGTGGCTGGGCGTTTCCTATGTGCGGGAACTGGAGCGCTTGCTGCGCGACGCGCAGGAGCGAACGCTCGCGGGCACCGCGCAGGCGGTGGCAACCGCGCTGCACGACCGCCCGCGGCTGTTCGCGACCCGGCCCGACGGCATCGCGGCGTTCGCGCAAGAACGCGCCGACGATGCTGCGAAAGGTTCCGATCGGGCCCCGCCGTCGGCGTCACCCGAGGTAGCGCAGATCATCGACGGCCTGTCGCGGACGACCGCGCGCATCTGGGTCATCGACCGCGAAGGCACGGTGCTCGCGCGTGCCGGATCGCTCAAGGCGCCGCCTTCGCAATTGCCCGCCGAATCGTTCGGCGCGCGCCTTTGGCGGGCCACGACGGGACGCCTGTACGCACTCGTGCTGGATCAGCCCAGCGAGGATTTCACCGACGACGCGGCGGACAACGGAACGCCGGGTGGACGCGACGTCGAAGGTGCGCTCGCCGGCATCCTGACGACCGAGCGCCGGCCCACGTCGGACGCGAAAGCGGTGGTCGTCAGCGCGGCGCATCCGATCTGGGTCGGCGATTCGGTGAAGGGCGCGGTGATCGTCGAGGAAACGGGCAATGCGGTGCTGGCGCAGCGCAACCTTGCCTTCGAGCGGTTGTTCAACATCGTGCTGGCGGTTCTGCTCGTCGGTTCGCTCGCGTTGACGCTTTATGCGACGTGGCTCTCCTCGCGCATCCGGCGCCTGCGCGACGACGCGGAACTGGCCATCGACGAGCAGGGGCGCGTGCGGGCGGCGCTCGCGAGCTCCGACGCTGGCGACGAGATCGGCGACCTGTCGCGCAGCTTCGCTAGCGTGCTGTCGCGGCTGTCCGACTACGCGAGCTACCAGGAAAAAATGGCGGGCCGCCTGTCGCACGAACTGCGCACGCCGATCGCCGTGGTGCGCAGTTCGCTTGATAACCTGAAGCAGACGGCGCTGCCGGACGATGCGCGCGTATACATGGTACGGGCACAGGAAGGCTTGGCGCGTTTGACGACCATCCTGACGCGGATGACCGAAGCGGCGCGGCTCGAACAGAGCCTGTCCGAGTCCGAGCGCGAGCGCTTCGACCTCGCGAACGTCGTGGCGGGCTGCGTGGACGGATACCGCCTGGCCTATCCCGGGGCGTCCATTGCCTTTGTCCGTCCCCAAGCGCAGTGCACGATCGACGGCACGCCCGACCTCGTCGCCCAGATGCTCGACAAGCTCGTCGCCAACGCGGTCGAGTTTGGCAAGGATGGCGTCATCGACGTCAGCCTCACTCGCGACGATGGCGAGGTCCGTCTATCGGTCAGCAACGAAGGGCCGCTGTTGCCGGAAATGGAGACCGGGCATCTGTTCGATTCCATGGTCTCGGTTCGCGGCGGCGGCGACGCGGCCGAGCCACACCTGGGGCTCGGCCTTTACATCGTGCGGCTGATCGCGGAATTCCACGGAGGACGCGTGCAGGCGGCGAACCGGCGCGACGGCAAGGGCGTCGTCGTCAGCGTGGCGATTCCGCTGGCCCGGTAACATCGCTGCGATCGCAGTTGCGCTCAGTTGTCGTATTCAGGGCGCGACCTCGAACGGCGCGCGGCGAAGATCGAGCGCCGGATTGCGGTCAAAGAAGTTCACCGGCTTCAGCTTGAACGATAGCTTTTCGAGCGAGAGCACCGGCGAGTCCTCGGTCGCCGTGACGTGGTGATGACCGATCGTCAACCAGAGGACGATGTCGGTGTTGACGATGCTCTGGTTGTCCTGCTGGTATGCGGGCAGGCCCGGCTCGCCCGGGTTCTGGTTCGGGGTATCCCCCGCCGCGAAGCGCTGGTCCGGATCGAATCTCGTAATCCAGAGCGGATGAGCGATGAAGCCGGCCCGCTTGTAGTCCGCCTTTTTCAGCAGCGGTTCCTCGACACTGTGCGCCTCCAGCATGTAGCCGGTGTTATAGCCTCGCGCGTTGGTGCGGTTGGGGTTGACGACCTTCCACAGCGAACTTTCGTGATCGAGTCTTCCGTCCACTTCCCGGTCGAGCCGCTTTTCCTCGATGGCCCACACGCTCTTGCGCGGTCCCGGGACGTTTTCCCTAACCTTGAGCTGGCTAAGCATGAAACTGTTGCTCCTGCCGTCGATGTCGAGGTCGAGACGGAAGTTGAAGAAGTGGCTGTGGTTGGGCGCGACCAGGTTGGGCGCGATCAGCGCTCCGAAACGTGTGTCCTGTCCGGCAGATGGCGCGGCCAGCGTCATGCTCTTAACGGTCTTGGGTGCGTCGATCCCGGTCAACCCCACATCGACACGGATCGCGCCGCTCTGGTTGAACACCCAGTCCACCAGGTAATCATAGTTGCCGAGCTGGGCGATCGTGCGCACGACGAGTTCCACATCGGCGCGACCTTCGTAGGCGCCGCCCGCGAACAGCTCAAAGTGCCGCCACGCCGGATTGCCGGTCAGCCGCTCGAAGATGCCGACAACCTGCGGCAGCGGCAGCGGAACCACCGGCGCACCCGGGACGGCGGCCGATACGACGGCGTCGATGAGCGTCGCGTTTTCGGGGGTGTCCAGGCCGAGCCGCAGCGGCGAGGACAAGAGCCCGAACCCGAACTCGCCCGCGTCCATGTAGGTTCGATAGAACCAATTCACGTCGGGATCCTGGTAAGGCACGAAGATCTCCGCCAACGATCCCTGGTAGAGGACCGAACGTCCGTCGTACGTCGCCAGCGAGATCACCGTTCCGGGCCGGCGTTCAAAGCGCACGTGGAACTTCCATTTCTGCCATTCGACGATGTTGCCGTTCATGCTGATATTGGTGCCGAGCGGCTGCGTGATGCGAATGGGATTCAGCAATGGGCGCAACCCGCCAGGCAGGGCTGCGACGGTTGCCTCATCGAAATTGTGGGCGGACGCCGGCAGCGGCAACGGTCCGGTATCGATTACCTGCAGCACGACCTGATCGTCGAGGTCGATGATGGCCTGGAGTCCTTCGATCGGTTTCGCGTACAGGTTGATTCCCGCGAAGTCGGTGTAATACATCTGCGCCTTCACGATCCGGTGCGTTTCCTCCGGAAGGCCGAATGAACCAGGCGTGAGTGGGGTGACGAGGACGTTGAGGCGCTTTTCGGGTGTGTCGAGGCCGCGCAGCGCGAGCGCATCGCGCACCGCAGGTGTTTCCACGGCGAATCCGAGCGTCGAGACCTCGGCAATGGTGAGCCCAAGCTGGCCGTCGCTGGCTGGAATGGGTACGGGCGGCGTGAATGTGCCGGCGGTGAGGTTGACGATCGTCCTGTAGCTCTTCTTGTTCTGGCGGAAATAAACGGTGGCGGAGCGCGTAAGCGGATCTCCCGCATGAAAGCCGAGCACGACGTCCTTGGCGGGCTCGCGCAGATCGATGCTCTGGAATATGGCCGTTGCGAGCGCCGCGCCGGCGCCTTGAAGAATGCCGGCCGCCGCCATGATCTCGAAGTCCTCGAGCGGATCCATCGGATGCTGCGGAATCGCCTGTACCGACGCCATACCGGCGCAAAGCACAATTGTCGCGAACATGCGTAATGCACGGCGGAACATCGTACTCATGTCGGATCCTTTCTTGGCGAAAGTCGAAATGAAGATGGACGCTGCGACTACACAATGTACTAGACAATTTGTCGGGGCGGCAAGCGGGGCCTGCGGACCAGCAAGCCAAATGGAACGAATGCTCGCGGGACCGAAGGCGCGGCTGCGAAACGAACGCGAGTGGCGCGAGATTGCGCCTAGCGGCGCGCGGCCCCGGATTTGACCGGCCCCTTGATTGCCAGCTGGTCGACGAGGAACGCGTAGATATCGGCATACTCTTCGATTCGCGTCGACAATGCCGTACCGATGCCGTGGCCGGCACCGGCCTGCGTGCGCAGCAGGATCGGATGCTTCGACGACGTCGCCGCCTGCAGCCGTGCCGCCATCTTGAACGATTCGTAGGGGGCTACCCGGCCGTCGTTGGCGCCGGTGGTCAACAGCACGGCGGGATAGGCGACGCCATCCTTCACCCGCAACAGCGGCGAGTACTCGTAGAGTGCCTTGAACTGCGCGGGATCCTTGGGCGAGCCGAATTCGGTTGTATTGAATTCTCCGTTGGGCTGCGTTTCCCAGCGCAGCGAGTCGTACATCCCGACCCGGCTCACCACGGCGCGCATCGACTGCGGATGTTGCGTGAGTGCGGCGCCCATCGTCAGGCCGCCGTTGCTGCCACCCATGATCGCCAGCCGGTCGGCGCTCGTGTACCTGAACTCGGTCAGGTAGCGCATGCCGGCGTTGAAGTCGTCGAACACGTTCTGCTTGCGGGTGAGGTTGCCTGCCAGGTGCCACGGCTCGCCGAATTCCCCGCCGCCGCGCACATTGATGACCGCGAACACGCCGCCGTAGTCGAGCCAGAGGCGGTTCATCGGGTCGAACCAGGGCTGCATGCTGATGCCGTAGGCGCCGTACGCATACAGGAGCACCGGATTGCGCCCGTTCCGGTTCATTCCCTTGCGATACAGGATGTTGATCGGGACCTTGGTGCCGTCCTTGGAGATCGCCACGTCGCGGATCACCGTGGCGTCGGCGAAGTTGAACGAAGGCTTGCTGGTGAGCTGTGTCGGCACCAGCTTGTCCTGCTTCGCGTCGTAGCGGAACCACGTCGGCGGCGTCACGTAGCTCATCGTATGAACCAGCACGTCGTCGCCGGTCAGCGCAATGCCGATGCTGATGTCGGAAATCGGCTCGGCCGGGATGTCGCCCAGGCGTTTGCCGTCGAGGGCGAAGATGCGCGCGGCCGACGGCCCCCCGTCGCGGTACTTGACGTAGAGGCGCGATTTCGCCGGCGTGACGCTTTCGGCAACGATGTCCGCTTCCGGAACGACGACGACGGCATTACCAAGCAACGGACGATCCAGCGGAATCGCGATGATGCGGCCGAGCAAGGCATCCTTGACCGACATCGCGTACAGCCGGCCGTCGTCGCCGAACGCCATCTGCTTGACGCCGTCGGTGAAGCCGGCCACCTGCGTCCACTGCCCGGCGGAATCGCGGACGTGAAATGCGACTTCGCCGCCGTCCCCGTTGCGGACCTTGGCGAGCAGGTAGTTGCCGTCACGGCTGCCCTTGAGCTCGATTTCCGCGATGCGCGGGAAGTCCCGGCCGATGACATAGCGATCGGCGCTGACCGGCGTTCCGATCTGATGAAACCAGACCGTCTGGTAGAACTGCCGGTCGGCCGGAGGGCGCTCGCTCCCCTGCGGGTAGCGCGTGTAGTAGAAGCCGCTCCCGTCGGGCGCCCACTCGGCGCTGCCGCCGGCGGTCGGATTCATCACGCCCGGAACGACATCGTCCAGGCGCCTGCGCGTCGCCACGTCGTAGACGTAGGCCGTGCCGATTTCGCTGCCATCGACGGACAGCGACACGACGACGCGCTTGCCGTCGTAGGACGCCTTGTAGAAGTCGATCGTCGTGCGGCCCTTCGCATCGAGGACATTGGGGTCGAGGACGACCGTCTCCTTCGCAATGTTGCCGTCGAGAGGCAGCACGACGAGGATCGGCTGGTTCGCCGGCGGCGCCCGCTTCATCGCAAACAATCGCTGGCGAAATTCGTAATCGTAGCGCCGGATAGTCTTCGCTCGCAGCAACTCGCCAGCGCGCCGGGCGATATCCGGCCGTTGCGCGATGCCATCCAGATATGCCCGCGTGACCTTGTTCTGCTCGGCGATCCACGCTTTCACGTCGGGTGCGTTGTCGGCCTCGAGCCAGCGATAGTCGTCTGTGACCGCGATGCCGTGGTAGGTATCGACGACCGGCTTGCGCATCGTCGGCGGGTACGTCATGTCGGCGGCGTCCGCGCCGGTGCAAATGACGTATGCGCAGGCGAGGACTATTGCCGGCCCGGCGAGGTGGGGAGTTCTCATGGTTGTCGGGTGTGCGCAGCTGGAAAATTGGAAGCGGCATTGTACGCTCGGGAGAAAGGCGCGAACGCACCGGACAGTCGGGCATATCGGGGATAATGCGGAGCGCTTCCCGACCCGGCTCCCGACATGACCACTGCCTCAATTGCACCGTTGCTGCAGCATCCCGCGCTGGTGAGCGCGACGCTGCTGACCGCCTCGAACCTGTTCATGACCTTTGCCTGGTACGGGCATCTGAAACACCTGCAGACTTCTCCGTGGTGGGCAGCGGCGATGATTTCCTGGGGCATCGCGTTCTTTGAATACTTGTTGCAGGTACCGGGCAATCGCATCGGCTTCGCCGTAATGTCGCTGGCGCAGTTGAAGATCATGCAGGAGGTGATCACGCTCGCGGTGTTCGTACCGTTCGCCGTGCTCTACATGGGCCAGCCGGTCAAGCTCGATTTCCTGTGGGCCGGACTGTGCCTGATGGGCGCCGTCTACTTCATTTTCCGCACCTGACCGCGCTTCACGCATGACTTTCCTGCGCATCTACTTTCCGTTTGCCGCGGGCTACCTGCTCTCCTACCTGTTCCGCACGGTCAACGCGGTCATTTCGCCCGAGCTGGTGCGCGACCTGGCGCTCGACCCTTCGTCGTTGGGCCTCCTGACCAGCGCGTATTTTTTGGCATTCGGAGCGGCGCAGATTCCCGTCGGCATGTTGCTCGACCGCTTCGGTCCGCGCCGTGTCGAGCCCGTGCTGCTTTCCATCGCGGCGACCGGCGCGTTGCTGTTCGCCTTCGCCGACTCGTTGCCGGCGCTGGCGTTCGCGCGCGCAGTCATCGGCCTCGGTGTGTGCGCGTGCCTGATGGCGCCGCTGAAGGCGATCGCCGCGTGGTATCCGCCGGAGCGGCTGGGTTCGCTGGCGGGCTGGATCATGGTGGCCGGCGGCCTGGGCGCGCTGGCTGCGACCACGCCGCTGGAGCTTGCGTTGCGCGTCACCGGATGGCGGAACATCTTCGTCGCACTTGCCGTGACGACGTTCGCCGTCGCGCTGTTCATCGTCTGGCGGGTCCCGGATATTCCGAAGCCGGTGAATTCCGCCGGATTCCGCGCGCAGTGGGCCGGCGTGCGCGCCGTGTTCCGGCATCCCCGGTTCTGGTGGATCGCGCCTCTGGGAGCGTTCTGCATGGGCTCGTTCTTCGCGATCCAGGGCCTGTGGGCGGTGCCGTGGCTGATGGAGGTCCAAGGGGAGACTCGGTCCGGCGCTGCGCGGCACCTGTTGTGGATGAGCGCCGCGATCCTGCTGGGGTTTGTGTCGCTCGGCCTGTTCGGGACGCGGCTCGCTGCGCGCGGCGTGCACGCGCGCCATGTCTTTTCGCTGGGTTTCGGTCTGGCCGTCGTTGCGCTGGGCGCGATCTTCCTGCGGCTGCCAGGCGGCTTAGTGTGGTGGACGCTCTACGGCCTGGGGACGTCGGTGAACGTGCTGGCGTTCGCGGTTTTGAACGAAGGCTTCGGCCGGGACTTGGCCGGCCGCTCGAACACGGCGCTGAACCTGATGATGTTCGGGGGCAGTTTCCTGATGCAGTGGGGCATTGGCGTCGTCGCGGAGATCGCGCGCCGCGGCATGGCGCTCGACGAGGCCGGCGGGTTGCGCGTGGCATTCGGCGTCGTGCTTGTCGGCAACATCGTGACCTACGCGTGGTTCGCACGCGGCTGGAGGCGGTTTACGTCTCCGCCGGATGCGGCACTGGCGACATAACATGCACCTGCACATCCTAGGTATCTGCGGCACGTTCATGGGCGGCCTGGCGGCCATCGCCAAGCGTGCCGGGCACGACGTGACCGGCTGTGACGCCAACGTCTATCCGCCGATGTCGGTGCAGCTGGCCGCGCTTGGCATCGGACTTACCGAGGGCTGGGATCCCGCCCAGCTTGCCGGCGCGGCGAAGGGCGCCGACGTGTTCGTCGTGGGCAACGTCGTCTCGCGCGGCAATCCGTTGATGGAAGCGATCCTCGACGCCGGATTGCCGTACATCTCGGGCCCGCAGTGGCTGTACGAGAATGTGCTGCACGACAGGTGGGTGCTGGCCGTCGCCGGAACGCATGGCAAGACATCGACATCGGCAATGCTCGCCTGGATCCTCGATCATGCCGGTCTCGATCCCGGGTTCCTGATCGGCGGCGTGCCGGTCGACTTCCCCGTCTCGGCGCGGCTGACCGACAGCGCGTTTTTCGTGATCGAGGCCGACGAATACGACACCGCGTTCTTCGACAAGCGATCGAAGTTCGTTCACTATCGAGCGCGCACCGCGATCCTCAACAACCTCGAATACGATCATGCCGACATCTTTCCCGACCTGGGCGCGATCGAGACGCAGTTCCACCATTTTGTGCGCATGATCCCGGGCAACGGCCGCATTGTCGCCAACGGCGGCGATGCTAGCGTCGCGCGCGTGCTGGCACGCGGATGCTGGAGTGAAATCGAGCGGTTCGGACTCGCGGACGTGGCCGGTACCGGACCGGATTGGACGATCGCCGTCGACGGCTCGATCCTGCTGGGCGGCGCGCCGCAGGGAAGATTGACGTTTGGAGAAGCCGGCAGGCACAGCCAATTGAACGCGCTGGCGGCGATTGCCGCCGCGCGCCACGTGGGTGTTCCGGTCGCGCATGGTCTTGCCGCGCTGTCGGGATTCCGCGGCGTGAAGCGCCGGCTGGAATTACGCGGCGTCGCGCGCGGCGTCGCGGTCTACGACGACTTCGCGCATCATCCGACAGCCATCGCGACAACCCTCGACGGCCTGCGCCGCAAGGTTGGCGGGGCGCCCATCCTCGCGGTACTCGAGCCGCGCTCGAACACGATGAAGATGGGCGCGGTCAAGGATGCGCTGCCCGGAAGCCTTGCCGCGGCCGACCGGGTGTTCTGCTACGCCGCGAACCTGGGGTGGGATGTGGCGGGCGCGATGGCGCCGCTGGGCGCCAAGGTCACCGTCTACAACGACCTGCCTGCGCTGGTGCAGGCGGTCGTGGCCGAAGCGCGACCGGGCGGACATGTTTTGGTCATGAGCAATGGCGGATTCGGCGGCGTGCATGAAAAGCTGCTGGCGGGACTCGCCGCCGGATGACGCGCGCGACGCTCGTCTATCTGCACGGTTTCAACTCGTCGCCGCAATCGGTGAAGGGCCGCAAGCTCGCCGCCGCGGCCGCGGCGTTGGCCGACCCGCCGCGCGTCTACATTCCTCGGCTGCATCACCGTCCGGCAATGGCGATGCGCGACATGCGCGGCTGGCTCGACGCGAATGTCGCGGATCGCACGTCGCTGACTTTTGTCGGCAGTTCGCTCGGCGGCTACTACGCCACGTTTCTCGCGGAAGAACTCGGCGCGCGCGCAGTCGTGGTCAACCCCGCGGTGCGACCGGCGTCCTCGCTTGCCGCGCATCTCGGTCCGCAGCGCAACCTGCACACCGGAGAGGCGTGGGAATTGACCTCCGGACATTTCGCGGAACTGCAGGATCTGTCCGTGTCGCGCCTTTCACGGATGGACCGCTATTTCCTGCTCATGCGTTCCGGCGACGAAGTGCTCAACTGGCGCGATGCGGTGGCGCGCTACGCCGGTGCGTGGCAGTATGTGTTGGGCGGCGGAAACCATGGGTGGGAAGATATCGACGACGAAATCCCGTCCATGCTGCGCTTTGCCGGGATTGCGGCGGGCCATTGAACACGTCGCTGCGGACCAGGGCCTGTCAATGCCATGGCGCGTATGTGCCCAAGCACTCATAGAACCTGACGAGGAGATGACGATTGAATCCCGAGTGGAGCGGCGTATTTCCGGCCGTGACGACGCAGTTTCGTGAAGATCTTTCGCTGGACATCGACGCCACCGCGCGCGTCATGGAGAACCTGATCCGCGACGGCGTGTCCGGCCTCATCGTTTGCGGCACGGTCGGCGAGAACTGTTCGCTGCGCAAGGAAGAAAAGATCGCGGTCATGGAGGCCGGCAAGGCGGTCGCGCGGGGACGCGTGCCCGTGCTGAGCGGCATCGCCGAGTTCACCTCGGGCTTCGCGATCGACATGGCGAAGGAGGCTGCGCGCATCGGCCTCGACGGCGTGATGGTGATGCCCGCGCTGGTCTATTCGTCGAAGCCGCACGAAACCGCAGCGCATTTTCGCTCCGTCGCCAAGGCGACCGACCTGCCGGTCATGGTCTACAACAATCCACCGATCTACAAGAACGACGTGACGCCGGAGATACTGGCCTCGCTGGCCGACTGCGACACGATCGTGTGCTTCAAGGAATCCTCCGGAGATACCCGGCGCTTCACCGACCTCCATAACCTGGTCGGCGACCGTTTTGTGCTGTTCGCGGGCCTCGACGACGTCGTCGTGGAGAGCATCATGGTCGGCGCGGTGGGCTGGGTCTCGGGCCTGTCGAACGCGTTTCCGCGCGAAGGCGAGACGCTGTTCCGGTTGGCGCGCGCGGGACGCTTCGCCGAGGCGATGAGCCTCTACGCATGGTTCATGCCGCTGCTGCACCTCGATGCCCGCCCGGACTTGGTCCAGTGCATCAAGCTGTGCGAGCACATCATGGGACGGGGCACCGACCGCACGCGTCCGCCGCGGCTGGCCCTCGACGTGAAGGAAAAGGCCGAAATAGAAACGATGATGAAGCGGGCGCTGGCCACGCGCCCGAGACTGCCTGACGTCGGGCTTAGGCCGGCGGCGTAAGGGAAGGGTGCCGCCGCACCGCTGGTGAGGGGAAGGGTGCCGCCGCACCGCTGGTGAGGGGAAGGGTGCCGCCGCACCGCTCGCGAGGGGAAGGGTGCCGCCGCACCGCTGGGCCTCGTCCGCTAGACGCCATCCCGCACCAATGCCAGCAACCGCTCGAACACGCGGTCGCTGGTGCGCAGGCCGCTGTGCTCGAATTCGTTGGTCAGCCAGCCTTTCATGTTCTTGATGGCGGCGGCGGTCTGCTCGGACAGCGCCCGCGGCACAAACATGTCCTCGGCGTAAATCGCCGCCGCCGCCGGAACCGTGTTGCGCGCGAGTTGCGCCGCGTCGTACAGCACCGGCCAATCGTCGTCGTTGGCGAGAAGTTCGGCCACCTTGCGCAGCGGCTGCAGCCCCGGGTACTCGTCGAACATCCACGGATAGATCATCTCGCCAGTGAATGATGGCGGCTTGCCTGGCGTCCAGTTCGTCTCCGGAAATTCGCCCCGCACGCGCTCCGCCGACCAGCGCGAAGCGGCACCCTGCGTGTAGCACATCTCGTGCAGCACTGCGAAGATCGGGTTGGTCTCGAAGGTCTGCGAATTTTCGAGCGCGCGCAGGAACGGCAGGCTGAGCACATCCCCTTTCGCGCCGGCGCAGAACGCTCCCTCGAGCAGGTAGTGCAGATTTTCCATGCCTTCGTCGAAACCCAGCATGAAGCCAACCTGCTGGAAGCGGCGAACGCTCAGCCGGCCGCCGGTGGGCAGCGCCACGTCGTGCGCATTCAGGTGTTCCATGATGCGCGTGCACAGCCCCGCGTCGTCCGGATACCGGGCGAAATACTTGCGCGTCTTGCTCGCCACCTCGGGGTACGTGTGGCGGTAATAGTCGTCGGCACTGCCGGCAAGCGGAGGCAGGCCGCCGGTGACGAAGACTTCGCGCAATCCGCGCGAATGGAAGGAAAGGTAGTGCACGGCGCAGAAGCCGCCATAGCTTTGGCCGAGCACGCTCCACGGCTCGTCGGCGCCGACCAGCTGCTTACGGATCAGTTCGCAATCGAGGACGATGCTGTCGGCGCGAAAGTGCTTGAGGTACGCCGCCTGCGCCTTGGCGTCGCCGCGCCGTGCCAGCGTCTGCGCAAGCACGACGCTGCTCCGCCCGTTGCCGCGCGAATCGAGCAGCAGCACGTGGTAGTCGTCCAGCGCGCGCTTGAGCCAACCCGAGTACGTCGTGGGCCGCGGGCCAGGATAACCCGGCCCGCCTTGCAGGAAGACGAGCCAGGGACGCGCTTCGGTCGTGTGTTCGCCATGCCGGACCGCGCGCGCAAAGACCGAGAGCTTCTCGCCGTCCGTCCGGCCGTGGTCGAGCGGCACCGTGAATTCGAGATCGCTCAATGCCATGCCGTGATGGCGAACCGTTGCGAGCGTGCGGAATGAGGTCATGGTGATATCCGAGAAGTCAGGCGAAGCGTTGCGGACGAAACGGCGCAAGGTCGAGGGGCGGCGTACGCCCCGCGATGATATCGGCGACGAGGCGCGCCGTCGCGGCCGATTGCGTGAGGCCCAGATGACCATGGCCGAACGCGTAGCACACGCGCTCGTCGGCGGTAGCCGGCCCAATCGCGGGCAGCGAGTCCGGCAACGAGGGACGAAAGCCCATCCATTGAGTGCCGCTTTCCGTGCGCAGGCCAGGCATGAACCCCTTGGCCTTGGCGAGCATCGTCGCAGCGCGCGCGAAGTTCGGCGGTGCATCCAGGCCGGCGAATTCCACGGCGCCGCCTACGCGCACGCCGCTGCTGAGGGGCGTGACAACGAAGCCGTGGTCGCCGAAGATGAGCTGGCGCCGGAGGTCGAAGGCGCCGACCGGAAGCGTCGTGTTGTATCCGCGCTCCGTTTCAAGCGGAATGTGTTCGGAGAGCGTGCGCGCAAGATGATGGGACCACGCACCGGCGGCGACCACCACGCGCTGCGCGGCCAGGTGGCGCTCGTCGCGGAGGTGCACGAGGACGCCATCCGCGCCCGAAGCGAGCGCGACCGCCTCCGCTCGACGAATTCGCCCACCCTGATGCTCGAACTGCCGGGCGAGCGCCTCGGTCACTTGCAGCGGGTCGCTGACGGTCTTCCATTCGGGCACGAAGGTCGCCGCAACCAGCGCGGGGCTCAGACCCGGCTGCAGGTCGGCGATGGCCTGCGGTTCGTGCAAATGCTCGAATTCGATGCCGTGCTCGGCCCGGACCTGCCATCCTGGCTGCGACGCCTGCAAACTGGCCCTGCTTTCGTAGAGGTGCAGTGCGCCGTCGCTGCGAATCATGTGGCCGGCATTGGCGGCGGCGAGCAACAGCGGAGTTTCGGCGGCGGACAGATGCATCATCGCCGCCTGCGCAGCGGTGCTCGCGAGCACGCGATCCTCCCGGCATGCGCGCCAGAAGCGAAACAGCCAGGGTGCCAGCGTCGGCAAATAGGTGGGGCGAATCGCCAGCGGACCCAGCGGATCCAGCAGCCAGCGCGGCGCGCGAAGGAGCATGCGCGGGGAGGCGAGCGGGAGTATGTCGGAGAATGCCAGTGCGCCGGCGTTGCCGCGGCTCGCTTCCGCGGCAACACCATGGCGATCGATCAGCAGAACGTCCCGGCCGTCGCGCCGCAGGCGCAATGCAATCGCCACACCGATGATGCCGGCGCCTATCACCAGCACGTCGCATGCCCGCTCCGCGGCTGAAATCGCCTGCAGCAGTGTGGGTGGCTGGTTCACGCCGGAGGCGGTGCGGAGCGTGCGGTCATTCGCTCGCGCGACCGGGCGCGCGGCCGCGAATTTCCTACGTCAAGCCCCACGCGAAATTGTCTGCGGGGTCGAAGACGACGGTGGCGTCCAGCGTGACGTGCGCGCGGCCATGTATCTGCGGCAGCACGGCATTTGTCGGCACGCCCGGAAGCGGCGTGGCGGCGCGCGAGTATCTGCCGGTGAAGACGCTGCCGATCACGCTTTCCTGCCGCCAAGGCGCGCCGGCTGCTAGCTTGCCGTCATCGGCCAGGCACGCGAGCTTGGCGCTGGTGCCCGTGCCGCATGGCGAACGGTCATAGGCGCCGCCTGGGCACAGCACGAAATTGCGCGCATCGTTGCGGGAATCGGCTGCCGGCCCGACCAGTTCGATGTGATCGATCTCCGCGCCACCTTGCCCTGTGATGCCTTGCCGCGACAGCGCGTCACGCACGCGCGTCGCGAACGCCGCCAGGTCACCGACGCGGACCGCCTCGAGTTGCAATCCGTGGTCGGCGCAAAGAAAGAACCAGTTGCCGCCCCACGCGACGTCGCCATGCACAACGCCATGACCCGGAACCTCCACCCGCACCTGGGTCGCGTGGCGCCAGGACGGCACGTTGGCGACCGATACCGTAGCGTCGGCGTGCAGTGTCGCCGTGACGGGGCCGACCACCGTCTCGATCCGATGCTCGCCAGGCTGCACGCGACCGAGGTAGGCAAGCGTCGCGATCAGGCCGATCGTGCCGTGACCGCACATGCCGATGTAGCCGACGTTGTTGAAGTAGATCACGCCGCAGGTACTGGCAGGGTCGAGCGGCGCGCACAGCATCGCCCCCACAATCACGTCGGAGCCGCGCGGCTCGTTGACGATGGCGCGGCGCCATGCATCGTGCTGCACGCGGAAACGCTCGCGACGCTGCGCCATGTCGCCGGGCCCCAGGTCGGGACCGCCGCTGACCACCACGCGCGTCGGTTCGCCGCCGGTGTGGGAGTCGATGATCCGGGTGGGGATGACGGCGTCCCGCGTCATGTCACCGGCCCGACGCCGACTTGCGGGGACGCGCGGGCGCCGGCTTGCTGCCGCGAAACGCGAGTGCCGTCTCGAAAGCGGCTTTGGTGAACGCGAGCACCGCGCCGAAATCCTCGTCCGACAACCTGCGCGCGGCGTCGCTGCTCCGGTAGATGTTCGCGAACTCGCGCTCGCGTCCCGCCTGCACTGCGAAGCGGCCGATGCCCAGGTTCTCGAGCGTGCGCCACACGTCCGGGTTGTACGAGCGCGTGAAGCGCATGACGAACGAAATCGGATCGTTGCGGCCCAGCACGGACGCGAGTCGCAGGATGATTTCGAACGGCAGCGCGATCTTCCCGTTCTCGACTAATTCCAGCAGCGTCGGATCCTCGAGATTGATCGCCTTGCCGACTTCGCTGAGACTCAGTCCCGCCGCCTCACGCATGCCGCGCAGCACGGTACCTGTCTTCTGCAGCGCTTGCCGTTGTTCCGGCTTGACCATGATGGCCTTGGCGGCCCCGATGGAAATATCCGCGGCCGCGCCGGCCATGCCCAGGACCGAGTCCGACCATGACCGGACCTGGCGTGCGACGCCAATCAGCGTCGACTCGCTTGCCGGTGTCTTGCCTCCCCGCGCGCGAGCGCCGGCTGCGGTCGACGTGCCCGATTTTCTGGTGACGCGTTTGCGAGCGGCGGGCATGAAAACTCCTCGAGAGGCGATTGGCGCGTTTCCGGCCACGGCGACGCCGAGGACGGACAGTCGGGCCCTGCGGGACGGTGCGCCAGATTATCACGCGGCAACACGACCGGCCTCGGGACTCGGTCGCGGCATTTCGACTATAGTCGGCGCCGGGACTCCCCCGCCATTGCCGTACAGTAGTCCGATGCGCTCAACCGTGGAACGCCAGTACGTACTTCGCGCGATGCGCGGCGCAATCGCGACGGCGCTGATCGCGCTCGTCGTGCATGCGGCGCCCGCCGGTGCCGCCGATGCGGCGAAGACGCTGCGCATCGCGTTCTCGGGGCCGGAACAGAGCTTCGACCCGCAGTTCTCGGCCGACGCGGCATCCGACGGCGTCATCGATCACATCTTCGACGCGATGCTGGACTACGACTATCTGGCGCGGCCGATGACGCTGGTCCCGCGCACGCTGGTGGCGATGCCGACGGTGACCGACGGCGGCGCCACGTATGTCTTCAAGCTTAAGTCCGGGATCTTCTTCACGCCCGATCCGGCGTTCAAGGGCAAGCCACGCGAACTCACGGCCGGCGACTACGCCTATGCAGTCCGGCGCCTGCTCGACCCCGCGGTGAAAAGTCCCTGGCTGTGGCTGGTCGAGGGCAAGATCATTGGCGCCGACGAGTTGCGCGCCCAGGCGATCAAGTCGGGCAAGTTCGACTACGACGCGCCGATCCCCGGGCTGGAAGTGGTCGACCGCTACACGTTGCGCGTCCGGTTGAAGCGGCCGGACCTGCGCTTCCTGTACGTGTTCGCGGTGCCGAACACCGCCGCCATCGCGCGCGAAGTCGTCGAGGCTCATGGGCAAGACGTCGGCGCGCATCCGATCGGCACCGGTCCCTACATTCTTGGTGAATACAAGCGCAGTACCAAGATGTTGCTGGTGGCCAATCCGGCCTTTCGCGACACGACGTATGTGCCGGCCGGTCCGGTGCCGCCGGAATCACAGCCGATCGCGGCCGCGCTCAAGGGCAGGAAGCTGCCGCTGATCGGGCGCATCCAGATTACAGTCATCGACGAAGGCCAGTCGGTATGGCTCGCGTTCGCCAACCGCGAACTGGACATGCTCGACCGGCTGCCGGGAGAATTCGTCGAGCAGGCGTTAGCCGGCGGAAAGCTTCGTCCGGATCTCGCCGCCAAGGGCATCCGGCACGAGGTGCTGCTGCGTCCGAACACGCGCTGGACCTATTTCAACATGGAAGATCCGGTCGTCGGTGGCTATGCGCCGGAAAAGATCGCACTGCGCCGCGCGGTAGGCATGGGCTACGACGTCGACCAGTTCATCCAGGTGATGTTGAAAGGGCGCGGGATTCCCGCGATGAGCCCGCTCCCGCCCGACATCGCCGGCTACGACCCCAAGCTCCGGACCAACGCGCAGCTCTACGATCCGGCGGCAGCGCGCGCGCTGCTGGACAAGTTCGGCTACAAGGATCGCGATGGCGACGGCTATCGCGAAACGCCCGAGGGCAAGCCGCTGGTCCTTGAACGCTGGTCATTGCCCTCGTCGCAGGCACGGCAGGAGAATGAACAGTGGAAGAAGAACATGGACGCGATCGGCTTGAAGATCGTGTTCAAGACTGACAAGCAGTCCGAGCTGCGCAAGATGGCGCGGCAGGGCAAGTTTCCGATGCGCACCGACGGGTGGGTCGCCGATTATCCGGATGCCGAGAATTTCATGCAGCTCCTGTACGGTCCTAACATCGGGCAGGAAAATCACGCCCGGTTCAACCTGCCCGCGTTCAATCAGCTGTACGACGAGGCATATCGCCTGCCAGATTCTCCCGAACGCACGAAGCTTTTCGATCGCATGACGGAGCTGGTGCTGGCGTACGCGCCGTGGCGGCTGATGGAACATCGGATCGACGATCACCTGACGCAGCCGTGGGTCCTCGACTACAAGCCGCATCCGGTTCGCTCGGCGATCTGGCGCTACTTGGATATCGATCCGGCGGTGCGGCGGAAATGAAGGCGTAGCATTACGTCCATGACCTCGCCGATTCACCTCGAGCAACCCGCAGGTCGCACGGCCTCGAAAGCGACGGCTGCATATATCGGCCGCGAAACGGCATTCGGCGCGCGCAATTACGATCCGCTGCCCGTCGTCCTCGGACAAGGCATGGGCGCGTGGCTGACGGACGTCGACGGCAAGCGCTACCTGGATCTGATGAGCGCGTACTCGGCAGTCAGTTTCGGCCACGCGCATCCCAGAATCGTGGCGGCGCTCGTCGCCCAGGCGCAGCAGCTCGCGGTCACGTCCCGCGCGTTCCACAACGACCGGCTGCCCGCGCTGCTCGAACGCCTGGCGACGATGACCGGGCTGGATCGCGCGTTGCCATCCAACGGCGGCGCGGAGGCGGTAGAGACGGCACTGAAGGCGGCGCGCAAATGGGGATACCGTGTCAAGGGCATCCCGACCGACCGCGCCGAGATCATCGTCTGCGAAAGCAACTTCCACGGCCGCTCGATCGCGATCGTCGGCTTCTCGTCGGAGCCGCAATACCGGGACGGATTTGGGCCGTTTCCCCCTGGGTTCGTCGCGATCCCGTTCGGCGACGCTGCGGCGCTGGCCGCGGCCATCACGCCGAACACCGCGGCCTTTCTGGTCGAGCCGATTCAGGGCGAGGGCGGCATCATCGTGCCGCCGGAAGGGTATCTCGCGCAATGCGCGCACATCTGCCGCGAACGCAACGTGCTCCTGATCTGCGACGAAATACAGACCGGGCTTGGGCGCACGGGCTACCTGCTTGCGTGCCAGCACGACCGCGTGCGCCCGGACGGCGTGGTCCTGGGCAAGGCGCTGGGCGGCGGGCTGTTGCCGGTGTCTGCATTTGTCGCGACGCACGACGTGATGGGGGTCTTCACGCCCGGAGACCACGGCAGCACGTTCGGCGGCAATCCGCTGGCGGCCGCCGTGGCGATGGCGGCGCTGGATGTCCTCGAGGACGAACAACTGTGCGTGCGATCGCAGCAACTCGGCGCGTGGCTGATCGGCGAACTCGCGGCGATCGCGAGCCCGCTGGTCCGGGAAGTGCGCGGACGCGGACTCTACATCGGCATCGAAATCGACCCGCGCCGCCTTCCCGCGAGGCGGGTGGTGGACCGATTGCTGGCGAAAGGGATCCTTTCCAAGGACACGCACGGGACGGTGGTGCGCATCGCGCCGCCGCTCAATGTCGCGCAGGCGGACCTCGAGTGGGCGGTGCGTGAATTGCGAGACGTATTGCGCGAACTCGAACAGGACTCCGGGTAACTCCCGCTTCCGCATCGCGCCGTGCTGCCTTAGTATGGCGAGTCCAAGCTGCGGGCCCATGTCGCCGGCCCGCCATCGTCCGATCCCAGGGGAGCCCGCTTCATGTCGAATATCCTGTCACGCGTTGGCGTCGCCATCTCCGCGGTCGTCCTCGTTGCGTATTGCCTGCCTGCCGTCGCTCAGGAAAAGGACGAGTTGTGGGAAACCACCATGAAAATGGAAATGCCCGGCATGCCGATGCAAATGCCCGCGCAAACGTCGCGCACGTGCGTCGCCAAAGGTGCGAACGATGAGAGTTTCGTGCCGAAACGGCAGGGCGAGTGCAAGACCGTCGACTCGAAGCGCACCGGCAGCAAGTACACGTTCAAGATGGTCTGCGACGGCAAGAACAAGATGACGGGCGACGGCGAGATCACGTTCGGCAGCGGAACCTACGATGGCCGCATGCACATGACCGGGACGATGGAAGGGCAACCGGTGAACATGATCCAGACCTACACGGGCAAGCGAGTGGGCAACTGCACCGTTCCACCGACGGCCAAGTAACCCGTCCCGGCGCGCCGATTCGAGGCGCCGTTGCGTTGCCCGCGCGCGCAGTTCGCGGCCCGTGCCGGCGTATACTTTTCCGATGAATGAGCCATCGGCCGGGGATCAGCTCGTCGTCGCGATCAGTTCGCGCGCGCTGTTCGATTTCGAAGAAGAAAACAAGGTCTTCGAGACCGCCGACGACCGGGAATACATGCGGCTGCAGCTGGAAAGGCTCGATTCGCCGGCGAAGCCGGGCGTCGCCTACCCGCTGGTGCGCAAGCTCGAGGCATTCAACGTCGACGGCGTGCGGCGCGTCGAGGTGGTGATCCTGTCGCGCAACGATCCAGTCTCCGGCTTGCGCGTCTTCCGCTCGGTCAAGGGCGCGGCGCTGGGCATCGAGCGCGGGGTGTTCACGCGCGGCCGCGCGCCGTTCTCGTACCTTGGCCCGCTCAAGGCCAACCTGTTTCTTTCCGCCAACGCCGACGATGTCCGGGGGGCGCTCAACGCGGGCTTTCCCGCGGCCATGGTCTATACGCAATCGCAGGTAACCGATTCGCATCCTGACGAAGTGCGCATTGCCTTCGACGGCGACGCCGTGTTGTTCGCGGACGAGGCGGAGCGGGTCTTTCGCGACCAGGGCCTCGATGCCTTCCAGCAGCATGAAGCCGATCACGCGACGCGGCCTCTGCCACCCGGTCCGTTCAAGCCGCTGCTCGAGGCGCTGCACCGGTTGCAGCGCGTGGATCGAGGATCCGTGCAGATGCGGTTGCGCACGGCACTCGTGACGGCGCGCAGCACGCCTGCGCATGAGCGGGCCATCCGCACGCTGATGGACTGGAAGGTGAATGTCGACGAGGCGATGTTCCTCGGGGGGCGCGAGAAGGGGCCGTTCCTGCGCGAATTCGAACCCGATTTCTTTTTCGACGACCAGACGCGGCACGTCGAATCAGCGTCGCAGCACGTTCCCTCCGGTCATGTGCTGCACGGCGTCGCGAACGAAGGCAAGACCGGTTCCAAATGAGCGGAATCGGCAACCCGTTCGCGCTGGCCGACTGGCGACGCCGCGTGACCGCGGAATACGCCGCCATGCGCTCCGGCGTCGCCGATCCGGAGGGCGCGGCGAAACGCTTCCGCGACGCGCGCGACCGGCTTTTCAGCGAGCATCCGGAGAGCCCGATCGCGGAAGGACGCCGGGGCGATTGGCGGGGGATCGACTGGTATCCCTACGCGCCGGCGTGGCGCCTGAAGGGCGTCGTCGAGGTCTTGCCTAAGCGGGAGACGTTCGAGATTCCGCTCGTGGCCGACGGCATCCTGCGTTGCACGCGCGTGGGCCAAGTGCGCTTTTCCGTGGGCGGCCGGCAGGCGCGCCTCGCTGTGTACTGGCTCGAAGGCTACGGCGGTGGATTGTGGCTGCCGTTTTGCGATACGACCAGCGGCGCCGACACCTATGGCGGCGGTCGCTATCTTTACGACACGATCAAGGGCGCCGACCTCGGCGTGAGCGCGCGCGAAATCCTGCTCGACTTCAACTACGCGTACAACCCATCGTGCGCGTACGAAGATCGCTGGTCGTGTCCGCTGGCGCCGTCGGAGAACCGGCTGCCGTTCGCGGTTGCCGCCGGCGAACGCTGGACATCTGGCGCGCGCCGCTAACCCCTCGCGGCGCGGTCAGCCGAGGACGCGGCCGTAGAACGGGTATTGCGGGTCCGTGTAACCCGGCGTCGACGGATGCCCGGGCCGCACGAGCGAATCCACCAGCGCTTCGTCGGCGTCGTCCCACGGCGTGCCGATCGCGCCGACGTAATCGTTCCACTGTTCCAGCGTGCGCGGGCCGGCGATGACGCTCGACACGATCTGGTTCGCCCACATCCAGGCCAGCGCGAATTGCGCGAGCGTCCGCCCGGTCTTGCCGGCGTGCTCCGCCAGCTTGCGTGCGATGACGAACGACTCCTCGCGAAACTCCGTTTCGAGCATACGCACGTCGCCGCGCGCGCCGCGCGAGCCCTCCGGCGGCTTGCCCCCGGGGGCGTATTTTCCGGTCAGCACGCCGCGCGCCAGCGGTGAATAGGGCGCCACACCAATGCCGTAGTAATCGCACGCCGGAAGGATCTCGACTTCGGGCATCCGGTTCATCAGGTTGTAGTAGGGCTGGCAGACCACGGGAGGCGGCACCCCCTGCGCCTCGCATTCACCGACGACTTCGGCGATGCGCCACCCGCGGTAGTTCGATAGACCGAAATAGCGGATCTTGCCGGCGCGGATCAGGTCGCCCAACGTCGCGACGGTTTCGGCGATTGGCGTATCGAGATCGTCGCGATGGAGATAGTAGACGTCGATGAAGTCGGTGGCGAGCCGCGCCAGGCTGTCGTCGCACGCGCGCAGGATCCAGCGTCGCGACAATCCGCCGTCGTGCGGCTTCTCGGTCATCACATTGGCAACCTTGGTGGCGACAATCCAGCGCGCTCGATTCGCCTTGATCGTCTGGCCGACGACTTTCTCGGAGGCGCCCTTCGTGTAGTTGTCCGCGGTGTCGATGAAGTTGACGCCGGCATCGAACGCGGCGTCGACGATGCCTTTCGCCGCCGCGGCGTCCGTGCGGTCGCCGAACATCATCGCGCCCAGGCAGAGCGGCGACACTTCCAGTCCACTGTTGCCCAATCGCCGGTATTCCATCGCAACTCCTGAAATCAATGAGCCGCCGACTATGCAGGATCGACGCGCATCGCGCAATCGACCGGTATAATTCGCGCGTAGCCTGTCCAACTCACGCGAAGGTGCGTTCGCGCGCCTGCTCCCAATGAATGTCCTGTTCGAGGACGACGGCCAGCTGAAGGCCGGGTCCGTTCTCGCCGATAACGACGCGTCGCTGCAAGTGGAAGCGGTGTCGGGCAAACGGCACAAGATCAAGTCGGGCGCCGTGCTGCTGCGCTTCGCGGCGCCGTCCGCAGGTGCGCTGATGGCCGAGGGACAGGGCCTTGCGAAGGAACTCGAGCCTGACTTTCTTTGGGAGGCGATCGGCGACGGGGAATTCGGATTCGAGGACCTCGCGCGCGAGTATTACGGCGCACATCCGACGCCCGCGCAGGCGACGGCGGTGGCGATGCTGCTGCACGCGTCCCCGATGTATTTCTACAAGAAGGGCAAGGGCCGCTACCGCAAGGCGCCGCCGGAATCGCTGCGCGCCGCGCTTGCGTCCGTCGACCGCAAGCAGCGCGAGGCGGCGCAGATCGCGGGTTGGGTGCGAGAACTCGCCGAGCGAAGGCTCCCCGCGGAATTTGCGCCGAAGCTCGCGATGCTGATGTACAAGCCGGACAAGAACACGCTGGAATGGAAGGCGCTGGCCGCGGCCTGCGACACGGAGCGCACGAATCCGGTCGACCTGCTTGCCGCCTGCGGCGCGATTCCCAAGACGCACGACTTTCACTACAACCGCTTTCTGTCCGAAGCTTTTCCGGCGGGCATCGGGTTCCCGGAATGGGGATCGCTGCCGGCCGCTCCCGACCTTCCGCGGGCCGACCTGCGCGCCTTTTCCATCGACGACGCGACGACCACGGAAATCGACGACGCTTTCTCGATGCGCGAGCTTGCCAACGGCAACGTCGAGATTGGCATCCACATCGCCTGTCCGGCGCTGGCGATGCCGCGCGGCAGCGCGCTGGATGCGATCGCGCGCGAACGGCTGTCGACGGTGTACATGCCCGGGCGGAAGCTGACGATGTTGCCGGAAGCGGCCGTGGCCGCCTTTACGCTAAAGGCCGGCGCGGCGGTGCCCGCACTTTCGCTGTACATCGAGACCGACCCCACGGGCGCGCCGGTAGCGCATGCCACGCGCCTGAATCTCGTTCCGGTCGCCGCCAACCTCAACCTGGCGACGCTCTCGGACGCGTTTGCAAATCCGTTGCCGGCAGCGAACGATCCGCCGTGGACGCACGAGCTGCGGGCGCTGTGGAAGCTCGCGCAGCAGCTGTCGGCGCGCCGCGGCAAGGCCGATTTCAACCGGATCGATTACAGCTTCGATGTGGATTGGAGCGCGGGCAGCGAAGGCCGGGTGACGATTGCGCCACGCGAGCGGGGAAGCCCGCTGGACAAGCTGGTCGCTGAACTGATGATCCACGTCAACAGCACGTGGGGACAGATGCTCGCCGCGAATGGCGCCGCAGGACTGTACCGCGTGCAATCGGGCGGCAAGGTCAAGATGAGCACGCGCCCGGGCGAACACCAGGGATTGGGGCTCACGCATTATCTTTGGTCGAGTTCGCCGCTGCGCCGCTATTGCGACCTCGTCAACCAGCGGCAGCTGCTGGCGGTCGTCGCCGGCACCGCGCCGCCGTACGAGGAAAACGACGCCGAGCTCTTTGCGGCGTTGGCGGATTTCGAAGTCACCTACAGCCAGTACGCGGAGTTCCAGGACCGCATGGAGCAGTACTGGTGCCTGCGCTGGCTGGCGCAGGAAAACGTCACTGAGACGACCGCGTCCGTAATCCGCGAGAACCTCGTGCGGTTCGACGGGCTGCCCTGGATCCAGCGCATGGCCGACCTGCCAGCGCAGCCGCCCGAAACCGTGGTGCGGGTGGCGATTGCCCGTGTCGACCTCCTCCACGCGACGCTGGAGTGTCGCTACGCCGGTACAGCCTGACGATTATTTTGCTGGCGCCGGACGCAGTGCCATGACACCGGCATGACAGTTGCTAGAATAGGTAACCCCCTGCCCGAGGATCGCCGGCTTTGCCGCAACGCGCCACACCGCCGAAAACACCTGCCTTGGTGCCGGTACCCGACGAACCGAAGGCCCTGGCCCCGGTTGCTGCCACGCGGCGTGCGCCGGAAGAAGCAGCGGCCAGGAAGAAGCCGGCGGTGCCTCGCGTCGCAAAGGCGAAGGCGGCACCGCCGCCGATGACCATCGTTCCGGCGATGGCCGCACCCGCACCTGCGCCCACGCCCAAGCAGCCCGCGCGGCGAACCGCGCGTATCGCCCCGGCGGGCGCGCTGCCTCCGGCGACCATTCCCCCGGAAGCGCTGGCTTCGCCGCGCCACGACAAGCTCATGACCTACGCGCTGGGCGGTTCGCTGCTCGTGCACGCGTTGGTGCTGATGATCCATTTTTCGCCCTTTGACCTGAGGGGCCTGGTCGACAAAGGACCGCCGCTCGAAGTGGCGCTGGTCAATGCCAAGACCGCAGCGAAACCGACCAAGGCGGACGTTCTTGCGCAGGCGAACCTGGATGGCGGCGGCAACACCGATGCGGATCGGCGAGCGAAGACGCCGCTGCCCGTGGTACCGATGAACAATCCCGAGCAGCAGGTGGCCGTCGCCACGCAGCGCGTGGTGACGCTCGAGCAGCAGACGCGGGAACTCATGACCACCTTGCGGTCGGCGCCGATCGCTGCGGTCCAGCAAAAACCGGTGGACGCGGCGGAGCGCACGGAACTGCCCACGGCGGACGAACTGATGCAGCGCACGCTGGAGGCGATGAAGCTCGAAGCGCAGATTGCCAAGGACATGGAGACGTACCAGAAGCGACCCAAGCGGCGCTTCGTCGGCGCGCGTGCCGAGGAGTACCGTTTTGCCCGCTATGTCGAGGATTGGCGCCTCAAGATCGAGCGCATCGGCAATCTGAACTATCCGGTGGCCGCGCGTGAACAACGCCTGTACGGCAGCCTGCTGCTGACCGTGTCGATCAAGAGCGACGGCAGCGTCGAGAACATCGAAGTCAACCGCAGTTCCGGAAGCCGCATCCTCGATGCCGCGGCGATGAAGATCGTCGAGATGTCGGCTCCCTTCGCGCAGTTCCCACCCGACATCAAGCGCGACACCGACATCCTCCACGTCACGCGCACGTGGAGCTTCACCAAGGCGGACGCGCTGGTCTCCCAGTAGCGCCCCTGGCGAGGCGGCCCAGCCTCCACGAAGTACACTGCCGACTTGAGCCGGCAGCAATCGGTCCGGCACGCGCGGCTCCCCGCTTCCTCGACCCCTTCCCGAGCATCGCCTTGGACAAGTACGCCGTCATCGGAAATCCCATCGCCCACTCTCGATCGCCGCAAATCCACGCGGCCTTTGCGCGGGCGACGGGCCAGGACCTGAGCTATGAAAGGCTCCTGGCACCGCTCGACGGTTTCCTGGTCACGGTCGAAGCGTTCGCGCGTTCGGGAGGAAAGGGGCTCAACGTCACTGTGCCGTTCAAGTTGCAGGCCTTCGCGCTTGCGGTCGCCCACAGCCCACGGGCGAAGCTGTCGGGAGCGGTGAATACGCTCAAGCGAACCGGCGACGGCTGGTATGGCGACAACACCGATGGTCCCGGTGTCGTGCGCGATATTACGCACAACCTGGGGGTGGTCGTTGCCGGCCGCGATGTCCTCGTGCTGGGTGCCGGGGGCGCGTCCCGCGGGATCATGAGTTCCTTGCTCGCCGAACGCCCACGCTCACTGACGGTCAGCAATCGGACGTTCGCCAAGGCAACGGTCATCGCGGAGCTGTTCGCGCCGCATGGCCCCATTGCCGCCGTGCCGCCGGCGTCGTTGGCCGGGCGCTCATTCGACATCGTCATCAATGCCACGAGCGCCGGACTTGCCGACAAGGCGCCGCCACCGTGGCCACCGTCGATCGTAGCCTCGGGCGCATTCGCCTACGACATGATCTACGGCGACATGCCAACGGCTTTCCTGACGTGGGCCGAAGCGCATGGAGCGGCTGGGACGGCAGATGGCCTGGGCATGCTGATCGAACAGGCGGCGGAGAGTTTTTTCATCTGGCGCGGCGTGCGGCCCGATACGGCTTCGGCCTTTCCCCTGCTGCGTCCGCCGGCTAGCGGCTGATGGCATCGGCAGTGCGCGGTCGCGCCATCGGGCGGTGGGTGCTATGGCTCGCCGCGGCCCTGGCGGCCGTTGTCGTCCTGCCGCAGCTATGGTTCGCCGCACATATCTGGTGGTGGCGCGATCACCCGGTTGGCGAGACATCGTTCATGGCGTGGCGCATGGATGAGCTGCGCGCGAAGAATCCCAGGGCTCAGCTGAAATACACGTGGGTCGCCTATGACCGCATCTCCGGCAACCTGAAGCGTGCAATGGTGGCGGCGGAAGACGCCAAGTTCGTCGACCACGAGGGCTTCGATTGGGATGGCATCCAGCTGGCCATGGAAAAGAACCAGAAAAAAGGGCGCGTCGTCGCGGGCGGCTCGACGATCACCCAGCAACTCGCCAAGAACCTGTTCCTGTCGCCTTCGCGCAGCTACTGGCGGAAGGGCGAGGAGGCGGTGATTACCGTGATGCTCGAGGCCATGCTCCCGAAACGGCGCATTCTCGAGATCTACCTCAACGTGATCGAATGGGGTGGCGGTGTCTTCGGCGCGGAGGAGGCGTCCCGGCGGTATTTCGGCAGCAATGCCGCACAACTTTCGGCGGAGCAGGCGGCGCGGCTGGCGGCGATGGCCCCGAATCCCCGCTTCTATGAACGCAACCAGTCCGCTCCCGGGCTCAATCGCAAGATCGGCATCATTCTCGCGCGCATGCCCGGCGCCGAGATTCCGTAGCGCACAACGGTTAGAATGCGGGCCGACCCCGCGCCCTCTGCGCGGTCGACTGCCTGCCGCAGCGAAGCCATGTCCGAGCCTGTCGCAACAAAGGAAATCGAGCGCCCCGAAGCACGCGAACGCGTGCAGGACGCGCTCGCCGAGGTTTCCGCGCTGCTGCGCAAGCATCGGCTGGTCGAAGGTCTGGTGCATGAGCAACTCGAGCACGCTCCGGTCGGCGACAGCGCCGGCCGCGACGCGATCGTCGAGAGCCTCGTCACCAAGCAAAACCGTGCGCAGCTGACGCGCAAGCTCGACCGGCTGCACCCGGCCGACATCGCGTACATCCTCGAGGCGCTGCCGCTCGACGAGCGGCTGTACATCTGGGACCTGGTGCGCGCGGCGCGCGACGGCGAGATCCTGCTCGAGGTTTCCGACGCGGTCCGCGAATCGCTGATCTCGACGATGGACACCGAGGAACTCGTCGCCGCCGCCGAAACGCTCGACGCCGAGGAAATCGCGGACCTGGCGCCCGACCTCCCGCAGGAGGTGATGGACGATGTGTTCTCGGGCCTCCCCCTGGAGGAACGAGAACAGCTGCGCGCGGCGATGTCCTTCGACGACGACATGGTCGGCGCGTTGATGGACTTCGAGGACCTGCAGGTGCGCCCGGAAGTGACCCTCGAAGTCGTGTTGCGCTATCTGCGCCGCTTCGATGAACTTCCGTCGCAGACCGACCAGCTGTTCGTCGTCGATCGCGGCGAAAAGCTTCTGGGCATCCTGGCCATTAACCGGCTGATCGTCAGCGAACCTGACGCGCTGGTGTCGACATTGATGCAGCCTCCCGTCGTGAAGTTGCTGCAGCACGAAAAGGCCGGCGACGCCGCGTCGGCGTTCGAGCGCTACGACCTGGTGTCGGCCCCCGTCGTCGACACCAACGGCAAGCTCGTCGGCCGCGTGACCGTCGACGAGATCCTCGATTTCGTGCGCGAAAGAAGCGAGGAGGAAATGCTGGCGCAGGCCGGCCTGCGCGAGGAAGAAGACGTGTTCGCGTCGGTGTGGAAGTCGTTCCAGAACCGCTGGTCCTGGCTTGCGATCAATCTGGTCACGGCGTTCATCGCGTCGCGCGTCATCGGCGCCTTCGAAGGTTCGATCGCGAAGCTGGTCGCGCTCGCCGCGCTGATGCCGATCGTCGCGGGCATCGGCGGCAATTCGGGCAACCAGACAATCACGATGATCGTGCGTGCGGTGGCGCTCGGCCAGGTCACGCGCGAGCACGCGAGCAAGCTCTTTCGCAAGGAGATCGTCGTCGCGGCGATCAACGGCGTGATCTGGGGCGGCGTGATGGGCGTGGTCGCCATGCTGCTGTACAAGGACGTCGCGTTGGGACTGGTGATGGTGCTGGCGATGACGCTCAACCTGATGCTCGCGGCGTTGATGGGCGTGCTGATTCCGATGACCATGCTGAAGTTCGGCCGCGATCCCGCCGTGGGGTCGTCGGTGCTGATCACCGCGGTTACCGATTCCGGCGGCTTTTTCATCTTCCTCGGATTGGCGACGCTGATCCTCATCCGGTAGGGAAGGGGAATAAGGATCAGGTCGGGCTGTTTGCCCCGGTGCAGGAACCACTCACAACAGGGGAGATAACAATGTTTCGCACCGTCCTTGCAACGATCACGGCCGCGGTTCTGGCCACCTCGATTCCCGCCGCTGCGCAGTCCGCGGCCGCGAACAAGGCTGCCGATGGGACGTGGACCAATGCCGCCGGCATGACGCTCTACGTTTTCGACCGCGACGCCGGCGGCAAGAGTGCCTGCAACGGACCTTGCGCCGCCAACTGGCCGCCGCTGATGGTGACCGGCAGCGGGGGCGCCTCGGGCGACTGGACCGTGATCGTCCGTGATGATGGCGGCAAGCAATGGGCGTACAAAGGCAAGCCCTTGTACACATGGTCCAAGGACGCGAAGCCCGGCGACAAGACCGGTGACGGCATCAACAGCGTCTGGCACGTGGCCAAGGACTGAACCCAAGGCGCCCGCCGGGGAGCGCGCGCCGCGAAGGGTGGCCCGCGTTCCATCCCGGGGGACTTATCCGCAATGAGTGGCGCATCCGACCCACCTCTGCCCCATCCGGATCTCCTGGCGGCGATCCCGCGCCTGCGCCGCTATGCGCGCGTGTTGACCGGAGACACGAACCGCGCCGACGACCTGGTCCAGGACACGTTGGCGCGCGCGTGGGAGAAGCGCCGGCTCTGGGCGGCCGGCAGCGACTTGCGCGCATGGCTGTTCACGATCATGCACAACGTCTTCGTCAACCAGCGTGCGCTCGTGCGCCGCGAACAAATGCAGATGTCCCTGGACGACAGCGGCGAAGGAAGCGAGGCGTGGCAAATACCGGTGCGCGCGGGGCAATACACGCGCGTCGAGCTGGCCGAGCTCGTGCAGCACGTGGGACGCCTGCCGGTGGACCAGCGGGAGGTGCTGCTGCTTGCCGCTGTCGAGGAGCTGCGATACGAGGAGATCGCCGTTGCGCTGTCGATACCGATCGGGACGGTGATGTCGCGGCTGTCGCGCGCGCGGGCGAAGCTTCGCCTTGCGTTCGCCGACGGGACGACCGGCCCGTCGGGGCTGAAAGTCGTCAAATGAGGGGGCGACAATGAACCTGCTGCCGATAACTGACGCCGATCTCAACGCCTATGTGGATGGTCAGCTGGCGGAGTCGCGCCTGGCCGCCGTCGAGGATGCTCTGGCGCGCGATCCGTCGCTGGCCGCGCGGGTGGCGCAGGCAAAGGGCCACAACGCGGCTTTGCACGACGCGCTCGATCCGTGGCTGGCCGAGGCCATTCCCGAGCGCCTGATTGCCGCTGCGACAGGCCCAGCCGCTGGCGCACGACGAGCGCACCGACGCTGGCTTGCCCCGTTCGCCGCCGCTGCGGCAACGCTTGTCGTGGGCCTGGGCGCGGGCTGGTTCGCGCGCGACATCGATCTGGAGCGTGCGGGCACACCGACGACCTTCACGCGCCAGGCGGCACTGACCCACGCGCTCTATGCGTCCGACGTCAATCGCCCGGTGGAAGTGTGGGCCCCCGAGGAAAAGCGGCTGGTGGCGTGGCTTTCCAAGCGCTTGGGCTTTGCCGTTAACGCGCCCGATCTCAACAGCACCGGCTATGCGCTGGTCGGCGGCCGGCTCGTTGCAGGACACCAGAATCCCACGGCGCTGTTCATGTACGAAAATGCCGACAAGCAGCGGTTGTCGTTGCAGGTGCGCAAGCAGCATGTCGATGGCGGCGAGGTCGCGTTCCGGTATGCCGTCGAAAACGGCGTCGGTGTCTTCTACTGGATCGAGGACAACTGCAGTTATGCGCTGTCCGGCAATCTGGATCGCGCGCAACTGCTTGCGGTGGGCCGCGTCGTGTATGGGCAGCTGGCCGCACTGGAAACGGCGCAGGGCAAGTAGGCTTCAGGCGTCACCCAAAGCTCTCCACGATCACGTGCCTGCCGGCCGGCAGCGGTATTCGCGTGCTAAAATTCCCATGACACTTCGATGGTCATTCAACGAAGGAAGGGGAGAGCAATGAACTACAAACGAATCCTTCTGGCAGCGTGCGTGGTGCTTCTCTTGGCCGGCTGCACATCCCGCCCCATCATGAACGTCACCGACCAGCCGGTCGTGACGGCGGCCGGCAAGCCGCTCACTGCAGATCAGGTCAAGGGTGCCGTTCTCGCTGCCGGCACGGGCCTGGGCTGGGTCATGACGCCGGTTTCGCCCGGGCTGGTCAATGGTCGGCTATTGCTGCGCGACCATGTCGCCGTCGTCGATGTTCGCTACACGGCGACGACCTACAGTATTACCTACAAGGACAGCACGAACCTCAATTATCGGGACGGGCAGATCCACAGGAATTACAACGGATGGATCGAGAATCTCGACCGCGATATTCGCGCCTCACTGCTTCGCGCGTGACCCCGCGCGGATTCGCGCTGGATAGCCAGGGACGCCGCGGCCGCACCTAGTTGCAGGTCTTGCAGGATGACGCGAAAAGAATACCCGGCCTATGGCAATGACTGAACTCGAGCGGGAAGTCGCCGCATCCATCGTCGAGGCCCTAGCCCTCGAGGTGCCCGTCGACGAGTTCGACCCGGAAGCACCGCTCTATGGCGATCGCTACGGGCTGGATTCGATCGACATGCTCGAGATTGCGGTCGTCGTCTCCGCGCGCTATGGCGTCGAACTGCGCTCGGACGATGTCGAAAGCCGCAACATATTCGCGTCGCTCCGGGCCCTGGCCGGACATGTCGCCCGACACCGCACGAAGTAGCCAAACGCCGGGCGAAGGCGCGACCGCTTTCCCGCACGGCCCTCGGCGCGACCCTTGGCGTGGGTGGTTATTGGCCGCCGCCCTTGTTGCCTATCCATTCCTCGTGTACTGGGTGCTCACCGAGCACCATCCGTGGCTGGGAATGCCGATTACGCTGGCAGCGTTGCTCGGATTGTGCGCGTGCCTGCCGCACCGGCGTACGCGCATGGCCGCCGCGCTCACCGTGCTGGCGCTCGCCGCCGCAGCCGTCGCGTTCGCGGAGCCATCGTCGCTGTTGTTCCTGCCGCCGCTCTGCGTGAACCTGGGTTTGGCCTGGCTCTTCGGCCGCACGCTCGCGCGTGGGCGCGAAGCATTGATCACGCGTTTCGCGCGACTCGAGCAAACACAGCTCGAACCCGCGGTGGTCTCCTACACGAGGTGCCTGACCCGGGTGTGGGTTGTCTTCTTCCTGCTCATGGCCACGGTGTCGGCCTCACTGGCGGCGTTCGGCGCGCACGCCGCGTGGGCGTGGTTCACGGCTGTCGGCAATTATCTTTGCGTGGCCGCGTTGTTCGCGGTCGAATTCGCCTACCGGCGCCGGCGCTTCCCGCGTGACGATCACGTGCCGCCACGCCAGCAGATCGCGTTATTGCGGGCGGCGATGCGCGAGCACAATCGCTCCGGATAGGCCCGGCCATCGACTCCATGCTGCCCCTGTTGCGCGGTTACGCGGCGGTAGACACTGTGCTGTTCGATCGGGGGCGGCGATGGCGGGCAGAGGCGTTTTGCGCAACGGCGAATGCCACCGCCGCGCGGTTGCCGCGCGCGCGCTTCGCCATCAATCTCTGCGACGGCCGCGCAGAGTTCCTGCTTGCGAGCGCCGCCGCGCTGATTGCCGGCCACACGCTGGTGCTGCCGCCTTCCCGTCTCGTCCGGACACTGGGCGACTTGCGTGGCGCCTATCCGGACAGTTACTGCCTGGTAGACACACCTGAAGCATCGGTCGTGCCGTCGTTCGCGCTGCGCCCGGAACTCGATGCCATCGGCGGCGGGACATCGGCGACAGCCGGCAAATTTTGGCCGCCGCCGTTGATAGCCGCGGCGCACGTCGCGGCGATCCTGTTCACGTCCGGCTCGACGGGCGAGCCGCAACCGCATGCCAAGACGTGGTGGACTCTCTGCGAAGGCACGCAGACGTTGCTGCGGTCTTTCGGCACACCGCCGCGCGGCGCCGCAATCCTTGGCACCGTGCCGCCGCAGCACATGTTCGGATTCGAGACGACGCTGATGCTCGCGCTGCAATCCGGAACACCGCTGCTTGATGCACGACCGGTGTATCCGGCGGACTTGGCGCTGGCCGCGAAAGCTGCTGCCACGTGCGGCGTGGCCGAGATATGGTTGATGACCACGCCATTGCAATTGCGCGCGTTCCAGCGCGACCTTCCGGGCTTGCCGGGTGTTCGCCGCATCATCTCGGCTACGATGCCGCTCGAACGCGAATTGGCGCAGGCGATCGAACACGATTGGGGAATCCCCGTCGAGGAGATCTTTGGGAGCACCGAAGGCGGCATCCTCGCCACACGGCGTCCCGCGCAGTCGACCCATTTCACGCCCGCCGCGGGAATCACGTTTGCGCCTGACGTGGATGGCGCGACGCGAGTATCCGGTGGCCACCTGCCACAGCCGTTGACGCTGACCGACCGTCTTGTGCCCGAGTCCGCGGGTTTTGGTGGCGCGGGCCTCTTCGAAGTGATGGGACGCGATGCCGACATGGTGAAGATCGCCGGCAAGCGCGCGTCGCTACTGGCGCTGAATCGCGAACTGCTGGCGATCGCGGGCGTGAATGACGGAGCGCTGTTCCTGCCGTCTCACGACGCGCCGCGGCTGGCGGCGATCGTCGTCGCACCCGGTCGAACCGCAGATGAAGTTCGCGCGGAACTTGCGCCGCGGATCGATCCGGCCTTCATGCCCCGCCCGCTCGTCATTGTCACTGCGCTGTCGCGGGACGCGAACGGCAAGCGGCCGATCGCCTACTTGCGTGCGCTGTTGCCGCCGCGCGTCGCCGGCCCGAGCAGTGCGGATGACGTCGAGGTTCTTGAAGGGAGTGCGGCAATTGCCGCCGGTCATTCCGTCTTTGCCGGACATTTCCCGGGCCGGCCCATCGTTCCGGGCGTCATGCTGCTCGAACTGGTGGAGGCGCTGCTTGCGCGCAACGGCTATCGCGTGCGCGAGTGCCCGCAGGTCAAATTCCTGACGCCGGTTTCCCCGGCCACACCGTTGGCATTGCGCGTCGAGATCACGCAGCGTCGGTCAGCGCGCTTTGCGATCGATGCCGGCGGAAAGAACGTCGCGGTCGGCAAGTTTCTCTGCGAATTTTCGGAGGCTCCCGCGTGACGTCGCAGCCGGCGTGGCTCGCGCAACGTGAGCGGGGTAGCCGTCCGCTGATCTGGTTCATCGTCAGGGTCACGCTGCTGCTTGGGCGCGGCGTCGGGCGAGCCCTCCTCTATCCGATCTGCGCCTACTTCCTGCTGTTCTCGGGGCGCGCGCGTCGTGCGTCGCGCGATTACCTGCGGCGCGTGCTTCCGCGGCCCCCGGGTTGGCGTCACGTCTTCTCGCACTATCATTGCTTCGCGCTGACCATCCTCGACCGCGTGCTTCTGCTCACCGGACAGACCGAACAGATCGATTGCCGCATCGAAGGCGTGGACGTGCTGCGCGGTGTGCTGGCGCAAGGGCGCGGATGCCTGCTGTACGGCGCGCATTTTGGCAGCTTCGACTTGCTGCGCGCGCTGGGCTTCGCCGAAAGTCCGGTTGCGGTGAACGTGCTGATGCACGAGCAGAACGCCGAGAAGTTGAATAGCGTGCTGGCGTCGCTCAACCGCGAGTTGCCGCAACAGGTCATTCCGCTGGGGCGTCCGGAGACGATGCTCAAGGTCGCGGAGGCGCTGTCCCGCAACGAAATCGTCGGCCTGCTCGCCGACCGCGTGGTCGCCGGCGACAAGATGCTGCGCTGCGATTTTCTGGATGGCGCGGCGTCGTTTCCCGAGGGCCCGTTCATTCTGGCATCGGTGCTCCGCGCACCAGTGGTGCTGTTCTCCGCGGTGTATTGCGGTGGGCGCCAATACCGGGTTCGGTTCGAGTCGTTTTCCGACGCGCAAGCGATGGCATCAGCGGGACGCGGCGACGCGCTGCAGCGCGAGGTCCAACGCTATGCCGACTGGCTCGCTCGCAGTTGCCGCGCGGCACCTTTCAACTGGTTCAACTTCTATGATTTCTGGACGCATGCGGCGACCGATTGAGCACCACCTGAATGGATCGGTGCTGTTTGCTCTGTTGCTGGCGCTGTCTTCGAGCGCGCCCGCCTTCGACATGGCGGATCTGATGACGCTGATGGCGCGCGTGGAAACGAGCAGTGTGGGGTTCGAGGAAACCAAGGAGGTCATGGCACTTACCGCTCCGATCGTCCGCCGCGGCACGCTGCGCTATGTCCGGCCGGACCGTCTCGAGATGCGCGTCGAGACACCATACTTCGAACGCATGGAAATTGTCGGCAACCAGTTGACGATCGAATCCAAACGCGGCGTCCGGCTCGTCGACTTGGCTGGCGAATCGGGTCCGGCGGCGTGGGTGGCCAGCATACGCGCCACGCTGGCGGGCGACCGCGTCACATTGGCTCGCCACTTCGCGTTCCAATTGCAGGGACAAGCGGCACGCTGGACCCTTACGCTGTTGCCCGTCCAAGCGGCGCTTTCCGGCGTGATCGAGCGTGTCACCATCGACGGCACGCAGGCGCAGTTGACGCGCATCGAGGTGGACGAGCGGATGGGCGACCGGACGGTGCTGCTCATCCAGCCGGGTGCCAGGTAATGAACGCACGCCGCTGGACGCTTGCCGGTTGGTTTGCGTTGGTCGCCGTGGCGGTCGCATGGTGCGCGGTCGCGCTCAAGGTGGACAGCGACTTCGGTGCATTCCTCCCCAGCGGCGAGACGCCCGCGCAGCGAATATTCAGCCGCGAACTGCGCGATGGCGTGGCCAGCCGCCTGCTGTTGGTCGAGATCGCGCACGACGATCCATTGCGCCTCGCTGCGATCAGCCGATCGATGGTGAGCGCGCTGTCGTCCTCGCCGGAATTCCGCTATGCCGCCAACGGCGAAGGCATGCGCAGCGCCGCCGAAGTGGCGCTGATCGAGCGCCATCGCTATCAGTTGAGCGACCGCGTCGATGCAGGTCATTTCCAGGCGCCCGCGCTGCGTACCGCACTGGAAGAGCGGCTGGAAGGGTTGGCCGGCGGCGCCAGTGTGCTGGAAAAACGCTGGCTGGCCAACGATCCGACGGGCGAGACGCTTTACATCCTCTCGCATCTGGTGCCGCAGGTGCAGCCGAAGCGGATCGATGGCGTCTGGTTCGCGCGCAGTGGCGAAGCCGCGTTATTGGTCGCGCAGACGGCAGCACCTGGCTGGGATCTGGACGGACAGCAACGCGCCCTCGCGGCATTGACGCGTGCGTTCGAAAGCGCGGGCAGGGATTCCGCCGCGCAAATGCGCTTCTCGAGCCCGGGAGCGATGAGCGTTACGAGTCGCGCCTTGATTGCAGCAGATGTGACGCGCCTGTCGATGTTGTCGGTTGCTCTAATCCTCGGCATCCTTTTCTGGGTGTACCGGTCGGCCATCGTCGTCCTGTTGTGTTTTATTCCCGCAGCCACGGGACTGCTCGCGGGCATCGTTGCCGTCGGCCTGGGATTCGGCACCGTGCAAGGCATTACGCTCGGATTCGGTGCGACATTGCTGGGGGAGGCGGTCGACTACCCGAGTTTCCTGTTCACGCAACTGCGCGCCAACGAAGCGGTCAGCGTTGCACGGGCGCGGCTGGCGCCGACCTTGCGCATGGCGATCCTGACGACGGCCTGCGGATCGCTGGCGCTGCTGTTCGCCGACTTTCCCGGCCTGGCGCAACTGGGCATGTTGACCGTGGTGGGCATCCTCGTGGCTGGCGCGATGACTTATTGGGTGTTGCCGCTCTGGACCTCCGCAACGCGGATCCGCGTCCCGCCGACGGTGCAAAGGACGGGCCTACCACTTTCGCCGTTGTCGGCACCTGTACGCTGGGGAATCGTGGCTATGCTGGGAGTCGTGGTGGCAATTTTTTCGTGGCAACGGCCCTGGTTCGACGACGACGTCGCCCACATGAATCCGCTGCCGCAGGAGTTGCAGCAACGCGACCGCGAACTTCGCGACGCGCTGGGTGCCCCGGACGTGCGGTATCTGCTCATCGTCGTCGGTGCGAGCCAGGAGGACGTGCTGGTCCGCGCGGAGCAATTGCGCCCGGCACTTGCGCAATGGGTGAAGGAAGGCGCCATCGGCGGCTTCGACCTGGTCACCGATATTCTGCCGAGCGCGGCGACTCAGGCAAAGCGACGGGCGGCGCTGCCCGAGACGTCGCAGCTGCGCGCGAATCTTGCGCAGGCGCTGGAAGGGCTTCCGTTCCGCGCAGGTACGTTCGATCCGTTTCTCGCCGAAATCGAGCAGGCCCGGACCGCATCGTCCTTGATGCTGGAGGACCTGACGGGCAATGCACTCGGGCTGAAGGCGGAATCGCTGCTGCGGCAAGACGGCCGTGACGGCTGGTACGCGGTCGTTCCATTGCGAGGCGTTACCGACGGAGCGATCGTCGCGCGCGGCGCGGTGGCTTTGGTTGGCGCGCGGGTCATCGCGCTCGACCTGCGCGCCGAATCGTCGCAGTTGATGGCGGCCTTCCGCCAGCGAGCGATGCTCTTTTCGGGTTTGGGCGCGCTACTCATCCTCGGCGTGCTTGCGCATGGACTGCGCAGCGCGCCGCAGGCGTTGCGTCTGATGGCGCCGGTGCTGCTGGCTATCGCCATGACCGCAGGCACGTTGGTCGCGCTGGGGCGGCCGCTGTCCGTGCTGCACCTGGTGGCGCTGCTGCTGGTGCTCGGCGTGGGGATCAATTATGCGTTGTTCTTCGCGCGCGCTGCCGCAGCACAGGAGGAGATCCGGCGCACATTGCGGACCCTGGCCGTGGTCAGCAGCACAACGTTGTGCGCATTCGGTATGCTCGCGCTGTCACGCATCGCCGTATTGGGGGTCATCGGCGTGACTGTGGCGCTTGGCGTCGCCTACAGCCTCGTCCTCTGCGCGTTTCTCTTGCTCGCGCGCGCGCCGCAGCCGGCATAAAGCGGAATTCGATGCGCCCACTGCCGCTCGCCGCGTCGACGATGACCAATGCCTGCGGTGTCGGCACTGCCGCCGTGTTGCGCGCGTTGCAGGCCGGTACGAGCGGGTTGCGTCCAAATGATTTCGAGCCCGCGGCGAGTCTCGCAACATGGATCGGCAGGGTTGACGCGGTCGATGCATCACCGCTTCCCCCGGCGTTCGCCGACTACGATTGCCGCAATAACCGGCTGGCACAACTCGCACTCGAACAGGATGGCTTCACATCAGCGGTACGCGCGTCCGCGCAGCGCCATGGTGCCGAGCGCATCGGCGTCTTCCTGGGTACGACCACGTCGGGAATTTTTGCCACCGAACTCGCGTACCGCGTGATCGCTGATCACGAGACGCATGGCAGCGATGTGTTGACCCCTGGGTTCTACCGCTGCCGGCACAGCCTCTTCGCGCCCACCGAATTCGTGCGGGCCTACCTCGAGTTGCGCGGACCCGCGGCGACCGTTTCGACGGCCTGTTCGTCGAGCGCGAAGGTGTTCGCGGTTGCCGCGCGCGCGATCGCCGCGGGCGACTGCGACGCCGCGATCGTCGGCGGCGTGGATTCCCTCGCGCTATCCACGCTGTACGGGTTTCATTCGTTGGAGTTGCTGTCCCGGCGGCCCTGCCGGCCGTGTGCAATCGACCGGGATGGCATTTCCATCGGCGAGGCCGCCGGTTTTGCGCTGCTCGACCCAGATGCCGGATCGGCCGTGCATCTGCTGGGCGCGGGCGAGAGCAGCGACGCGCACCACATGTCCAGCCCACATCCGGAAGGCGCCGGAGCGGCACGCGCCATGCTGGCGGCACTTGTGGACGCACATCTCGACCGGGCCGGAATCGACTACGTCAACCTGCACGGCACGGCGAGCCGACCCAATGACGCCGCTGAAGGTCAAGCCGTGTTTTCCGTGTTCGGTGCGGCCACGCCGGTCAGCTCGAGCAAGGGGTGGACGGGGCACACGCTCGGGGCCGCGGGAATCATGGGCGCGCTGGTCGCGGAACTTGCGCTGAGGCAGCAGTGGATCCCGGGCACATTGAATTGCGAGCACGTCGACCCGGCGCTCGGCTGCGCCGTCGTGCTCGCTTCGGAGCCGCGCAGCTTACGGCATGTGCTGTGCAACGCCTTCGGCTTCGGTGGCACCAACTGCAGCCTCGTGTTCGGAGTCGTGCCGTGACGCCGCTCGCCATTGCTGGCATCGGCGTCTGCGCGACCGGAATGGCCGACTGGACGCAGGCGCAGACAGCATTGCGAACCGCCGCGTCGATGCCGTTGCGAGCGCTGCCCCGTCTCGCGCCGGAGTGCCTGCCGCCACTCGAACGTCGCCGTGCGAATGCGACTACGCGGCTCGCCATCACCGCGGCGGCGCAGGCGGTCGCCGGCATGGCGCCGGACGAGGTGTCGAAAATGGCCACTGTATTCAGCACGTCGGATGGCGACGGCGAAGTCCTCGCCAATATGCTCGCCGCGCTGGCGCAACCTCAGATAGTGCTGTCGCCGACGCTTTTCCACAACTCCGTATTTAACGCGCCGGCGGGTTACTGGAGCATCGGTGTCGGCGCACTTGCCACGTCGATCACCGTGAGTGCAGGCGCCGCGTCTTTCGTCGCCGGGCTCAAGGAAGCGCGTGGACAGGTACTGGCGACTGGCGCGCCGGTGCTGTATATCGCCTTCGATGCGCCATTCCCTGCCGCATTGGCGTCGTTTGCGCGCAGCGCTGAAGCGTTCGCCTGCGCGCTCTGCTTGCGACCCGGCGACACCGGTATCTTCGGTTGCATCGACGTGTTGACAACCGATCATGGCAGCGAAGAAGGCGACGACTTGCCGCCTGCAGAACTGCTGGCGCGATTCACCGGCAACGCCGCTGCGGCTGCGCTGCCGTTGCTGCGAGCCATTGCAAACCGGCGGCCGGCCCGCCTGGCCCTTCCCTATCTCGACGGAACGAGCCTATGGCTCGCCTACTTGCCATGACGGCCGACCGCGCACGAATCGAGGCGCTGATCCCTCAGCAGGGCGCGATGTGCCTGATCGACGGCGTGGATTTCTGGGACGGGCAACGTATCATCTGTTTCACGATGCAACACCTTGCCGCGACCAATCCGCTGCGCACGGCCAAAGGACTTTCGTCAATGCACGGCATCGAATTCGCGGCACAGGCAATGGCCGCGCATGGCGGCCTCACGGCACCGGGCGACGGGCGGCCGCGTGTGGGGCTATTGCTGAGCGCGCGGGATTGCAAGTTTTATTGTTCGCGGCTGGACGACATCGCGGGACCGCTAATCATCGAAGCACTGCATATGGGCACCAATGACCAGACACGGCTGTATGGCTTCAAAGTGGCCGCGCACGGAGATGCGGTGGTCGAGGGACGCGCGGCCGTCATGATCCGCGACGGGTCCTGGCCGTGAAGCACGCGCTCGTGACTGGCGGGACGGGCGTCATCGGCGCAGCGATCTGCCGTGAAGTCGCCCACTCAGGTCATCATGTGTTCGTGCATGCACATTCGCGCATGGGACTGGCGCAGGACATCGCCGCGAGCATCAGGGAGGAGGGCGGCTCCGCCGAGGCGGTCGCCTTCGACGTCGCGGACGCCTTGGCGACCGGGACGGCGCTGGCTGCATTGCTCGCGCGCGCGCCCATCCAGATCCTCGTCAACAATGCCGGCGTGACCGCGGACGCGCCGCTGGCGGGAATGTCGAAGGCGCAGTGGCACGGTGTGATCGACGTCGCCCTGCATGGCTTCTTCAACGTCACGCAACCGCTGCTGCTGCCGATGATCCGCACGCGTTGGGGCCGGATCATCAATATCGCGTCCATCGCGGCACTGGCAGGGAATCGCGGCCAGGCGAACTACGCCGCGGCCAAGGCGGGCCTGATTGCCGCCGGAAAGTCACTGGCGATCGAAGTGGCGCGGCGCGGCGTCACCGTCAACAGCATCGCGCCGGGCATCATCGACACGCCGATGGCGAAAGCCGCATTCGATGAGGACGCGATAAAGCGTCTCGTTCCGATGCAGCGCGCCGGGACGGCGCAGGAAGTGGCGCAACTGGTTGCGTTTCTGGCGTCCGATGCTGCGGCGTACATTTCCGGCCAATGCGTGTCGATCAACGGGGCGCTTTACTGATGCGCACCGCCATCGTCATCCCGGCGTACGAGGAGGCGAAGACCATTCGCGACATCGCCGAACGCTCGCTGCGGCAATGCCCACTGGTGATCGTCGTCGACGACGGGTCGACCGACGGCACTGGTGCCGCGCTGGAAGGTCTTCCCGTCCATGTGTTGCGGCACGAGCGCAACGAGGGCAAGGCGGCGAGTCTCTGGGACGGCATCGAGGTGGCGATGACGGAAGGCGCCGAGTGCGTGGTCACGCTCGACGGCGACGGCCAGCACCAGCCCGAAGACGTGCGCCGCTTGCTGCTGGCTGCGAACGAGCACCCGCATCGCGTGATCGTCGGGGCGCGCCTCAAAGGCCGCGCGGCGTATCCCACTGCGCGGCGACGCGCCAATCGCTTCGCGGATTTCTGGATTTCGTGGGCGGCGGGACACCCCATCGCCGATTCGCAATCGGGTCAACGTCTGTACCCGGCGGCGTTGCTGCGGCAACTCGACATACGCCACGATGCTGGTGCCGCATTCACATTCGAGAGCGAAGCATTGATTCGTGCTGCGCGGCTTGGCTACACCACCGTCGCCATTCCGATCGCGGCGATCTTCCATTCGGCAGGGCGCCCGAGCCACTTTCGTCCCGTGCGCGACATCGCGCGAATCACGGCGATGGTTGCGAAGCATCTGCTCGCGGCCGGTCTCTACCCTTCCGGTCTGTGGCGGAGCCTGCGCCTTCCCGCACGAATCGCCGATGCGCTTCCCACCCATGCGGAAGCAGTGGATCTGTCCCGCCGTAGCTGACGGCGCGTGCTATGGCGCGGCATACGCGCGAATGTGGAACCGGATGTCGACGCGATCCTGCACCGCGATTGCTCCGCCCAGGATCGAGAACGGCGTAATGCCGAAGGAACTCTGGTATATGGCGACGGTTCCCGACACCGAAATTGCCGCCGCGGATTTTTCCACACGGGTCGAGGCCTCGACAAGACGCGTGGCCCCGTGCACCGTCATGCTGAACGGCAGCTGTCTCGCGCCGTCTGCTGCGCCAACGTTGGTCACGCTGATCAACGCGTAGGGATAACGTCCGGCTTCCAGAACCTTCTCCAGCATGTTGTGACGGGTACCTTCGATATCGGAGGGATCCAGGGGCGGTCCGAGGGCGGCCTCGGCGCGCAAGTCCGCCTCGTCGACCGCTAACTCGCCCAACGGAATGTAAAGGTCGGCCCGCCCTTCATCCGTTGCGATGCTGCCCGATATGCTATGGCTGGCGATCACGTGATCGTGCCCGAATTGCGCGAATGTTCCGCCGCGCCGGACTTCGAGGACCACGAGCGAGCGCGCGGGATCGACACGGAACACGGGCTTCCCCTGCGACCGCAACTGCTGGTAGTACGCAGTCGGAAATTCGGCCGGCGCGCCCCTTTCCGCTTCGGGTGGCGCAAGGGGCCGTGGAACGCACGCGGCCACCAGCGCGGCAACGATTGCGACAACGGCAGGAACTACGCGTCGCCGGATCACTTTTGCCGGGCCGCGGACTGACGTTCGATCTCGTCGGCGAGAGCCTGGAACTGGCGGGCGACATTGCGCTCAACGGCCCGTTTCTCGAAGTATCCGAGGAGAGGGTAGCCTGGTGTTACGTGCCCGACATAGTCGAGCCTCAGCCCTGACGCGACCGGTGTCAGCGCATAACTGCTGGTCAACAAACGCAGCGTGCCCGCGACCGCACGCGAACGCATGCCGCCCGGCGGGCTCTCTTGGACTTCGAACGTGATGTCGATGGGCAGCTTGAACAGCCAGAGCACCGCGTCTCCGGACTGTTCGACCAGGACCGTCGCGTTGTGACGCGCAACGACTCGGCTTGCGTGCAGATCCGGGATGAACTCGGGGTAGCGGTCGTACGCGGTCAAGACGCGCCACGCTGTGCCGGCGTCGGACTTCAACACAGCGCTGGCGCGGATGTCGATGGCGTCGCCATTGCGCTCGGCGTCTACCGCGATGGCTGCTGCGCAGACGGGCCGCGCGCCGACCAGAAACAGCAACGCGAAGGCAGCGAGTGGAGTGTTCACGACATTGTGAACAATGGACCGCCGGCGGATATTCCCGCTGCCACCCGCGATCTCGAGTGTGCGGGAGTGCCGTTGAGGAGGGGATTCCGACTTACAATGGCTATGACGCAAACACTGACGGAACCTGATGCAACGCATGCCCGCGCGCCCCGGTGACTTGGTGGCCGCCATCGAGACTCCTGCCCTGGTTGTCGACCTCGATCCCTTCGAGCGCAACCTGGAATTGATGGCCAATGCCGTGCGCGGTTCGGGTGTGGCGTTGCGGCCGCACGCCAAGTCGCACAAGTGCCCGGAGATCGCGAAGCAGCAGGTTGCCCTTGGCGCGGTTGGCATCTGTTGCCAGAAGGTGGACGAGGCGGCAGCGTTCGTCGAGGCAGGGATACGCGACGTGCTCGTCACCAATGAAATCGTCACCGCGACGAAGCTGGCTCGCCTCGCCGGACTGGCGCGGAACGCGACGATCGGCGTGCTTGTCGACGACCCGGCTGTCGTCGCGGCCATATCGGCCGCGGCGACCAAGGTCGGCGCAACGATCGACGTGCTGGTCGAGATCGATGTCGGCGCGCATCGCTGCGGCATCGTGCCCGGACTGCTTGCCGTGGCGCTTGCGCAGGCCCTCCAGTCCTCGCCAGGCCTGCGCTTTCGCGGGCTGCACGCCTATCACGGTGCCGCGCAGCATCTGCGCAAGCCTGCCGAGCGTCGCGCGGCCATCGTCGCGGCCGCGAGCCTCGCGCGCGACACGCGCGACCTTCTGGCTGCTGCAGGGATCGCGTGCCCCACAATCACCGGCGCGGGCACCGGCACGTGGCAACTAGAGCGCGACAGTCGCGTGTATACGGAACTGCAGCCCGGCTCCTACATCTTCATGGACGCGGATTACGGCCGCAATGCGCTGGCGCCGGACGATCATGCATTCGAGCAAAGCTTGTACGTCGCGGCGACCGTGATGAGCGCGCCGGCGCCAGACCGCGCGATCGTCGATGCCGGGCTCAAGGCACTGGCGATGGATTCCGGATTGCCGGTGGTCCACGCCGCTCGCGGGCTCGAGTATGCCGGTGCATCGGACGAGCATGGCGTGCTGCGTGTCGATGCTGCCATGGCACAACCCGCAGTCGGCGAACGCGTGTGGCTCGTCCCCGGGCACTGCGACCCGACGGTCAACCTCTACGACTGGATCGTCGGCGCCCGCGGCGACACCGTCGAGTGCGTGTGGCCGGTCGCCGCGCGCGGGGCACTCGGGTAGCATCCAGTTCCGCGGCCGGCATAAGGCTGTTGCGCCGGGAATTCGCGCGCTGTAATATTTTAGGCGGGGGAACGCAGGACCCCCGGGAACAATCCCTCCAAGACGGTGCCCCGTCCATGTCCTGCAGATGTTTCGCGTCGAGCGGGGCAGCCATCGCGTCCAACTTCAGGTTCATCGTCAGCCCGATCCCGGAGGCGGCGACCGGCATGCGCGTCGCCCGCACTCCGTCTCCTGTCCCGTGATTTCTGCAAATCTTCGCAGATTGCTTCTGGCCCGTGGCCTGCGCGCATTCGGCGACGGGTTCGTCAGCCTGCTGCTGCCGCTCTACCTCATCACGCTCGGCCTCACTCCCTTCGAGGTCGGCGCCATCACCACCGGAACGTTGCTGGGCTCGGGCCTGCTGACGTTGCTGGTCGGCATGCACGCTTGGCGGCTGCCATTTCGTACGCTGTTGCTGCTGGCATCGACGCTGATGGCGGCGACCGGTTTGGGTTTCGCGTCTTTCACCGAATTCTGGCCGCTCTTCATCGTTGCGGTGGTCGGCACGCTCAATCCATCGAGTGGCGACGTCAGCGTCTTTCTGCCACTGGAGCAGGCGGTCCTGGCCCGTCTGGCGACGGATCGGCAGCGCACTGCGGTCTTCGCCCGTTACAGCCTGGTCGGCGCGCTGGTCGGCGCCGTTGGCGCGCTGTTTGCCGGATCTTCCGAATGGCTGACCGGCTCGATGCATGTCAGCGCGAAGGCCACGATGCAGGCGCTATTCCTGCTCTACGGCCTTCTCGGTGTGGCCTCCGGTCTCATCTACCGCAAGTTGCCGGCGGCTCTCGAGGCCGAGACCGCGACGCGCGCTGCACCGCTGCGTGAGTCCAGGCGCATTGTCTACACGCTCGCGGGATTGTTCAGCCTGGATGCCTTCGGCGGCGGGTTCATCGTGCAGTCGATGCTGGCGCTCTGGCTGTTCCAGAAATTCGACCTTTCAATCGCGGTCGCCGGCACGATCTTTTTCTGGACAGGCGTGTTCTCGGCGCTCTCCTACCTCGTGGCGGTGCGCATTGCCGACCGGATCGGATTGGTCAACACGATGGTGTTCACCCATCTTCCTTCGAGCGTGCTGCTGATCCTCGTCCCGTTCGTTTCCGACTTGACGTGGGTCATCGTGCTGTTGCTGGTGCGCAGCGCGTTGTCGCAGATGGACGTGCCGACGCGCAGTTCCTATGTGATGGCGGTCGTTTCTCCGGGGGAGCGTGCCGCCGCCGCCAGCATCACGTCCGTGCCGCGGAGCTTGGCGTCGGCGACCAGTCCGCTTATTGCAGGCTACCTGCTCGGCGTCTCCAGTTTCGGCTGGTCGCTGGTCATCGCGGGTGGAATAAAGATCGTCTACGACCTGCTGCTGCTCGCCACCTTTCGCGCCGTGCGCCCGCCGGAAGAGTAACGGACGAGGGCGCCGTCATCACAGCGTCGCAACACCTCGGGACGTACGAATCATCGCGGCTAAGCGCGGCGACTTTCCGTAGGTGACCTTCATCGTGTCGGAGAGTCCGAGCGCCGCGAGTTCGGCGCGCACCGACGCCGGCTCCGGATGCTCGCCGGCGATGGCGACCAGTCGGCAGCCTGAATCGGCCATGTTGTCGGTGGGATGCCGCGCATCGGGCCACTCGATGAGCGTCGGCACCAGGCCGCGGCCCGGGCGATGGCCATCGTCGGGAACCGTAATGCGCCATGTGAAGTCGCCGCGCGACATGGGCGTTGGTGTGCCGAGATCGGGAACGCGAGCCGCAGCGGCGTCGATGTCGACGGTACGCGCGACCCAGTGCGCAAGGTGCGGGCCTTCGGCAATCGCGGCGCGCATGCGCGGCTCGTCCATGTCGAACCAGCGCGGCCGGCCCGGCGCGATGCCACCCGGGTCGACGGCGATCACCTCGAGATAGAAGCGCGGCCCCAGCGACAGCAGCGCATTGTGCGTGCCCATCGCGATGTGCTTGCCGCCGGGCCGGGGCCGAGCGCCAAGCCGCTCCTCGACCCAGTCGCAGCCCTGGCGCAGGTCCGGTGTGACAACCACGAGGTGGTCGGGCTCGACGCGCAGCGGATTCATCCGCGCCTCATTTGCGTCTCATTTTGGTCTCATTTTAGTTTCTGCACTTCGTCCGGGGAAAAGTCCAGCTCGACGCGGGCGCCGTTCGGATCGAAGAGGAATACCTGCCAGATGCCGGTTCCGGCCTGCCGCCGGCAGGTGTGCTCGACGTTGTACGTGACGAGCATCGCCAGCGTTTCCGAGAGCCCGGTCGCCGAGAATGCCATGTGGTCTATGACCCCCGCCTTCAGCTGTTCGCGCGTCTTGCCGCCGACGACATGGAGGATCGCGGCGCCGCCGGCATACAGCCATGCGCCGGGAAACCCAAGATCCGGCCGCGCGCCGTCGCTCAACCCCAGCAGGTTGCAGTAGAAGTGAACGGTGCGCGGCACATCGTCGGTCAGCACCGTGAAATGGTTCATTGCCGAAATGGCCATGGCCCCTTGGCTCCTTGTCGCAAAACCACGTCAGGATAGTGCATCGGCAAAGAACGCGCCGACAAGCGCGGTCGCATCCGGCGCTTCCGCATCGTTGTAGGCCAGCGCCGCATCGCCGCCGCTCCACGCGTGGCCCAGTCCCGACACTTCGACCAGGCGCGCGACCAGCCGGCCATCGCTGCGCCATTCGCGCACCGTCTCCGTGCGTCCGCTCGCCAGCGTCGTCGTCGACTCGCTGTCGGCCGCGGGCATTCCCAACAAGGTCGCACCGGCGTCGCGAGCCGAGGAGTGGCCGTTGAGATGCAGGTACTGCCGGACAAGCGCTGCGGCATGCCGCGGTGAAACGACCGGATCGGATACGCCCTGGACCGCAAGCAGTGGAATCGGCAATGCGCGCGGATGGGACGCGGCGCGCGCTGCATCACCGATCGCAGCGACGTCCTGCTCCGGCCCGCCTTGCATGACCGCGATGGCGGAAAGTGGAGATTTCGCCGCGCCGCAGGCGAGCCCCGAATGCACGGCCACGGCCGAAACCAGTCCGGGATAGCGCAAGCCGATCACCGCGGCCAAGGCGCCTCCGGCGGACATGCCGGCGACGAGCACACGTTTGCGATGGCAACGATACCGGCGCCGGACGGAGCGAATCTGCGCAGCGACGATGGCCGCCTCGCCGGCACCGCGCATCGTGCGCGTGTCGAACCAGTTCCAGCACCGCCACGGATTGGCGGCATCCTTTTGGCGCGGCAGCAGAACGACGAATCCTTCGCGGTCCGCGAGCTCGGCAATGCGCGTGCCCTGCGCGAACTCCTCCGGCGTCTGCTTGCATCCGTGGCACAGCACGATCAGTGGCGCGCGCCGCCAGACGCTGCGGCCCCTGGGCACATAGACTACGTATTCGCGGTTCGGCAGCACGAAGGGTGCGGCCGCGAGAAAGCCCTTCAGGCTCCACTTCGATCCGGATTCGAATCGCCCCGGCTCCGGCTCGTACGGAAAGACCTTTTCGAACAGTTGCCGGGCACGGGCCCATAGTTTGGCGAACATGGATCCGGGACTCGTTCGGGTGGTGGCAATCCGCGATCGCGCCGATGGCCCTAGATGAGGACGATGTCGTACTGTTCCTGCGTGTACACGGTCTCCACCTGTAGAGAAATGGGCTTGCCGATGAAATCGCCCAGCTGCGCCAGGCTTTGCGATTCCTCGTCCAGGAACATATCGATCACCGATTGCGACGCGAGGATGCGGAATTCCCGCGCGTTGAACTGCTTGGCCTCGCGCACGATGCCGCGCAGGACCTCGTAGCAAATCGTTTGCGCCGTCTTGAGCTCGCCGCGCCCGTGGCAGGTCGGGCAGGTCTCGCAGAGCACATGCGCGAGCGATTCGCGCGTGCGCTTCCTCGTCATCTCGACCAAGCCCAGCTGCGTGAAGCCGTTCACCGTGAGCCGCGTGCGGTCCTTTTCCAGCGCCTTGTTGAGTTCGGCGAGGACGGCCGCGCGGTGGTCCGCGTTCTCCATGTCGATGAAATCGATGATGATGATGCCGCCCAGGTTGCGCATCCGCAGCTGGCGGGCGATCACCTGCGACGCTTCGAGGTTGGTCTTGAAGATGGTGTCGTCGAAACTGCGGCCGCCGACGAAGCCGCCGGTATTGACGTCGATGGTCGTCATCGCCTCGGTCTGGTCAATGATGAGGTAGCCGCCGGATTTCAGGTCGACGCGCCGCGACAGCGCCTTCTCGATTTCGTCCTCGACGCCGTTCAGGTCGAACAACGGGCGGTCGCCGACATAATGCGTGACGCGCTCCAGCAGCGCGGGCGTGTAGGCGCGGGCGAATTCCTGCATCTTGGCGAACGTCTCGCGCGAGTCGACGACCACGCGCGAGGTCTCCTCGGTCGCCATGTCCCGCAGCACGCGCTGCGCGAGGTTCAAGTCCTGGTACAGCAGCGTTGCGGGAGGCACTTCGCGTGACCGCACGTTGAGATCGCCCCAAAGCTTGGTCAGGTATTCGATGTCGGTCTGCATCTCGCGCTCCGTGGCGGTTTCCGCCATTGTCCGGATGATAAAACCTCCGACAAGGCCCTCCGGCAGCAGCAGCTGGAGGCGCTCGCGCAGGGTTTCGCGCTCGGCCTCGTCGCCGATGCGCTGCGAGATGCCGATGTGCGAGTCCTGCGGCAGGAACACGAGAAGGCGTCCGGCCAGGCTGACCTGCGTCGACAGGCGCGCACCCTTGGTGCCGATCGGGTCCTTGATCACCTGCACCAGCAGCGACTGTCCCTCGTGCAGGATCTTCTCGATGGGCCGCTGTTCGCCGCCATGCCCGTTCTGGCGGTGCTCCCAGATGTCGGCGATGTGCAGGAACGCGGCGCGCTCCAGACCGATCTCGACGAACGCGCTCTGCATGCCTGGAAGGACGCGCGCCACGCGCCCCAGGCAGATGTTGCCGACCAGGCCGCGTGCGCTGGAACGCTCGACGTGCAACTCCTGCACCACGCCCTGTTCGAGCATGGCGACGCGCGTTTCCTGCGGCGTGACGTTGATCAGGATCTCATGCATGACAATCCTGATCTTACAACACGGGCCGGCCGATCCTTGCGAGCGCCGCGGCGGTCTCGGCCAGGGGCAGCCCCATCACGCCCGAGTAACTGCCGTCGATGCGGGTGATGAACATTGCCGCGCGGCCCTGGATCGCGTATCCGCCCGCCTTGTCAAAGGGTTCTACGCTGGCGACATAGCGCTCGATGTCCCGCGCCGTCAGCCGGCGCATCGTCACATGCGTGACGGACAGGGCGACCTCCACGTCGTCCTGCCAGCGGAGCGCGATGGCACTGATGACGTCGTGCCTGCGACCCGAAAGCCGTTCGAGCATTCCACGAGCCGCGTCGGCATTCGCGGGCTTGCCGAAAACGATGTCATCGCACACGACCTCGGTATCCGCGCCAAGCACCGGCCGCGGTGGAAGCCCGCGCTCCATCATACGATTCCATCCCACGCCCGCCTTGGTGCGCGCAATGCGCTCGACGTAGTGCAGCGGCGGCTCGCCGTCGCGAGTCTCTTCGACCACGTCCTGGTGGCGGCCCGGCGCGCTGCGCAGCCCCAGCAGTTCGAAGTCGACGCCGATCTGCCGCAGCAGTTCCTGCCGGCGCGGGCTGCGTGACGCGAGATAGATGGCGTTGTCAGTCACGGTGATAGGGGTGACCGCTCAGGATGCTAGCCGAGCGGTACAGTTGTTCCGCTAGTATGATCCTTGCCAGTCCATGTGGAAGCGTCAGCGCCGACAGCGCGAAAACCGCGGCCGCGTCGCGTCGTACCGACTCGTCCAGCCCATCGGCGCTGCCGATGACGAAGGCGACGTCCTGCGCCGAGTCGCGCCAGCCCGCCAGCCGCTGCGCCAGTTGGCGCGTGGTCCAAGCGACGCCGTGCTCGTCGAGCGCGACCAGCATGCGATTCGTGCACGCGGCGCGGATTCGCAGCGCCTCCGATGCGAGCCGTTGCGCTGACGTCTTGCCCGGGCCGGGTGCCGCCGGCTTGAGTTCCACGAGTTCCAACTCGAATTCGCGCGGCAGCCGCTTGGCGTATTCGCCGTATCCAGCGGCGACCCATGCGGGCATCCGGTGGCCCAGTGCGACGATGCAAAGCTTCACGGCGCTCTTTCGCGCGTGCTTGTTCGAGGTCGGCCGCGTGTTTCGTCGCGCGCGCCGGAATGGGTTATGCCGCGGCTTTCACGCGGCGCGTCGAGGCGGCGTCCTGCCAGAGTTCCTCGAGGTTGTAGTAGGCGCGGACCGCGGGTTGCATGACATGCACGACGATGTCGCCGCAATCGACGAGGACCCATTCTCCGGTCGCCTCGCCTTCGACGCCTTGAATCGTCGCCCCGGCCTCCTTCAGCCGGTCGCGGACATGATGCGCCAGCGCCTTGGCCTGCCGGTTCGACTCGGCGGTGGCGATGATCATCGAATCGTAAATGCTGGTGATCTTGCGAACGTCGAGGACCGTGATGTCGCGGGCCTTGATGTCCTCGAGCGCGGTAACAGCGGTTTGCTGCAGTTTGTTAAGGCGCATCCGATCCACGAAGGTAAAGGTGATGGCGTTCAATATAGGCCAAAACGGCGGGCGGGAGCAAACCGCGCCATTTCGTGCCTGCATTCCCACCATGCGTGACTCCGTCCCTGATCAAGGTGGCCGAGACGTCGACGGGCGCGATGGGCTGGACGAGGATGGCGCCCGCGGGCCGCGTAAGCAGGCTACCCGGATCGTCGACCAGCCTGTCGCGCCAGACGGCAAGCAGCGACGCGGGCAGGCCCGCCTCGAGGTTCACGCCGGGCCGCTCGACGACGACGAAATGCGCGAGATCGAACAGTTCCTGCCACCGGTGCCAGGAGGGAAGCCCGCGAAACGCATCCGCGCCGAGCAGCACGAGTATCGGGCTGGCGGGTAACTCGCCGCGGAGTTCCTGTAGCGTCAGCACCGTGTAGCTCTTTCCCGCGCGGCGTAATTCGCGGTCGTCGACGACCAGTCCGGGAAACTCCGCGACGGCAAGCTTGAGCATCGCCAGCCGATCGCCGGCCGACGCCGTCGGACGGTCGCGGTGCGGCGGATCGGCCGCCGGCATCAGGCGCACTTCGGCCAGGCCGAGTGAGCGCCGCACGCTGTCGGCAAAGCGCAGGTGCCCGTAATGGACCGGATCGAACGTGCCGCCGAGAATTGCGATGGGCGTTGGCGCGGCGGACATGCGATGAATGCGCTGCAGCGCCGGCGCAGGCTAGAAACGGGAACCGGGCTGGCCGAGAAACGCGACTTCCTCCGGCGTCGAAGTCCGGCCGAGAATCGCATTGCGATGCGGATAGCGGCCAAACCGCGCGATGACGTCCGCGTGCTTTTGCGCCCACTCGAACGGCGCAGCGAGTCCCGCATCCTCGGCCAGGGCGCCGAAAAGCGCGAGCGATCGTCGCTGTGCCGCTGGGTCTTCGGCGTGCTCGAACGGCATGTACAGAAACCACCTGCCGAAGGGCTTCAGCGCGCGATCCAGGCCACGATCGACAGCGTCTTGCGCGGTGGCCAATGCGCGCGCATCGCCCGCGAAGGCCGCCGGCGTGTCCCGGTAAACGTTGCGCGTGAATTGGTCGAGCACCAGCACGCGGGCAAGTGCGCCCTCGGCGGTCGCACACCATTCGCCATAGCCGCCGGCCACCGCGACGGCGATGGCGGTACCGAAGCGCTCGCGGATCTCTGCGTCGAACGCGGCGTCCTTGCGGAACCATTCGTCGCGTGGGGTGCTCGGCGACGCCGGGTCCTCCGCTCCGAACCAGAACTCGAGAATCGCTGCCGCGAGGGGATCCAGCGCCGAAGTTTCCGGGGACTTGTGCATTGTCACGCGTTGCCGGCAAACTTCCAGTAGACGGCGTCGACGGTCTTGCCGTCCCTGGCCAGTTGCGCTTTCAATGCTTCGCCGACCGCGAAGGAATCGCGCACGTCGTGCCGCGCTTTCACGAACACCACCGATCTGTCGTTGTCGAGCACCAGCGAATTCACGGTGCCGGAAATGTCGCGTGACGCGAGCCAGTCCTGCGCCGCGCGATTGACATCGGGATCCGATGCGTCGATCAGCAGCTTGCGGTTCAGCGCTGCCAGGAACAGCGCCATCACGCCCAGCAGCACACCGACCAGAATCGCCACCGTGGCATCGAATATCGGCCTCGGTCCCCAGATGAAGCTGATGCCCGCGACCACCAGTGTGAGCAAGATGCCCAACAGCGCCACGGCGTCCTCCAAAAGGACAGCAAGCACGGTCGTGTTGGTGCGATTCTCGCGCAATCCGGCCCAGCCGCCGATTTCCTTCAGCGCCACCCTGAACGTCCAGAATTCCAGCGCCAGCGAAAACAACAGCAGCCCGATGATGAGCGGCGTGAACGGCTCCACAGCCTGCCGCGACAGCAGCGCATGCACACCGTGGTACAGGTTGATGCCGCAGCCGATGAAGAACACGCTGACGGCGGAGACGAGCGCCCAAAAGAATTTCTCCTGCCCGCGTCCGAAGGGATGCACGCGGTCAGGCGCACCCCGTCCGCGCACCTCGCCGACCCTGAGCAGCACCTGGTTGCCGACGTCCGCGAAGGAATGGATCATCTCCGCGAACAGCGTCGGCGAGCCGGTTACGAACCAGCCGAAGCCTTTGGCGCCGGCGATGGCCGTGTTGGTCGCAATCGAGATCGAGACGGACGAGGACATGCCGCCGGAGGTCAGCCGCGGATCTGGCCCGTGCCGAGGACCACCCACTTCTGGCTGGTCAATCCTTCGAGACCAACGGGACCACGCGCGTGCAGCTTGTTCGTCGAGATGCCGATCTCAGCGCCCAGGCCGTACTCGAAGCCATCGGCGAAGCGCGTGGATGCGTTGACCAGCACGGAACTGGAGTCGACCTCGCGCAGGAAGCGCATCGCGTTGCCGAAATCCCCGGTGACGATCGCGTCCGTGTGCTGCGAACCGTACTTCGCGATGTGCGCGATAGCGTCGTCCAGCGAATCGACGACACGTACAGCCAGGATGGGCGCCAGGTATTCGGTGTACCAGTCTGCCTCCGTCGCCGCGTTCATGGACGAAACCAATGAGCGCGAGCGCTCATCACCGCGCAGTTCGACCGATTTCTCGGCATAGATGGCGGCCAGTGGGGGGAGCACGCGTGACGCAATTGTCCGATGCACGAGCAGCGTTTCCATCGTGTTGCATGGCGAGTAGCGTTGCGTCTTGGCGTTGTCGGCGATGCGGATGGCCATGTCGGGATCCGCGCCGGCGTCGATGTAGACGTGACAAACGCCATCCAGGTGCTTGATGACGGGAACCTTCGCGTCCCTGGCGATGCGCTCGATGAGACCTTTGCCGCCACGCGGGATGACGACGTCCACGTGCACGACGTCCGCGATAAGGTGGCCGACGGCGGCGCGGTCGCTGGTGGCCACGACCTGAACCGCGCGCTCGGTCAAGCCGGCGTCGCGCAGCCCCTGGTGCACGCAGGCGGCGATGGCCTGGTTGCTGTGCAGCGCCTCCGATCCGCCGCGCAGTATCGTCGCGTTGCCGGACTTGAGGCACAGCGCCGCGGCATCGGCGGTCACATTGGGCCGCGACTCGTAGATGATGCCGACCACACCGAGCGGCACGCGCATCCTGCCGACCTGGATGCCGCTGGGACGATACTTGAGATCGGTAATTTCGCCGACGGGGTCGGGCAGCGCGGCTATCTGCTCAAGCCCGTCTGCCATGGCGCGGATCACTTGGGCGTTGAGCGTCAGGCGATCGACGAAGGCGGCGTCGTGCCCGGCAGCCTTGGCGGCGGCGACGTCCTGCGCGTTGGCCGCGAGCAGCCGGGACTCGTCGCGTGTCACCGCGTCGGCCATCGCCCGCAGCGCCGCATTCTTGGCGCCGGTGTTCGCGCGCGCGAGTTCTCTTGCCGCGGCGCGCGCGGAAGCGCCCACGTCGCGCATGTAGGCAGCGATGTCGACGACGGGTGCCAGTCCCGGCACGTTGAGATTGGTCATCCGGGCATTCTACCGCGGCCGCGAATCAAGCCGGCGATCCTGCGGGACGGAGCAAATGGCGAAGGTCAGCGCGGCGAAAGCGTGCGCACACCGTCGGACGCACCCAGCAGGATCACGTCAGCTCCGCGGTGCGCGAACAGGCCGACGGTGACGACGCCGACGATGTTGTTGATGGTCGTCTCGAGCTTGGGCGGATCGACGATGGAAAGTCCCGACACGTCCAGGATCACATTGCCGTTGTCGGTGGTGAAACCCATCCGCAGCGCCGGCTGGCCGCCGAGCGCGACGAGTTCGCGTGCGACGTAGCTGCGCGCCATGGGGATCACCTCCACCGGCAGCGGGAACTTGCCTAGGACGCCGACCCGCTTCGACTGGTCGACGATGCACACGAACTTGCGCGCGACTGCCGCGACGATCTTTTCGCGCGTCAACGCGCCGCCGCCGCCCTTGATCATCGCGCCGTGTTCGGTGACCTCGTCCGCGCCGTCGACGTAGACGGGCACGTCGTCGACGTTGTTCAACTCCTCGACATCGATGCCGTGCGACTTGAGGCGGTCCGCGGTCTTCACCGAGCTGGCCACCGCGCCTTTGATGCGGTGCTTGATCTTGGCAAGCTCGTCGATGAAGAAATTCGCCGTGGATCCGGAGCCCACGCCGATCCACGCGTCATCGACGACATACTTGATCGCCTCGCGGGCGACGGCCTGCTTCAGTTCATCCTGGGTCACGCTATTTCTTCCGCGGCGGCGGCAGGTCCGTACAGACACCCTCGTAGACCTCGGCCGCGAGTCCCACCGATTCCCCCAGCGTCGGATGCGGATGGATTGTCCTGCCGATGTCGACGGCGTCGGCGCCCATTTCGATGGCCAGCGCGACTTCGCTGATCAGGTCGCCGGCGTGGGTGCCGACGATACCTCCGCCGACGATTCGGTGCGTCGTCTCGTCGAAGATGAGCTTGGTAAAGCCCTCGTCGCGGCCATTGGCGATGGCGCGACCCGACGCGGCCCAAGGAAGCACGCCCTTGCCGACCTTCATGCCCCTGGCCTTCGCTTCGTCCTCGGTGACGCCGACCCACGCTACTTCCGGATCGGTATAGGCGACTGACGGAATGACGCGAGCGTCAAAGTAGGATTTTTCGCCGGCGGCCGCTTCCGCAGCGACATGGCCTTCGTGCACGGCCTTGTGCGCGAGCATCGGGTTGCCGATGATGTCGCCGATGGCGTAGATGTGCGGGACGTTGGTGCGCATCTGGTTGTCGACGGGGACGAATCCGCGATCGGTGACCACGATGCCGGCCTTCTCCGCGGCGATCTTCCGGCCGTTGGGACTCCTGCCCACCGCCTGCAGCACCAGGTCGTACGGTTGCGGGCCGGACGGCGCCTGTTCACCCTCGAACGTTACGTAGATCGCATCTTTCTTCGCTTCCGCGGCGACGGTCTTCGTCTTCAGCATGATGCGGTCGAAGCGCGGCTTGTTCATTTTTTCCCACACGCGGAAGAGATCGCGATCCACGCCCTGCATCAGGCCGTCGAGCATTTCGACGACGTCGAGGCGCGCGCCCAGCGACGAATACACGGTGCCCATTTCCAGGCCGATGATGCCCCCACCGATGACCAGCATGCGCTTCGGCACTGAACGAAGCAGCAGCGCGCCGGTCGAGTCGACGATGCGCGGGTCGTCCGGCAGGAACGGCAAGCGCACCGATTGCGAACCCGCGGCAATGATCGCCTTCTGGAACGTCACGACCTTTTTCGCGCCGGTCTTGCCCTGGCCGCTTCCGTCCGTCACCTCGACTTCGACGTGGTGCGGGTCGAGGAATGCGCCGTAGCCGCGGACGACGTCGACCTTGCGCGCCTTGGCCATGCCGGACAGGCCGCCGGTGAGCTTGCCGACGACCTTGTTCTTCCAGGCGAGCAGCTTGTCGAGGTCGACCTTGGGTTCACCGAACGTGATGCCGTGCTCGGCGAAGGCTTTCGTCTCGTCCATCACCGCGGCGATGTGCAGCAGCGCCTTCGAGGGGATGCAGCCGACGTTGAGGCAAACGCCGCCCAGCGAGGCGTACCGCTCGACGAGCACGGTCTTCATGCCGAGGTCGGCCGCGCGGAACGCCGCGCTATAGCCGCCGGGACCGGCGCCCAAGCACCAGCATCTCGCATTCGATGTCGGCTTTGCCGCTGTATGACGCGGCGCCGGGAATTGCCTGTGGGGGCCGTGGTGCGGGTTTGGCCGCCAGTGCCGGAGTGGGCGCGGGTGCCGCTGCTGCTGCGGGCTTCGCATCGCCGGGGGTGGCAACTGAGGCCGCACTATCGAGGACGACGATCACGCTGCCCTCGCTGACCTTGTCGCCCAGCTTGACTTTCACCTCCTTCACCACGCCCGCGCCGGGCGAGGGCACGTCCATCGTCGCCTTGTCGGATTCGAGCGTGACCAGCGAATCCTCGGCCTTCACCGTGTCGCCCGGCTTGACGAAGATCTCGATGACCGGGATGTCCTTGAAATCCCCGATATCGGGGACCTTGACCTCCACGACGCTCATTGGAAAACCCCCACGCTTGCGGCCACGGAAGCCGAGGCCGCGCTCATAGCATCACCCGCCGCATGTCGGCGAGCAGGCCCGCGAGATACGCGGTGAAGCGCGCCGCGGACGCCCCGTCGATCACGCGATGGTCGTAGGAGAGCGACAGCGGCACCATCAGCCGCGGTACGAAAGTCCTTGCCGTTCCACACGGGCTTCGTGGCGCTCTTCGACACGCCGAGGATGGCCACTTCAGGCGCGTTGATGATCGGCGTGAAGGCGGTGCCGCCGATGCCGCCCAGCGACGAGATGGAAAAGCACCCGCCCTGCATCTCTGCCGGACCCAGCTTGCCTTCGCGCGCCTTCGCCGAGAGAGCGCCCATTTCCTTCGCGATGTCGAGAACGCCTTTCTGGTCGGCATTCCGGATCACCGGCACGACGAGGCCGTTCGGCGTGTCGGCGGCGAACCCGATGTGGAAGTACTTCTTCAACACCAGGTTGTCCCCATCCAGCGACGCGTTGAAATCGGGGAATTTGCGCAGCGCCGCCACCGACGCCTTGATCAGGAACGCCAGCATGGTGATCTTGATGCCGGCCTTCTCGTTCTCCTTGTTCATCTGGACGCGGAATGCCTCGAGGTCCGTGATGTCCGCCTCGTCGAACTGGGTGACGTGCGGAATCATTACCCAGTTGCGGGCAAGGTTGGCGCCGGAGATCTTCTTGATCCGCGACAGCGGCTTCGCTTCGACCGTACCGAACTTCGCGAAGTCGACGGACGGCCACGGCAGCAGATTCAGCGATCCGCCACCGGTCACGCTGCCTGCGGCGCCGCCTGGCGCGCCGCCGCCGCTGAGCGCCTGCTTGACGAAATTCTGGACGTCCTCCTGCAGGATGCGGGCGCTGGGGCCGGTGCCCTTGACTTGCGCCAGGTCGACACCCAGTTCGCGCGCGAACTTGCGCACTGAAGGCGAAGCATGCGCGCCCTTGAACGCCGCATCGTCGATGGGCGCAGCCGTCAATGACGGAGACGGCGGGGAAGCGGGCGCCGGCACAGGCGCCGTTGCGGTCGGCGCAGTCGCGGCCGCCGCGGGTGGCGATGGCGCGGCAGCGGCCGGCGGCGCCGCCGCGGGCGTTGTGGATGCAGCAGGCTTGGCATCGGTCGCGGCTGCCGCGTCGAGCGTGAGGATCAGCGTGCCCTCGCTGACCTTGTCGCCGAGCTTCAACCGCACATCCTTGACCACACCCGCTGCGGGCGCCGGCACGTCCATCGTGGCCTTGTCCGATTCGAGCGAGATGAGCGAGTCCTCGGCCTTCACCGAGTCCCCCGCCTTCACGAAGATCTCGATGACGGGAATGTCCTTGAAGTCGCCGATGTCGGGGACCTTGACTTCGATCGTGCTCATTTCCGCCTCTTCTTCAGTCGTCCCATCGCTATCGGATGCATATGGCTAAACCGTCCACGGCGCCGGCTTGTCCGGATCGAGGCCATATTTCTTGATGGCTTCGGCAACCTTCGTTGCCGGAATCGTGCCATCGTCGGCGAGCGCCTTCAGCGCCGCGACGGTCGTGTAGTAGCAGTTGACTTCGAAGAAGTGCCGCAGCCGCTCGCGCGTGTCGGAGCGTCCGAAGCCGTCGGTACCCAGCACGACGTAGCGATTGCGCACCAGCGGACGTATCTGTTCCGCGAAGAGGCGCATGTAGTCGGTCGTGACGATCACCGGCCCCTGCGCGTCCTTGAGGCATGTCTCGACGTGCGACATGCGCGGCTTGTCGGTCGGGTGCAGCATGTTCCAGCGCGTCACCGCATTGCCGTCGCGTGCGAGCTCGGTGAAGGACGGGCAGCTCCAGATGTCGGCGTCGACACCCCAGTCCTTCTTGAGCAAGTCGGCGGCAGCCATGGCCTCGCGCAGGATGACGCCGGAGCCCATGAGCTGGACGCGTGGCGCCTTGCCCTTGGCGGGTTTGGCACTGAGTCTCCGTCGCGGAGCTTGTACATGCCTTTGAGGATTCCCGGCGCGGCGCCTTCGGGCATCGCGGGCTGCTGGTAATTTTCGTTCATCACCGTCAGGTAATAGTAGATGTCCTCCTGCTCGGCGTACATCCGGCGCAATCCGTCCTGGATGATGACGGCGATTTCGTATCCGAATGTCGGATCGTAGGAAATGCAGTTCGGGACCGTCGCCGAGATCATGTGCGAATGGCCGTCCTCGTGCTGCAGGCCCTCGCCGTTCAAGGTCGTGCGGCCCGCCGTTCCGCCCAGCAGGAAGCCGCGCGAACGCATGTCGCCCGCCGCCCATGCCAGGTCGCCGATGCGCTGGAAACCGAACATCGAATAGAAGATGTAGAACGGGATCATCTGCACGCCGTGCGTCGAGTACGACGTCGCCGCGGCGATCCAGTCGCACATGCCGCCGGCCTCGTTGATCCCTTCCTGCAGGATCTGGCCGGTCTTGTCCTCGCGGTAGAACATCAGCTGGTCCCGGTCTTCCGGCGTGTAGAGCTGGCCCTGCTGGTTCCAGATGCCGAGCTGGCGGAACATGCCCTCCATGCCGAACGTCCGCGACTCGTCGGGAACGATCGGTACGATGTGCTTGGCGATGTTCTTGTCGCGCAGCAGCATCTGCAGGATCTGCACGAACGCCATCGTCGTCGACACTTCGCGGTCCTCGGTGCTCTTGAGGAATCGCTCGAAGGCCGCGAGCTCCGGCACGACCAGCGGCGCGGCTTTCTGGCGGCGCGCCGGCAGATAACCCCCCAAATCCATGCGCCGCGCCGTCATGTATTCCTGCTCCGGCGAGCCCGCCGGGAACGTGACGTACGGAATCTCCTCGAGCTTGTCGTCCGGCACCGGGATGTGGAAGCGGTCGCGGAACCGGCGGACCGAATCGCTGGACATCTTCTTCTGCTGGTGCGTGATGTTCTGCGCCTCGCCGGACTCGCCCATGCCGTAGCCCTTGATGGTCTTGGGCAGGATCACCGTGGGCTGGCCCTTATGGTTCACGGCCGCGTGGAACGCCGCGTAGACCTTGAACGGATCGTGCCCACCACGATTGAGCTTCCAGATGTCCTCGTCCGACCAGTCGGCGACGAGCTCCTTCAATTCGGGCGTGTTGAAGAAGTGCTCGCGGACGTACGCGCCGTCCTTGGACTTCATCGTCTGGTATTCGCCGTCGACCACCTCCATCATCCGCCGCATCAGGATGCCCTTCTTGTCCCGCGCGAGGAGCGGATCCCAGTGCCGGCCCCACACGACCTTGATCACGTTCCAGCCGGCGCCGCGAAAGTCGCTCTCCAATTCCTGGATGATCTTGCCGTTGCCGCGCACCGGACCGTCGAGCCGCTGCAGGTTGCAGTTGACGACGAAGATGAGATTGTCCAGGTTCTCCCGGCCCGCCATGCCAATGGCGCCCATCGATTCGGGCTCGTCCATTTCACCGTCGCCCATGAACGCCCACACCTTGCGGCCTTCCGTCTGCGCCAGCCCGCGATCGTTCAGGTATTTCATGAAGCGCGCCTGATAGATCGCCATCAGCGGGCCGAGGCCCATGGACACCGTCGGGAACTGCCAGAAGTCCGGCATCAGCCATGGATGCGGATAAGACGAGATCCCCGACCCGTCCACTTCCTGCCGGTAGTTGTCCAGTTGCTCCGCCGTCAGCCGTCCCAGCATGAATGCGCGGGCATAGACGCCGGGGGACGAATGACCCTGCACGAAGACGAGGTCTCCGCCGTGATCGTCGCTCGGCGCGCGCCAGAAGTGGTTGAAGCCGATGTCGTAGAGCATCGCCGCCGAAGCGAAGCTCGCGATGTGCCCGCCGACGTTGGTGTCCTTGTTCGCGCGCAGCACCATGGCCATCGCGTTCCAGCGTACGCAGTGGCGGATCTTCTGCTCGATGTTGAAGTCGCCGGGCAGGTGCGCCTGCCTGTCGACGGGAATGGTGTTGATGTAGGCCGTATTGGCGGAGAACGGGAGGTAGGCACCCGACTTCCGCGCGGCGTCGATGAGGTTCTCGATCAGGAAATGCGCGCGGTCAGGACCTTCGGAAGCGAGCACGCCGGCCAGTGCGTCCAGCCATTCGCGCGTTTCCTGGGGATCGGCATCGCTTTTCATCATGTCCATTGTGATTCTCCTGAAGGCGATTGCACTGGCATCGACTTCTTCGGGGGCAATTCTGCCTGCGCGGCTCCGTTAGTGTCCGTGCGACGCAGGGGTCGAAAAGTGACTTAAAGGCAGACCATGAGTCAAGCGGTGTGGCGGGTCCTTGTCCACGTCCGCTCAACGAAAGGCGAAAGGCAAGACCATCGGGTGGCAGACTATTTTAGGGGGTTGCCGACTTATTGTATTGCTGCATCGCGGGAAGGGTGCGCGCCGTTCGATTTGAAGTGTGAACACGCGGTGCCCGAGTGCCCGAATCTGGGCCCGACAACGCATGAGCGCTGTCAGCGGGCGGCTGGGGCCGTGGCGATGCGGCTGCGGAAGTGGAGCGACGACGCGACCGCCAGGCTCACCACCGCCATCATCAGGTATCCCGTGCGGTACCCACCTGTCAACGACGTCAACACCGCGAACAGAGGCGGGCCGATGACCACGCCGGAAAACGTGATGAATCCGGCGGCACCGGTCACTGCGCCGGCCTTGCCCGGGGGACTGAGCCGTGCCAATTCGGACAACTGCACGCCATTCCAGCCGATGGCGGTTGCCCCAAACACGGCCGTCACCGGCAGCACGAGCCATGCCGGCCAGGCGGGGGTCGCAAATGCCATCGCCAGGCCGCACACGCCCGCCAGCGTCCCGATGACGATCAACGTCCGGCGTGGCGCGAGAACGTTGTCGGCAACCGCGCCCCAGAAGATACGACCAATTACACCGCCGACAGTGGCGAGTGTAAGTGCTAACCCACAAGCCACGAGCGACCATCCGAGCGCGTTATGCAGAAACACCACCAGAAAACTCGTGAGACAAACCTGGACGGCCGCGTAGCCAAAGCTCAGCAGTGCCAGTTCGGCCAGCGGCGGAGACTTGGCCACGAGCCTCAGGCGTTCGATGATGACCTGCAACGAAAATGCCTTGCCTGGCTCGTGATCGGTGTCGAGCCGCCTGCGCGTGGATTCGGCGGTCACGATGACGCCCAGCCCCAGCACACCCACCAGCACCAGCGCCGTCCGCCATCCCATCGCGAGCGCGGCGATCGGAAGCGCGGCGCCGGCCAGCGCGGCGCCGGCAGGCACACCCGTCTGCTTGATCGAGAACATCAGCGCCATTTGTTGCGGGGGCGTGGTCCGGGCCAGAACCTGCGAGGAAGCGGGGGTGATCGGGCCGTAGCCGAGGCCGATCAGGACGGCTGCGGCAATCAGCAGGCCGGTCAGGGACGCGGGCAGCAATCCGACCAGGGCGATTCCGGCCGCGCACAGCAGCACGCAGACTTGCGACACCCTGATTGCGCCGAAGCGCTCGATGAAACCTGCCGACGCCACGCTCGCCAGCATTGCGCCCATGTAGACCAGGCCCACGAAAACGCCGATCCATTGCGGCGCGACGCCCAAATCCCGGGCCAGTTCAGGCGCGAGGACGGCGGGTGCCGTGGCCGCAAGCGAAGTGAACATCTGGATTGCCAGCGTGGCGGCGAGCGCGATGAAGGCCGTCCTGCGGCTGCGTGTTAGTACCCCCACGCTCACTACGTTCGCTGCCCCCGGAGGGGGAGCATTCGCGCTTCGGGGCGGCCCTTCAGCGCTCATCCCCACGCTCACTACGTTCGCTGCCCCCGGAGGGGGAGCATTCGCGCTTTGGGGCGGCCCTTCAGCGCTCATCCCCACGCTCACTACGTTCGCTGCCCCCGGAGGGGGAGCATTCGCGCTTCGGGGCGGCCCTTCGGCACCCCCACGCTCACTACGTTCGCTGCCCCCGGAGGGGGAGCATTCGCGCTTCGGGGCGGCCCTTCAATGCTCATCGTTGAGCGGAGGCCGTCAGGATGCGGGATTCCGTGACGATCAGGTCCACGCAGAGGTCGTGCGAGGCGGCGGGGATGTACGCGACGATCTGCGCGTCGAATGCGCCCGCGATGCGCGCCGCGGCAGGCTGCAGCGTGATCATCAGGCGGTCGTAATACCCGCCGCCGTAACCCAGCCGGCTGCCCTCGGGGCCGAACGCGACACCGGGAACCAGAACCATGTCGATGGCTGCCGCCGCGATTTGCGGAAGCGCGGGCAACGGCTCCGGAATGCCCCTGTAGCCGGGGGTCACGTCGCGCTCGATGTCGGCTACGGCATGCAATTCGAGCATCCGTGACGTGTTGTTGACGCGCGGAATCACCAGCGTTTTGCCCGACGCCAGCGCGGCCCGCGCCAGCGGCCGCGTGTCCCATTCGCTGGCAAATGGAAGCGTGACGAGGACGCAACGCGCGGCGGCAAACGAAGGCAATGCCGCGATTCGTGCGGCGATGGCCTGCGACGCGACCACGCGCACGCCCTCGTCCAGCGCATCGCGCGCGGCGATCGCCCGCGCGCGCAACGCCCGCTTGGCCTCGCGGAGCGCAGCGCCGGTCAGCGCTGTAGCGGCATCGGCAGCACGGGGTTGCATTGGCCGATGGTAGCGGAGGTCAAAGCGAAGTGCCACGTGCCCCGTGGCAAGCGACCGGGCGCCGAGACGTATAATGCCGGTCGGCAGGGGATCCGGAATACCCATGAAAAATTCACACCAGTTCTATCGGGCGCGCCGCGCCGCCGTCATGAAGTCGATGCGGGAGCATTCGGGGGGCGGGCTGGCGCTCGTGCCCACGGCGCCGGAGGTGCCGCGCAATCGCGATTCATTCTTCCCGTTCCGCTTCGACAGCTATTTCTATTATCTGTCGGGCTTTCCCGAGCCCGAAGCGGTCGTCGCGCTGGTCGCCGGCCCCGAAGGCGACAAGCACGTTCTGTTCTGCCGCGAGAAGAATGCCGAGCGCGAGATCTGGGACGGCTTTCGGTATGGTCCCGACGCGGCAAAGGAAATCTTCGGATTCGACGAGGCTCACCCGATCTCGGCACTGCCGGAGAAGCTGCCGGAACTGGCATCCGACCGCCCGGCGCTGTACACGCCATTGGGCTTGTTCGACGGTTGGGACAAGCAGGTTACGCATTTGCTGAACGACGTGCGCAATCGCGCCCGCGCCGGTGTTTCGGCGCCGGACGAGATCGTCGACGTGCGCGGATCGCTCGACGCGATGCGCCTCATCAAGGACGATCACGAATTGAAGCTGATGCGCGAGGCCGCGTCGATTTCCAGCGCGGCGCACCGGCGTGCGATGAACGTCACGCGACCGGGCTGGCACGAATACCAGACCGAGGCCGAATTGCTGCACGAATTCCTGCGCTGCGGCGCCCAGGCGGTCGCCTATCCGTCGATCGTCGCCTCCGGGCCCAACGCCTGCGTGTTGCATTATCGCGAGAACGATCGCCAGATGGCCGATGGCGATCTGCTTCTGATCGACGCCGGCTGTGAATTCCGCGGCTACGCGTCGGACATCACGCGCACGTTCCCGGTGAATGGCAAGTTCTCGGGCCCGCAGAAGGACATTTATGAACTGGTGCTGGCGTCGCAGGCGGCGTGCCTCGACGTCGTCAAGCCGGGCACGGAATTCCACGCGTACCACAAGGCTGCGGAGCGGGTACTGGCCCAGGGCTACATCGACCTCAAACTGTGCCAGGGGACACTGGACGAAGTGCTGGAGAACGGCAGCTTCAAGCAGTTCTACATGCACCGCGCGGGCCATTGGCTGGGCATGGACGTGCACGATGCCGGCCTCTATCAGGTCAAGGGCGCGTCGCAAACGCTCGTGCCGGGGATGGTGCTCACTGTCGAACCGGGGACCTACATCCGGCCCGCCGACAATGTCCCGGAGCATTTCTGGAACATCGGCGTGCGCATCGAGGACGACGTGCTGGTGACCGCCGCCGGCCACGAAAATCTCACCGCCGCCGCTCCCAAGTCCATCGCCGACGTCGAAGCCGCCTGCACGCGTTAGACGACGCGCGATCCGATGCATGATGTGGTCATCGTCGGCGCGGGGCCCGTCGGCGGCGCACTGGCGCTGGCACTGGCCGATGCCGACCTCGACATCGTCGCGCTGGATGCGCGCGCGGCCGGCACCACGCTGCGGGGAGACCGGTCGCTCGCGCTGTCGCACGGCGCGCGGCTGATCTTCGAACGACTCGCGGTCTGGCCGCGCCTGGCCGCCATGGCGGGCGCGATCACGCCGATCGTGACCATCGATATTTCACAGGCGGGAGGATTCGGCGTCACCCGGCTGGCGGCTGAAGAGCAGGGGCTGCCTGCGCTGGGCTACGTCGTTTCCTATCGTGCCCTGCAGGCGTGCCATCGACGAGGCGTTGTCGCGGACCGGTATCGATGTCCGCTTCGGCGTCACCGCGGCGTCGGTCGCGGGAACGGCAGTCGAAGCCACGGTCGCGCTTTCGGGTGAAGCCCAAACGGAGTTGCACGCGCGGCTCGCGGTCGTTGCCGATGGTGCCGGCACGGTCGTTTCGGGAATCGCGCGGCACCAGCGCGACTATGGACAGGTCGCGCTGATCGCGAAGGTCCGCATGGAGCGCCCGCATGGCGGCGTTGCCTTCGAGCGCTTCACGCCCGAGGGGCCGATCGCACTGCTGCCCGAAGGCGATCACTACGGTCTCGTGTGGTCGATGACGCCGGCGAAGGCGGAGTCACTGCTCGCGGAATCGGACGCCGCGTTCCTCGCTGCGCTCGCGCAGCATTTCGGCGAGCGGGTCACCGGATTTGCGCAGGTGAGCGACCGCCGCTCGTTTCCGCTGCGGCTGGAATTCGCGCGCCCCACGGTGACAGCGAGAAGCGTCGTCATCGGCAACGCCGCGCAGGCGCTGCACCCGATCGCGGGGCAGGGGTTCAACCTCGGCCTGCGCGACGCGTACGAATTGGGCGAGGCAATCATCCGCGCGCCGCGCGAAGCATTGGGATCGAATTCGATGCTGGCGGCCTTCGCGGCGAGGCGCCGGCCGGATCGCTATGCAGGTATCGCGTTCACGCATGGACTGACGCGGATCTTCGCGACGGACTCGCTGTTCGTTCGCTGGCCGCGCGGATTCGCGCTGGCGCTGCTCGATGCGATTCCGCCCGCAAAGAAGGCATTCACGCGCGCGATGCTTTTCGGCGTGTCCTGAACGTGCGTTCGCTCGCGCCGCGACGTGATTTGCGCGGCTGAAAAATCCTTCGCGGACGCGGAAACGTTGGCGCGGCAAAGCCGGTATAATTTACCTCCGTTCCCGCAGTCATACACTCACTCCGGTCCCGCCTTCCCGAGCATGCGCATCGGACCCTACATATTGCCGAACAGCCTCGCCGTGGCACCCATGGCGGGCGTCACCGATCGCCCGTTCCGTCAACTGTGCAAGCGGCTGGGCGCGGGTTACGCCGTCTCGGAGATGGTCGCATCCAATCCGCAGTTGCGCGGCACGGACAAGTCGCGCCGCCGCGTCGACCACGCGGGGGAGGTCGCGCCGATCGCCGTGCAGATCGCCGGTGCCGATCCGCTGCAGATGGCGGACGCCGCGCGCTACAACGTCGACCTGGGCGCGCAGATCATCGACATCAACATGGGCTGCCCGGCGAAGAAGGTCTGCAATGCCGCGGCGGGGTCCGCGCTGCTGGCCAACGAACGCCTGGTCGAGGCGATCCTCCGTGCGGTCGTCGCGGCCGTCGCCGTGCCGGTCACCCTCAAGATCCGCACGGGGCCGAGTCCGGCGCTGCGCAACGCGCCACTTGTCGCGCGCATTGCGCAGGACGCCGGCGTGGCCGCGCTGACCGTGCACGGACGCACCCGCGCATGCGCGTTCGTGGGGGCCGTGGAATACGACACGATCGCCGCGGTCGTACGCACGGTAACGATTCCGGTGATCGCCAACGGTGACATCGCCACGCCGGAACAGGCGCGCGCAGTGTTTCAGCATACCGGTGCCGATGCGATCATGATTGGCCGCGCGGCGCAGGGTCGCCCGTGGATCTTCCGCGAAATCGCCCACTTCCTGGCCACCGGCGCGCATTTGCCTGCGCCGACGGTGGCGGAAGCGCGTGAACTGATCGGCGCGCATCTGGCGGACCACTACGAGTTCTACGGCGAGGCTGCCGGCGTGCGCATCGCGCGCAAGCACCTTGGCTGGTACACCGGGGCGCTAGCCGGAGGCGCCGAGCTGCGGCGCGAGACGAACGCTGCGACCACCGCACGCGAGCAACTCGGGGCGGTGGAGAGATTCTTCGATCGCCTGCAGTCCGTGGGCGACCGGCTTGTGTACATGGGCAACGAAGATGTGGCCGACCAGCAGGTCGAAGCCCGCGCCGCCCTGATGTCGACGTCGGAACAAACACCAAGCAATGCGAACCGGGCAAGGGAGGCCCTCGCGGCGTGAACCGAAAAATCAAACTCAATGGCAGTAACGAGATCTGCCGCAGTGTCGAGCGTTCGCTCGACGAATATTTCAAGCGACTGGATGGCGAAACACCGACCGGCGTCTACGACATGGTGATCGGGCACGTCGAACGCGCATTGCTCGTGTCCATCATGGAACGGGCGAACGGCAACCAGACATTGGCGGCGGACATGCTGGGCATGAACCGAAATACGCTGCGCGTCAAGCTGACCCGCTACAAGCTGATCTGATGGCGGCCCGGGTCGCGCAAGCGCTCCTCTCGGTATCCGACAAGACGGGGCTGGTCGAATTCGCGCGCGGCTTGGCCGCGCTTGGCGTGGAACTGCTCTCGACGGGCGGCACCGCGAAGGCGCTGGCCGACGCCGGTTTGCGCGTCACCGATGTCGGCACCTACACGGGCTTTCCGGAAATGCTCGATGGCCGCGTCAAGACGCTGCATCCGAAGGTGCACGGCGGCATCCTGGCTCGCCGTGATGTCCCCGAGCACGTCGCCGCGCTCGCGGCGCACGGCATCCCGACCATCGACCTGGTTGTGGTCAATCTCTACCCGTTCCGGGCCACCGTCGCCAAGCCCGGCTGCACGCTGGACGACGCCGTCGAGAACATCGACATCGGCGGGCCGTCGATGGTGCGCGCCGCAGCGAAAAACTGGCCGCACGTCGGCATCGTTGTCGACCCGGCAGATTACGCCGGCGTGCTGGCCGAACTTAAATCGAGCGGTGGTGCGCTCACCGATGTATCGCGCTTCCGCCTGATGCGCAAGGCGTTCGCGCACACGGCATCCTACGATGGCGCGATCGCAAACTGGCTGTCGGCGCGCGGTTCCGATGGCGCTGCCGCGGAGTTTCCGGACTCGTTCCATTTCGCCGGCAACAAGGTTCAGCAGATGCGCTACGGCGAAAATCCGCATCAGTCCGCGGCGTTCTATCGCGACGAGGCGCCGGCGCCGGGTTCCATCTCCACCTACCGGCAGTTGCAGGGCAAGGAACTGTCGTACAACAATGTCGCGGACAGCGACGCCGCGTGGGAATGCGTCAAGACGTTCGCCGAACCCGCCTGCGTCATCGTCAAGCACGCCAACCCCTGCGGCGTGGCGATCGCCGCCGAACCGCTCGCCGCGTACCGGGGCGCGCTCGCCACCGACCCGACGTCCGCGTTCGGTGGGATCATCGCGTTCAACCGGCCCGTCGACAAGGCCACGCTGGAAGCCGTCTCGGCCCAGTTCGTGGAAGTCGTCATCGCGCCCGCCTACACGGCCGATTCGCTGTCGGCGATCGAGAAGAAGGCAAACGTCCGCGTGCTCGAAGTGCCGCTGCCTGCGATGGGCACCACTTCCAACGCATGGGACATGAAGCGCGTCGGCGGCGGCTTCCTGGTGCAGTCGCCCGACGCGCGCAACGTCGTCGCATCGGAACTCAAGGTGGTGACGGTGAAGGTGCCGACGCAGCAGCAGATGTCGGACCTGCTGTTCGCCTGGCGCGTGGCCAAGTTCGTGAAGTCCAACGCGATCGTCTATTGCGGTGGCGGGCGTACGCTGGGCATCGGTGCCGGCCAGATGAGCCGCGTGGATTCGACGCGCATCGCCGCGATCAAGGCGAAACACGCCGGCCTGGCGCTTGCCGGGTCCGTCGTCGCGTCCGACGCGTTCTTTCCCTTTCGCGACGGCCTCGATGTCGTCGCCGACAATGGCGCCGTGGCAGTGATCCAGCCCGGCGGAAGCATGCGCGACGAGGAAGTGATCGCCGCGGCCAACGAGCGCGGCATTGCGATGGTCTTCACCGGCATCCGCCACTTCCGCCACTGACGTGGGCCGGGCCCAATGGTGAAGGCGCATACATGAACATCCTTGTCGTGGGCTCCGGGGGAAGGGAGCACGCTCTGGCGTGGAAGCTCGCGCAGAGCCCGCGCGTGGGCAAGGTGTTCGTCGCGCCGGGCAATGCAGGTACCGCAAGCGATCCCATGCTGACGAACGTCGCGTTGACCGAAATTCCCGAACTCGTCGCCTTCGCGCAGCGGGAGAATGTCGCGCTGACGGTCGTCGGACCGGAAGGGCCGCTGGCTGCCGGCATCGTGGACGCCTTTCGCGCGGCGGGATTGAAGATCTTCGGTCCCACGCGCGCCGCGGCGCAGCTCGAGAGCTCCAAGGACTTCGCCAAGGCGTTCATGGCGCGGCACGGCATCCCGACCGCGCGCTATCGAACGTTCGCAGACGCGCGCGCGGCGCACGCTTACGTGGACGAGACCGGCGCGCCGATCGTGATCAAGGCCGACGGCCTCGCCGCAGGCAAAGGCGTCGTCGTCGCGCAAACGCTGCCCGAAGCGCACGCGGCGGTCGATGCGATGCTGGTCGACAATGCGATGGGCGACGCGGGGGCCCGGGTCGTCGTCGAGGAGTTTCTGGCAGGAGAGGAAGCGAGTTTCATCGTCATGGTCGACGGCAGGAACGTGCTGCCGCTCGCCTCGTCGCAGGATCACAAGCGCTTGCGCGACGGCGACACCGGACCCAACACGGGCGGCATGGGCGCGTATTCGCCGGCACCGGTGGTCACGCCCGCGTTGCACGCGCGAATCATGCGCGAAATCATCCAGCCGACAGTAAGTGGCATGGCGGCGGACGGCATTCCTTATACCGGATTCCTCTATGCCGGCGTGATGATCGACGGCGCCGGCAATCCCAGGACACTTGAATTCAATTGCCGCTTGGGCGATCCGGAAACCCAGCCAATCATGGCGCGGCTCAAGTCCGACCTGGTCGACCTGCTCGAGCAGGCGGTGAACGGCACGCTCGACACGGCCGACGCCGCATGGGACCGGCGCACGGCGCTCGGCGTCGTGCTCGCGGCGGGCGGCTATCCCGACAATCCGCGCAAGGGGGACGTCATCGACGGCCTGCAGCGCATCACGCCCGAGGCCCGGCCGGATGTCGTCGTGTTCCATGCGGGCACCGCGCTTGCCGACGGCGCGACGGTGGTCAGCGGCGGGCGCGTGCTGTGCGTGACCGCGCTCGCGGATTCCGTGCGCCTGGCGCAGCGCGCAGCGTATGCCGCCGTTGCCGACATCGGATTTGCCGGCATGCAGTTTCGCACCGACATCGGATACCGCGCGCTCGCCGCCCGCAAGTGACGCCGTGGATAGCGCCGCCATCCGTGCCTATCTTCAGGACCTGCAGGCGCGCGTCGTCGCCGGCCTGGAGGCGATCGGTGGCGAGAAGTTCCGCAGCGATGCCTGGTCGCGGCCCGAAGGTGGAGGTGGTCTTTCACGGCTGATCGAGAACGGGCGCGTGCTGGAACGGGGAGGCGTGCTGTTCTCTCATGTCACGGGGGAGCGATTGCCGGCCTCGGCCACCGCGCATCGCCCGGAACTCGCCGGCCGCTCGTGGGAAGCGATGGGCGTGTCGCTGGTCCTGCATCCGCGCAACCCTTACGCGCCGACCGTTCACCTCAATGTGCGCCACTTCGCGGCGCGCAAGGATGGCACCGAGCCCGTCTGGTGGTTTGGCGGAGGCATGGACCTGACGCCCTACTACGGTTATGCAGAGGACGCGATCCATTTTCACCGTACCTGCCGCGAGGCGCTGGCGCCGTTTGGCGAGGACGTCCACGCGCGTTACAAGCAATGGTGCGATGACTATTTCTATCTCAAACACCGGAAAGAGCCGCGCGGCGTCGGAGGCATCTTCTTCGACGACCTGAATGAAGGCGGCTACGCGCGTTGTCTTGCGCTGACGCAAAGCGTCGGCGATCATTTCCTTGCCGCCTACGCGCCGATCCTCGAACGACGATCCGCCATGCCCTACGGCGAGCGCGAACGGGACTTCCAGCTGTATCGCCGCGGCCGCTATGCCGAATTCAATCTGGTGTGGGATCGCGGCACGCTGTTCGGCCTGCAGTCGAATGGCCGCACCGAGGCCATACTGATGTCGATGCCACCGCTGGCGCTCTGGCGCTACGACTGGCAACCTGCGCCCGGGTCCCCCGAAGCCGCGCTGTACAGCGACTTCCTGATCGCGAAGGACTGGCTCTCTGGCAACGCCTGACGACGACCACCTGATCGAATCCGGACTCGGCTCCGAGCTGGTGTTCGATGGCGCATTGCTGAAGGTCCGGCGCGATCGCGTGCGCCTGCCCAATGGCGGCGAGGCGATCCGCGAATATGTCGTCCACCCGGGGGCGGTGCTGATCGTGCCGGTCCTGCCGGACGGGCGTCTGGTGCTGGAGCGTCAGTTTCGCTATCCGGTGGGGCAGGTGATGCTGGAATTCCCCGCAGGCAAGATCGATCCGCAAGAGATGCCGCTGGCTACCGCGAAGCGCGAGCTGCGCGAGGAGGTCGGGTACACGGCGGATGCATGGCAACCCATCGGCATCGTGCATCCGGAAATCGGATATTCAACGGAGGCCATCGCGATGTTCGTCGCGACCGGCCTCACCCACGTCGGGGCGCAACTCGACGAAGGTGAATTCCTCGATGTCGTGGAGATGACCGAAGTGGAACTGCTGGCGGCATTCGATGCCGGCGAAGTCACCGATAGCAAGACGATTGCAGGATTGTTCGCATGGCAGCGGCGCCGCGCACGGTGAGCGCCGCCGGGCCGTCCCGAGGCGCGAAATGCGCCCTCTCTGGGGGCAGCGCAGCCGCCGCAGTTGTCCGGGCGGCAAGCGTGGGGGTTCTATGACCGTGAAGGCGCAGCGGCTCGCGATTCGCGGACGTGTGCAGGGTGTCGGCTATCGCGATGCCGCGGTGCAGGCCGCGTTCGAGCTCGGGATCCGCGGGTGGGTGCGCAACCGGCAGGATGGGTCAGTCGAGGCGCTGGCGCAGGGCGAACCCGGCGCGGTCGACGCCTTCGCGGCATGGTGCCGCCGCGGGCCACCCTTGGCGCGCGTCGTGGAAGTCACGCTTGCCGACGCCGCCGTGGACGTCTCGCTTCGCACCTTCGGGACGCGCGCAACCGACTAGCCGCTGGTGTTCGTCACCGGCGAGTCCAGCCCGAAGATGTCCTTCCATCCCGCGTAGGAGGCCGCGGCCATCCACGGCAGGACCAGCACAAGCCCGACGCCCATCGTAGCCAGCCCGATCAGCAGCAGCAGCAGCGAGATTCCGGCATAGAGGACCAGCGCCGGCACGTTGCGCGCGAACGCGCGCGCCGACGTGGCAAAGGCGGCGCGCACGCCCTCGCCGTCGAAGAGCGCGGCGAACGGAACGAACGTGAGCGGCAGCGATGCGACCATGCCGGCGACGTAGATCGCCATGACGACGCGCATCGGCAGGTTCATCGCCTCGCGCGCGGGCAGGAACAGGTTTACGTCGGCAAGCTGCGCGGCTGAGAAGGCTTCGGCGGCGAACGCCACGAGGCCCGCCGCCACCACCGCCGCCTGTGCGCCCGCCGGCGCCGCGAAAGGGCGCGATGGCGTGTTTCAGGCGCGGCCCCTCGCCACGGTCCGCGGCAAGGCTCGCGTACAGCATGCCGGTCGCGATGAGCGGTGCGATCACGTTCGCCGCGACGAAACCCAATATCGGCACAGGCTCGAATGCGATGCTGGCGACCAGCGTGACGAAGGCCAGTCCGGCAAATGTCGCCGGCCCGCGCTTCCATAGGCGCATCGCCTCGGCGTACCACGCCAGCGCGCGCAGCGCCGGGACGCTTCTCGATTCGCGGCCGCGCGCTAGCAACTACGCGGCTTCGCCCAGGTACGCGGCGCGCACCTTCGGATCGTGCAGCAGCGACGATGCGTCTCCGGACAGGGTCACCTCGCCGGATTCCATCACGTAGCCGCGCTTGCTGACTTCGAGCGCCAGCTTCGCGTTCTGCTCGATGAGCAGGATGGTCACGCCATCACCGGCGATCGCGACGATGGTCTCGAAGACTTTCTGGACCATCAGCGGCGCCAAGCCCATCGACGGCTCGTCGAGAAGCAGCAGCTTGGGGCGCGACATCATTGCGCGACCCATGGCCAGCATTTGCTGCTCGCCGCCGGACATCGTCCCCGCGGTCTGCCGGCGGCGCTCCCTAAGGCGCGGAAAGAGATGGTAGACGCGCTCGACGTCGGCCTTGATGCCGTCCGCGTCACTGCGGATGTACGCGCCCATCGCCAGGTTTTCCTCGATGGTGAGCGCGCCGAATACACCTCGACCTTCGGGCACCATCGCCAGGCCGCGCACGCACCAGCTGGAACGCTGGCTTGCCGGTGATGTCGGCGCCACCGTAGAAGATCTTGCCCGCCTTCACCGGCAGCAGGCCGCAGATGCCTTTCAGCGTCGTCGTCTTGCCGGCGCCGTTGGCTCCGATCAGGCAGACGAGTTCGCCTTCGCCGATTTCGAGGTCGATGCCCTTGACCGCGTGGATGCCGCCATAGGCGACTTCCAACTTCCTGAGTTCGAGCAACGGGCCGGGCATCAATGAGCCTTCGGATCGATGGATACGTCGCCGCCGAGGTACGCCGCAACGACTTTCGGATCGTTCTGCACGGCGCTCGCGGTGCCCTCCGCGATCTTCTTGCCGTAATCCAGCACCAGCACGCGGTCGCACACGGTCATCACCAGCTTCATGTCGTGCTCGATCAGCAGGATCGTCGTGCCGTCGCGGCGGATCTCGGCCAGCAGATTCTTGAGCGACGCAGTCTCCGTCGCATTCATTCCCGCCGCGGGTTCGTCGAGCGCGAGCAGCTTGGGCTCCGTGGCGAGGGCGCGGGCAATTTCCAGCCGGCGCTGGTCGCCATAGGCCAGGTGCTTGGCGAGGTGGTGGGCGCGCTTCTGCACGCCGACGTATTCCAGCAATTCGTAGGCGCGCTTGTGGATTGCCGCTTCCTCGGCGCGCGTGCCCGCGTTGCGCGAGATCGCGCCCCACACGCCTGCGTGCGTGCGAACGTGGCGCCCGATCATCACGTTTTCCAGGGCGGAGAGATTGGCGAAGAGCCGGATGTTCTGGAACGTGCGCGCGATGCCGCGCGCGGCCACGTCGTTCGGCTTCAGTCCGTGCAGCGGCTCGCCGTCGAACACGAATTCGCCGCCGTCCTGGACATAGATGCCGGTCAGCACGTTGAACAGCGACGTCTTGCCGGCGCCATTGGGGCCGATCAGCCCGTAGATCTCGCCATGGTTGATCGTGAAGTCGACGTCGGACAGCGCCTGCACGCCGCCGAAGCGCTTGGCCACGCCCTTGGCCGTGAGCAGCGCCAATCGATTGGCGTCTTCGCGGCTCACGTCTTCACGCCTTCGAGTTCGCGCTTGCGCAACGCGGACGGAAGGATGCCCGCGGGCCGGAACAGCATCATCAGCACCAGCGCCAGTCCGAACAGCAGCATGCGGATCACCTCGGGCTCGATGAGCATCCGGCCGAAGAGCGCCGTCTGCACGGGGCCGACCCACTCGCGCAGCAGCTCGGGCACGAACGACAGCAGTATGGCGCCCAGCACCACGCCCCAGACGTTGCCCATGCCGCCCAGCACGACCATCGCCAGCACCATCACCGACTCGACCAGGATGAACGATTCCGGGCTGATGAATCCCTGGATCGCGGAGAACATGCCGCCGGCGATGCCGCCGAACGACGCGCCCATCGCGAACGCCAGCAGCTTGATGTTGCGCGTGTTGATGCCCATCGCCCGCGCCGCGACCTCGTCCTCGCGGATGGCCTCCCAGGCGCGGCCGATGCGCGAGTCCTGCAGCCGCATGTTGATGACCATCACCGCGATGAGGGCGGCCAGGAAGAAGTAGTAGTACTTGACCGGTCCCGTGAAGTCGAGGCCGAGAATCGTCTCGCGCTGCGCGAAGTTGAAGCCGCCGATGCGGAACGGGTCGATCAGGTACAGGCCCTGCGGCCCGTTGGTGATGTTGACCGGCTGCGACAGGTTGTTGAGGAAGATGCGGATGATCTCGCCGAAGCCCAGCGTGACGATGGCGAGATAGTCGCCGCGCAGCTTGAGCGTCGGCGCGCCCAGCAGCACGCCGAACATGCACGCGACCGCTGCCCCCATCGGCAGGATGATCCAGAACGGCAGGTGCAGGTTGAAGTGCGGACTTGCGAGCAGCGCGTAGACGTAGGCCCCGACCGCATAGAAGGCGATATAGCCCAGGTCGAGAAGACCGGCGAAGCCGACGACGATGTTGAGTCCGAGCGCCAGGAAGCAGTAGAGGATCGCCTGGTTCGTGATCCGGACCCAGAACGTGCCGGCAGAGGCAAGGACGAAGGGCAGTGCAAGGAGCGCGGCGCCCACGAGAACGATGCCCGCCCACGCGAGCTTGGGATTGCGGCTGGTGTCGAAGAGGTTGCGCATGGCGTCAGGCGCGATCCGAAACGCGTTCGCCCAGCAGCCCGGACGGACGGAAGATCAGCACCGCGATCAGCACCAGGAACGCGAACACGTCCTGGTAGTTGGATCCGAACAACGTGAGATTGGGATCGGACGCGCAGCGCTGCGCCAGCGCATCGGACCAACCGGACAGATTGCACAGGTTGGTGAGATCGCCGACGTAGCCGGCGCCGAGCGCCTCGATGATGCCGAGCAATAGCCCGCCCAGCATCGCGCCCGCCAGGTTGCCGATGCCGCCCAGCACGGCGGCGGAAAATGCCTTGAGGCCGAGGATGAATCCCATCTGATAGTGCGCGATGCCGTAGTAGCTGCCCACCATCACTCCGGCAACGGCCCCCAGCGCGGCGCCGATCACGAACGTCAGTGAGATCACGCGGTTGATGTCGATGCCCATGAGGCCGGCCACCTCCTGGTTCTGCGCCGTGGCGCGCATCGCGATGCCGAGCTTCGTCCTGTACACCAGCAGCAGAAGGCCGCCCATCATCGCCAACGAGCCGGCGATGATCGCGACCTGCACGTTGGTGATCGTCGCGCCGTCCGGCGTCGACGTGATGTGATAGGAGACGGTCTTGATGATCTGCGGATACGGCAGCGGGTTGCGGCTCCAGATGATCAGCGCCAGGTGCTGCAGGATGATCGACAGGCCGATGGCTGTGATCAGCGGCGCCAAGCGCGGCGCGCGGCGCAACGGGCGGTAGGCGACGCGTTCGAGCGTATAGCCGACGCCCATGCAGACGGGAATCGCGGCAAGCAGGCCCAGCAGCACGATGACGACGGGCGGCAATCCCGTGTTGGCGCCGACCAGCATCACGATCACGGAGTAGGCGACCATCGCGCCGATCATGACCACTTCGCCGTGCGCGAAATTGATGAGCTGGATGATGCCGTAGACCATCGTGTAGCCCAGCGCTACGATGGCGTACACGCTGCCGAGCGTCAGGCCGTTGACCAACTGCTGCAGGAAGATATCCAGAAATTCCCCTGACCTTCGGTTGTTTCGCTCGCGATTGTGGGCCGAACCCGGGAACCGCGGCAAGCTTACCGAGTGCATTCCGCGGCATTTCCATCGCCAACGGGCAAGAATCGGTGCTCCTTCAATTTGCGCTGGACATCGCGTGCCCATTGCGCCACCGCGGAGCGGGCCATCCGCTCCGGCCTCAGCTGTCGCCGAGCGTGTCGTCGGGTGCGTGTTTCGCCGCGCGGCGGGCAGTCAACACACGACTACCCGCCGCGCGCCGCACGCACCTCGCCGACGGCGACAGATTCGCCCTTGAGCGGATGGCCCGCACCACGATGGCTTCGCGCTTCGCCGCCGCGACATCGCAGCAGCCGGAGCCGCATAGGCGCCCGTAGGTCGCGTCGGCCGTCGCGGGTGGCGCGACCAGCGAAGTCGTTTGTTGACGAGCGCAGGCGCGCCGGGAACCCGCAGGCCGGCGGTTGCGACCTCCGGGCGCCTATGCGGCTCCGGCTGCTGCGATGCAATCGCGAAAGGCACGGTCGAAGGCTGCGACGGATACGCGAGATTGACGGCAGAAAAAAAGCGGCGTCCCCTGAGGAACGCCGCCTTCGGTACTGCCGTGCGGAGTGCGATTACTTCTTCGGCGCCTCGGCCGGAGCCATTGCCGGTGCCGCCGCGGGCGCCGGGTTGGCCGCCGCCGCGCTTGCCTGCGATGCCTTCATGAAGTCCTCGAACGACGAGGCCTTGCCGGCCTTGACCACGCCGACCGGAACGACCTTGCCGTCCTTCAGCGTGAAGATCGTGATCTCGGCGTTCTTGCGGTCGCCCTTTTCGTCGAACTCGATCTTGCCGGTGGCGCCGTTGTAGCTGATCTTCTGCAGTTCGGGCAGGTACTTGGCCGGATCGGTCGAGTCCGCCTTCTGCATCGCCGCGATCATCAGGCCGACGGCGTCGTAGAAGAACGGCGCGTACTGCTTAACGTCGCCGTACTTGGCCTTGAACGCGTCGTTGAATTCCTTGCTGGCCGCCGAGGCCGGCAGGCCGGCTTGCGAGCAGATCAGCCCTTCCGCCGCCGCGCCGGCCAGCTTGGCCATCTCGTCGGTGCACGCGCCGTCGCCGAAGCTGAACACCGACTTGATGCCGAGTTCCCGCGCCTGCTTGACCATCGGTCCGCCGGTGGCGTCCATGCCGCCATAGAAGATGGCATCCGGCGCCTTGCCCTTCATCTTGGTCAGGATCGCCTTGAAGTCGGTCGTCTTGTCGGTCGCCTTCTCGCGCGCCACGACTTGCACGCCCGCAGCCTTCAGCGTCTTCTCGACTTCGTTCGCGAGGCCTTCGCCATAGGCGGTGGCGTCGTCGGCGATGGCGACCTTCTTGACCTTCATGTTAGCCAGGTACTGGGCGATCGCGGGACCTTGCTGGTCGTCGCGGCCAACCGTGCGGAAGACGTTCTTGAAACCCTGCTCGGTCAGCTTCGGATTCGTCGCCGAGCCCGAGATCACCGGAATGCCGGCCTGGTTGTAGACGGCCGACGCCGGGATCGTGACGCCGGAGTTCAGGTGACCGGCGACGCCGGCGACCTTGGCATCCGCGAATTTCTGGGCGATGGTCGGGCCCATCTTCGGGTCGGCCTGGTCGTCCTCGCTCATCAGCTCGAACTTGACTGTCTTGCCGCCGATTTTCAGCTTGCGAGCGGTATGTTCGTCCACCGCCAGGCGGGCGCCGTTCTCGTCGTCCTTGCCCAGGTGGGCGATGCCGCCCGTCAGCGGCCCGGCGTGGCCGATTTTCACGACGACCACGTCTTCGGCGGGCGCGGCCGCGGCTGCCTTGGGGGCGTCGGCCTTTTTCGGTTCTTCCTTGCCGCAACCGTAGGTGGTGGCAAGCGCGGCCGCGAACAGCGTCAGGCCGAGCTTCTTGGATAGGGTCATGGGTACTTCCTCCCGGAACGGAAAAAATTTCTTTAAGTTGAGTGAGACAACAGAATATTATTCGCTTTACGCGACGCAGTGTCAACGCGCGGCCAGGCAAGTAGTACGGCCGGCGACCGTCGCGCGGCCCCTTCGGCAGTCCGTCGCCGCTGGGCGCGCTTCGTCGCGCTGCCGTTGCCGGAATCGGCTACCGGCGTGGACAATGCCGTCCTTGGAATCCAAACCAGCCTCTGGCCGCATCCAACAAGGAGACGGCCGGGGGCGACAGCGCCTTGCTTGAGGCCGATCGCCTTCAAACACGGCGTGGATGGGGGAAGTCATGGGAGTGAGATTGACGCGGCGCCGTATTATCAGCGCGCTGGTGTTGGTACTAGTGATCGGAGGCGCGGCCGGGGCAGTTGCCCTGCGTGCCTCCAAGAAGGGAGGCGATGGGCCGGACGCCAAGCCGCCGGTGACCACGCTCGAATTCGGCGCGGGCGAGCTCGCCACGGTCGAGTCCAAGGCCCTGCCACGCTGGCTGCCGGTTTCCGGCACGATGCAGCCAGTCCGGCAGGCGACGGTCAAGGCCAAGGTTTCCGGAGACGTGCGCCAGATCACGGTGCGCGAAGGCGACGCGGTGCAGGCCGGGCAGATGCTGGTCCGCGTCGATACGGCCGACCTGGACGCCCGCGTGCTCGAGCGGCAAGGGCAGTTGCAATCGGCGCGGGCGCAGCTGGCGCTGGCCGAAAAGACCAACGCGATGAACCAGAAGCTGCTCAAGCAGAACTTCATTTCGCAGAATGCCTCGGACAACGCCGAATCGTCGCTAGAGGTGGCCAAGGGCAACCTGCAGGCGTCGCAGGCGCAACTGCGCGTCGCGCAGAACGCGCTGAAGGATTCGGTCGCGACCGCTCCGCTGTCCGGAATCGTCGCCAAACGCCATGTGCAGCCCGGCGAAAAAGTGGCCTTCGATCACCGCTCGTCACCGTCGTCGACCTGAAGGACATGGAATTGCAGGCGCTGGTGCCCTCGGCCGACATTCCGGAGCTGAAGCCCGGCATGACGGTCGACCTCGCCGTCGACGGCTTCGCCGATCGCAAGTTCACGGGACGCATCGAGCGGATCAATCCGTCGACCGAAGCCGGGACGCGCGCCATCTTCGTGTTCGTCGGCATCCCGAATGCCGCCCAGGCGCTGCGCGGCGGCATGTTCGCCACCGGCCGGATCGCGCTTGCCGCCGGCGCGCCGGTCGCCGACGCTGCCGGTCACCGCCGTGCGCACGGAGGCGGGCGTGTCGTATGTGTGGACGATCCAGGACGGCAAGCTCGCCAAGCGCATCGTCCTGATCGGGCGGCGCGACGACGATGCCGGCCGCGTCGAGTTGAAGACCACGCTACCCGCCAACGCGAAGGTGCTGGCCGCGAAATTCGACAACCTCAAGGAAGGCGCGCCCGCAATCGTGCGCGCTTCCGACGACAGTCGTCCGAAGAAGGCCAGCTGACGGTCGCAAGCCACCGAATGACGGAGCGAAGCCATGTGGATCACCCGCGTATCGATCAACAACCCGGTGTTCGCGACGATGGTCATGGTCGGCATCGCCGTGCTCGGCCTCTTCGCCTACGACGCGGCTGCGCGTCGAGCAGATGCCCGACGTCTCGCTGCCGTTACTTCGATATCGAGACGGCCTATCCGGGTGCCTCGCCCGAGGTCGTCGAAACCGACGTAACCAAGCCGATCGAATACGCCGATCAACACCGTTTCGGGTGTCAAGCGGATCCGTTCGAACTCCCGTGAAGGGCGAAGCCAGGTGTTCGTCGAGTTCCGCATGGCACCGACGTCACCCAGTGCTATGCAGGACGCTCGCGACAAGATCTCGCTGGTGCGGCCGAGTTTTCCCGCGCGACGTCAAGGATCCGCAGGTCATACGGGTCGAGATCGAGGACAATCGGCCCACCGTCTCGCTCGCGGTGCTCTCGCCAACGGTTGAGTTGCGCGAGCTCACCTCGCTCACCGATCAGACCATCGTCAAGGCGCTGGAAAACATCCCCGGCGTGGCGCAGATCGATCGTCAACGGGCGCGTGACACGGCAGATCCTGATTCAGATCAAGCCCAGCGCGCTCGCCTCGCTCGGCATCAGCGTCGATCAGGTGATGACGGCCGTGCAGCACCGCCAACCAGGACGTCCCCGCCGGGCGGATTACGCGCGGCCAGAACGACTCGATCGTGCGCGTCGAAGGCAAGATCAAGGACCCCGCGCAGTTCGCCCGCATCATCGTCGCCCAGCAGGGCGGGGGACCGGTCTACCTGAGCCAAGTTGCCGACGTCATCGATGGGGAGAAGGAGCTCGATTCGATCGCGCGCATTAACGGCCGGCCGTCGATCACGCTCGACATCCGAAGGCGCAGGACGCCAATATCGTCGAGACCGGCCGCGGTGTGCAAGCCGCGCTGGAACTGCTCAGGTCGCGGCTGCCCCAGGATGTGGAAGTGCGGCTCGTCTACTCGCAGGCGGACCAGGTGCAGGCCAGCATCGACCAGCGTCAAGGCCACAATCCTCGAAGGAGCGCTTCTCACCGTCCTCATCGTATTCCTGTTCCTGCACACCTGGCGCAGCACGGTCATCACGGGGCTTACGCTGCCGATCGCGGTGATCGCCACCTTTATCGCCCTCTACGCGTTCGGCTTCACGCTTAACATCATGACGCTGATGGCGTTGTCGCTGTGCATCGGGCTCCTGATCGACGACGCGATCGTCGTGCGCGAGAACATCGTCCGGCACCTGGGCATGGGCAAGAGCCATGCGGCGGCAGCGCGCGAGGGTACCGACGAGATCGGGCTCGCCGTGATGGCCACGACATTCGCGATCGTCGCGGTGTTCGTGCCCATCGCGTTCATGAAAGGCATCGTCGGCCAGTTCTTCTTCCAGTTCGGCCTGACCGTCGCGGTCGCCGTGCTGGTGTCGCTGTTCGTGGCTTCACGCTCGACCCGATGCTCTCCTCGGTGTGGCGCGATCCGCCGGGATCGCGCTTCTCGCGCGTGCCCTGGCTGGGCCGCTTCATGGACCGCGTCGAGCGAGTCATCGAGTGGGCGCACGCGGTGTACGGAAAACTACTGGAATGGGCGATCTCGGATTCGCATCGTCGACTGTATGTTCCAACCTTCGGGCTGTGGACTGCGCTGCGGACCGGCGAATGGCAAGCACTGAAACCGCGATGGGCGACGATCAGCAATCGCGGCATCGTATTGTGGGCAGCGGTTCTGATTTTCTTCGCAAGCTTCGCGGTGCTTCCGTTCATCGGCAAGGAGTTCGCACCGCAGGTCGACGAGAGTTTCATTTCGCTGCGGCTCAACACGCCCGTTGGTACGAGTCTCGAGTCCACCGAACGCCAAGGTGCGTGCACGTCGAGCAAGCGCTCAAGCAATTCCCCGAGATCGAGCTCGCGATGACCACCGTCGGCAGCTGGGACGGTCGCAACTACGCACGGGTCAACTTGAGGTTGACCGAGCGCAGCGCGCGCGCGCGCTCGCAAAAGGAGCTCGAGCGCGCCATCCGGAGCGCAATAAAGCCGATTCCCGGAATCGAGCTTGCGCTCGGGCTACGATCGCCCGATCTGGGTGAATCTTCTGGGGCCCGATCCCGACACACTGAAGGTGCTGATCAGCGAGTTCGCGGAAAAAGTCGCCAAAGTGCCGGGCATCGCCGACATGGAAACTTCGGAAAAGGCGGCCAACCCGGCGCTGTCGATCCGCCTCAACAACGATGCCGCGGCCGATCTCGGGCATTATCGGTGCAGCAGGTCGGCGCGACCGTTCGCCCGCTGCTCGCCGGCGAGACCGTGAGCTACTGGCTCGGCCCCGGACGGGCAAAATTACGAAGTCAACGTGCAGTTGCCGAAGGAGGGGCGTCGACTTGCCTCCGATCTCGGCAATCTGTACGTATCCGACCAACAAGCGCGGTCCCGACGGGAAGCTGCGCATGGTGCCGTTGCGTCAGGTGGCGGAGATCGTCGAGTCCACGAGCCCGCAGATCATCAAGCGCCAGGAGCTGCAGCGGCGCGTTGCGCTCTACGCCAATGCCGAAGGCCGCCCGTCCGGGCAACGTCGGACGCCGACGTGCAAAAAGATCGTCGACGAGACGCGGCTGCCACCCGGCTATCGATTCGCCATCGCCGGGCAACAGGAAGACACGGCACGAGTCGATCGCGGCGCTGGTGTCGGCGCTTGGAATGGCGATCATCTTCATCTACCTGTCCTCGCTTCCCAGTTCGCGAGCTTCACGCAGCCGATCGCGATCATGATGTCGCTGCCTTTTACGCTTATCGGCGTGTTCCTGGCGCTGCTCTTGACCGGCACGACGCTCAACATGTTCTCGATGATCGGCTTCGTCATGCTGATGGGCCTCGTGACCAAGAATGCGATCCTGCTGGTCGACTTCGCCAATCGCGCGCGTCGCGCCGGCGCGAGCCTGCACGATTCGCTGCTGCAGGCGGGGCAGGTGCGGTTGCGTCCGATCCTCATGACCACGGCGGCGATGATCGGCGGCATGACGCCGCTGGCGCTGGGCCTGGGCGAAGGCGGCGAGACGCAGGCGCCGATGGGCCGCGCGATCATCGGCGGCGTCATCACGTCGACACTGCTGACGCTGGTGGTGGTGCCGGTCCTGTACACGTACCTCGACCACCTGCACGAATGGCGCAAGGCGAGGAAGGCCAGGAAAGCGGCGGCCCATGGCGCCGCGATGCCGTCGCCGGGTGCGGCGGCGGACTGAAGGAATGGCCGATTCCAGCGAAAGGGCGCGCCGGGTTGACGTGAGATAATGCGCGGCGGCATAATAACTGACCGCGAGTCAGTTACGATTTTCGTTCCCGTCACGCCCAATCACGCCTCGGACAATGACCTCCGCCATGGACTACGAACAAGCACGCTTCAACATGGTCGAGCAGCAGGTGCGGACGTGGGACGTCCTCGATCAGCAGATCCTCGACCTGCTGTTTGCGATCAAGCGCGAAGAGTTCGTCCCGGCCGCCTACCGGTCGCTGGCGTTTGCCGACCTCGAACTGCCGCTCGCGAACGGCGCGCGGATGTGGGCGCCCAAACTCGAAGCGCGGGTGTTGCAGGAGCTCAAGCTGAAGCCTGCGGAAGCGGTGCTGGAGATCGGGACGGGCAGCGGCTACTTCGCCGCGTTGCTTGCACGCCGCGCTGCGCATGTCACGACGGTGGAAATCGACGCGGGACTGTCTGCGGGGGCTACCGCGACACTCGCCCGGGCCGGCACCGCCAATGTCCGCTGTGAGGTCGGCGACGGCGCGCGCGGGTGGGGCATCGAACAGTTCGATGCCATTGTTCTCACCGGTTCTACGCCGCTGCTCCCCGAAGACTTCTTCCGTCAATTGAAGCCTGGCGGCCGCGTTTTCGCGATTGTCGGCGACCTGCCGGTGATGACCGCGCGCCTCGTCGAATGGTCGGCGCCGGGCTCGCGTGTCACGACCGATCTCTTCGAGACGGTGGTTGCGCCGCTGGTCAACGCCGCGGCGCCCGCGCGCTTCCAGTTTTGATCAAGCAGATCGCCCCGGCGGAATTGGCGTCGTGGTGCGCCGACTCGGCGCGTCCGGCGCCGTCTGGTCGTCGACGTGCGCGAGCCGTGGGAATTCGAGCGTTGCCGCATCGACGGCTCGCTTCTGGTTCCGCTGGCGCAACTGCCCGCCAGGCGCGCGGAACTGCCGAACGACAAGGAACTGGTGCTGGTCTGCCATCACGGCAACCGCAGCCAGCATGCTGCGATGTGGCTCGCGCAAAACGGTTTCCCGAACGTGCACAACCTGCGCGGCGGCGTCGAAGCATGGGCACTCGAGGTCGATCCTGCGATGCCCCGATATTGAGGTTGATGAAATTGGACTGCCAAATGACATTACCGCGTTCCCTTTCCCGCCGCTGCGCCTTGCTGTCGCTGGCGCTGGCCGCCACGCTCGCTGCCGGCGCGGCCTCCGCGGAAGACCTGCTGCAGATCTACCGCGAAGCGCAGAAAAGCGACCCGCAGATCGCCGCCGCGCGCGCCTTTTGGGAGGCAACGCAGGAACGCGTCCCGCAGGCGCGTTCCGGCCTGCTGCCGAGCGTGTCGGCGTCCGCCGCCGCCAACTACAACAATTTCGATTTCAACGTGCCCAGCGATTCCACGCTGGATTTCAACCGCAACTACTACCAGTACAGCCTGACGGTCTCGGCATCGCAACCGCTGTATCGCTATCAGAACGTCGTGCTGTACGACCAGGCCAAGCAACAGGTCACGCAGTCGGACTTCACGCTGGTCATCGCGCAGCAGGACCTCATCATCCGCACATCCGTCGCCTATTTCGACGTGCTGCTTGCCGAGTTCAACGTCGAACTCGCCGCGCAGCAGAAGCTGGCGGTTGCCGAACAGCTCGCCCAGGCCAAGCGCAACTTCGAAGTCGGCACGTCGACGATCACGGACACCAACGAAGCCCAGGCGAAGTACGACCAGATCGTCGCCACCGAGATCCAGGCGCTGAACGACCTCGACCGCCGGCGCACGGCACTGCGCGCGATCATCGGACGCTTCCCGAGCAGCCTGAAGCGCGTCGGCCGCGGTTTCGATCCCCAGCCGCCTAGCCCGAACTCGCTCGACTACTGGGTGGACAAGGCGGCGACGGGCAACATGAATTATCGTTTCCAGCAGGCGAACTACGAGATCGCCACGCTCGAGGTCGAACGCGCCAAGGCGGGGCACTATCCGACGCTTGACCTCGTCGCAAGCTACAACCCGCAGGGCAGCAACGGCGGCGTGAACACCGGGGTCCGGAGCAACTCCGCGCAAGGATTGATCGGCGTCCAGCTGAACGTTCCGATCTACACCGGCGGCTTCGTCAATTCCCGCGTGCGCGAAGCCATTTCGCTGCAGGACAAGGCGCGGCAGGACCTGGAGACCGCCAAGCGCAGCGCCATCACCAACGCGCAGGACGGCTATTCGGGCGTCAACAGCGCGGTCGCATCGGTCAAGGCGAACGAACAGGCGGTGCAGTCGGCGGAAGTCGCGCTGCAGTCGAACAAGCTCGGCCAGGAGGTGGGCATCCGGACCAACCTCGACGTATTGAACGTGCAGCAGAACGTGTTCTCGGCGCGGCGCGATCTCGCCAACGCCTATTTCCAGTACCTGCTTGCCGTGCTTCGCCTTAAGGCCGCCGTCGGAACCCTCGACGAGCAGGACCTGGCCGACCTCAACCGCCGTTTGAATGGCTAACTGAGCGGAGAGCCGGAAGGCGCGGCGCCAGCCAGTTCCACAGGCGGTCGGCGGCGCCGCGATGCGCGGCGTGGAAGGCAAGCGCAGTGGCTGCGCATGCGATTGCGTCGCGCGCTGTCGGCGAGCAGCGCACCCACTTCCAGAACCAGCGCGTCGGCATCGGCGACGCGTAACGCCGCGCCCGCCGCGACCGCATTGTCCGTCGCTTCCGTGAAATTGAATGTGTGCGGGCCGACGATGCGTTGGCGTGCCCATGGCGATCGGCTCGATCAGGTTCTGCCCGCCGAGCGGCAGCAGGCTGCCGCCGACGAATGCCACGTCGGCCGCGGCGCAGTAGCCGCCCATTTCACCCAGCGAATCGCCGACCACGAACGCGACATCGGCCGGTACCGGAATGTTGTCGCTGCGCCGGACGAAGGGGATTCCTCGCGCGCGCAGCAAATCGGCGACTGCGTCGAAGCGCTGCGGATGGCGGGGCACGATGATGGTCAGCGATTGCGCGGGCAATGCATGTCGCCCCAGCGCGTCGATGAGCAGCGCCTCCTCGCCATCGCGCGTCGACGCGGCAAGAAAGACGGGCCGCGATTCGCCGAACAGAACGCGCAATTCGCGGCCGAGCGATTCCGATTCAGGCGGCATCGCGACGTCGAACTTGAGATTGCCGGTGACCGTGACATCCGGCGCGCCCACGCCGGATCAGGCGTGCGGCATCGCCGGCCGTCTGCGCGGCAACGCCCGCGAGCGACGCGAACATCGGTCGCGTCAGCGCGGCAAAGCGCGCATATCCCGCAGCCGATCTCTCGGACAACCGCGCATTGACCAGATAGAGCGGGATGTCGCGCTCACGGCACGCGGCGACGAGGTTGGGCCAGACCTCCGTTTCCATCAGCAGCCCGACGCGCGGACGGAAGCGCGCCAGGAACGCATCGATGGCGAATGGCACGTCGTAGGGAAGCCAGACCTGTTGCACGGAATTCGCCGTACAGCGCATGCCCGGCAGCGCGCCCGGTCGCGGTCATGTGCGTAAGTAGGATCGTCGCATCCGGCAGCGCGCGCGCGACGCGTTCGAGCAAAGGCGCCGCCGCCCGTGTCTCTCCCAATGACACGGCGTGAATCCAGACCACGTCGGCGCAGCGAGCGGGCGCATTCGCCGCTCATAGCGGCCGAAGCGCTCGCCGATGCGCAGGCGATAGCCCGGCTCGCGCCGCCCGCGCCACCACAGCTTCAGCGGAACGAGCGGCAGGACGAGCCACCACAGCAGCGTGTAGAGACGGCGCGCCATCAGCGGTTCGCGCTTTCGCTAGCAGCGCGGCGCGAGCCGCAGCAGCTGCGCGCAGAGGTCCACGACGTCCGCCAGCGGCGGAACACGTCCGTTGCCGCCGGCGTCGCGCGCATGGGCGCCGGTGCGTGCCACGCCGGCCAGGCGCGGATCCGTCGCCGTGAATATCGCCACCGTCGATGTGCCCAGCGCTGCCGCGAGATGCGTCAAGCCGGTGTCCACGCCGACCACGATTTCGGCGTGCCGGGACAGCGTCGCCAGTTCCGGCAACGTCTGTCGTGGCGGCACCAACGCGCCTTCCGACCCGCTGGCAATGCTTTCGCTGCGCGCGCGCTCACGCTCGTCGCCCCAGGGCAGCAGCGTCTCGAATCCTGCGCGCGCGAAATGGGTGACGAGCGCGCGCCAGCGATCCTCGGGCCACGCCTTGTCGGCGCGGCTCGTCGCGTGAAATGCCACCGCATACGGCCCGGCCGGCATCGCCGCCGCTGCGGAAGGGGGCGTGAAATTCCAGCGCGGCGGACCCTCGGCGGAATAGCCCAATGCGGCGGCGGCGATTCCCCGGCAGCGGTCGACGATGTGCAGGTCGCGCGACACTGCATGGTGCACATCGTCGACGATCGTTGCGATGGGCTCGCGGATGTTGGCGCGGTCGAGGCCGTGGCGCAGCCCCTTGGGCGAACCAGGAAACCACGGCGCCCTTGACCTGCTCCTGCAGGTTGAGAATGACGTCGTAGCGTTCCAGCCGAAGCGCGCGGCGGAATTCGGCCATGTCGCGCCACGTCGTTCGCGCCAATGGGGAATGGCGCCAGCGGCGCAAGCCCAGCGGCACGACGCGGCGGATGCTGCGGATCCAGGCGCACCAGGTCGACAAAGGCGTCTTCGGCGACCCAGTCCACCGCCACGCCGGGGCGATGCGCGGCGATGTCCGAGACCAGCGCCAGCGCATAGACGACGTCGCCGAGCGACGAGGGCCGAACGACGAGGACGCCGCTCATCGCTGATGCCTTCGCAAATACGCGAATGCGCGTCGAATGCGCGACGCAAACCACGTAAAATCGGCGGGAATCCTTCGCGGCCCTCCTACGGTGCATGTCCGAACCGCTTCCCCTGTCGCTGGTGATCATTGCGCGCGATGCTGCGCACGAACTCGCGGACTGCCTCGCCTCCGCGGCGTTCGCCGCGGAGGCGATCGTCGTCGAATCGGGCAGCAGCGATGATACCGCAGCCGTCGCCACGCGCTCCGGTGCGCGCGTGATAGTCGCACGCGTGGGAAGGCTTCGGACCGCAAAAGAATTTCGCGGTCGCGCAGGCCAGCGCACGATTGGGTGCTTTGCCTCGACGCCGACGAGCGCGTCACGCCGGAACTCGAAGCGGCGATCCGCGCGCTGTTCGTGGGCGCCGGGCCGGCGGCGGCGGCGTACTCACATCGCGCGCCGCAACCGCTTCCTGGGCCGCTGGCTTGCGCACGGCGAAGGCTACCCGGACTGGAACATCCGGCTATTCGACCGCCGGCGCGCGCGCTGGTCCGACGACGTGGTCCACGAAAAGGTCGTCGCGGACGGTCCGGTGGCCACGCTCCGTGGGGACCTGCTGCACGCGTCGGCAGAGTCGATCGACGCCTACATCGCGAAGCAGAATCGCTATACGTCCGCGCAGGCGACGGCGATGCATGCCCGTGGAGAACGCGCCAGCGCCGCGCAAATGATGCTGTCGCCGGCCGCGCGCTTCGTGCGCTTCTACGTGTTCAGGCTGGGATTCCTCGACGGCGCGGCAGGCTTCGCCCACATCGCGATCGGCGCCTTTTCGAGTTTCCTCAAGTACGCCAAGCTGCGGGCGCTGCAGGAAGGCGGGCGGCCGCGATGAAGGTGCTGGTCACCGGCGTGGCGGGGTTCATCGGCATGCCCACCGCCAGGTCGTTGCTTGCGCGCGGAGCGACGGTCGTCGGCGTCGACAACTTCGACCCCTACTACGACGTCGCGTTGAAGGAAGCCCGGCTCGCGACGCTGTCCGGCCAGCAGGGATTCTCGTTTCGAGCGCATCGATCTCGCGGATGCCGCGGCCACCGCGAAGCTGTTCCGCGACCACGCGTTCACGCACGTCGTGCATCTCGCCGCGCAGCCTGGCGTCCGATACTCGCTGGAGAATCCGGGCGCCTATCTGCGCAACAACGTCGACGCCTTCGGCGAAATCCTCGAAGGATGCCGCCACGCGGGCGCCGCGCATCTCGTCTACGCGTCGAGTTCTTCCGTGTATGGCGCCAATCACGTGCTGCCCTTTTCGGAGGACCAGCGCGTGGACCACCCGGTAAGCCTGTACGCGGCGACCAAGCGCGCCAACGAGTTGATGGCGCACAGCTACGCGCATCTGTTCCGGCTGCCGGCGACGGGCCTGCGCTTCTTCACCGTCTACGGGCCGTGGGGCCGGCCCGACATGTCGCCGATGCTCTTCACCAGGGCCATTCTCGCCGGCGAACCGATCCGCGTGTTCAACCACGGCAAGATGCGCCGCGACTACACGTACATCGACGACATCGTGGAAGGGGTCGCGCGCACGCTGGAACGCCCGCCCGCGACAGGCGCCGGTGGCGAGGCGCCGCACGCCATCTACAACATCGGCAATCACGAGGCGGTCGAACTCGAGACCTTCATCTCGACGCTCGAGCAGCTGCTGGGACGCAAGGCGATCCGCGATTACCAGCCGATGCAGGCGGGCGACGTTCCGGCCACCTATGCGTCGATCGACCGGCTGCGCGCCGCGACCGGATTCGCGCCGCGCACGCCGCTGGCTGCCGGCCTTGCGCGTTTCGTCGACTGGTACCGGGGCTACTATCCGACTTGAGAGCTGCCGGCGGCCCGTCCGCGATGCGGTGGTAAAATCGGCGCGAAAACAAGGGTGTCCGCGACACGCGCGTTCGCGCGTCCCCGTCTTGCGAAGGCTTCCGCATGATCCTGGTCACCGGCGGTGCCGGCTTCATCGGCGCCAACTTCGTGCTGGACTGGCTCGCCGCGACCGGCGAGCCGGTGGTCAATCTCGACCTGCTCACCTACGCCGGCAACCTGGGCAACCTCGCGTCGCTCGCCAATGACGCGCGGCATGAATTCGTGCGCGGCGACATCGGCGACGGCGCGCTGGTCTCGGCGCTGCTGGCGAAGGCCCGCCCGCGCGCAATCGTCAACTTTGCCGCCGAGACGCACGTCGACCGTTCGATCCATGGCCCTGCCGCGTTCATCCAGACCAATGTCGTCGGCACGTTCGGCCTGCTCGACGCGACGCGCGCGTGGTGGGCGATGCTGCCGGCGGCCGAGCGCGCCGCGTTTCGCTTCGTGCATGTGTCCACCGACGAGGTCTACGGCTCGCTGTCGGCCGCGGATCCGGCGTTCAGCGAGACCACGCCTTACGCGCCCAACAGCCCGTATTCCGCGTCGAAGGCCGCGGCGGACCACCTGGTGCGCGCGTATCACCATACCTACGGCCTGCCGACGCTGACCACGAACTGCTCGAACAACTACGGGCCGAGGCAGTTTCCGGAAAAGCTCATCCCGCTGATGATCGTCAACGCGCTGGCGGGCAAGGCGCTGCCCGTGTATGGCGACGGCCGCAACGTGCGCGACTGGCTGTACGTCGGCGACCATTGCGCGGCGATTCGCGCGGTCATCGACCGCGGGCGGCCGGGCGAAACCTACAACATCGGCGGCAACGCGGAAATGCAGAATCTCGATGTCGTGCGGACGCTGTGCGAACTGCTGGCGGAGGCCAGGCCGGGTCGCGATTACGCCGCCCTAGTCACGTACGTCAAGGATCGGCCGGGACACGACCGCCGTTACGCGATCGATGCCGCCAAGGTCGCGCGCGAAACCGGCTGGACGCCGGTCGAGACCTTCGCGACCGGCATGCGCCGCACCGTGCGCTGGTACCTCGACAACGCAGAATGGCTGGACAACGTGACCAGCAAGGACTACCAGAAGTGGATCAACCTCAACTACGCGGCAGCATGAGCAACCCGCTGACGCGCAAGGGCATCATTCTCGCCGGCGGCTCCGGCACGCGGCTGTATCCGGTGACGCAGGTCGTCTCCAAGCAGCTGCTGCCGGTGTACGACAAGCCGATGATCTACTATCCGCTGTCGACGCTGATGCTGGCGGGCATCCGCGACATCCTGCTCATCTCGACGCCGGACGACACGCCGCGCTTTGCGCAGCTCCTGGGCGACGGCGCGCGCTGGGGGCTGTCCATCCGCTACGCCGTGCAGCCGTCGCCGGATGGGCTCGCGCAGGCCTTCATCATCGGCCGCGAGTTCGTCGGCGGCGATCATTCCGCGCTGGTCCTGGGCGACAACATCTTCTACGGCAACGACCTGCAGTCGCAGCTCGCCACCGCGCACGCGCAGCGCGCCGGAGCGACCGTGTTTGCCTATCCGGTCGCGGACCCGGAGCGCTACGGCGTGGCGGAAATCGACTGCGGGCGGGCGTGTGCTGTCGCTGGAGGAAAAGCCGGCCAAGCCCAAGTCGCGTTACGCGGTCACCGGTCTCTATTTCTACGACAACCGTGTGCTCGACATCGCGCGGAACCTTGAAGCCGTCCGCGCGCGGGGAGCTCGAGATCACCGACGTCAACCGCGCCTACCTCGAATCCGGCCAACTGGCGTGCGAGGTGCTGGGCCGGGGCATGGCCTGGCTCGACACCGGAACGCACGAATCGCTGCTCGAAGCGTCGCAGTACATCGAGACGATCGAACGCAGGCAGGGTCTGAAGATCGCCTGCCCGGAAGAGATCGCCTTTCGGCTGGGTTACATCGATGCCGCGGCGCTGGAGCGGATGGGCGAGGCTCTGGCGAAGAACGGCTACGGCCAGTATCTGCTCGAGATCCTTCGCGATCCGGGCGTCCGCTGATCGCCGTTGCGCATGCAGATCACGCCCACCGCGCTGCCTGACGTCCTGCTCGTCGAGCCAAAGGTGTTCGGCGACGAACGCGGCTTCTTCTTCGAGAGCTGGAACCGGCGCGCCTTCGCGGCCGGCGGCATCGATGTCGACTTCGTGCAGGACAATCATTCGCGCTCGCGCCGTGGCGTGCTGCGCGGCCTGCACTACCAGATCAAGCACGCGCAGGGGAAGCTGGTGCGGGCAACGGAAGGGGAGGTGTTCGACGTCGCGGTCGACCTGCGCCGCTCGTCGCCCAGCTTCGGCCGCTCCGTCGGCATCGTGCTGTCGGCAGCCAATCGCCGCATGCTGTGGATTCCGCCAGGGTTCGCCCACGGCTTTGTCGTGCTGTCCGAGTACGCGGAAATTCTCTACAAGGCGACCGACTACTGGTACCCGGAGCACGAGCGGACCCTGCTCTGGAACGACGCCGCGCTGCGCATCGACTGGCCTCTTGGCGTGGCTCCGACGATGGCCGCCAAGGATGCCGCCGGCCTGCGGCTGGCGGACGCGGACGTCTACGCCTGACCGCCGTGCCGCGCCCGACAGTACTTCTCACCGGCGCGGGCGGGCAGGTTGGCTTCGAACTGGCGCGAAGCCTCGCGAATTTTGGCGAGGTGATCGCACCGGACCGCGCCGCACTTGATCTCGCCGATGCCGATGCCATCGTTGCCGTCGTGCGCGAGACCCGGCCGCAATTGATCGTCAACGCCGCCGCCTATACGGCCGTCGACAAGGCGGAAACGGAAAGTGCCGCCGCGTTTGCCATCAACGGACGCGCGCCGGGAATCCTGGCAGAGGAAGCCAAGCGGCTGGGCGCGGTGCTGATCCACTATTCGACCGACTACGTGTTCGACGGGCGCAGCTCGACGCCGTACGACGAGGAGGCGCCCACGAGTCCTCTCAACGTCTATGGCGCGAGCAAGCGCGACGGCGAATGCGCCATCGCGCAATCCGGCGCCCACGCCGCTGGTATTTCGCACCAGCTGGGTCTACGGCATGCGTGGAAGCAATTTCCTGCTGACGATACTGAGGCTCGCGCGGGAACGCGACGAACTGCGCATCGTCGCGGACCAGTTCGGGACGCCGAACTGGTGCCGCACGCTGTCCGACGCGACGGCCGCGGCCGTCGCGCGCGGGCCTGCCGTGGCTGGCCGAACGATCGGGCCTGTATCACGTCGCCTCGCACGGAGAAACGTCGTGGCACGGCTTCGCCCAGGCCATCATCGGCGATGTGGCGCGACCGCGCGTCGTGCCAATCGCCACGTCCGACTACCCGACCCCGGCGCGCCGCCCGGCCTATGGTGTACTGTCGTCGCGCAAGTTCGAGGCCGCATTCGGCTACCGCCTGCCCGACTGGCGCGAGGCGCTCGCGGCGTGCCGTTCGGATGCGGGCACGCCTCTGCCTGCCCGCGACTGATCCCTTGTCGCGCAATGCTGTTTCATCGATTCGCGCCAGGAGCCATGCCCTGCACTCGTTCCGATCAATGTCGACCGATTCGCTCCATGACGCGCCTCCGCCTTTGCGTGGCGATGGCAGTGCTTTCTCTTTCGTCGTGGAGCGGCGTGGCGCGAGCCGGCAGCGTTGCCATCACGTCCGCCCCGCCCGCGGAACCGCGCACGGCGCAGGTCGCGATGGCGATTCCCGCTGACGCTCATGCTGAACAAGGACGCGCCGGCCGCGCGGATCGATCTGGCTCCCCCGGGCGCTCCGGAACTGGCCGCATTCAAGGCGCGCAACGCGGTCGCAGCGGATCGGGGCCGGCGCGTGTACAGCAAGGCGCTTGCCGTCGGGTTCGGACGCGAGATGCCGGCGGAGATCGCGCACGCTCCGGCTGTCGGAGCTGGCCTGGGTCGCGGACGGCGAAGGTGGGCGATCCGCGCGCATCGAAGTCCGTTCGCCGAACGCGCATTCGCTTCGCGTCGCGATGCAGTTGCCGGCGACGCGATCCCGATCTCGCCGTGCGCTTCGCCGGTTCAGCCGCCGGCGCCCAGGTGTTCGGACCCGTTCCGGGCAACGCCATTGCGCAAGACACTGCGCGCTTCGGCCAATTCTGGTCGCCGGTGCTCGCAGGCGATGTCGCGACCATCGAGTTTCACGCCGGACCGGGTGTTTCCGATGTCGACGCGCTGACGCTCACGCTGCCGCGCATCGCGCACCAGATGGTCGGCAACGGAGAACTGAAGTCGCTGTCGGCGAAGACGGTCACCGAAATCGGTCAGGCGCAGAGCTGCAACATCGACGTCGCCTGCGTCACGCCCACCGTGGCGTTGTACAACGCGAGGAAAGCGGTGGCGCAGCTGCTGTTCGTCAACGACGACGGCAGCCAGTACCTGTGCACCGGGACGCTGCTCAATACGGTGCCGACGACCAATACGCCCTACCTGTTTACCGCGGGGCACTGCATGAAGTCGGCGAAGGCCGCGCATACGCTCAACACGCTGTGGTTCTTCGATGCGGTCGAATGCCACAGCAGCGCCGTTCCGCAGTACGTCCAGCTGACCGGCGGCGCCGCGCTGCTCGGCCGCAGCCAGGACAATGACTGGGCGCTCGTGCGCCTGAACGAATCGCCGCCCTACGGCGTGCGGTATGCGGCATGGAACGCGGACCCGGTTCCGCTCACGTCGGTCACCACGACGCTGCATCACCCCTTGGGCGATCTCAAGAAGTGGTCGGAAGGATACGTCGGCCAGTCCGTTTCCCTCTCGGACGAAGTCGTGCACGGCGATTTCAACGAAGTTCCGTACAACAGCGGGATTACCGAAGGCGGATCGAGCGGCGCGGCGCTGCTGACCTACGCCGCTTCCGGCGGCTATTACGAGGTCCGCGGCGGCATCTCGGAAGGCAATCTCGCGACCTGCCCGGCGGCGCCTGGCGCCGTGTTCGACGACTATTCCCGGATGCAGGACATGCTGCCGCTGGTGCGGCAATTCCTGACACCGGAGGCGCCCAATCCCGCGGGGCAGGTAGTCGCGGTCGAGTACTACAACAGGAATCTCGACCACTATTTCCTGACGGCCGAATCCCGGCGAGCTCCAGGATCTCGATACCGGCGTGCACGAAGGCTGGGAACGCACGGGTCTGCGCTTCCTCGCCTACGCCGACCACGCGGACGGCACGAATCCCGTGTGCCGCTTTTATCGGGCACCGGCGTACGGCGACTCGCACTTCTATTCCGCGAGTCCCGACGAATGTGCCGCGACCGCGGCGGAGCACCCCGTCGACTGGATCTACGAGAGTCCCGCGGTCTTCTACATCCGGCTACCCGACAGTCACGGGCGCCTGCCCGAAAAGGACTCAGCCGTTGTGGCGGTTCTTCAACAAGGCCACGATCAATCATCGCTACACGGCGGAAGTCGTGATTCGCGACCAGATGCGCGCCAAGCCGTCGGTGTGGGTTCCGGAAGGCTATGGTCCGGAGCAGACCGTCATGTGCGCCGAGCTGCAATAGCCGAGCGGCGGCAACACGCCACTAGCGCAATCCGGCGGTGTAATCGGTCACGGCCTTCATCTGCGCGTCGCTCATTTTTTGCGCGATGGCCGCCATGATCTTGCCCTGGGCGTCCTTGCCGTCCTTGTCAGCGCCACGTTCGCCGGACTTGAACGCCTTGAGTTGCGCATAGGCATAGTCGGCATGCTGTCCGGCCAGACGCGGATAATTCCTCGGGATGCCCGCGCCGTTGGGCGAGTGACACGACGCACACGCCGGAAGCCCGGTAGCCGCCACCCCTCCGCGAAACAGCGACTGCCCGGTCTTGACGAGCGCGGGATCCTTCGCGGTTCCGCCCTTCGGCTTCTGCCGGGAAAAGTAGACTCCCAACGCCACCATTTCGTCCGGCGTCAAGGTTCCGACCATCGCGCCCATCGTCGGATTGGCGCGAACTCCCGACTTGAAATGCTGCAACTGCCGGGTGATATACTCCGCGCCCTGTCCGGCGAGGTTCGGGTTGATCGGCGCGACGCTGTTGCCGTCGGCGCCATGGCAGGCCGCGCAAACCGAGTCGGCGATCTGCTTGGCGCGTGCCAGGTCGACTTTGGCGGCGCCTTCCGCAGCGGTGGCCGGGGGCAACGGGAATAGTGCCAGCGCGACGATCGATGCCGTGGCGGCCAGCAGCTGCTTGCGCTTCATTATGCGGTGACTCCTTCTTGTGCGGCGACCGTCTTGGGTGCTCAATGGGGGCCCCCTCGAGTGAGCTCCCTTCCGCATCCTTACCGGCAAATCCGCCAAGGTGCGACTTCCACGAACCCGCCGTGAATAAACGCACTATTGTAACGGACTCGAAGCGCGCTTCCAAAACCGCGGCGTCGGCCAAACCCGCGGAGCGGCGCGCCGCATCCGCTGGTCGGAGCGGTCTTCGTGACCGGCGCGGCGGCGCCTGCGCAACTGCCGGATGCCGGCGTCCCCGAAATCGCCTTCGCGGGGAGGTCGAATGCCGGCAAGTCGACGGCAATCAATGTCCTTGCCGGCCGTACCCGACTGGCGTTTGCGAGCCGGACGCCGGGACGAACGCAGCAGATCAACCTGTTCGCCCTGCGCGGCGGCGCCCTGGTCGCCGACCTGCCCGGCTACGGTTATGCCGCAGTGGGCAAGGAACTGAAACGCGCGTGGCAGGAATTCCTCTGGCACTACATCACGACGCGCCCGACGCTGGTGGCGCTGGTCCTGATCGTCGATTCGCGGCACGGGCTGAAGGACCTCGACATCGAATTGCTCGATGGATTCGTGCCGTCCGGCCGCCCGGTGCTCGATCCTGGCCACGAAGGCGGACAAGCTCAACACGACCGCGCAGCGCGCCGCCGTGGTCAACGTGCGCCAGCAGCTGTCGCAACGGTTTCCGCTTGGGGGCCGACAACGTGACAGTGCAGTTGTTCTCGGCGACGGCTCGAATCGGCATCGAGGAAGCCGAAGCGACGATCGCCGGGTGGCTGGCCGGAATGGATTACGACGGCCGAGAGTTGAGCCGGGAAAACTCAGTTGACAAGGCTCAGTTGGCAAAGCTCAGTTGACAAGCTCAGTTGACAAAGAAAAGGCCCCGCGACCAAGGGGAGTGGCGCGGGGCCTTGAAACACCCGCTGCCAAGGGACCTCGGCACGGGCACCCGCTCAGGGAGGTAAGCGGGAGACGATAAACGTCTGTAGGTTCTGACCGGCCCCGTCGCCAGGAGTTCCGGGCCGGCATTCGTAACCAATTGTGTCCAACCTGCGACTGACGGGCGGCGGTCGCGTTTGCCGTCGCGGGTCGTGCCCGCTAGGATGTGTCCGTGATCGACTCGAGGTGCATGCAATGAGCTTTGCCTTCACGGGAAAGTTTCCCGACAAACGCCCGCGCCGGATGCGCCGCGATGATTTTTCGCGCCGGATGATGCGCGAAACCCGGCTGACCTCGGACGATTTCATCTATCCGGCCTTCGTGCTGGACGGCGCGAAGCGCGAAGAGCCGGTGCCGTCGCTGCCCGGCGTGTCCCGCAAGTCCCTCGACGCCCTGTTCCACGACGCCGAGCAGTGTCTGGAACTCGGCGTACCGGCGTTGGCGCTGTTTCCGGTCGTCCCGGGGGAGTTCAAGACCGAGGACGCGGCTGCCGCGTGGCACCCGGAGGGGCTCGTTCCGCGCGCGGTGCGTGCGCTCAAGAAGCGCTTTCCGGAGCTGGGCGTCATCACGGACATCGCGCTCGACCCTTATACGAGCCACGGCCAGGATGGCCTGATCGACGCCACCGGCTACGTGCTGAACGAAGAGACCGTGGTGGCCCTGACCAAGCAGGCGCTTTGCCATGCCGATGCCGGCGTGGACATGGTGGCGCCGTCGGACATGATGGACGGCCGCATCGGGGCATTGCGCGCGGCGCTGGACGGCGCACACCACGAACGGACGCGCATTCTCGCGTACTCGGCGAAATACGCTTCGGCGTTCTACGGACCGTTCCGCGACGCGGTCGGGTCGTCGGCCAACCTTGGCGGGGGCAACAAGTACACGTACCAGATGGACCCGGCCAACAGCGACGAGGCGTTGTGGGAGGTCTACCTCGACCTTCGCGAAGGCGCCGACATGGTGATGGTCAAGCCGGGGATGCCCTACCTCGACATCGTCCGGCGCGTGAAGGACGAGTTCGGCATGCCGACGGCCGTCTACCAGGTCAGCGGCGAATACGCGATGCTGAAGGCCGCGGTACAGAATGGCTGGCTGGACGAGCGCGCGTGCGTTCTGGAAGCACTCACCGGGATGAAGCGGGCAGGCGCCGACGCCATCCTGACCTATTTCGCGCTCGACGCGGCGCGCTGGCTCAAAGGCTGACGTCAGGGCTATTCAGCGCGCGGTCAGCACGCGACGAGGTCGGCCAGCTCGGATCGGGTCAGGCGCACGATCTCCGTGCCGTGCCGGTCGCGGCGAGGCCGCTGCCTCGCCTCTTCCGGCGTTCGCACCGTCAGGCGCAAGCTGCCTTGCGGCGTATCGACGTGAATGCGTTGCGGACCATCGTCGTCGGCATTCATCGTGCGGTAATCGACGCCGGCGTTGAGCAGGGCCATCTCGACGGACTTGGCGGTCGTGGCCACAAGGTCGAGCTCGATATCGCTGTGCGCGGTCGCCCAGCCGGCGGCCACGCCACCGACCAGCGCAGGCTCGAAGGGGCCCAGACGCTGCATCCAGCGCAGCGCGTGCTCCCGTTGCGCGCGCAGCTTGCGACGTGCGCCGCGCCGCCGAACAGCGCGTGATAGTCGGCGAGCGCCGCTTCGATCTCGGCATCGCCGGGAAGGGCGGTGCGCTCGGGCAACATCAGTTGCCGTGCCGCCTTGCGCTTGGCGAGCGTCCAGTCCGCGATCCCGTGTTCGGCGATGAGCTTCGCGGCGGCCTGCGCAATCCGCGTCCGGTCCTGCGCTTCGCGCCCGAACGGATCGGGGCCGTAGGGGCGGCCGCGAAACTCGGAGTGCCCGCGATGTCCCATTGTCGTGAACGGGTCCTAGAACAGCTGTTCCCGGACTTCCTGCCCGGTGCGGCCGCCCGCGGCGGCGTCAGCGCGTCGTCGCGACCGCCGCGGGGCGGAAACTCCGCGTAGAACCATTCGCTCAGGCTGCTGCCCTCGTCGCGCAATCCCGTCTCCGCGTTGATGCGGATGGAGACCACGCCGTCGGGGGTCTGCAGCGGCTTTTCGGGCATGCCCTTCAGCGCCCTTTGCATGTAGGTCATCCAGATCGGCAGCGCGGCCACGCCACCGGTTTCGTTCGCCCCCAGCGTCTTCGGCTGATCGAAGCCGATCCACGCGACGCCCACCTGCGCCGTGTTGAACCCGCAAAACCAGGCATCGACGTTCTCGTTGGTCGTTCCGGTCTTGCCCGCAATATCCTTGCGGCCCAACGCCTGCGCCCGCGTGCCGGTGCCGAAGGCGATGACGTCGCGCAGCAGCGTCGTCATCAGGAATGCGTTGCGCGGATCGATGGCGCGCTCGGCGTCCTCTCCCGCGACGACCGGGCTAGCCTCCGACAGTACGTTGCCGCGGGCGTCCGTCACCTTCGCGATCAGGTAAGGCGCGACCCGGTAGCCGCCATTTGCAAAAATCGCGTACGCCGCCGCCATCTGCAGTGGCGTCGCCGATCCGGCGCCCAAGCCCCATGGTCAGGAATGGCGGGTGCAGCTTGGGGTCGAATCCGAACCGCGTGATGTAGTCCTGCGCATACTGCGGCCCCGATCGCCTGCAGCACGCGAACGGTCACCAGATTCTTGGACTTGGCCAGCGCGTTGCGAAGGCGCATCGGGCCGTCGAACTTGCCGTCGTAGTTCTTGGGCTCCCAATCCTCGCCGCCGGCCTGCGCGGCCGGCACGAAGAATGGCGCGTCGTTGATGACCGTCGCCGGAGAGAACCCCTTTTCCAGCGCCGCCGAATAGATGAAAGGCTTGAACGCCGAACCGGGCTGGCGAAACGCCTGAGTCACGCGATTGAACTTGTTGCGGTCGTGGTCGAATCCGCCGACCAGCGCAAGGATCGCACCGTCGCGCGGCTGCAGCGCGACCAGCGCGGCTTCCGCCAACGGCAGCTGCCCGATCGCCCATCTTGCCCTTGTCGTCCTTGGACAAGCGGATCACCGCGCCCCGCCGGATACGCTGGTTAGCCGGGGACTTGTCGGTGAGGTTGCGCGCGGCAAACTTGAGCCCGTCGCCGTTGACTGCGACGATGTCGCCGTTTGCCAGCACGGCCTTGACCTCGGTGGCATTGGCCTCGAACACGACCGCAGGTTCGAGGTTGTCGCTGTCGGGCGCGTCTGCGAACGCGGCATCCACCGCCTGTTCGACCTCGGTAGGGTCCGTCGGCAGGCTGACATAGTTCTCCGGGCCCCGGTAACCGTGGCGCCGGTCGTATTCGATGACGCCGCGGCGGACAGCGATATAGGCGGATTCCTGGTCCGCGCGGCGAACGGTCGTCCAGACGGTGATGCCCTTGGTGTAGGCATCTTCGCCATAGGCCTCGAACACGACCTGCCTCGCCATTTCGGCGACGTCGCCGGCGTGCGTCGGCAGGGCGTCGCGCACGCCCGCCCGGACATTCAATGGCGCGGTTTGTGCTTCCTGGAATTGGGTGTCCGTAATGAACTTGAGGTCATGCATACGCCGCAACACATAGAGCTGCCGGGTCTTGGCGCGCTTCGGGTTCGTGACCGGGTTGTACGCCGACGGCGCTTTGGGCAGGCCCGCGAGCATCGCGGCTTCCGGCACGGTCACGTCCTTCAGGGGACGGCCGAAGTAGATCTGCGATGCCGCGGCGAAGCCGTAGGCGCGCTGTCCGAGAAAGATCTGGTTGACGTACAGCTCCAGAATCTCGTCCTTGGACAGGTTGGCTTCGATCTTCCAGGCGAGCAGGACCTCGCGCAGCTTGCGCGTGACCGTCTTTTCGCGGGTGAGGAAGAAATTGCGGGCGACCTGCATGGTGATGGTTCCGGCGCCCTGCTGGGTCCCCGTGGCGACGTTGGCAAGCGCTGCGCGGGCGACGCTCAAATAGTCCACACCGCCGTGTTGGTAGAAACGTTCGTCCTCGGCGGCCAAAATAGCCTGTTTCATGACATCCGGGACCGCCTTGATGGCGATGACGGCTCGTCTTTCTTCACCGAATTCGCCCAAAAGATCACCTTCAGCCGAAACGACGCGCAGCGGCACTTTTGGTTGATAGTCGGTCAGCGCCTCGAGCGAGGGCAGCGTGGGCCAAAGCAACGCCAGCACCAGCGCGCCCAGCAGGGCGCCGACCAGGCAGAGGCCCAGCAGTACGGAGCCCAGATAGAGGAGCCAGCGTTTTAGCACGTGGGAATAAAACTTGCCGGATAGGGGGGGTGGCAACCGGCATTATATGCAGGCTTGCAACACCCAACCGACCGAATCGGAAAACAAATTGACAAGGTTCATACTTGCTGCCAGAGTTTAATGTAACTTGTCAGCATCTGTGCTGACGTGGCGTCGATTGCCCAAAAAATGTCTGCCTTCCTGGATTTCTTCCAAACCAAGTCTCCATCGCTGATCGGGGTCGATATCGCATCGACGTCCCTCAAGCTGGTGGAGCTGGCCGAGACCGGCAAGGGCACCTACCGGCTCGAACGCTACGCAATTGAGCCGCTGCCCAAGGATACGGTCACCGACGGTAACATTTCCAACCTCGACCAGGTCAGCGACGCCCTCAAGCGGGCGTGGAAACGCATGGGCAGCCGCAACCGCCTCGTGGCGATGGCGCTCCCCGCCGCCATGGTCATCACCAAGAAGATCATCGTCCCGGCCGGTCAAAAGGAAGAGGAACTGGAGCTGGCCGTCGAGGCCGAGGCCAACCAATATATTCCATTTGCGCTGGACGAGGTCAACCTGGACTTCCAGGTCCTTGGGCCGGCCCCGAACAATCCCGACGAGGTCGAGATCCTGATCGCCGCGTCGCGCAAGGAAAAGGTCGAGGACCGCGTCGCCATCGCCGAAGCGGCCGGGTTGAAACCCGGCGTGATGGACGTGGAGTCCTATGCAACCCAGGATGTCTTCCGCCTGATCGCCCCCTCGCTTCCCGCCAACGGCCGGGACCAGAACATCGCGCTGGTCGACGTTGGCGCGCACGTTACGCACTTCTACGTCCTTCGCAACAATCAATTCCTGTTTTCACGGGACCAGGTATTTGGCGGGAACCAGCTCACCCAGGACATCCAGCGGGCGTTCAACCTGTCCGCGGAGGAGGCCGAGTCGGCCAAGCGCAATCAGGGCCTGCCCGAGAACTACGACAACGACGTCCTGCAGCCGTTCATGGAAACGCTGGCGCTGGAAATCACGCGGGCACTGCAGTTCTTCTTCACGTCGACGTCGCATAGCCAGGTCGACCAGATCGTCCTCTCCGGCGGGTGCGCCGTTCTTCCCGGCCTCGACGAACTGGTGGCCAAGCGTGCGGGCGTCGCCACGGTGCTGGCCAATCCGTTCGCCAACATGGCGGCCTCGGACCGGATCCGGCCGCGCCAGCTCGCCCAGGATGCGCCGATGCTGCTGATAGCGACCGGGCTGGCGCTCCGGAGCTTCGAGTAATGAGTTCGATCCGCATCAATCTGCTGCCTCACCGGGAGCAGAAGCGCCAGGCCCGGCAGCGCCAGTTCTATACGCTGATGATTTCGCTGGCGATCCTGGGGCTCGCCGTCATCGCGCTCGTCCATGGCGTCCTCGCCGCGCAGATCCAGAGCCAGGAGGCGCGCAATCGCGTGCTCAAGGGCGAGATCGCGAAGCTCGACGAACAGATCAAGGAAATCGACCGGCTGCGCGACCAGATCCAGGCGGTGCTGGCGCGCAAGCAAGTGGTCGAAACGCTGCAGGGAAACCGTAGCGAGGCCGTGCACCTGCTCGACCAGCTCGTGCGCCAGCTGCCGGACGGAATCTACCTGCGCAGCATCCGCCAGACCGATGCGAGGGTGACCATCGTCGGCTTCGCGCAATCCAACGCCCGGGTGTCGACGCTGATGCGCAACATCGAGGCGTCGCCGTGGCTGTCGAACCCGGAACTGGTGGAAATCAAGCTGGTGCCGATGCCCGGCACGAAGGACACCACGCAGAAGATCAACGAATTCACGCTGCGGTTCCTGATCAAGCGCACCGCCCCGATCACCACTGAGGTGGCGGGTGCTGCCGCCAAGGGAGCGCCGGCGACGCCGGCCAAGCCCGCGGCCCCGAACGCAGGCAAGAAGACATGACGCTGGACGAACTTCGCCGCCTCAACATTCGCGACGCCGGAAATTGGCCGTTGTTGCCGAAGGTCGGCATTCTGGTGCTGATCTTCCTGGCCATCATCGTCGCGGGCCTCTTCCTCGACTGGAAAGACCAGTGGGAAGCGCTCGGCAAGGCTGAGCAGGTCGAAGTGGGCCTCAAGACGCAATACGCCGAAAAGAAGAAGCGGGCGATCAACTTCGATCTCTACGTCCAGCAATTGAGCGAGGTCGAGCAGTCGTTCGGCGCGCTCGTCAAGCAGCTCCCCAACCGCTCGGAAATCGATGCGCTGCTGACCGACGTCAACCAGGCCGGGCTCGGCCGCGGCCTGCAGTTCGAGTTGTTCAAGCCGGCGGCAGCCGAAAAGATGGCGGACTTCTACGCGGAATTGCCGATCAACATCAAGATCACCGGCAACTACCACGACATGGGCGCCTTCGCCAGCGACGTCGCGCAGCTGCCGCGCATTGTCACATTGAACGACCTCGTCATCAGCGCCGACAAGGGCACGCTTGCCATGGAGGCGGTCGCGAAGACCTTCCGGTATCTGGACGAGGACGAAATTGCCAAGCAACGCGCGGCGGCCAAAGGGAAGACCAAGAAATGATGCGCGCCGCCCTCATCTCGCTTTGCGCCTGTCTCGCGCTTGCCGCTTGCGGCGAGCGGGGTCATCCGGACCTCGAGGCGTGGATGAAAGACCAGGGGAAGGCGGTCAAGGGGAAGCTCGATCCGCTGCCCCAGATCAAGCCCTACGACCCGTTCACCTATAACGCGTTCGACCTGCCGGATCCGTTCAAGCCGCGCAAGATCGAGCCCTCGAAAGGCGGCAGCAAACTGGCCCCCGATTTCACGCGGCGCAAGGAGCCGCTCGAGGCGTTTCCGCTGGAATCGCTGACGATGGTCGGTACGCTCGCCAGGAACAAGACGACCTATGCGTTGGTACGCACGCCGGAAAGTGATGTCTTCCAGGTGCGCGCGGGCAATTACATGGGCCAGAACTATGGCGTCATCATCGAAATCGGAGACGGCGAATTGAAACTCAAGGAGCTGCTTCAGGATGGTGCCGGTGACTGGACCGAACGATCGAGCTCGCTGCAGCTGCAGCAGCAGGCAGAGCAGAAGAAGAGATAGGGGAGAGATGATGAGCGCGATTCACGGCATCGGACTTTCAGGCGCGCGCGCGGCAACGCGCCGCGGATGGGCGACCGGCCTAGTCGCACTCTGTGCGCTTGCGCTTTCGGGCATGGCGCTGGCGCAGGCCCAGCCGAACAACAGCCTCGAACAGGTCACCGTCACCCGCGGATCGTCCGGTAAGACCATCGTCAGGTTCCAGCTGAAGTCGCCGCCGGCCAATCCGCCCGCCGGATTCTCCGTGCAAAGCCCGCCGCGCATTGCCCTCGACTTTCTGGATACGGCCAACGGCATGGGCGTCACGCAGCGCGAGATCGCGGAGCCGGCGTTGCGCAGCCTGAACCTCATCCAGGCGGGCAATCGCACGCGCGTCGTGTTCAATCTCAACAAGCCGCAGACGTTCGAGACCAACATCGAGGGCAATGCGGTGCTGGTCACGCTGTCGGACCAGGCCACGCCGTCCGCACAAGCCCAGCAGGTGCAACGTTTCGCCGAAGCCAAGAGCAACGACACGCCGCACGCGCTGCGCGACGTCGACTTCCGCCGCGGCAAGGGCGGCGAAGGCCGCATCGTCGTCGACCTCTCCGACAATGCCGCGGGCATCGACATCCGCCAGCAGGGCAAGAACCTGATCGTGGATTTCCTCAAGACTTCGCTGCCGCGCAATCTCGAGCGGCGGCTGGACGTCAACGATTTCGGCACGCCGGTGGTCACGATCGACACGTTCCCGCAGGGCAGCAACACGCGGATGGTGATCGAGCCCCAGGGGCTGTGGGAGCATTCCGCCTACCAGACCGACAATCGCTTCATTCTCGAGATCAAGCCCGTCCACGAGGATCCCAACAAGCTCACGCAGGGCACCAAGGGCGGCTACAAGGGCGAGAAGCTGTCGCTCAACTTCCAGAACGTCGAAGTGCGCGCGGTGCTGCAGGTGATCGCGGACTTCACCGGCCTCAACATCATCACCAGCGACACCGTCTCCGGCAACCTTACGCTGCGCCTGAAGGACATTCCCTGGGACCAGGCACTGGACATCATCCTCCAGACCAAGGGCCTGGACATGCGCAAGAACGGCAACGTGGTGCTGATCGCGCCGCGCGAGGAACTGGCGCTGAAGGAGAAGCAGCAGCTGGAGAGCGCGCTGCAGATCGCGCAGCTCGAGCCGCTCATTTCCGAATCGTTCCAGCTGAACTACATCAAGGCGTCCGACCTGCAGAACCTGATCACGACCAATCGCCAGCAGAAATTCGGCGAGGGTGCGGGCCAGACAGCGACCACAGGCGGCCAGGGATCGATCCTCTCGCAGCGTGGCGTCGCGATGGTCGATCCGCGCTCGAACATCCTGTTCGTGCAGGATACGGCCGCGGTGCTGGAGGAGGTCCGCAAGATCATCCGGCAGATCGACTTCTCGATACGCCAGGTGCTGATCGAGGCGCGGATCGTCATTGCCAGCGACGACTTCAGCCAGTCGCTGGGCGTGCGTTTCGGCCAGCAGACAGGGTTCACGTTCTCCAAGGGCAAATACGCGGGAGGTTCCAGCGGCAGCCTCAACACGCAGCCGGTGGTCACCTGCAACGGCGGCGTCGTGCCGGCGCGAGACGCGCACGCAGACGCCGTTCGAACTCGCCTCGGGACTCGCGTCGGCGGGCTACTCGGACGCGCCGCAGCTGAACGTCAACCTGCCGGTGCCCAATCCGGCCGGACAGCTCGCGCTGACGCTGATCAACCTGGGCAGCGGCAACCTCATCAACCTCGAGCTTTCGGCGCTCGAGGCCGACGCGCGCGGCAAGGTCATCTCCAGCCCGCGCGTGGTCACGGCGGACAACCAGAAGGCGGCGATCGAGCAGGGCACGGAAATCCCGTACGTGACGCCGGGAAGCGCCAACTCGCCGGCGACCGTCGCGTTCAAGAAGGCCGTGCTGCGGCTCGAAGTGACGCCGCAGATCACGCCGGACAACCGGATCATCATGGTGGTCGAAATCCGCAAGGACTCCGTTGGCCAGTACGTTCAATTGGGCGGGGGCTTCTCGGTGCCCTCGATCGACACCAAGAACGTCATCACGCAGATCCACGTCAACAACGGCGACACGGCGGTGATCGGCGGCATCTTCGAGGAGGAGATCCGCAACGACGTCACGCAGGTGCCGTTCCTCGGCAACCTGCCGATCCTGGGCTACCTGTTCAAGCAGACCGGTACGTCGTCGAAGAAGACCGAACTGCTGATCTTCCTTACGCCGCGCATCGTCAAGGAATCGGTAAACTCCGTGCGGTGAACCCACCGCACGGCGACGACGCTCGCGTTGCCCTCCCATCTCATGCCCCGGTTCCGCTGCACCGGGGCAATTTGTTTCTGGTCGGCCTGCCCGGCGCGGGAAAATCCACGCTTGGCCGGCAGCTGGCGCGACGCCTCATCAAGCGCTTTGTCGACGCCGATACCGAACTGGAAAATCGGCTGGGCGTATCGATACCGACCATTTTCGAAATCGAGGGCGAGGCCGGATTCCGCGACCGCGAAGAGGCCACGCTGGCCGAACTCACCCAGCTGGCGGATGTCGTGCTGTCCACCGGCGGCGGCGCCGTGCTGCGTCCGGCGAACCGGTTGCGGCTGAAGGAAAACGGCACGGTCATTTATCTGCACGCCGACCCATTGGTACTCTGGGAGCGCGTGCGGCACAGCCGCAACCGCCCGCTGCTGCAGACATCGGATCCGCGCAATCGCCTGGCCACGCTTTACGACGAGCGGGACGCGTTGTATCGCGAAGTCGCGGATCATGTGATCGAGTCCGACCGCGACGAGGTGATGCGCTTCGCGCGCGCGTTCGAACCGAAAATGCCGGACGGCGAAGCCTCGCCATGATCACAACGCTCAAAGTCGCGATTGCCGAGCGCGCGTATCCGATTCATATCGGCGCCGGCACGCTCGACCGCCTTGGCGCAACCGTGGCCGCCATATCGCGCCGCGCGGTCGTCGTCAGCAACGCCAATGTCGCGGCGCACTGGTTGGCGCCGGTCAGAGCGAGCCTCGCGGATGCGGGCGTCTCGTGCGAAATCGTGCTGGTTCCGGACGGCGAGACGCACAAGAACTGGGCGACGCTGCAAGACATGCTGACGCGCCTGCTCGAAATCCGGGCGGAGCGCTCGACCGTGCTGGTCGCACTGGGTGGCGGCGTCGTCGGCGACCTGACCGGATTTGCCGCGGCCATCTACCAGCGCGGCATGCCCTTCGTCCAAGTGCCGACGACGCTGCTCGCGCAGGTGGATTCGTCCGTGGGAGGCAAGACCGGCATCAACCACGCGCTCGGCAAGAACATGATCGGCGCCTTCTACCAGCCGCGCGCGGTGCTGATCGACACGAATTGCCTCGGCACGCTGCCCGACCGCGAGTTGTCTGCCGGTATGGCGGAAGTGATCAAGTACGGCGCGATTCGCGACCTGGGTTTCTTTTCCTGGCTCGAGGCCAACATGGACGCGCTGCTCGCGCGGGACGCCGAGGCGCTGCGGCACGCAGTCCACGAAAGCTGCCGGATCAAGGCGGACATCGTGGTGGCGGATGAACGCGAGCAGGGCGAGCGCGCGCTGCTGAATTTCGGACATACGTTCGGCCACGCCATCGAGACGGCGACGGGTTACGGCACGTGGCTGCATGGCGAAGCGGTCGCGGCGGGAATGGTCCTGGCGGCGCAGATTGTCCGAGCGCGCTACGGGACTGCCCGCTGTCGACCGCGCGCGACTGGAAGCGCTGCTGGTTCGCGCGCGCCTGCCGGTCGCGCCGCCGGCGTTGTCACTCGACTCGCTGGCGGGAGCTCATTGCCCGCGACAAGAAGGTCGAGGGCGGCACAGTGCGGTTCATCCTGCTCGCGGCGCTCGGTCGTGCGCTCGTCACGTCCGACGTGCGCGACACGGACCTCGAGTCCGTGCTGGCCTGAAGCGTCGGTGACCGAAAGAAAACGGCGATCCGCGGATCGCCGTTTTCTTTCCTAGACTGGTGCGATCAGCTGCAGGTAATCGTGGCCGGCGTTGTATGCTGGCGGGTTGCGGCGTCCACAACGTTGACGGTGACAGCGGTTCCCGCGGCTAGGGCCGCCGCCGAACTGTACGGCGAAGGTGCCACCAGAGGCTGCCACAATCATATGGCGCAACAGTAACGCCGCAGGCACGGACTGGTGACGCTGACGTTGTACGGCGGCGTGCCGCCGGTCACAGCGAACCCCGATATGGAACCTGCCCATGGTGCACGATAGCGCGGTCGCAGGTGGTGTGACCACCGGCGCGGTCGACGTCGGCGGCGTCACCGGTGCCGCGGCTCCGACGTTGGTTAATGAGCGTCGCCGTCGTCTGCTTGCCGGCCGAATCCACAATCGTGAAGGTCAGCGGATTGACGCACGTGCCATTCGTAATCGCCTCGAAGAACTTTCCACTGGCCGTGACGATCGAGTTGACGAGGGTGACCCCGGTCGGGAAAGTCGACGCCACCGTATAGGGCGGATTGCCCCCGTAAATGTAGTAGTCGATGCGGAATCCCGTCGAGCAGTTCGGTCGCCGACGCGCTGGTGATCGTCGCAGTAGCGGGAATCACGGTGAGCGGCGACTGGGTTCCGACGGTGCTGTTGACGACCGTGAAGTTCGCGATCTGTTGCTGGCCGGACGTCACGTCCGTGGCGCGGATCTGCGCGGGTTGCGTCGTCGCGTTGGTCAGGGCCTGGATGCCGGCCACCGCCTTGCCCCCGGAGTCCGTGGCCACCGTCAGCGTCTGCACCAGCGGGGAGCCGGGATTGGTGGTCATGATGCCGACGGCGCCGAAAACGACGTCAAAGCGGATTTGCCGCCCAACCAACGGTGAGCCACCCGGCCCGGTGGCGAGCACCGTAGCGGTGCCCGTCTGGCCGGAACACAGGTTGGTGCCGCAGTCGTCGCCGCTGGGCGCGAAAGTCAGCGCGTTGAATATGGGCGAGTCCTTGACGGTAACCGCGATCGTTTTGGTCTGACCGGCGGAATCCTGCACCGTTATCGTGACGTCGGTGTCCGTCAAAACCTTGTTCGGGAGGAGGACGATCGTGTTGCCCGCGACGTTTTGCGCCACCGGGAGCACCGTGGAATTCGAGCTGAACGCAAAAAAGGGCGCGACGCCCGAGGTGATCGTCGCCGTGGCCGGAACTCCCGCGTAGGCTGTGAGCGCCGTGGGAGCGACAGTAAGTGCCGCGGTCTCCGGCGGCGTCACATAGGGGTTGTTTGGGGCACCGCTGCCGCCACCGCACGCCGCCAACGCCAGAAGGCCGGATAGGCCGAAAACGGTAAGCACCGGACGAAGTCGGGTGGTTGCAAGCCAATCTAGCATGTTGAAGTCCTGATGATGTTGTCCTAAAGGGTGCATTCGGCCGATGCCATTTTGAACGCTGCAACAAGCATCTAGCCCACTTTGTTCAGATTAAAGCCTAAGCATGGGACTGGCGCAAGCCTTTCCCTCTGGAAACCAGCGCCGCTGGGCGGACCATGTTGCGCGGGCACCCGTTAACGGCCGGCGATTGCCGCATTGCAGCATCGCGGGTACCATTAACCGGTTTCGCCTCCAAAAATGCCAAAATGCCGCAATCGGGTAGTCACGGGCATTTGGTAAGCACAATTCGGACCGGGTGAGGGCATCGTGGAACACACATCTGCTGCATTGACGCCATGGCCGCCCGGGAACCAGGGATTGTATGACCCGACCCGCGAACATGACGCATGCGGATTGGGCTTCATCGCCCATATCAAGGGCCGCAAGAACCATGCGATTGTCGAGCATGGATTGCGGATCCTCGAAAACCTGACCCACCGCGGCGCGACAGGCGCCGACCCGCTGCAGGGCGACGGCGCCGGCATCCTGATCCAGCTGCCCGACCTCTTTTTTCGCCGTGCGTGCGGCAAACTCGGCATTACCCTGCCAGCGATTGGGCAATATGGCGTCGGGATGGTGTTCCTCCCGCGGGAACCCGCGTCCCGGATGGCGTGCGAGCAGGAAATCGAGCGCGCGATCCACGCCGAAGGACAATTGCTTCTCGGTTGGCGCGACGTGCCCACCGACAACAGCGGCCTGTCGTTGCGGACCAAGGAGGTCGAGCCCGTCATCCGCCAGGTCTTTGTCGCCCGGGGATCCCGCGACACGGACCAGGACGCCTTCGAGCGGAAGCTCTACATCATCCGCAAGCGCGCCGGCCACGCGATCCAGTCGCTCAATCTCCGCCATGGCCGCGAGTTCTACATGCCGTCGTTTTCGACGCGCACGATCACCTACAAGGGCATGCTCCTTGCGAAACAGGTTGGCGAGTACTACCCCGACCTGCACGACCCATCGATGGTGTCGGCACTGGCGATGGTGCACCAGCGATTCTCGACCAACACATTTCCGACGTGGGACCTCGCCCACCCGTTCCGCTACATTTGCCACAACGGCGAAATCAACACGTTGCGCGGCAATTTCAACTGGATTCGCGCGCGCGAAGGCGCGATCGCGTCGAAGGTTCTCGGCGACGACCTGCACAAGATCTGGCCGCTGATCTACGACGGACAATCGGACTCGGCTTCGTTCGACAACGCGCTGGAACTGCTCGTCATGGGCGGGTACCCGCTGGCGCACGCGATGATGATGATGATTCCCGAGGCGTGGGCTGGCAATCCGCTGATGGACGAGGATCGCCGCGCATTCTACGAATACAACGCGGCGCTGATGGAACCGTGGGACGGTCCGGCGGCGATGGCTTTCACGGACGGCCGCCAGATCGGCGCCACGCTCGACCGCAATGGCCTGCGGCCGGCGCGCTTCGTCGTCACCGACGACGACCTCATCGTCATGGCGTCTGAAGTCGGCGTGCTCGATATTCCAGAAGCCCGAATCGTCAAGAAATGGCGCCTGCAGCCGGGGAAGATGCTGCTGGTCGATCTGGACGAGGGCCGCATCGTCGACGACAAGGAGCTGAAGCGGACGCTGTCCACGCAAAAGCCGTATCGCGACTGGATCGACCAGTGCCGGCTGCGGCTCGAGGACATGCCGGAACCGGCGCCGCCCACGCCATCGGAAGTCCCGCTGCTCGACCGCCAGCAGGCGTTCGGCTATTCGCAGGAAGACGTGAAATTGCTGCTGACGCCGATGGCCCAGAATGGCGAGGAGCCGCTCGGTTCGATGGGCAACGATGCCGCATTGCCGGTGCTGTCGGACCGGCCGAAAGTCTTCTACAACTATTTCAAGCAGCTGTTCGCGCAGGTGACGAACCCGCCGATCGATCCGATCCGCGAGGAACTCGTGATGTCGCTGGTGTCGTTCATCGGCCCGCGACCCAACCTGCTTGGCGTCGACGTCACCGAGCCCGCGATGCGGCTCGAAGTTCCGCAGCCGATCCTGACTGCGGAAAACATGGAAAAGATCCGGCACGTCGAGCTGTTTTCCGGAGGCGCATTCCGGTCCATCGAACTCGACATCTGCTATCCCGCAGCGTGGGGCGCCAACGGGATGGAAGCGGCGCTCGCGAGCCTTGCCGCGCATGCCGAAGATGCGATCACCCAGGGCTACAACGTACTCATCCTGTCCGATCGCAGCGTGGCGAAGGATGCGTTGCCCATTCCGGCGCTGCTCGCCACCGCCGCGGTGCACGAGCATCTGGTGAAAACGGGCTTGCGCACGTCCGCGGGTTTGGTCGTGGAAACCGGCGCGGCGCGCGAGGTCCATCACTTCGCACTCCTTGCCGGTTACGGAGCCGAGGCCATCCACCCGTACCTGGCGCTGGAAACGCTTTCGGAAATCTCCCGCTCCATTCCGGAGATCGACGCCAGGGAATCGCAGAAGCGCTACATCAAGGCGATTTGCAAGGGACTGACCAAGGTGATGTCGAAGATGGGCATCTCCACCTACCAGTCCTATTGCGGCGCGCAGATATTCGAGGCGGTCGGGCTGCAGAAGGCGTTCGTCGACAAGTATTTCACCGGCACGGCGAGCAATGTGGAAGGCATCGGCCTCTTCGAGGTTGCCGAGGAATCGATGCGCATGCATGCGCAGGCCTTCGGCGAGGATCCGTTGCTGCGCGACATGCTCGACGCCGGCGGCGAGTACCAGTACCGCAGCCGCGGCGAAGCGCACATGTGGACGCCGGAGACCATCGCCAAGCTGCAGCACGCGACGCGCGCGAACAGCCATGCCACGTACCGCGACTACGCGCATCTCGTCAATGCGCAGAGCCGGCAGCTGAAGACGTTCCGCGGCCTGTTCGAATTCAAGGCAAGCGACAGGACACCGGTTCCGCTTGCGGAAGTGGAGCCGGCCGTATCCATCGTCAAGCGCTTCGCGACGGGCGCGATGAGCCTGGGCTCGATCTCGACCGAGGCGCACACCACGCTGGCTGCGGCGATGAACCGCATCGGCGGCAAGTCCAACACCGGCGAGGGCGGCGAGGACCCGGCACGCTATCGCGCCGAACTCCGGACCGGCGCCTCGGGCATCAAGGAAGGCGACACGGTGGCGACCGTGCTTGGCCGCGACCAGGTCGAAAGCGACATACCGCTCAAGGCCGGCGACAGCCTGCGCTCGAAGATCAAGCAGGTCGCGTCGGCGCGCTTCGGCGTCACCGCGGAGTACCTGGCGTCGGCCGACCAGATCCAGATCAAGATGGCGCAGGGCGCCAAGCCCGGCGAAGGCGGCCAGCTTCCCGGCCACAAGGTCTCCGAATACATCGCGCGGCTGCGCTATTCGGTGCCTGGCGTGGGCCTCATCTCGCCGCCGCCGCACCACGACATCTATTCGATCGAGGACCTCGCGCAACTGATCCACGATCTGAAAAACGCCAATTCGAAGGCGTCCATTTCGGTGAAGCTCGTTTCGGAGGTTGGCGTGGGGACCGTGGCGGCAGGCGTGGCCAAGGCCAAGGCCGATCACGTCACCATCGCCGGCCATGACGGCGGCACGGGTGCTTCGCCGCTTTCGTCGCTCATGCACGCGGGCACGCCGTGGGAATTGGGTCTCGCGGAAACGCAGCAAACGCTGGTCCTGAACCGCTTGCGCGGCCGTATCGCCGTGCAAGTCGACGGCCAGATGAAGACCGGCCGCGACGTCGCCATCGGCGCGATGCTGGGCGCGGACGAATTCGGTTTCGCTACGGCGCCGCTGGTCGTCGAAGGCTGCATCCTGATGCGCAAGTGCCACCTCAACACGTGTCCGGTTGGCATCGCGACGCAGGACCCCGTGCTGCGCCGCAAGTTCACCGGGCAGCCGGAGCACGTAGTCAATTTCTTCTTCTTCGTCGCCGAGGAAGTGCGTGAGATCATGGCTTCACTGGGCTTCCGCACATTCGAGGAAATGATCGGACGCGCGGACCTGCTCGATATGCGCGCGGGGGTGGAACACTGGAAGGCGAAGGGTCTCGATTTTTCGCGCGTGTTCTACCAGCCGAAAATGCCCGCCGAAGTCGCCAGGCGCCTGGTGGAAACGCAGGATCACGGCCTCGCCGGCGCGCTCGATCACAAGCTGCTGGCGGGTGCTGCGCCGGCGCTGGAGAAAAAGCTCCCCGTCCGGCTGTCGTACCGCATTCGCAACGCCAATCGATCCGTCGGTGCCATGCTGTCCGGGTCCGTTGCGAGGCGGTATGGCCACGAAGGCCTGCCTGACGATACGATCCACGTCGCCTTCGACGGCATTGCCGGCCAGAGTTTCGGCGCATTCCTGGCGCGCGGGATCACGTTCGAACTGCAGGGAGCCACCAACGACTACGTCGGCAAGGGGCTGTCGGGCGGGAGGATCGTCGTGTATCCGGACCCGTCGTGCCCGGCCAAGCCCGAGGAAAACATCGTCATCGGCAACACGGTGATGTACGGGGCCATCGATGGCGAAGCGTATTTCCGCGGCGTCGCCGGCGAACGGTTCTGCGTGCGCAACTCCGGAGGCCAGGCCGTCGTCGAAGGCACCGGAGATCACTGTTGCGAATACATGACGGGCGGCACCGTCGTCGTTCTCGGCAGAACGGGGCGCAACTTCGCGGCGGGAATGAGCGGCGGATTGGCCTATGTCTACGACGCCGACGGTACGTTCGCCGCGCATTGCAATACCGCGATGGTCGATCTGGTGCCGCTGGCAAGCGAGTCCGAGCAATCGCTGGCCGAGGCGGAACTCGTCGCTGCCGGCCACGGCCGAGCGCGCCACAAGGGCATGGCCGACGAAGTGCAATTGCGCGAATTGATCGAGCGTCACCTGCGCTTTACGGGCAGCACGCTTGCGCTCCGGATCCTCGACGACTGGGACGCGGCGCGTGCCAGATTCGTCAAGGTGTTCCCGCACGAATACCAGCGGGCGCTCGGCGAAATGTACGCGCGGCAGGCCGTCAAACTGACTGCTCAGGCGAAGACGAAAGAGGCGGCCTGAAGCCATGGGAAAGGTCACGGGTTTTCTCGAGCTGCAGCGCATCCAGGAAGCGATGCAGCCAGCGCTCGAACGGGTGCGCCACTATCGCGAATTCACTCTTGCGCTGGCCGACGACGCCGCCGCGAAGCAGGGCGCGCGCTGCATGGATTGCGGCATACCGTTCTGCCAATCGGGCTGCCCGGTCCACAACATCATCCCGGACTGGAACGACCTCGTGTACCGGCACCAGTGGCGCGACGCGCTCGAGGTGCTGCATTCGACCAACAATTTCCCCGAGTTCACGGGCCGCGTCTGTCCTGCGCCGTGCGAGGCGGCGTGCACGCTCAACATCAACGACGACGCCGTCGGTATCAAGTCGATCGAGCACTTCATCATCGACAAGGGCTGGGACGAAGGTTGGGTAGCGCCGCAGGTACCTGCAGCGAAGACCGGAAAACGCGTGGCCGTCGTCGGCTCCGGCCCCGCCGGAATGGCTTGCGCGCAGCAACTCGCGCGCGCGGGCCATGACGTTGTGCTGTTCGAGAAGGCAGACCGCATCGGCGGGCTGCTTCGCTATGGTATTCCCGACTTCAAGATGGAGAAGCACCTGATCGACAGGCGCATGGCGCAGATGTCGGCAGAGGGTGTCGAATTCCGTCCCAACGCGCACGTCGGCGCCGACCTGCCGGCGGCGCAGCTGCTCGTCGATTTCGACGCTGTGGTCCTGACGGGAGGCGCCGAGGCGCCGCGCGACCTGGATGTCCCGGGGCGCGGCCTCGACGGCGTCGTGTTTGCGATGGATTTCCTGCCGCAGCAGAACAAGGTCGTTGCGGGCGACACGGTACCGAACCAACTCATGGCCACGGGCAAGCACGTCGTCATCATCGGCGGCGGCGACACCGGTTCCGATTGCGTGGGAACGTCGAACCGCCACGGTGCCGCGTCGATCACGCAATTCGAATTGTTGCCGCAGCCGCCCGAGTCCGAGAACAAGGCGCTGGTGTGGCCGAACTGGCCGATCAAGCTGCGCACGTCGTCATCGCACGAGGAAGGATGCGAGCGCGACTGGGCTGTCACGACCAAGCGCTTCGAGGGCCGGAACGGAAAGGTGGAAAAGCTCATTGCCGCCCGTGTCGAATGGCAGAAGGACGTCACCGGTGCCATGAAGATGGTGGAGGTTCCGGGCAGCGAATTCGTGATCAAGGCCGACCTGGTCCTGCTGGCGATGGGCTTCGTCGGTCCCGTACAAAAAGGATTGCTCGAGCAATTTGGCGTCGAGCGGGACGCGCGGTCCAACGTCAAGGCGGACACCGAGGATTACCGGACATCCGTCCCCAAGGTCTTCGCCGCCGGCGACATGCGCCGCGGACAGTCGCTGGTCGTGTGGGCCATACGCGAGGGCCGCCAGGCTGCGCGCGCGGTCGACGCATTCCTGATGGGGACAACCGCGCTCCCGCGCTGATCTTCCATGTCTGGAATCGTCACGCTGGACCTCGCGGACTGGCGCCCTGTGCTGGCGCCCGGCGTGCAGGAGACTGCGGTGCGCGCCATCGAGGACGGTGGCGTGCTGGTATTGCCGCAGGTCAGGTTCCAGCTTACGGAACGCGAACGCCGCTTCCTGTCGCCGGAATGGTCGGACGGCCGCGCCAAGAACATCAGTCTCGATGGAACGCGATTGAAGGGCGCGCGCGGCAGCGCGGAAGACCTGGCAGAGATGATGGCGATGGTCGCGCGTTTCGCGCAGAATGCCGCCGATCTCGTGGTCACGCTGTTTCCCCGCTATGCCCCGTTCGTGCAGCGGGCGCGGACCAGCTTCAGGCCGCAGCCCGCCGTCGGCCGCAGCGTCTCCTGGCGGAAGGACGACTCGCGGCTGCACGTCGACGCGTTCCCGTCGCGCCCCAACCATGGCGAGCGGATCCTCCGCGTGTTCTCGAACGTCAATCCCGCGGCGGATCGCGTATGGCGCGTGGGCGAACCGTTCGAAGCCGTGGCCCGGACCTTTCTGCCGCGAATCAGGAACCCGCTGCCCGGCTCGGCGGCCGTGCTGGCCGCGCTCATGGTCACCAAGCGCCCGCGCAGCGCCTATGATCACCTGATGCTCGGCCTGCACGATCGCGCAAAGGAAGACTTGGCCTACCAGCGCGATTGCGCCCAGCAAGTCGTGCGCTTCGCGCCCGGGACGACGTGGATATGCTTTTCGGATCAGGTCATGCACGCCGCCGTGTCGGGTCAATACATGCTGGAACAGACGATCCACCTCCCGCTAGCCGCGCTGTACGACGTGTCGCGCGCTCCCCTCGCCGTCCTGGAACGACTGACCGGGCGCACGCTGGTAGCCGCCCGGTAGAATCGTGGGTTGAACCCACTCGCGCCCATCCGGGCGCGTGTGCGTGCGCCCATCCGGCTCGGAACCCCATGCTCAACAACGACACCTTCCTGCGCGCATTGAAGCGCGAACCGACTCCGTACACGCCGATCTGGCTGATGCGGCAGGCCGGCCGGTATCTTCCCGAGTACAAGGAGACGCGTGCCCGGGCGGGCAGCTTCATGGGACTCGCCGGCAATCCGGCATTGGCGACCGAAGTGACGCTGCAGCCACTCGAGCGGTTCCCGCTCGATGCCGCGATCCTTTTTTCCGACATCCTGACGATTCCCGACGCAATGGGCCTCGGCCTGTCGTTCGCCGAGGGCGAGGGACCGCGATTCGCGCGTACGACACGCGACGAGGCGACCATCCGGACACTGGCCGTGCCGGACATGGCGAAGTTGCGCTATGTGTTCGACGCGGTCAGGGAGATCAAGCGGGCACTCAAGGGTCGCGTGCCGTTGATCGGGTTCGCAGGCAGCCCGTTCACGCTGGCCTGCTACATGATCGAGGGCAGCGGCAGCGCCGATTTCGCGACCGTCCGGCAGATGGCCTATGCGCGTCCTGACCTGCTCGCGCGCCTCGTCGCGACCAACACGCGGGCGGTGACCGCTTACCTCAACGAGCAGATCGCCGCTGGCGCGGATGCGGTGATGATCTTCGACACGTGGGGCGGACTGCTGGCCACGGATGCCTATCGTGAACTGTCGCTGACACCGATGCGCGACGTAATCGCCGGGCTGGCGAAGGGGGCGGACGGACTGGCGATTCCATCAATCGTCTTCACCAAGGGTGGCGGCGCGTGGCTCGCCGAAATCGCGGCTACAGGCGCTTCCGGAGTCGGATTGGACTGGACGGTCGACATTGCAGCGGCGCGGCGCAGCGTGGGCGATTCCGTGGCGCTGCAGGGCAATCTCGATCCAGTCGTGTTGCTGACCGACCCGGCAACCGTTGCCCGCGAAGCGACCAAGATTCTTCACGCGGCCGGTCCCGCGCCCGGGCATATCTTCAATCTCGGGCACGGCATCATCCAGGGCACGCCGCCGGACAACGTGGCGGCACTGGTCGAGACCGTGCACGGCGTCTCCCGCGCAAGCCGCGCCAGGGCTTGATCCGCGCGATGCGTCGCAGGGAAAATGGCCGCCAAGCCGCGCCAATACTGGCTTGGCGAGGGGTTGACAAAAGTTGCGAAGCTGATCTCTCCCGGGCACTTATGCACACAATGTGCGTTGCGAGCCCGCTTCGGACACGGATTCAGAGCCGCACGGGGACACAGTCCTTAAATATATGAAATGGAACAATAATTTTTGACGCACCCAATACGGCTCCCAGTAGCCGGGCGTGCGGCGGAAGTATTTGCCCGCGAAGTTCCGGTAGTTACGCACAAAGTTATCCACACTGGCTGCGGATATCCTCCACGAGTCTTTAGAATGAACGACTTGGGCAACTTTCCTGATATTCGTCTTTAGAGTTTAGAACACTACAACTTTGGCCACTGACCCGACTTCACGCATTCGCGGACTTAAGTGCCCATCGCGCGCGTAGCGCTACCCGTTGCCGCGGACACGACGTTCGACTACTGGGCGCCGGAAGCGCTGGGCATAACGCGCGGCAGCATCGTGCGGGTGCAGCTGGGGCCGCGCAAACTCGCCGGTGTCGTCATGGATGTCGTGACGGCGTCGGAGGTTGCGCCGGAAAAGTTGCAGACGATCGCCGCCGCCGTGGCGATACCGCGCGTTCCCGACGATGTCCTTGAGATGATCGAGTTCGTCGCCGGCTATTACCAGGAGCCCGTGGGCATGGCCGCCGCGCTGGCGGTGCCACCGTCGAGCGGTGCGATGCATCGTCCTGCGGATGCGGCGTTGGTGCTCACGGTGAGCGGGCGCGCAGAACTTGAGAGCGGGCTATCGCGCGCACCGGCCGCGCGCGCGTTGTTCATGCAATTTGCCGCGTCGCCCGAAGGCGTTTCGACGGCGACGCTTGCCAGGCTGCCGGCGCATCTACGGAGAATCCTGCGCACGTGGCGCGAACGCGAATTCGTTGCAGCCGTCCGTGCGCCGGCCACCGCCGCCGCTGTTGTAGCGCTCAACGCCGACCAGCGCCTGGCCGCGGAGACGATCATGGCCGCGCGCGGGCGTTTTTCGCCCTTCGTGCTGTTTGGAGTGACCGGAAGCGGCAAGACGGATGTCTACCTCGATGTGGCGGCGCGAATGATCACGGCAGGCGGCCAGGTATTGCTGCTGGTGCCGGAAATCAATCTCACGCCTCAGCTGGAACAGCGCGTGCGCGCGGCGTTGCCCGGAGCGTCCGTCGTGCTGCTGCACAGCGGCCTGGCCGATGGCGCACGGCGCGAACATTGGCGCGAGGCCGCTGCGGGAAAGGCGTCGCTGGTGCTCGGAACGCGCCTCGGCGTATTCGCGCCGATGCCGGCCCTGGCGCTGGTCATCGTCGACGAAGAGCACGATGCGTCCTATAAGCAACAAGACAACGTCCGCTATCACGCCCGCGACGTTGCCGTCTGGCGCGCTCATCGACGGCGTGTCCCAGTCGTGCTCGGCAGTGCGACGCCGTCGCTCGAGTCATGGCTGCATGCGCAGGAAGGCAGGTACGCGAAGCTCGATCTGCCGCGGCGCGCCGATCCGCGCGCGCGAATGCCGCAGGTGCGGTTTGCGGGAAGCCGTTCCGCGCGCGCGCAGGAGGGCATCGGCGAGCCGATGCGCGCGGCGCTCGCGGCCCGCCTTGCCCGCGGCGAGCAGTCGCTGGTGTTCGTCAACCGGCGCGGCTTCTCGCCATCGCTGCTGTGTTCGGCCTGCGGTTGGGAAGCCGACTGCCCGCGTTGCAGCGCGCGCTTGACGGTGCATCGGACGCCCGCGATGTTGCGCTGTCATCACTGCGGCCATGACGCAATGCTGCCGCAGGCGTGTCCTGACTGCGGCAACGTGGACTTGTTGCCGCTGGGCTTCGGCACCCAACGGCTGGAACGTGTCCTTGCGGAAGCCTATCCATCGGCGCGCATCGCGCGAATCGATCGCGACAGCACGCGCGCGCGCGGATCATTCGCGGCGATGCGCGAGCAGATGACCGCCAACGAACTCGATATCCTTGTCGGCACGCAGATGCTGGCCAAGGGCCACGATTTCCCGCGGCTCACGCTCGTCGGCGTGCTGGGAGCCGACAACGCGCTGTACAGCGCGGATTTTCGCGCCACCGAGCGCCTCGCGGCGCTGTTGATGCAGGTCGCGGGTCGCGCGGGCCGCGCCGGCCTCGAAGGCGAAGTCATCATCCAGACCGACTTTCCCGATCACCCGATCTATGCGGCGCTTTGCGCGCACGATTACGCGCGTTTGGCGGAAAGCCTGCTGGCCGAGCGGAAAGCGGCGCAGCTGCCGCCGTTCACCCACGTGGCGGTGCTGGCCGCGGAGGCCCATCATCGCGGCGACGTCGACGCCTTCCTGCGCGCTGCGCACACGGCAGGACTCGCGCTGGCGGGCACGCGCGCGGCGCACGTCGAGATCTTCCCGCCGGTGCCGGCGCTGCTGGCCCGCCGGGCCGGCTTCGAACGCGGGCAAATTGTCCTGCAGAGCGCAAGGCGGGCAGCGCTGCAGCATTTCCTTCCGTCGTGGCGCAACGCGCTCGCCGCGCTACCCGGCCGCAAGGTCCGCTGGGCGCTCGACGTGGATCCGGCCGGCTTCGCGTGACGGGACGACGTGTCGACCGGAAACGCCATCCCGAACGGTTATAATTTACGGCTTTGCGACAAAGCAATGCCACGCGACGACGGCCTGTCATGATCGACCTCAAGCAAAACCTCGAACAAGTCATCGGTGACGCGGTGCACGCGGTCGTTCCGGAGATCGCGGACACGCCCGTCGGCCTGGATCGACCCAAGCAGGCGGCGCACGGCGATTACGCGTCGAACATCGCGCTGTCGCTGGCGAAACGCGCCAAGCGCAATCCGCGCGAACTCGCGCAGGCGCTGGTCGAAGCACTTCCCGCGTCGGACCTCATCGACCGTGCCGAAATCGCGGGTGCCGGATTCATCAACATCTTTGTCACAGCTGCCGCACGCCAGGCGATCGTCGCGCGGGTGCTGGCCGAACGCGACGCCTACGGACAATCGCGAGCGCATGCCGGTGAGCGCGTCATGGTCGAGTTCGTGTCGGCGAATCCCACCGGGCCCCTGCATGTCGGACATGGGCGGCAGGCTGCGCTGGGCGACGCGATCGCGTCGCTGTTCGAGTCGCAGGGCTACTCGGTGACGCGCGAGTTCTATTACAACGACGCCGGCCAGCAGATCCAGAACCTCGCGCTGTCGGTGCGCGCGCGCGCGCAGGAAATGCTGGGCGCGACGATCACGTTCCCGGAGGATGGCTATCACGGCGAATACATTCGCGAGTTGGCGCAGCGCTACCTGGCGGAATTCGGCCGCGACCCAAGCCACCTGAGCGACCTGGATGCAATTCGCCGGTTCGCGGTCGCGCAATTGCGGGAGGAACAGGACCGCGACCTGCGCGCGCTCGGCGTCACGTTCGACCAGTACTTCCTCGAGAGCTCGCTGTACACCGACGGCAAGGTCGACGCCACGGTCGCACGCCTGGCCGCGTCGGGGAAGACCTACGAAAAGGACGGTGCGCTATGGTTGAAGACCACCGACTACGGTGACGACAAGGACCGCGTGATGCGCAAGTCGGACGGCAGCTACACCTACTTCGTGCCGGACGTCGCGTACCACGTCACGAAGTGGGAGCGCGGTTTTCCGAGGGTGATCAACATCCAGGGCGGGGATCACCACAGCACGGTTACCCGCGTGCGCGCCGGGCTGCAGGCGATGGGATTGGGCATTCCCGCGGGTTACCCCGACTACGTGTTGCACAAGATGGTGACGGTGATGCGTGGCGGCGAGGAAGTGAAGCTCTCCAAGCGCGCGGGCAACTCCGTGTCGGTCCGCGACCTGATCGACGAGGCCGGGCGCGATGCCGTGCGCTTCTTCCTGGCGTCACGCAAGGCGGACACCGAGTTCGTCTTCGACATCGACCTCGCGCGCACGAAGTCGGACGAGAATCCGGTGTATTACCTGCAATATGCGCACGCCCGCGTGTGCTCGGTGTTGCGGCAGGCGGGCATGACGCCCGAATCGGCCAGCGAGGAACTGGCGGGCGCCGACACGTCGCCACTGGTCAGCCCTTACGAGGCAACCTTGCTGCGCCGTATTGCCGATTTCCCCGAGGAATTGGCCGCCGCGGCGCGCGATGCCGCGCCGCATCAGGTGACCTTCTATCTCAAGGATTTGGCCCAGGAATTCCACAGTTACTATAATGCGGAACGTTTCCTGGTCGAGGATCCGACTTTGAAGCGCGCGCGCCTGGCACTGGTCGTCGCCACGGGGCAGGTGCTGAAGAACGGCCTCGCGGTGCTCGGGATATCCGCCCCGAGCGCGATGTAGACAAACCGAATAACTGCCTGCGATTTGCCGACCTGATGAACCTCCCGTGCAGGACCTGCCGCCAATCATGACCCGCCACCAGAATCTGCGTTCCGTCATCCCTGCCCGCGGCCGAACCGTGCGCGGCAACGGCCGCGGCGGTACGCTCATCGGCGTGTTCATCGGCTTGGTGCTCGGGCTCTCGCTCGCCGCGGGAGTTGCGTATTACGTCACCAAGGCGAACTCGCCTTATGCCGCGCAGGCTTCCAAGGATGCGCGCGATCCCGGCCGCGAAGTGGTGCGCGACGTTGCCAAGGCCGGCAAGGCGGAAACGCCGGCGCCCGAGAAGCCGCGCTTCGACTTTTACAAGATCCTTCCTGGCGGCGAAGAACCCAAGGCCCAGGTCGAGCGCAAGGCCGCGCCCGATCGCGCGGTGGTCGAGCAGGCGAAGGATCGCGATGCGAAGGATCGCGATGCCGAGCGCGCGCCGGCCAAGGTGGCCGCGGCCGAGCCGCCGGCCAAGGCTGTCAAGGCGGGCGAGCGCTTCTGGCTGCAGGCGGGGTCCTTCGCGTCGGAAGGAGACGCCGAGAACCTGAAGGCCCAGCTCGCGCTCGCGGGCTGGGAGGCTGCGGTCCAGCAGGGCACGCTGCCGGACAAGGGCGTCCGCTATCGCGTCCGCCTCGGACCCTACGACAACACCGACGAACTCAACCGGATCAAGTCCGACCTGACACGGAAGGGCTTCGACGCCGCGGTGATCAAGTTCTGAATCGGCATACGGACACCGGCCCGCGCGTTAGGAACGCAATGTCGGCCCGAAGGGTCCTATGACCGTTTAGGTACGTTCGATTGGCGTGCGCCGTGGCGCACATTACTGGAGCATCCATGAATATCGAAGTTGCACGAATCAGGAGATTGTCCTTCGCGATGCTGGCCGGGCTTCTGTTGGTCGCGGCGGCGCCGGGCGCGTCGGCGCAGGCGGTCGAAGGCAAGCAGTATTCGCGGATCAACCCCGTCCCCGTCGAAACCGGCAAGAAGATCGAGGTCATCGAATTCTTCTCCTACGGCTGTCCGCATTGCGCGGAATACGAGCCGTTCCTGATGGACTGGGTCAAGGCGCTGCCGGCCGACGTCGCGTTCCGCCGCATACCCGTCATGTTCCAGCCGCGCTGGGTGGAACTGGCCAAGGTCTATTACACGCTGGAGACCATGGGTGAGGAAGCGAAGCTGACGCCGGAAGTATTCACCGCGATCCACGGCAAGGGCCTGGCACTCTGGGACCCCGCCAAGTTCTATGACTGGGCGGCGAGCAAGGGCCTCGACCGCAAGAAGGTGGAAGACATCTACAACTCGTTCTCGATGTCGGGCCGGATCAATCGCGCCAAGCAGCTCGCGCAGGTCTACAACATCCAGGAAGTTCCGATGATGGTCGTCGACGGCAAGTACCTGACGAGCGCGGCCCGCGCGGGATCGCATGCGGCGACACCCGCGGTCTTGACAGAGCTTGTGGCCAAGGCGCGCGCGGAGCGGCCGAAATCCTGACCGCAGGGCCCCGCAACGGCGTAGCGGGGCGTCCGGAGTGAAGGTCTTTCTCACGGGCGCATCGTCGGGAATCGGCGAAGCGCTCGCGCGGCATTACGCTGCACAAGGTGCCACGCTGGGCCTGTTTGCTCGGCGCGAAGCCGAACTCGCGCGCATCGCCGGCGCGCTGGCGCCGGCGACCGTCGCAACGTATCGCGGCGACGTGCGCGACGCCGCTGCGCTTGCGCGCGCCGGCGCTGATTTCATCGCCCGGTTCGGCGTTCCCGACGTCGTTGTCGCGAACGCGGGCATCTCGCGCGGCGTGCTGACCGGCGAAGCCGTCGACATGCCCGTATTCAAGGACGTGTTCGACACGAACGTGCAGGGAATGGTGCAGACGTTCCAGCCTTTCGTCGCGGCAATGGTCCAGGCGCGCCGCGGCGCGCTGGTCGGCGTGGCCAGCGTGGCCGGATTTCGCGGCCTGCCCGGCTCGGGCGCCTACTCGGCCTCGAAGGCCGCGGCGACAATCTATCTCGAGAGCCTGCGCGTCGAACTTGCGGGCAGTGGCGTCGCCGTGGTGACGATCTGTCCGGGATTCATCGCGACGCCGATGACTGCGCGCAACCCGTACTGGATGCCCTTTCTCCTCGCTCCCGACAAGGCGGCGCGGCTCATCGCGCGCGCCATCGGCCGGCGGCGGCGGTTCTATGTGCTGCCATGGCAGATGGCGTGGATCGGCCGGCTGCTGAAGGTGCTGCCGCGTCCGCTCTACGAATTCGCGTTCAGGCGGGCGGGGCGCAAGCCTCGGCAGTCCGCCTGAAGCGCGGTCGCCGCCTGCCGCGTCCGCGCGGCACGGGAATTGAAAAAGGGCCGCCCGGAATGGGCAGCCCTTTCTCGTGCCGCGGTAACGCGGCGTCGCTTCGGGTCCGCTAGATCGGCAGGCGGAAGCCGACGGTCACGGCCCAGAAATCGCCGTTGCTCTTGCCGGCCGACGCATTGCCCATGATGTAACCGGTCACGCCGCCGAAGTCCTTGCTGACCCCCAAGTCGAACAGCGCATAGTTTTCGTCAGGCTTGGAAACGGGCACGTAGAACGTTCCAACCGTATTGATCGGCGTAGCCGAGATCTGCCGCTCGTCGTTCTTGAAGTTGTACTCCCAAGTCGCGCGCGCGAACGGGCGCCAGCCGCTCCAGTTTCCGGTGACCTGCCAGCCGATGCTGGAAAGGAACGCTTCGTTTTCCTGCTGGCCGTACGTCAGGGCGGTGCTGTCGGAACCGGATTCGCTGAACTGGCGCACGACGACCTTGTCCCAGGTCAGCTTGCCGAACGGGCCGTGTTCCCAATTGCTCTGCTTGAACCAGTAGCCGCCGAGAACGCGCGCAATGGTCTGGTAACCATTGGTCTGGCCGCCTTCCGTGCGTGTCACCGGACCGAGCACCATATTGCGCTGGAAGCTGCTGTAGTCGAGGTTGCCCGCGCCGAAGGTTCCTCCCACATACCACGGGCCGTCGCCATAGCCCATGTACAGCGTCATCATCGGCTCCTTCAGCTTGAAGCTGCCGCCGCTGTTGCTGAAATCGCCCTTGTATTCGGAATAGCTGAACGCGATGCCGGCAAGGATGCGGTCGGTGACCAGCATGTCGCCACCAACCGCAATCGTGTTGATGTTGCCGGAGGTGGACAGACCGGTCCCGGTGATGTCCTCGCTGGCGTAGTCATAGGATGCCCATGTCTGGAACTTGCGCGCGGTCGCGGATGTCGCGGCGCGGTCGATGCCGGACATCATGCGGCCGTCGATGGCGCGCCAGTTGGCGCGTTCCACGCCCATCGGCGCGTCGCCCAGTGCCGCCACTTGTTGCGGACCTTCGATCGTCGCTGCAATCGCCTGCGCAACGAGGAGTGCCATTCCGGTCGTCGGGTGGACGTCGTCGGCCCACATCCACGTCAGGTTGCCATTGGGCGCCTTCAGTGTCGCCGACGTGCATTGCAGCGTGCTCGCGGTGGTGCACACCGGTTGCGTCACGTTGACCAGGCCGAAGGCTGCCGCGTTGGCGACTATTTCGTTCACGAACTTGAATGAGTTGAATTGAATGACCCGGAGGCCGGCCGCGCTGATCGCCGAATCGAGCGTCGCATTGAACGAACCGGCGATCAGGCTGGCGTTGGCCTGCTGGTTCAGTCCGATGGCGATGGGCGTCTTGCCCAGGTCCCAGAGGTTTTGCAGAACGATGTACTTTGCGCCTCCGGCCTGCAGCCTGCCGACCTGCGCAGCGAGATCGATGGCGGCCTGCGCGAGCCGTGCCTGCACCTGCGCCAGCGTGATCTGTCCGGCCAGATATTGCGGCACGAGCACGAGCACGTCGTTGTTGCCGCCCTGGATCTGGTAGAGCGCGTTGGGATCCAGCGGTCCCTTGGCGAGGAACTGCGATACCTGCTGCGCGATCGAGATGTTGGGCGCGCCGGGCGGGATCAGCGAGGACGGCGAATTCACTTTTGCTCCGCCCTGTGCGTAGTCGTTGCCGCCGGTGAACGACGGCGTCGACGCGAAGCCAAAGTTCTGTCCGACGTACATCGACGCCGTCAGGCCCGGATTCGTGGTGAAGCGTGCGCCGTACTGGCCGGCATCGCTAAGGCTGTCGCCGAAGATGTAAGTGCCTGAAAATTGCGCGGACGCGGTGCCGGTGCAAAGGGCCAGCGCGATGGCGCCGGCAGATGAGCGACGGACGGAATCTCCGCATGTTGAGTTTCTCCTCGGTGATGGGCTGGAATTGCCGCAGGCTCAAAATGGCCCGCTGGGAACGGGAAAGTTTAGCGCAATTCGGGCTCTCCTGCCTTGAGGAGGCGGTCAACGTCCTGCATCCTTCACACGTTCTTGCAATCATGCTGCCGCGTCCTCCGATGAAACGTTCGCATCGCGTGGTGCACCGCGAGGCTCCGCGGGGTGTTCTCGCCGGATTGTTCGCGCTCCTTGTGCTTGCCTTCATGCTGCCCGCGCCGGCGCGGGCGGAGGATGAGCTGCCACCGCGGGTCGGCCGTGTCGCCGATGTCGGCGGCGAATTGTTCCTGGCGCCGCAGGACGCGCCGGAGCAGTGGGTCGCCATCGGCGTCAACTATCCGGTCGCGAACGGCGACAATCTCTGGGTGGGCAATGACGGCCGCGCCGAAGTCGACTTCGGCATCGGGCAGTTCCGTCTCGCGGCCAACACCAGCCTGCATCTTTCGCGGCTGGACGATGCCAATTTCGCGCTGTATATCGCACAGGGCCAGGTGATCCTTCGCGTACGCGTGCTGGAATCGGGCGAAACCGCGCGCATCGACACACCGAACAGCCAGATCGCCCTTACTCGGCCCGGCCTCTACCGGGTCGAGGTGTCGGAGGACCGGCAGCACACACAGATCGCCGTGCGCGAAGGCGAGGCGGTGGTCGATACCGGCACGGTCGCGCAACAGGTCCTGCCGGGCCAGAGTGCTTCGCTGGACGGTGATGTGCCGACTAATGCGCAACTGCGCAACGGCGTAACCACCGACGGCTTCGACACCTGGAGCGCCAACCGCGACCGCCGCTACGATCGCAATCGCGTCAATTCGCCCGTGTCCCGGCAGATGGTCGGCTATGCGGACCTGGACGAATACGGCGCATGGGACACCGCTCCAGAGTACGGCGCGGTCTGGTATCCAGCCAACGTGACGGAAGACTGGGCACCTTATCGCAATGGCTATTGGACCGAAGTCGCAGTCTGGGGGCCGACATGGGTCGACGCCGCGCCTTGGGGCTACGCCCCGTTCCACTACGGCCGCTGGGTGCACATTCGCGGGCGCTGGGGGTGGTGTCCGGGCGGCTACGTGGCAAGGCCGGTATGGGCGCCTGCGCTCGTCGGCTGGGTTGGCGGCCCGGGGTGGCGAGTTTCGGGCATCTCCGGGCCGATCTACGGATGGGTTCCTTTGGGCTGGGGCGAGCCCTACCATCCACGTTGGAAAGGCTGCTCGGACGGATGCTGGGCGCGTTACAACAAACCGTACGCGGTAAATCCCGCGCTTCGCCGCAACACGACGCCCGAGCGGTACGCCAATTCGTCGGCGCCCGGCGGCCTTACCGCCGTGCCAGCGCCTGCACTCGCCAGACGCAAGCCGGTTGCATCCAATCTCGTGGCCGTTTCCGCAAGCGCCGCAGCAAGCGCGCCGGTATTGGCCGCGCCCTCGGTAGCGCCGGAGATCCGGCAAAGCCCCGGCCTCAGACCCGGAAACGGAGTGCCTGCGCCAGCCTCCGCTTTATATTCGCCGGCAATGCGAACACCCAGGACGGCATCGCAGGGCGGCACCACGCCAAACCAGGGACTGACGGTCCCGGTGCCGCCCGTTCCGCGTTCCGCGTCCACCGTGTCCGCGCCGCCCAATGCTCCTACCACCGGCGACGACCAAGTCGGTTTCCGTGTATCCCACCCAAGGAGTGAGCGCTGACTCTCAGCGACCGCCCCGGTCACAGCCGGTGCTCTCCTACCCTCAGACGGCGCCCAACCCGGCGTCGCCCCCCGTCGTCGAGGCCCCGCGACGCGCGCAGCCGACGCTGCAGCCCGCGCCGGTGGCGACTACCGCCGTTCCAGCTGCTCCGGCCAACCCAGGCTACGTCGCGCCGCCGTCCCGGCCGGTTCCGGTCCCGATGCGCGAAGCGCGGCCCACGCCGACGCCCGCGCCGTCAATCCCCGTGACTCGGGTCGCAGCGCCGCAGACGGTCCAACCGACGGCTCCCCAGGCGGCGCAACCGGCCGTCGTCGGCCCGGCACCCCATGCGCCTTCTGCCGCGCCGACGGTGGTCACGCCAAGCGGACGCGCTGCGGAGCCTGGCAAAGCGGACAAACCTTCGGCGCCGGTGGTTCGCGGTCCCGCGGACTTTCCGGCGAAATAGCGCCACGTAGCGCGTTGCGCGCGGTGGCGTTCAGTTCGCTACGAGCGCGAGCCGCTTGCCGCCATCCACCAGCTTGACGCGATCGCCGGCGACGACGGCGGGCTGGCTGCTGTAGTTGAACGTGCGTAGCGTCCCATTGTCCATGCGAATCGCCACGGACCACGACGTCTTGGTCTTGGTGTTCTTCTCGACCTGGTTGCCGGCGACTGCGCCCAATCCCGCGCCGGCGATGGTCGCCACGGTATTGCCGCGACCACTGCCAATCTGGTGTCCGACGACGCCGCCCACCACGCCGCCGGCCACCATGCCCACGCCGGAAGACTGCCCCTGCTGCTTGACCGTATTGACCGATTGCACGACGCCGCAATCCTTGCAGGGCGACTGCGCCGGCGTCGGGCCGGCGAAGCCGGCCGACGCAGCGACCAGCACGAGAAACCGAAATAGTGTCCGCTTCATTGCGGGAGTCCTCGCATCCTCGTGAGAGGTCGGCAAAAGATTCAGCGGCCGTCGGCGCGCACGCGCGCGTACGATCCCGGCGCAGCCTCGATGACCTTGAGTTTGCCCTTGCCGGGCACCCGCGCCGGGACCTCCCGTCCAAGCTCGGGTTCGACCCATTTCCGCCAATCGGTCCACCAGGAACCTTCGTGTTGTTTCGTACCCGCGAACCAGGCGTCCGGTTCCGCGGGCAACTTGTCGTTCGTCCAGTAGCCATACTTGTTGGCTGAAGGAGGGTTGACCATCCCGGCGATGTGACCGGAGCCGGACAGCACGAATTTCGCCTTGCCCTTCAGCAGCTTCTGCCCGGCGTAGGTCGTCTTCCACGGCGCGATGTGGTCCTCGATCGCCGATACGAAGTAGGTGGGCACGGTCACCTTGGACAGGTCGATCTTGACCCCGGCGAGCGTCAAGCCGCCAGGCACGGTCAGCAGGTTCTTCATGTACAGGTTGCGCAGGTAGAAGCTGTGCATCGCCGCGGGCATGCGCGTCGAATCGCAGTTCCAGTGCAGCAGGTCGAACGGGAACGGATCCCGGCCCAGCAGGTAGTTGTTGATGACGAACGACCAGATGAGATCGTTGGCGCGCAGCATGTTGAACGTGCCGGCCATCTCGCTGCCCTCGAGGTACCCGCGTTCGTTCATCTTCTTCTCGAGCGAGCTGACCTGCTCCTCGTCGATGAAGACCTCGAGCTCCCCGGCCGCTGTGAAGTCGATCAGCGACGTCATGAAGGTGGCCGTGGCGATCCGCTTCTGCTTCTTCACGGCAAGCCACGCCAGCGTGGCGGCGAGCAGCGTTCCGCCCAGGCAATAGCCGATCGCGTTGACGTCCTTTTCGCCGGTGGCCTTCTCGACTCCGTCGAGCGCCGCCAGAAGGCCTTCGGTCACGTAGTCCTCGAAATTCTTGTGCGCAAGCCGCTCGTCCGGGTTCACCCACGAGATGATGAAGACCGTCAGGCCTTCGCCCGCGGCCCAGCGCAGGAACGAGTTCTTCTCGCGCAGGTCGAGGATGTAGTACTTGTTGATCCACGGTGGAATCACCAGCAGCGGGCGCTTCCATTGCTTCTTCGTCGCCGGCTCGTACTGGATCAGCTGCATCAGGTCGTTCTGGAAGACGACCTTGCCGGGCGTGGTGGCGATGTTGACGCCGAGTTCGAACGCCTTGGTGTCGGTCATCGAGATCTTGAGCTTGCCATTGCCGCGCTCGATGTCGTCCAGCAGGTTGTGCAGACCCTTGACGAGGTTCTGGCCGCCCGACGCGATGGTCTCGCGATACACCTCGGGATTGGTCAACGCGAAATTCGACGGCGCCAGCGCGTCGATGTACTGGCGCGTGAAGAAGTTCACCTTCTTCTTCGTGTGCTCGTCGAGGCCCTCCACATTGGCCACTTCGTCATGCAGCCAGCGCGACGTGATGAGATAGCTCTGCTTGATGTAGTCGAACAGGAAGTGCTCGTGCCAGTCCTCGTGCTTGAAGCGCTTGTCGCCTTGCGCCGGAATGGCGGTGGGGGCCGTGGCGCCCCCCATCATTTTCAGCATCGACCCCTGCCACAGGTTCATGTAATCCCACCACAGGTTCATCTGCGATTCGGCGAGCCTCGCCGGGTTCGCCAGCATTTGCGCCGCCACTTCCATGAACGCCTTGCCGAGGCCCAGTTCATCGGACGGCACGGCATGGCCCTTGCTGGCATTTCGCGCCGCGAATTCGCCGATCATCTTGGCGCTTTTTTCCGCCGCGGACGCAAGCGATTCGGCCAGCGCGATGGGATCGTAGGGGGGCTTCGATTCGGTGACAAAGGTGGACATGGTGGTGATTCTCTTGGTTGGTCAGGCTATCGGGAATTCCGGGTGATGAAGCGAATGGCGCCGTCGGCCGCAACGCTACGCCTGATGCGGGCGCTGTGCCACAGGTGGTTGAGATGGGCGATCGCCTCGCCCATCGCGAAAAACCGCTGCTGCAGGTCGAGTTCGCGCCGGAACAGGATCGGCAACACGTCTGCGGCGCTAACGGGCACGGCGGCGGCGTCGACTGCGTCCTGCAACTCGGCGAGCCGGTCGGCGTGATGCGTCTGCAATTGCGCGACGCGCAGCGCTATTCCACGAAACGGCAACCCGTGCGACGGCAGCACCAGAGTCGCCGGCGGAAGCATCGCGGTCGCCGCGATGGAGTCGAGGAAGCGCGCCAGCGGGTCCCCATCCGGATCGGAAGGCGAAGTGCTCACGTTGGTGCTGATGCGCGGCAGCAGCATGTCGCCGGAAACGAGCAGGCCGCGCGCCGCCGAGTGCAGCGACGCGTGATCGGGAGAGTGGCCGTGACCGCAGATCACGCGCCACGAGGACCCACCGGCGATCACGTCGTCGCCATCGAGGATGCCGCTGAAGCGGACCGGCGCTTCCGGAACGCCACGGCGGTAGGCGTTGCCGCGGGCCGCAAGCGCCGCGACGAAATCCGCCGTCATGCCGTGCGCCGCGAACAGCGCGCAGATGTCGGTGTGCGAATGCGCCGCGCGCTGTTCCAGCACCGCGTGCGCGGTCAGGAACTCGGCCTGCGTCATGACCACGGGGCACCCAAAGCGCTCCATCAGCCACCGGGCATTGCCCAGATGGTCGGGATGGTAATGCGTGGCGATGATCCGCCTGACCGGCAGTCCGCCAAGCGTTCCCGCGAAATGCGCCTCCCAAAGCGCGCGCGTCGTCGCGTCACCATAGCCGCAGTCGATGACGGTCCAGCCGTCGCTGTCCTCCAGCAGCCACAGGTTGATGTGGTCGAGCGCGAATGGCAGCGGCATCCTGATCCACAGCACGCCCGGCGCCACGGCCAATGCTTCGCCCGGCGCCGGAGGAGCGGTGAACGGATGGTCCAGCCTGGGTGGTTGCGGGGCGTTCATGGCGGCTTGGGCGGACAATTCAATATGGTATCGTGCCCGGAGGGTTTCGCAGTCTCTCGTTTGCGGTTCCGCTTACCTATTGCGTCGCGATTCCATGTCTGCTTCCCGTAGTCCCGCCCCCAAGCTCTTGAACCGCGAGTCGACCTACACGATCTCGGACCTCGCCCGAGAGTTTGCGCTGACGACGCGCGCCATCCGCTTTTACGAGGACGAGGGGCTGATCGCGCCGACCCGGCAGGGAAGGGTGCGCGTCTACGGCGAGCGGGAGCGGGTGCGCCTGAAGCTGGTCCTGCGCGGCAAGCGGCTCGGCCTTGCGCTGGCCGAGATCGCGGAACTGCTCGATCTGTACGAAATCGCGCGCAACGAGCGGGCGCAGCTCGCCAAGTTCCTCGACCTGTTGGCCGACCGGCGTGGTCGCCTGATGCAGCAAAGGGAAGACATCGACGCCGTGCTTGCGGAGATCGACGGCGTCGAGCGGGAATGCCGGCGGCGCCTGAAGGAAGATGGTGCGGCCGCGCGGGCGTCGGGCCGCGCCCCGGGAGACGTGGCCGGACGGCGGCCGCTCCCGCGCCCCGGTGGGCCCCGGGGTAGTTGACGTTTACGTAAACGTCATACACGATACGCGACTTGTCCGGCTGCGTAATTGCCCGATTCCAGGAGGAGCCATTGCCCATGATCATGAGCGCCGCCGGGCCGTCCCAAGGCGCGAATTGCTCCCCCTCGGGGGGCAGCGAACGCAGTGAGCGTGGGGGCAATTCACGCGCCGCCGGGCCGTCCCAAGGCGCGAATTGCTCCCCCGCCGGGGGCAGCGAAGCGGCCAATGAGGTCGCGAGCGTGGGGGTCCATTGACGACATTCGTCGCCAAGGATCCGGGCTATGCGCAGCGCGTCCGCGAAAGCTTCGCGCGGCAAGGGGCGATGGCGCTGATCGGCGCGGAAATGACGGAAGTGGCGCCGGGCTATTGCGCGATTTCGATCCAACCCAGGCCGGAGATCCTGCAGCAGCATGGGTACGTCCACGCCGGCATCGTTGCGACGATAGTGGATTCCGCCGGCGGCTATGCGGGGTTCACGCTGTTTCCGGCGGACAGTTCGGTGCTGACGGTGGAGTTCAAGCTCAACCTGCTGGCGCCCGCGCTCGGCGACCGGCTCGTCGCGGAAGGCTTCGTCATCAAGCCGGGCCGCACGCTCGCGATCACGCGCGGCGAAGTGCACGCGGAAACCGGCGGCAAGCGTACGCTGGTGGCCTTGATGCAGCAGACGCTGATCGTCATGCATGGCAAGCTGGACGCTAGAGACGGCTAGTCACAAAGGACAGACGATGCTCAATTTTCCCGCGCTCGACTTCAACCATGGCGAAACGATCGACATGTTGCGTGCAACGGTGCAGCAGTTCGCCGCCGCCGAGATCGCGCCTCGCGCCACGGCCATCGATCACGCGAATCTGTTTCCCGCCGACCTGTGGCGCAAGATGGGCGACCTGGGGCTGCTCGGCATCACCGTCGAGGAGGAGTATGGCGGCACGGCGATGGGTTATCTCGCGCACGTGGTCGCGATGGAGGAAATTTCGCGCGCTTCGGCGGCAGTCGGACTGTCCTATGGCGCGCATTCGAACCTGTGCGTCAACCAGATCCGTCGCAACGGAAGCGAGGCGCAGAAGCGGCGGTACCTGCCGAAGCTGATCAGCGGCGAGCACGTCGGCGCGCTCGCGATGAGCGAACCGGGCTCCGGTTCGGACGTCGTGTCCATGCGGCTGCGCGCGGACCGGCAGGGCAGCGGACCGTCGGAGCGTTTCGTGCTGAACGGCAACAAGATGTGGATCACCAACGGGCCGGAAGCGAGCACGCTCGTCGTTTACGCGAAGACGGACACGCAAGCTGGCCCCAAGGGCATTACCGCGTTCGTGATCGAAAAGGGCATGAAGGGCTTCTCGACGGCGCAGAAGCTCGACAAGCTGGGAATGCGCGGCTCGAACACCTGCGAACTCGTCTTCCAGGATTGCGAGGTGCCGGCCGAGAATATCCTGGGCCAGGAAGGGCGCGGCGTGAACGTGCTCATGAGCGGCCTGGACTACGAGCGCGCCGTGTTGGCCGCCGGCCCCGTCGGCATCATGGCGGCGTGCATGGACGTGGTGCTGCCCTATGTGCACGAGCGGCAACAGTTCGGGCAGCCGATCGGGGAGTTCCAGCTGATGCAGGGAAAGGTGGCCGACATGTATTCGACGATGATGGCGTGCAAGGCCTACGTCTACGCCGTCGCGCAGGCCTGCGATCGCGGCGCCACGACGCGCAAGGATGCGGCCGGTGCCATACTCTATGCTGCGGAAAAGGCGACATGGATGGCGGGCGAAGCCATCCAGGCGCTGGGCGGCAACGGCTACATCAACGAGTACCCGACCGGACGCCTGTGGCGCGACGCGAAACTCTACGAAATCGGCGCGGGGACGTCCGAGATCCGCCGGATGCTTATCGGCCGCGAGCTGTTCAACGAGACGAAGTAGCGATGGCGCTCGCCCTCAAACCGGCTTGCGAGAAGTGCGCGGCGCCGCTGCCGCCGGATTCCGGCGCCGCGCGCATCTGCAGTTTCGAATGCACGTTCTGCGCGAAATGCGCCGATGCCATGCGAGGCCGCTGCCCGAATTGCGGCGGAGAACTGGTGGCGCGGCCGAGACGAAAGTCCGGACCGGAATGAACCGAGGAACCTGTCATGCAGAATGATCCGATCGTGATTGTGGGCGCCGCGCGCACGCCGATGGGCGGCTTTCAGGGCGACTTCGCATCGCTTTCCGCGAGCGACCTGGGTGCCGTGGCGATCAAGGCCGCGGTTGAGCGCGCCGGCATTGCCCCTGGCGACGTGCAGGAGTTGCTGTTCGGCAATTGCCTGATGGCCGGGCAGGGGCAGGCCCCGGCGCGCCAGGCGGCGCTCAAAGCCGGACTGCCGATGTCGGTCAATTGCACGACGCTGTCCAAGATGTGCGGCTCGGCGATGAAGGCGACGATGCTGGCGCACGACGGACTCGTCGCGGGATCGAACGACGTAGTGGTTGCCGGCGGCATGGAGAGCATGACCAACGCGCCGTACCTGATGCCGAAGGCGCGCGCCGGGTACCGGATGGGGCACCAGCAGGTGTATGACCACATGTTCCTGGACGGTCTCGAGGATGCCTACGACAAGGGACGCCTGATGGGATCCTTCGCCGAGGATTGCGCCGCGAAATACACGTTCACGCGCGAGGCGCAGGACCAGTTCGCGCTGGCGTCGCTGTCCCGTGCGCTGGCCGCCAACAACGACGGCACCTTCGCGTGGGAGATCGCTCCGGTCACGGTGCCAAGCCGCAAGGGCGACGTGCTGATCGACAAGGACGAGCAACCGGCCAAGGCGTCGCCGGACAAGATACCGGGATTGAAGCCGGCGTTTCGCAAGGATGGCACGGTGACGGCGGCCAATTCGAGCTCGATCTCCGATGGCGCCGCCGCCTTGGTGCTGATGAAGCGCTCGGAGGCCGAGCGGCGCGGATTGAAGCCGCTGGCCGTGATCGTCGCGCACGCGACGCACGCGCAGGAGCCCGCGTGGTTCTCCACGGCGCCCGTCGGAGCCATCGAAAAACTCTATGCAAAGACCGGCTGGACCTCCAAGGACGTCGACCTCTTCGAGATCAACGAAGCATTCGCCGTCGTGGCCATGGCGGCGATGAAGGAGCACGGCCTTCCGCACGAGCGGGTGAACGTCCATGGCGGCGCCACGGCGCTCGGACACCCGATCGGCGCGTCGGGCGCGCGTATCATCGTCACGCTGATCGGTGCGCTCCGGAAGCACGCGAAGAAGCGGGGCGTCGCCGCATTGTGCATCGGCGGCGGGGAAGCCACAGCGATGGGAATCGAATTGCCGTGACGGCCGTTCCGCGGCCTTTCGGCAAGGAGAGGGAATGATCCCGCTAGACAGCCTGGCGTTGTACGCGCTCGCGTGCGTGCTGCTGGCGCTGACGCCGGGACCCAACCTCATGTACCTGATCTCGCGCACGCTGTGCCAGGGACGCGCGGCCGGCATCGTCTCGCTCGCCGGCACGACCAGCGGCCTCCTGTTCTATGCCGTCGCGACCGCGCTGGGCCTGACCGCGGTGTTCGTCGCGGTCCCGGTGCTGTTCGACGTCGTGCGCTGGGTAGGTGCGGCCTACCTTCTATGGCTCGCATGGGATGCGATCAGGCCGCAGGGCAGCGGCGGCCTCTTCGCGCGGCGCGATCTGCCGCCGATCGCGCCCCGGGTTCTATACCGCACCGGTGTCCTCACCAGCATCCTCAATCCGAAGGTCGCGCTGTTCTACCTGGCGCTGTTTCCGCAATTCGTCGATCCTGCGCGGGGCAGCGTGCTCTTGCAGTCGCTGAGTCCTGGCCGGCGTGCAAATCGCGATCGCCTTCGCCGGCGACCTGCTGTTCGTGCTCGCCGCCGCGAGCGTGGCGCGCTGGCTCGCCGAGCGTCCGGCGTGGGTCACCGCGCAGCGCTGGGTGCTGGGAGGCGTGTTCGGCGCCATTGCCGTCAAGCTGGCACTTGATTCGCGGCGATGATGCCGGAGCGCAGCCTAACGGGCGTGTACGTCAAGCTCGCGCTGGTCGCCGCGACCTGGGGCAGCACGTTCATCGCCGGACGCATCGTCTCGGCGCAGATGTCGGCACCCGTCGCGGCGCTCGGGCGCTTCGTGATCGCGACCGCGACGTTGCTGCTGCTCGTGCTGATTCTCGAGCACGGGCTGCCCCGGCTCTCGTGGCGCAAGTGGCTGCAGTTCACGCTGCTGGGCGCCATCGGCGTCGCGACTTACGCGCTGCTCTTCATGTACGCGCTGCAGACGGTCACCGCGTCGCGCGGCGCGCTGATCATGGCGCTGATTCCTGCGGCGACGCTAGTCGGTGGCGCCCTGTTCCTGCATGAACCGTTGACACGGCCGCGCGTGCTGGGCATCGCACTGGCCCTGGTCGGCGTCGCGGTGGACTTGGGCGACGGCAATCCGCTGCGCATGTTCACCGGACCTATCGGCATCGGCGAAATCGCGATGTTCGGCTGCGTGCTCGCATGGTCGGCCTACACGCTGCTGGGCAAGCGCGTGCTGGGCGAAGGCATGTCACCGCTGGTCGCGACTACCTTTGCCGCGCTGACCGGCACGGTGATCCTGGCCATTGCCAGTGCCGTGCTGGGTGACTTCGCGCTGCCGAAAGCTGATTGGAAGGGCTGGCTGTCGCTCGCCTTCATGGGCGTGCTGGGCACGGCCATCGCATACTTCTGGTTCTTCGACGGCGTGAAGGCGATCGGTCCCGCACGCGCCGCGGTGTTCATCAATCTCGTTCCGGTGGTGGCCATCATTCTGGGCGTCGTGCTGCTCGCGGAACCGCTGAAGTGGTCGATGGTGATCGGCGCCGCGATGGTCATCTCCGGTGTGTGGATCATCAATCGCGCCCCGGCGTCTTCGCCCACGCCCGTCGCGGCCGGCTCCCGGTGACATCATGCTGCTGAGCGACGAACAGCAACTGGTCCGCGACACGATGCGCAGTTTTGCGGAACGGGAACTCGCGCCGAATGCCGCGCGCTGGGATCGCGAATCGCATTTCCCGCGGGAACAGCTGCGTGCGTTAGGCGAACTGGGCGCCATGGGCATGGTCGTACCGGACCGCTGGGATGGCGCAGGCATGGACTACGTGTCGCTCGCCGTGGCCCTCGAGGAAATCGCCGCCGGGGACGGCGCCACGTCGACCATCGTCAGCGTGCAGAACTCCGTCGTGTGCGGACCGATCAACGCCTATGGCACCGATGCGCAGAAGGAGAAGTATCTGAAGCCGCTTGCACGGGGCGAATGGCTCGGCTGCTTCTGCCTGACCGAGCCGCATGTCGGATCGGACGCGGGCGCCATCACGACGCGCGCCGAGCGGCGCGGCGACCGCTACGTGCTCAATGGCGTCAAGCAGTTCATCACGTCGGGCGCCAATGCCGACGTCGCCGTCGTTTTCGCCGTCACGGACAAGGCGGCGGGCAAGAAGGGCATCTCCGGATTCATCGTGGACGCCAAGTCACCGGGCTATGTCGTCGCGCGCGTCGAGGAAAAACTGGGGCAGCACGCATCCGACACCGCGCAACTCCTGTTCGAGAATTGCGAAGTTCCCGCGGAAAACCTGCTGGGCGCGGAAGGCGCGGGTTACCGGATCGCCTTGTCGAACCTCGAGGCCGGCCGCATCGGCATCGCGGCGCAGGCGGTCGGCATGGCGCGCGCGGCGCTCGACGCCAGCATCGTCTATGCACGCGAGCGGGTGAGCTTCGGCAAGCCGATCGCCGATCACCAGGCCGTCAATTTCCGCCTTGCCGACATGGCGGTTCAGGTCGAGGCGGCGCGTCAGCTCATCTGGCACGCGGCGACGCTGCGCGACGCCGGGCTGCCCTGCCTGAAGGAAGCGTCGATGGCCAAGCTCTTCGCCACCGAGATGGCCGAGCGCGTCGCGTCGGATGCGATCCAGATCCACGGCGGCTATGGCTATGTTTCCGACTTTCCCGTCGAGCGCATCTATCGCGACGTGCGCGTGTGCCAGATCTACGAGGGCACTAGCGACATCCAGCGGCTGGTGATCGGCCGCGCCATCTGCGGGTGACCATGAGCCGGCCCATCGACTTTTACTTCGATTTCTCGTCGCCTTACGGCTACATGGCGGCGCAGAAGATCGACGCGCTGGCGGCGAAATACGGCCGCACCGTCGACTGGCGGCCGATGCTGTTGGGCGTCGTCTTCAAGCAGACCGGTATGGCGCCGCTGACGCAGATTCCGATCAAGGGCGATTATTCGCGGCGCGACTTCGAGCGCAGTGCGCGCTTCCACAGTGTGTCGTTCCGGATGCCCACAGTGTTCCCGATCGCATCGCAAGCGCCGTCGCGCATCGTGCTGTGGGCCAAGGCACAGGACCCGGCGCTCGCGTCGAAGGCGACGCTGGCGCTCTATCGGGCGTTTTTTGTCGACGGTCTCGACATCTCCAATCCGGACACCGCGGCGGATGTCGCGGGCAAGGCGGGGTTCGACCGGACGGCGGCGCGCGCGTGCATCGACGACCCGGCGATCAAGGATGCCTTGAAACGAAGCGTCGACGACGCGATTTCCGCCGGCGTCTTCGGATCCCCTTTCATCGTCGTCGACGGCGAGCCGTTCTGGGGCCTCGACCGCTTCGACCAGATCGAGCGCTGGCTGGCGCACGGAGGGTTCTAGCCATGGCCGACTACGTATTGCACTGTTTTGCGCAGTCCGGCAACGCGTATAAGGCAGCGCTAGCGCTGGCGCTGGCGGGTGCCGACTGGGAACCGCGCTTCGTCGACTATTTCGGCGGCGAGACGCGGACGCCGGAATATCGCGCGCTCAACCTGATGGGAGAGGTGCCAATCCTCCTCCACAACAATCTTGTGCTGTCGCAATCGGGCGTCATCCTCGATTACCTGGCGGAATCGCTCGGACAGTTCGGTCCCGACGACGCCGCCGAACGCCGCGAGATCCTGCGCTGGATGTTCTTCGACAACCACAAGCTGACGAGTTACACGGCGACGCTGCGGTTCATGCGGACGTTCGGTGACGCGCCCGACCCGGTGATCCTGCGCTTCCTGCGCGGGCGCGCCGAAACGGCGTGGGGAATACTCGATTCGCATCTCGCCGGGCGCCGTTTCGTCGTCGGCGAGCACCTGACGATCGCCGATCTCTCGCTGTGCGGCTACCTGTTCTGGCCCGAGGAGATCGGCGTCGACTGGAACAGCTATCCGCACATTCGTGACTGGCTCGCGCGGCTCGCGGCACTCCCGCGCTACAAGCCTCCCTACGAACTGATGCCCGGCCATCCGCGGCCGGCTCCGCACTGACGGAAGCGAACGATGCCTGCGATCGAAACCCGGCTCAACACGCGCGACCCGGCATTCGCGCTGAATCGCGACGCAATGGCGGCGCTGGTGGCTGACCTTCGCGAGAAACTGGCCGTCATCGAGCAGGGCGGTGGCGCCGCGCCCAGCGCCAAGCACACGGCGCGCGGCAAGCTGCTGCCGCGGGAGCGCGTGCGCGCGCTGCTCGACCCGGGAAGCCCGTTTCTCGAATTCTCGCAGCTTGCCGCGTACGGCATGTACAAGGACAACATCGCCGCGGCGGGCATCATCACCGGCATCGGGCGCGTGAGCGGCCAGGAGTGCGTGATCGTGTGCAATGACGCCACGGTCAAGGGCGGCACCTACTATCCGCTGACCGTGAAGAAACACCTGCGGGCGCAGGACATCGCGCGCGAGAACGGCCTGCCGTGCATCTACCTGGTCGACTCCGGCGGCGCCAACCTGCCCAACCAGTTCGACGTGTTTCCCGATCGCGACCACTTCGGGCGCATCTTCTACAACCAGGCGACGATGTCGGCGCTGGGCATCCCGCAGGTCGCCGTGGTCATGGGTTCGTGTACGGCGGGCGGGGCCTATGTCCCGGCGATGTCGGACGAGTCGATCATCGTCCGCGAGCAGGGAACGATATTCCTCGCGGGCCCGCCGCTGGTGAAGGCCGCGACCGGCGAAATCGTCAGCGCCGAGGACCTGGGCGGCGCCGACGTGCATACGCGCGTGTCCGGCGTCGCCGACCACTTCGCGCAGAACGACCATCACGCGCTCGCGATCGCCCGCGCGATCGTGGGCAACCTGAATCGCGTGAAGCAGGTGGCGCTCGATGTGCGGCCGCCGGTTGAGCCGCTCTATCCGCCGGAGGAAATCTACGGCGTCATCCAGTCCGACATCAAGAAACCCTATGACGTACGCGAGGTGATCGCCCGCATCGTCGACGGCAGCGAATTCGACGAATTCAAGGCGCGGTACGGCACGACGCTCGTGACCGGCTTCGCGCGCATCTGGGGCTATCCGGTGGGCATCGTCGCCAACAACGGCGTGCTTTATTCCGAGTCGGCGCAGAAGGGCGCGCATTTCATCGAACTGTGCGCGCAGCGCGGCATTCCGCTGCTCTTCCTGCAGAACATCACCGGCTTCATGGTCGGGCAGAAGTACGAGGCGGGCGGCATCGCCAAGGACGGCGCCAAGATGGTGACTGCCGTCTCGTGCGCGCAGGTGCCGAAGTTCACGGTGATCATCGGCGGCAGCTACGGCGCCGGCAACTACGGCATGTGCGGCCGCGCGTTCAATCCGCGGTTCCTGTGGATGTGGCCGAACGCCCGCATCTGCGTGATGGGACCGGAGCAGGCGAGCAGCGTGCTGGCCACCGTCAAGCGCGAGCAGATCGAAAAGGCCGGCAAGACCTGGTCGAACGAGGAAGAGGAGGCTTTCAAGGCGCCGGTGCGCGACAAGCTGTCCGCCGAAGCGCATCCTTATTTCGCCAGCGCGCGGTTGTGGGACGATGGCGTGATCGACCCCGCCGACACGCGCCGCGTGCTGGGGCTCGCCATCTCGGCGGCGCTCAACAAGCCCATCGAGCCCACCAGGTTCGGCGTGTTCCGCATGTAGGTTGCGACCAGGAATCGATGACCATGCCCTCGAAGAAAGCAGCCTCCGTGTTTGCGTGCGAAACCCTCGACGTCGACGTGCGCAACAACATCGGCCTCGTTGCACTCAATCGCCCCGACCTGCACAACGCATTCAATGAAACGCTGATCGGTGAATTGACGGCCGTGCTGCAAGCGCTGGATGCGGAAGCCGCAGTGCGTGCCGTGGTTCTCACCGGTCATGGCAAGAGCTTCTGCGCCGGCGCGGATCTCAACTGGATGAAGAAGATGGCCGGCTACGGCGAGGCGGAGAATCTGGCCGATGCACAGGCGCTGGCGCTGATGCTGCGAACGCTGAATGGCCTCTGAGCAAACCAACCGTCGCCTGCGTACGCGGCGCGGCGTTCGGTGGCGGCGTGGGATCTGGTCGCCTGCTGCGACATCGCGGTCGCCGCGCACGACGCCATCTTCTCGCTTTCCGAAGCGAAACTCGGGCTCATCCCGGCGACCATTTCACCCTACGTCATCGAGGCCATCGGCGCGCGCCAAGCGCGGCGCTACTTTCTTAGTGCCGAGCGCTTCACTGCGGCGGAAGCGTTCCGGATCGGGCTCGTCCACGACATCGTCCCGGAGCCCGAATTGGACGCCCGCATCAACGAACTGCTGGGCGAGCTGCTGGTGGCCGGACCAGTCGCGCAACTCGAATGCAAGGCGCTGATCCGCGGCGTGGCGCACAAGCCCATCGACGCGGACGTCATCGCCGGAACGGCCGAACATATCGCCGCGGTCCGCGCGTCGCCGGAAGGCAAGGAAGGCGTGGCCGCCTTCCTCGGCAAGCGATCGCCCAAGTGGGTACCGGAAGCGCTGCGCACAAGGAAATAGCGGATGCCCGGTCTCCAGCATTTCGACACGCTGCAATTGCTGGCGCTCGCCGCCGCGCTGGGATTCGCGAGCGGCCTGCGCCTGTACGCGGTGCTGTTCATCGTCGGCGGCATCGGCTACCTGGGCCTGGTCGAGCTTCCGCCGGGCCTCAACATCCTGATGCATCCGTTCGTGCTCGCCGCGTCGGGCTTCATGTGCTTCGTCGAGTTTTTCGCGGACAAGATTCCCGGCGTGGACTCGTTGTGGGATGTCGTGCAGACGTTCGTCCGCGTGCCGGCCGGCGCGGCGTTGGCCGCCGGCGTGTTCGGCGACGCATCGTCGGCGTCGATGCTTGCCGCGGGAATACTCGGCGGAACGCTGGCGGCGGGCAGCCACCTCGCGAAAACCGGCAGCCGGGCCGTCATCAACACGTCGCCGGAACCGTTTTCGAATTGGACCGCGTCCTTCGGCGAGGAGCTCGCGGTCGGCACGTTATTGTGGCTCGCCTTCGCGCATCCGATGGCGGCGTTGGCCATCGTTGCCGTGCTGGTCGCGCTCTGCATCTGGCTGATTCCCAAGGTTTGGCGCTTGCTGCGTTCGCTCGCCGCGCGGGTCTTGGGCTGGTTCGGTCAGCCCACACCCGGCAATCCACCGTGATCCAACGCCACTAAAGGCCATGTTCACCAAGATACTCATCGCCAATCGCGGCGAAATCGCCTGCCGCGTCGCCCGCACCGCGCGTCGGATGGGCATCCGCACGGTGGCCGTCTACTCGGATGCTGATGCCGATGCGCTGCACGTCGCAAGCTGCGACGAGGCGTTCCGCCTGGGACCCGCGGCGCCGCGCGAGAGCTATCTCAACGCTGCCGCCATTCTGGACGCCGCGTCGAAATCCGGCGCGCAGGCGATCCATCCGGGGTATGGATTCCTTTCCGAGAACGAGGCGTTTGCGCGAAGGTTGCGCGGACGCCGGCGTGGTCTTCATCGGCCCGCCGCCGAGCGCGATTGCCGCGATGGGTTCGAAATCGGCGGCCAAGATCATCATGGGCAACGCAAAGGTCCCGCTGGTGCCCGGCTATCACGGCGAGGGCCAGGATCCGGCCATGCTGGCGCGCGAAGCGAAGGCCATCGGCTTCCCGGTGCTGATCAAGGCGACGGCCGGCGGCGGCGGCAAGGGCATGAAGATCGTCACTCGCGCGGACGATTTCGCGGCGGCATTGGCGTCTGCGCAGCGCGAAGGAAAGGCGTCGTTCGGCGACGACCGCGTCCTCCTCGAACGCTACTTGCAATCGCCGCGGCACATCGAAATCCAGGTCTTTGCCGACATGCACGGCGAAGCCGTCTACCTGTTCGAGCGTGACTGTTCGGTGCAGCGCCGGCACCAGAAGGTGCTCGAGGAAGCGCCCGCGCCTGGCATGGACACCATGCGCCGCCGCGCGATGGGCGAGGCGGCGGTCGCGGCCGCCAAGGCGATCGGCTACGTGGGCGCGGGCACGGTCGAATTCATCGCGGAGCAGGACGGTACGTTCTATTTCATGGAAATGAACACGCGGCTGCAGGTCGAGCATCCGGTCACGGAAATGATCACCGGCCTCGACCTCGTCGAATGGCAACTCCGCGTCGCCAGCGGCGAACCGCTGCCGCTGCGGCAGGAAGACCTCGCGATCCGCGGCCACGCGCTCGAGGCGCGGCTGTATGCCGAGGACCCCGATCGCGGATTCCTGCCGTCGATAGGCCTGTTGACGCATTGGCGCATGCCGCCCGAGTCGCCGCGGGTTCGCGTCGATACGGGCGTGCGCGAAGGCGACGAGATCTCGCCGTTCTACGATCCGATGCTGGCCAAATTGATCGTATGGGGCGAGGACCGCGCCGCTGCCTGTGCGCAGATGCGCAATGCGCTTGGCCAATGCGAAGTGGTCGGCGTGGCGACCAACATCCCCTTTCTCGAACGGGTCGTCGCGCACGAGGCGTTCGCCAGCGCGCGCCTCGACACTGGACTCATCGAAGCGAACCGCGAGGCACTGTTTCCGGCCGCGACGCCCACGCCGGAGGCCGTCCTGCTCGCCGCAGGCGTCGCCGAATGCATCGGTGTCCGGGAAAACGCCGCCGTCGCTGGCACGCGCCTCCGGCGACGCGTATTCGCCCTGGCATGAACCCGATGCGTGGCGGGTCAGCGCCGCGTCCCCCGGCTTGCGTTTCACCTACGCCGATGGCGACGAACGCCACGCTGTCCGGGTCGATGCGCGTGGCGAACATGACGCGCGGATCGCATTGCCGGCGCGAACGGTAGACGTCCATTTCACCGAACGCGACGATTCGCTGATCCTCGAATTCGACGGCATCGCTGTGGCTGCCACGGTCATCGCCGATGGCGACGAGCGCCATGTCTTCGTGCCGGGCGCGCGCCGGCGATTGGCTTACATCGACCCGCTCGCGCACGCCGGAGAAGTCGAGGTCCACGGCGGACACCTGACCGCTCCGATGTCCGGCGCGATTGTCGCCGTGATGGTCAAGCCCGGCGACAAAGTGGCGCGTGGCGCGCCGCTGATCGTCCTCGAGGCGATGAAGATGGAACACACGATCGTAGCCCCCGCGGATGGCGTGGTTGCGTCGGTCAATTTCGGCGTGGGCGACCGCGTGGCGGAAGGCGCGGACCTGGTCGACCTGGACGACGCGTAGGGACGGCGTGCCCGATGCATGTCGTATTGAGCCTTCCCGAGGACGCGGACGCCTGCTGGCTCGAGTTGCTTCGCGCGGCCTTGCCGGATGCGCAGGTCTCGCCCCGGTTGTGGGCGGCGCCGGTCGACCCCGGCGCGATGCCCGCCGACTACGTCGTCGCCTACGGCAAGTGCGTGACGCTGTTCGACGAGCAGCGCCGGATGAAGGCTGTGTTCACATTGAGCGCAGGTGTGGGTCACCTCCTCGGAATGCCGAATGTGCCGCGCGACGTGCCGATCATCCGCCTCGAGGACGCCGGTATGGCCGAGCAGATGGTCCGCTACGTGCTCGCGGCCGCGCTACGCTTCGCGCAACGCTTCGACGTTTACGCCCGCCAGCAGCGCGACACGCTGTGGGAGCAGCACGAACCGCGCGCGCCATCCTCCATCAGGGCCGGCGTGATGGGTCTCGGCGTGATCGGCGCCCAGGTCGCGCGCGCGCTGTCGGCGCGAAGGCTTTGCCGTGCGTGGATTTGCGCGTTCGGCGAAGCACGTGGACGGCGTCACGGTCTACGCGGGCGACGCGCAGCGCGACGCATTCCTGGACGGTCTCGACTTCCTGGTGTGCGTGCTGCCCGCGACGCCCGCCACGGAAGGCATCCTCAACCGCCACACGTTGTCGCGGCTGGCCGACGGCGCGCATGTCGTCAATATCGGCCGCGGAGCGGCCGTGGTGGATGAGGACCTCGCCGCGCTCGTCGCAACGGGCAAGCTCGGGGGCGCTACGCTCGATGTGTTCCGCAAGGAACCGCTGCCTGCCGACCACCCGTTCTGGCGCTGTCAGGAAATCGTCGTGACGCCGCATATCTCCGGGCTCACAGTACCGGGCGCCGCGATAACCCAGATCGCGGATAAAATCACGCGTATGGAGCGCGGCGAGCCGGTCACCGGCGTCGTCGCATTCGAGAGAGGGTACTGATGACGTTGCCTTCGAGTGTTCGCTTGGTCGAGGTCGGCCCGCGCGACGGCCTGCAGAACGAGCAGACGATGGTGCCGACCGACGTCAAGGTCGCGCTGATCGACCTGTTGACCGATGCGGGTTTTGCCGCGATCGAAGCCACGTCGTTCGTCTCGCCCAAGTGGGTCCCGCAGATGGCGGACGCAACCGACGTTATGACGCGCATCCGCCGCAAGACCGGCGTGCGCTATCCGGTATTGACGCCGAACATGAAGGGCTTCGAGGCCGCGCTTGCCGCCAAGGCCGACGAGGTTGCCGTCTTCGTCGCCGCGTCGGAAACGTTTTCGCGCAAGAACATCAATTGCTCGATCGAAGAGAGCCTCGAGCGCGCGCGCCCGATATTCGACGCAGCCGCGGCCAACGCGGTGCGCGTGCGCGGCTACATATCCTGCGTGCTCGGTTGTCCGTACGAGGGCAAGGTCCCCGCGCGCACGGTCGCCGACATCGCCGGCAGGCTGCATGCGATGGGTGCGTACGAGGTTTCGCTGGGCGACACCATCGGCACGGGCACCGCGGGCGAGACCAAGGCGCTGCTGGCCGCGTGCGCCGAGCGGGTACCAGTCGACGCGCTGGCGGGACACTTCCACGACACCTACGGCCAGGCCCTGGCCAACGTGTATGCGGCACTTGAGACCGGCGTGGGCACGTTCGACTGTTCCGTTGCCGGCCTGGGCGGATGTCCGTATGCCAAGGGTGCGACCGGCAATGTCGCCAGCGAAGACGTGCTCTACCTGTTGCAGGGATTGGGCATCGAGACCGGCGTGGACATGACGCGACTGCGCCGTGCCGGGCAATACATTTCCGACTTCCTGCAACGGCCGCCGGTTTCGCGTGTCGCGCGCGCGCTGAACGCCAAGGCGCCGCTGGCCGCATGAATTCCCCGAGTCCGCTGCCCGAGGGTCCGGTGCCTTCGCCCTGCAATAGCATCTGCACCATCGACCAGGTGACCGGCCGCTGCGCGGGTTGTTTGCGCACGCTCGACGAAATCGCGATGTGGAGCGTGCTGGACGATGCCGAAAAGCGCGCAGTGTGGCGTGCGCTTGAACTTCGACGCGCCGACGCCGAAGGGAAAACCCGACCGGGGACAGGCACCGATGCCGGCCGCTGAACGACGCGTTGCCACCGCGTACATCGCCGACTGGTATTTCGATTTCATCTCGCCTTTCGCCTATCTGCAGAGCGAGCAGTTGGCGGACCTGGCGCCCGGGCTGACGATCCGCTACAAACCCGTGCTGTTCGCCGGCATTCTCAGCGCAAACGGCCAGAAAGGTCCCGCGGAAATCCCGGCCAAGCGCGCATTTACGTATCGCTTCGTCCTGTGGCAGGCGAAACGCCTGGGCATACCGCTCAAGTTGCCGCACGAGCACCCGTTCAACCCGCTGCCGCTGCTAAGGCTCGCGATCGCGTGCGACTGCGATGGCGCGGCAATCCATCGCATCTTCCGCTTCGTCTGGCGTGACGGGCGGCTGCCCGACCTGCCTATCGAATGGGCGGAACTGACGCACGACCTGGGGCTTCGCGATGCGGACGCGAGAATCGCCGAGCCGGAAGTCAAGGACACGCTGCGGCGCCATACGGACGAGGCGATCGCGCTCGGTGTGTTCGGCGTGCCCACGATTGCGTTGCGCGGCGAGCTGTTCTGGGGCGTGGACGCGACGCAGATGGCGGCCGAATACGCTGCCGCTGGCTGCTGCTGGCCCGACCCCGAATACGCGCGCGCGGCCACGCTGCCCATCGGCGCGTCGCGCGACTTGGGCAAGGCGAAGAAGCGACCCTGACCGGGCTACCTATCGGCGGTCTGCCGCCGTCAAAACGCGTCGGCGCCGGGAATCGCCAGCGTGCGCTTTACCGAGCGCGCGGTTGCGATCGCATCTTCGAGCGTGTCGCCGAGGCAGGTCACATGGCCCATCTTGCGGCCGCGTCGGGCTTCGCTCTTGCCGTAGAGATGCAGCTTTGCCTGCGGCTGCGCGAGCACGTCGCGCCACGGCGGTTCCCGCGCCGGTCCGCCTTCGGCGCTGTCGAACCAGAGATCGCCCAGCAGGTTCACCATCACGGCTGGCGTGTGCTGGCGGGTCGCGCCCAGCGGCAGATTGGCGAGGACGCGCGCCTGCTGCTCGAATTGCGACGTCACGCACGCGTCGATCGTGTAATGACCGCTGTTGTGCGGCCGGGGCGCGATTTCGTTGACGAGCAGCGCACCGTCGCCGGTGACGAACATCTCGACGCACAGCACGCCCCGGTAGTCGAGGGCCGCGGCGATGCCCGTGGCGATGTCGCGGGCGCGCGCCGTCAGCTCTTCGGAGACCCGCGCAGGCACGATCGACACGTCGAGGATGCCGTCGCGGTGCACGTTCTCCGCCACCGGCCAGGTCGCCGCCTCGTCACGTTCGTTGCGCGCGACGATCACCGAAATCTCGCAGGCGAGCGCGACGCGCTTCTCGAGGACGCAGGGTTGGCCCTTCATCGCGCGCCAGGCGGACCCGGTTTCTTCGCGCGTGCGCACGCTGACCTGCCCCTTGCCGTCGTAGCCGAAACGCGCGCTCTTGACGATGCCGGGCAACAAGGTTGCGTCGCAGTTGCGCGCGTCGTCCTCCGAGCGCAGGACGGCGAAGGGAGCGACCGCGAAGCCGTGCTCGTCGAGGAACATCTTTTCGCGGATGCGGTCCTGCGCGATGGCCACGCTGGCCGCGGCAGGCGTGACGCGAGCGGTGCGCGCCAGGAAATCCAGCGCGTTGGCGGGAACGTTCTCGAATTCGGTCGTGGCCGCGGCGGCGAGCGCGGCGAGGTCGGCGAGTCCGCTCGGATCGAGGTAGTCGGCGCTGATGTGCCGGTCGGCCACGGAGCCGGCCGGGCTGTCGCTTCCCGGATCGAGTACGACGACCTTGTATCCGAGGCTTTGCGCCGCCATGCAGAACATGCGGCCCAACTGGCCGCCGCCCAGCAAGCCGAGCCATGCGCCGGGCGGGATGGACTTCATTGGATGCGTCGGCTATGCGGCAGGCTTGCCGCCATCGACGGGCACATGCATCGCGCGTGCCGCGGTGGTCTGCTTCAAGCGGAACGCGGCGAGTTTCTTGGCCAACGCCGGATCGGTCGCGGCGAGCATGGCGATGGCGAACAATCCAGCGTTGGCGGCACCGGCCTCGCCGATGGCGAACGTGGCCACCGGAATGCCCTTGGGCATCTGCACGATCGACAGCAGGGAGTCTTCGCCGCGCAGATACTTGGACGGCACCGGGACGCCCAGCACCGGCACCGTGGTCTTGGCGGCGAGCATGCCGGGCAGGTGTGCCGCGCCGCCCGCGCCGGCGATGATCACGCGCAGGCCGCGCGGCGCCGCATCCTCCGCGTATTCGAACATATCGTCGGGCATGCGGTGCGCCGACATGACGCGCGGCTCGTTGGGCACGCCAAACGCGTCAAGCTGCGCCACGGCATGGCGCATCACGTCCCAATCGCTCTCGCTGCCCATTACGACCCCGACCAGCGGCGCTGCCTTGCGTTGTGCCATCCGTCCTCCCGGAGCGATGGTTCATTCTTGGTTTTTGAGTTTAGCATCGGCCATGGGGTTTTCTCCATCCATTCGCATGGTCAAACCTGGACGTTTCTGGACCGCAGGACCGCGATCGGCCGGGAATCGGGGAATTCGGAAAGCGCGAAGGCCACATGGCCGTGATTGGAACCGCGTGGAACGCCGCCCCGCCGGCCCGTCCAGACGGCCAGACCGACCGGGCTGGCGAATGGGCCGAGATTGAGCGAGCCGCTCATGAAGAACGGGTCGATCGCATTTCCGATCAGTAGCTGAAAGACCGACATAGGCAACCGGCGAACGAGTGAGACTCCTCGAGCCTGTTCTGCGAGCCGACGAGCGCGTCGCTGGTTTCGCGTGCCGCGCCGTGGATCACTGGTTCAATGGGACGCGAACGCGCGTGCGAAACACGCGTGCAGGCGTCGGATGAATCAGTGGTTTACTGTCACCTGGAAAGCGTTTCCATACGATTACCGCTGCGCAAGTTGCTAAGCCTCAGTCAAGCGCTTGTGGTATTTCGTGTGGCACGCCTTTGGTTTAATATGACTCGCAAAGATTGGACAGGAGGTCGCGATGCAACTTACGCCGCGGGAATTCGACAAGCTTGTCATTCACATGATGGCCGAGGTCGCGCTGAAGCGCAAAGCCAAGGGCATCAAGCTCAATTACCCGGAGGCCGTCGCGATCATTTCCGCCAACGCCCTCGAGGGCGCGCGCGAAGGCAAGTCCATCGAAGAAGTCACGAGGGATGCCCGCGGTGCTCTCACCAAGGACGACGTGATGGAGGGCGTGGCCGACTTGATTCCGATGGTGCAAGTCGAGGCCGTGTTCACCGACGGCAGCCGCCTGGTAACCGTCCATACGCCTATCCAGTGAAGCCGATCCAGTAAGCAGCGCACCCCAGGGAGTCTGTCATGGCAGCAGTAAAGGCGGGGCCGGTGATCGCCGCCGACGTCGACCCCGCGACCAGGAAGGTCGCCCTGGGTGGCTACGTTTGCCATGCCGCGCCGATCGCCTTTCATGATGCGCTCGAGGTGACGACGCTCAAGGTGCGCAACACAGGCGACCGCCCGGTTCAGGTCGGCTCGCACTTTCATTTTTTCGAGGTGAATCGGGCGCTGGAATTCGACCGGCCCGCTGCATTCGGCCAGCATCTCAACATCCCGGCGTCCACGGCGCTGCGCTTCGAGCCGGGCGACGAGCGCGAGGTCAAGCTCGTGCGCTATGGCGGAAAACGCGCGGTTTATGGGTTCAACAACCTCGTGGATGGCCCCACGTCCGGCAAGGGCGGCGACGCCAATCGCTCCAAGGCCGTCGCGCTCGCCGCCAAGCGCGGCTTCCGTTCGAGGGCCTGACGCCGGGATCGCGGGTTTCGCTCGACTGCGCTACACCTGCGCCCGCCAAAACTAGAACCCTCACATGGCAACCATCTCTCGCAACGAGTACGTGGGACTGTACGGACCCACCACCGGTGATCGTATCCGCTTGGGCGACACCGGACTCTTCGTCGAAGTCGAGCGCGACCTTCGCGGCGCCTATGGCGACGAGATCGTCTTCGGCGGGGGAAAGAGCTTGCGCGAAGGCATGGGGATGGACAATCGGCTGACCTATGCCGGCGGGCCGCCCGATCTTGTCATCACCAACGTGACGATCATCGATGCGGTGCAGGGCGTGGTGAAGGCCGATGTCGGCATCCGCGGCGGGCGCATCTGCGCAATCGGAAAATCCGGGAATCCGCAGACGATGGATGGCGTGACGCCGGGGCTGGAACTCGGACTGGCCACGGACGCAATCTCGGGCAATCACCTGATTCTGACCGCCGCCGGCGTCGATTCGCACATCCATTTCATCTCGCCGCAACAGGCGTATGCGGCCCTGTCGAACGGCACGACGACACTGATCGGCGGCGGCACCGGCCCCACCGACGGGTCGAACGCAACGACGGTGACACCGGGCCCTGGCAACATCGCGAACATGCTGCGCGCCTTCGAGGGCTGGCCGGTCAACGTCGGCATCCTCGGCAAGGGCCACGGTCATGGCAAGGACGCCCTGGTGGAGCAGATCGAAGCCGGCGCGATCGGCTTCAAGTGCCACGAGGACTGGGGCACCACGCCCGCAGTGCTGCGGTCCGCGTTGGCGGTGGCCGACCGGATGGACGTGCAAGTGTGCATGCACACCGATACGCTGAACGAGTCCGGCTTCGTCGAGGACACGATCGCCGCGTTCGAAGGCCGCACCATCCACTCTTTCCACACCGAAGGCTCCGGCGGCGGACACGCGCCGGACATCATCAAGGTGTCGAGTCTGCCGAACGTGCTGCCCGCGTCGACGAACCCCACGCTCCCCTACGGCGTCAATTCGCAGGCGGAGCTCTACGACATGATCATGGTGTGCCACCACCTGAGTCCCGACATCCCGTCGGATGTGGCGTTCGCCGAAAGCCGCATCCGCGCCGAGACCATCGCGGCCGAGAACGTGCTTCAGGACATGGGCGTCATCTCCATTTTCTCCAGCGACTCGCAGGCGATGGGACGCATCGGAGAATGCTGGCTGCGCTGCATCCAGACTGCGGACGCGATGAAGACCGGCCGCGGCAAGCTGCCGGAGGACGCTTCCGGCAACGACAATTTCCGCGTGCTGCGCTACGTCGCCAAGATCACGATCAATCCCGCCATCGCGCATGGCATCGGACACGTGCTGGGATCGGTCGAGGTGGGCAAGATCGCCGATCTCGTGCTCTGGGAGCCGGCGTTCTTCGGCGCCAAGCCCAAGATCGTGCTGAAGGGCGGCGTCGTCAACTGGGCGGTGATGGGCGACCCGAATGCGTCGCTGCCGACGCCGCAGCCTACTTATTACCGTCCGATGTTCGGCTCCTTCGGGCAACTCCTGTCGCAGACGTGCGTGACGTTCGTGTCGCAGGCGGCGGACACCGCCGGCATCGGCGAGCGGCTCGGCTTGCGCAGGCAGGTGATCCCGGTGAAGAACACGCGCAAGATCGGCAAGAAGGACATGGTGCGCAATTCCGGAACGCCGAATATCGAAGTGTCCGCGGAGACGTTTGCCGTCACCGTCGACGGCGTGCATGCGACGGTTCCGCCGATAGCGACGATTTCCCTCAATCAGAGATACTTTTTCAGCTGAACGGCATTCCTTGATACTCATCGAAAAGGTGCTCGGCAACGCCGGCGAACCGGAATGGGCGGCGCGGCTGGAGGCGGCCACGGTCGAGTCGCTCGCCCTTGACCACTGGGAAGCGCAGAAGAATCGCTTCCGCAAGAAGACGGCGAGCGGACGCGAGGTCGCTGTGTCGTTGGATCGCGGCGCGTTCCTGCGCGACGGCGACGTGTTGCTGTGGGATGCCGACACCGCATGCGCGGTGGTCGCCACGATCAGCCTGCGCGATGTGATGATCATCCACCTGGACCAGCTGGCGGCGCAGGATCCCGAGTACGCGATGCGCACCTGCCTCGAACTCGGCCATGCGCTGGGCAACCAGCACTGGCCGGCGCTGGTCAAAGGCGCTCGCGTGTTCGTGCCGCTGACCGTCGACCACAAGGTCATGGCCTCGGTGATGAAGACGCATCGCTTCGAGGGAATCCGCTACGAGTTCGTGCCGGGAGAAGAGATCGTTCCCTATCTTGCGCCGCATGAGTCGCGAAGGCTTTTCGGCGGCGCGGAGGGTCCGATCCACACCCACACGGGTGACCGCTACGTGGCCGTCGATCCGGAGACCGGGCACGTGCACGGGCGCTCGCCGGTGCGCGCGCATGCGCATGTCCACTCCGCATATCGACACGGAAACGCCCCCTTGAACGCCGGGCGATGACGGCGCCGCGCTGCCCGTCACCGCGACGCGTCTGGCGCGGATGCTGCAGTTCGGCGACTCGGTGTTCCCGATCGGCGCTTTCGCGTTCTCCGGCGGGCTCGAGTCCGCGATACAAAAGGGTGTCGTGACCGATTCCGCCACGCTGCTGGCCTTTACCCGGACGGCCGTCGAGCAGGCGAACCGCGGCGACGGCATCGGCGTAGTCTGCGCGCATCGGGCCGCGTCGGCGGGCGACATCGATGAGGTGGTGCGCATCGACGAACTGATTTTCGCCAGGAAGCTCTCGGGCGAGACGCGGACGATGACGGTACGGATGGGCAGGAAATTCACCGAAATGGGCGCGTACGTGACGGATTCGCCTCAGTTGCGCGATTGGCTTGAGCGCGTCGTCGGTGGCACCACGCCCGGCTGTTATCCGGTGGCGCTCGCGGTCAACTTCGCCGCGCAGGGACTGGCAGCACGGGATGCCTTCGTCGTCCACCAGTACGGCGTGGCCTCGACGATCCTGGGGGCGGCGTTGCGGCTGATGCGCGTGAGCCACATCGACACCCAGCAGATGCTCTACGCGCTCAACGCCGGCGTGGACGCGGCCCATGCCGTCGCCGCGGCGGCCGCCCCTGACGACATGGCCGGCTTTGCGCCGCTGGCGGAGATCCTCGCGGCCGTGCACGTCAAGGCACATGTCCGCCTGTTCATGAACTGACTTCCTTGTCCGGAGTGAAACGCACGTGAAAAAAATTACGCGGATCGGCATCGGCGGCCCCGTCGGCTCCGGCAAGACGGCGATCGTGGAGGCCATCACGCCGCTGCTGCTGGAGATGGGGATCAAGATCCTCATCATCACCAACGACGTGGTGACGACGGAGGACGCCAGGCACGTCCAGCGCACGCTGAAAGGCATCCTGCTCGAGGAGCGCATCATCGGCGTGGAGACCGGCGCCTGCCCGCACACGGCGGTGCGCGAGGACCCCAGCATGAACCTCGCCGCGGTCGAAGACATGGAGGCGCGGTTTCCCGACGGCGACGTCGTCCTCATCGAAAGCGGCGGCGACAATCTCACGCTGACCTTTTCGCCCGCGCTGGTTGATTTCTTCATCTACGTCATCGACGTCGCCGCCGGCGACAAGATTCCGCGCAAGAACGGGCCCGGGATCTCGCAGTCGGACATCCTGGTCATCAACAAGACCGACCTGGCGCCGCACGTCGGCGCGAGCCTCGACGTCATGGCGCGCGATTCGAAACTGATGCGCGGCGACAAGCCATTCCTGTTCACCAATTGCCGCACCGGCGAGGGCATCCCCGAACTCGTCGCGTTGATCCGCGAGGACCTGTTGTTCGACCTCAAGCTGCCGGCGGGGCGCGCTGCCTGATGGGCGCAGCCGAAAGAGTGTTCGCGCCTTTCGCCGGCGGTGCGCCGGCCGGGTTCGCCGCCTATAGCGACGAGCCGCCGCAGATGCGAAGTGGCGCCGTCGGGAAGTCGGGCTTCCTGCGATTGGGGTTCGAGCACCGCAGCGGGCGCACGATCCTTGCCGATCTCGATTCGCGCGCGCCCTTTCTCGCGCAGCGTGCATTGCATTGCGACGACGCGCTCCCGGACATGGCGTGGCTGTTCATGATCACGACCGGCGGCTGCGTGCTGCAAGGTGATCGGCTGGCGCTGGACGTTTCGCTGGGGCCTGGCTCGCGTGCGCACGTCACCACGCAGTCGGCGACCAAGGTCCACTCTATGGACGCCAACTATGCGCACCAGATCCAGTCGTTCACCGTGGGCGAGGGCGCGTACCTCGAGTTTCTTCCCGATCCGCTGATTCCTCACCGCCAGGCGCGATTCGCCAACGATACCAGGATCGTGATTGACCCGGCCGCCTCGATGCTCTGTTCCGAGATCGTGCAGCCGGGACGCAAGCACCATCACGTGGACGAATGCTTTGGCGCGACGCTGCTGTCGCTGGCGACCACTGCCGCGCGGCCCGGCGGACGGCTGTTGTTCAGCGAGAAACTGGTGATCGAACCCTTGCGCTTCTCGATGCGCCAATCCGGTGTGATGGACGGTTTCGACGTGTTCGGCAACGTGATTCTGTGCACGCCCGCGGACGTCGCGGACCGCATCCATGCACGCCTCACCGCCGACGTGAATCGGGAGGAGGGCGTCGCATTCGGGGCGTGCCGGCTGCCCAACGATGCCGGCCTCATCTACAAGGTGCTGGGCCGCGAGACGGCGCAAGTGCGCGCCAGGGTCCGCGAGTTCTGGCAACTGGCGCGCCACGAAATCACGGGCGCCGCCATTCCACCTCCTTTCTTCTGGCGTTAGCGGCGGTGTTCGCCGGGTTCGACAGCCGGTTCTCCGCGGTGAACTTCCCAACTGCGAACGCGGTCGCAACCGTGTCCTCCGCCAACGCATTCTTGCGGAACGGTTGTGTAAAATGCGGAGAGTAGTGTTCGCCAAGGCGGACCTTCCGCACGCCGGCCGGGCGACCGCCCCGATCGCATTCAAACTTTGCCTGAGGTTGCCATGTTGAAGAACGTATTCGTATCGCTGATCGTCGCCGCAGGCCTGGTGGCCGGCCACGCCTCTGCGCAGACCGCTGCCAATTCGCTGGGAAAGATCAAGGCGGCCAAGGCCATCAATGTGGCGTATTCGCCCGAGTCGCTTCCCTTTTCCTTCAATGAAGCCAACAACCAGCCCGCCGGCTATTCGATCGATCTGTGCAAGCGCGTCATTGCGCAGATCGGCCGCGCCGTGGGCGAGCCGAACCTCAAGGTGAACTGGCTGGCCGGGTCCGTGACCGAGCGTCTGCAGATGGTCGCATCCGGGCGCGCCGAACTCGAATGCGCCAACACGACACAGACGCAGTCGCGCCTGGCCAATGTCGATTTCTCGAACCTGATCTTCATCGACGGCGGCGGCTTCCTCGTGAGGGCCGGCGCGCCGATCAATCAGATTCCCGATCTCGCGGGCAAGAAAATCGCGGTGCTCAAGGGCACGACGACCGAAACGCGGCTCAACGACGTCCTCAAGAGGCGCCTGGTGAACGCTACGGTCGTGCCAATTACGGATGCGAACGCCGGCGTCACGATGCTGGAGTCGGGCGCCGTGGATGCCTACGCCGGCGACAAGATCAAGCTCATCGGACTCGCCGTGCTGGCCAAGGACACCGCCAAGCTCTCGCTGCTCACCGAGGAGCTTTCGTTCGAGCCGTACGCGCTGGCGCTGCCGCGCAACGACTCCGCGCTGCGCCTCGAGGTCAATCGCGCGCTGACGCAGGTCTATCTGAGCGGCGAAATCGAAACGATCTTCATGCAATGGCTGGGCAAGCTGGGCCGCCCGTCCGGACTGCTTGCCGCCATGTACATCTTGAATTCCATACCCGAATAAGCATGCCGAATTCGAACCGGAGGAACAGGATGAGTGCAAGTTCAGGATGGCGGCGCTGTGCCGCGGTGCTGAGCGCCTGCGCCGCGATGGCGCTCTCGGGCTGCAACACGCCGCCCGCGTACCAGGTCGATCAACCGTCCTCGCGCGTCGGCACGGTGGAGTCGATCAACCAGGACAGCGTGCAGAACGTCGACTCCACCGTCGGCGCCATTGGCGGCGCGCTGATCGGCGGCGGCCTGGGCAGCCTGATCGGCGGCGGCACCGGCCAGGTCGTGGCCACGGTCGTTGGGGCGGTCGGCGGAGGCTTCGCCGGGAACGAACTGGCGAAGCGTAGCCAGACGCCTGTCTGGAGAATCGGCGTGCGCTACGACGATGGCAGCTTTGCGACGATCCAGCAGACTTCGGCGCCGAACCTGCGGATCGGCGACCGGGTTCGAGTTACGGGGACCGGAATCGAGCTGTTGCATTGACCTGCCGCAGGAACGAGGGCGGTCACGCAGGGCCGGCGCGGAACGGTCGGCGATTGTCATTGTCTTGAGAGGCGCTCTCGACGAGAATGAACTCTTGAAACTTCGCCGACCCCTTCGCCGCCTCTGGTTGGCGGCCTTTGCTCTGGCCGTTTTGTCCCGTCCGGCCTTTGCGCAATCCGACGCCGATTTCATGGCTGCCAAGGTAGCCTATGACAAGGGCGACCGCGCGAAGCTCGCCATGCTGGCGCCGAAGGTCAACGGTCACATCCTCCAGCCGTACGTCGAATACTGGCAGCTCAAGCTGGCCATCGACGACACCGTGCCGCAGGCGGTCCGCGACTATCTCGATCGCTACCCCGACACGCCGCTCGCGGAAAAGCTGCGCGTGGACTGGTTGAAGTCGCTGGCGAAGAAGTCCGACTGGAATCGCTTTGCGCTCGATTATCCGCCGCCGTCCGGGGAGGATGCAGAGCTGGCCTGTTATGGCATCCAGTACCGCCGCCAGCGCGACGGCGATGCCGTGTTGGCCGAAGCGAAACCGCTCTGGTTCAATGGCCAGGCGACCCCTGATTCGTGTGAGCCGCTGTTCGCGGCGCTGATTGCGCGTGGCGATTTGACGGTTGCCGATCGTCTGGCGCGGTTTCGACTCGCGTCTGAGGCGGGCAGTGTCCGCTTGGCACATGCGCTTGCAAACGATTTACCGGGCAGCGCGCGCATCGCCGAGCGGGACTTCTCTTCCGCGAGCAAGGACTTCCAGCGCGCGCTGACGGCGGGTACCTTCGCGTGGAATTCGGGTTCGGGCCGCGAGCTGGCTCTCTATGCACTGGAACGCGTCGCGCGCTCCGATGCCGCAGCCGCACGGCCCGGCTGGGTCAAATGGCGCGACAAGCTGCCGGAAGCGGACCGGCGGTACGGCAACGCGCGCCTCGCCTACCACGCGGCCCGGCAGCTCAATCCCTCGGCCAACGACTGGTTTCGCGAAGCAGGGGATTCGCCTCTGCCGCCGGAAATGCAGGCCTGGCGCACGCGCGCGGCGCTGCGCGCGCTGGCATGGGGCGACGTGCTTGCGGCGATCGATGGCATGGGGGAGGCACAGCGCCAGGAATCGGCGTGGCGATATTGGAAAGCGCGCGCGCTGATCGCCAAAGGACGCACCGCGGAAGCCACCGCGCTGTTTGAACCATTGTCGGCCGAGACGAATTTCTACGGCGTGCTGGCCGCGGAAAGCCTGGGGCGGCGTTTCGAGCCACCGAAGAGCGAGCCGCTCCTGTCGACGACCGAAGTATTGAACGCGTTCGGTGCCCGTCCCGCGGTGCAGCGCGTTGTCAAGCTGGCCCACCTCGACATGAGGGCGGAATCGCAGCGCGAGTGGCTGTTCGTCGTGCGCGGCCAGCCGGACGATGCGCTGCTGCTCGCCGCCGACTACGCTCGCCGGGTTGCGCTGTACGACCGCGCGGTGAACACCGCCGACCGCACCGCCACGCGCCACGACTATTCGTTGCGCTACATGGCGCCGTTTCGCGCCGAATTCGATGCGGCGTCGCGCAACAACGATGTCGACGTCGCGATGCTCTACGGGATCGCGCGGCAGGAGTCGCGGTTTTCCCCCGACATCGTGTCGTCGGCGGGCGCGGTCGGTCTCATGCAGCTGATGCCGGGTACCGCGCGCTGGGTCGCCCAGCAGCTCGGGCGCAAGGACTACCGCAGTGCGGCGATATCCGACGTCGAGTTGAACACGCTGTTCGGTGCGTATTATTTCAAGTACTGGTTCGAGCGGCTCGACCGCATGCCGGCGCTCGCGGCCGCTGCGTATAATGCGGGACCAGGACGGGCGCAGAACTGGCGTCCGCCGGCGCCGCTCGAAGGCGCCGTGTGGGTCGAGACGATCCCCTTCAACGAAACCCGCGACTACGTAAAGAAAGTGCTCGCGAATTCGATGATCTACGCGCAAGCGTTCGGCAGCGCGCCCCAATCGCTGACCGTACGCTTGGGCGTCGTCGCGCCGCGCGGCGCGGCGGTGATCGATCCGATGGCGGCAAGGATCGAGTGAACGGCGCGGCGCAGCGCGTCGTGGTCATGGGCGGCAGCGGATTCGTCGGTCGCCATCTGGTGGCGCGCCTGGCAGCCGACGGACACGACATCGTGGTGCCGACGCGCCGCCGCGAGGCGGCCAAGCACCTGATCCTTCTGCCGACGGTCGAGGTGGTCGAAGCCGACGTCTTCGATCGCGTGGCGCTCGCTCGCCTGCTGGCCGGCGCGAATGCCGTCGTCAATCTCGTGGGAATACTGAACGAGTCCGGCGGCGCGACTTTCGCCCGTTCGCACGTTGAGCTCGCCCGGACACTCACCGCGGCGTGCGCCGCGACAGGTATCCGGCGTTTCCTGCAGATGAGTGCGCTGCATGCCGATCCGGCGGGCCCGAGCCGCTACCAGCGCAGCAAGGGCGAAGCCGAGGCGATCGTGCGGTCGTCCCCGCTCGGCTGGACGATCTTTCGCCCCAGCGTGATCTTCGGGCCCGAAGACGCGTTCCTGAATCTGTTCGCGCGGGTTGCGCGACTGTTGCCGGTCATCGCACTTGCGTCTCCCAACGCGCGCTTCCAGCCGGTCTACGTTGGCGATGTCGCGCATTGCATGTCGCAGGCGTTGACCGATGACGCGACCGAAGGCCAGAGCTACGACTTGTGCGGACCCGGCATCTACACGTTGCGGGAGCTGGTTCGCTATGTGGGCGAAGTCAGCGGCGCCCACCGGCCGATCGTTCCGCTTGGCGCGGGACTGTCGAAACTGCAGGCCACCGTGCTCGAGATGCTGCCGGGCCAGCTCATGAGCCGCGACAATCTTGCGTCGATGTCCCGGGACAGCGTGTGCGATTGTCCCTTTCCGGCGATTTTCGGCATCCTGCCCACGCCGTTGGAAGCGATCGCACCGCAATACCTGGCGCCCACCGCCATGCGCAGTCATTACGCCGCTATCCGCGCGGGCAGCGGACGTTAGAAAGGGACGGCCGGATGGCCTCCCACGGCGCGGTGGTGACCTTGCGCGAGATCACCGCCGACACGGTCCGCGCGATCTGTGCGCTGCGCGTCGCTCCAGCACAGGAGCGGCTGGTCGCGCCTAACGCGGTTTCGATCGCGCAAGCCTACTTCGAACCCGCCGCGTGGTTTCGCGCGATCTATGCCGGCGAGACGCCCGTCGGCTTCGCGATGCTCTTCGACTCGACCCGGGCAGTGGCGCCCGAGCATCCCGACACGTGTCACCTGTGGCGATTCATGATCGCGGAGCAGCATCAGGGCCACGGTCACGGCGGCGCGGCGCTGACGCAATTGATCGAGCATGCGCGCGGCCTCCCGGGCACGGCGAAATTCTCGCTGAGCTTCGTTCCGGATGGCGCGGGACCCCGCGATTTCTATGCCCGCTTCGGATTTCGCGAAACCGGCGAAATCGACGAGGGTGAAGTCATCATGGAACTCGCGCTGTGAGCGGGCGACGCCCGTTGCGACAGCGCTGACCGCGATGGCCCGCCCGCTTCCCCAGCCAGCGCGCGTCTACGAGGTCGGTGGTGTTGTCCGCGATGAACTTCTGGGCCGCAGAATCGCCGACCGCGACTACGTCGTCGTCGGCGTGACGCCGGAGACGATGGTGGCGTCGGGATTCCGCCCGGTGGGCCGTGACTTCCCGGTGTTCCTGCATCCGGAAACGAACGAGGAATACGCGCTCGCGCGCACCGAGCGCAAGCACGGACGGGGCTATCGCGGCTTCGAGTTCTTCGCGTCGCCCGATGTCACGCTGGAGGAGGACCTCGCGCGGCGCGACCTGACGATCAACGCGATGGCGCGTGGCGAAGACGGCACTATCATCGACCCGCATGGCGGCCAGGCCGACCTGGCGGCCGGGCTATTGCGCCACGTGTCGCCGGCGTTCGTCGAGGATCCGCTGCGCGTCCTCCGTGTCGCGCGGTTTGCCGCCCGGCTGGGATTCGCCGTCGCGCCGGAAACCGAAGCGCTGATGCGAAGCATCGTGGCTTCGGGCGAACTCGCGACGCTGGCGCCGGAGCGAATCTGGCAGGAACTCGCGACGGGCCTCTCGGAAACCCGTCCGTCGCGGATGCTCGCGGTGCTGCGCGAATGCGGGGCGCTCGCGCGGTTGCTGCCGGAGGTCGATGCGCTGTTCGGCGTTCCGGTGGCCGTTCCGCACGAGCGCGCGATCGATGCCGGCGTGCACATTGCGCGCGCCCTCGACTGGTCGGCGGAGCACGGAGCCGGACTGGCCGCGCGTTACGCAGTGCTCGCGCTGGACTTGGCCGTTGCGGCAACACCTCGCGCCGACTGGCCGGTGCGAAAGCCGCGCGCATTGCAGGGCATGCGCCTCGCCGACAAGTTGTCGGAAAGGCTGAAGGTGCCCATCGAATGCAAGGACGCCGCGCACCTGGCGGCACGCTGGCGCGGAACCGTGCACGACGCTGTCGAACTGCGGCCGGCAGCGGTGCTGGGACTTCTGCACGCGGCGGACGCGCTGCGCCGTCCCGCGCGCCTCGACACGCTTCTCGAAACCTGCGCGGCGGATGCCTGTTCGCGAGCTGCGGCCGCGCCGGACTATCGTCCCGCTGCCTTTCTGCGCGCGGCGCTCGCAGCGGTGAAGGCGGTCGACGCCGGCGCAGTCGCCCGGGAGGTCGCGACGCAGAAGGGCCAGCGAAGCGACGCAGACATTGCCAAGGCGGTGCGCGCTGCGCGGCTCAAGGCGTTGCGCGCGTGGCGGCGGGCCGGGGCGGGCCGGCGCTAGATCCGGTACGCGATGGCCTTCATCACGCTCGCGGCGACGCGCATCAGCTCGCGCGCCGGAAGCGGCAGTTCCAGGGCGCCTGCCTCCTGCGCCATCGCGCCGTGCCTCGACTCGTCGTCGCGCATCACGGTCACGATCGCGCGGCTCTTCGCGTCGGCGTCCGGCAATTCATCGATGTGACCCGTCAGGTGTTCTTCGACCTGCCGCTCGGTCTCGACGACGAAGCCCAGGTTCACCCGGTCACCGGCCAAGCCTGCCGCGACGCCGATCGCAAACGACCCCGCGAACCAGAGCGGATTGAGGAACGAAACACGGCCGTTCAGTTCCGTGAGCCGCGTCTGTGTCCACGCCAGGTGGTCTTCCTCCTCGCGCGCGGCGCCTGCGAACCGGGCGCGGATGTCCGGGTTGCGGGCGACCAGCGCCTGCGCCGCGTAAAGGGCCTGCGCGCACACCTCGCCGGTGTGGTTGACGCGCATCAGTCCCGCGGAGTGGCGGGCCTCGTCGGCGGTCAGTTCGGACCCCGGCAGCGAGGCGCCCGGAACGGGCCGCGACGACGTCGCGGTTCCCGCGAGCGTGCGCAGCGCGCGGTCGAAGCCCAGGATCAGTCGGTCCAGCATCGGATCGGTCATCCGGAGATGCTACCAGTTGCCGCGCCCGTCGCGACGCGGCAATGAATCGGGGACAAAAAAACGGGCACCCGAAGGTGCCCGTTTCCATTGCCGTTGCTGTTGCCTGCCCGAGAATTCCGGGCCACGCGGAATGTCCTCTTAGAAGAAGTGGACGAGACCGGTGATGAGGCCTTGCGGCTTGGCGGAACTGCCGCAACCGCCGGCCACGTTGCCGCTGGCCGACAGGCCGCAGGCGCCGCCAATCGCGTTCACGCCGAAGTTGTAGGCGCCGTTGCTGCGGTTGGCGATCTGCACGTAGCCTGCGTACATGAGCGTGCGCTTCGACAGCGCGTACGTGTAGCTGACTTCCCACTGTTGCGCGCCGGTGTTGTCACCCTTGCGGATGGCGCCGACCTGCGAGTTGTCGAGTGCCGAACCTTCGCCGTCCTGCGCGTAGCCGTACATCGCGTACAGCTGTCCCGGACCGAGGTTCCAGGTCAGGCTGGCGCCGTACATGTTGCGCTTGAGCTCGCCGCCGGTGGCGATGTCGTACCTGATTTGCTCGAACACGCCGCCAACCTTGGCTACGCCGAAGTTCCACGAGGCCGCGATCGACCAGCGCCTGATCCTGCAGGCGGAAACTGGTCCACTGGTTCGTGTCCGGGTTCAGCGGGTTGGCGAGGCTCGGGCTCGTCGGCGGACGCATGTTGTTGTGCGTTTCGTACGCGATACCACCCTGGAACGGGCCGTTGTTGTACAGGCCGTTCAACGAGATCAGGTACGCATGGCGACGTTGCTGCGCGAGCGTCGTGCCGGTCGGCGTGCCGCTGGCGACGATACCCGTCGTGATGGCCTGCGGTCCGTTGGTCGGATCGCCACCCGCGGTCGCGGCGCTGACCTGGATGCTGCCCGTGAAGCCCGCGATGTTCGGCGAATCGTAGCGCACCGAGTTCGGCGCACGGTCGTCGAACGCACCGCCGTACTGATAGTTGCCGGCCCAGCCTGTGTTCGACCAGAGCGCTTGCGTGCCGAGGATCGACGTCGCCAACGTCGGGACGTTACCGAAGATCGGGTGGATGTCGTCGTACGGGGTCAGGAAGTAGCCCATCTTGACCGTACCCCAGCCGCCTTGCAGGCCGACGAACGTTTCGCGCGTTCCCAGCGTGGAACCCAGGCCGCCGCCGGTCGCGGCTCCAACTGCGGATTCAATCTGGAAAACGGCCGACAAACCACCGCCCAGCGCTTCGGTACCCCGAACGCCCAGACGCGAGGAGTTGGACATCACGCGGAAGACGTTCTGCTTGCCGAAGCCGTTTTGATTGGCAGGGGGATTCGCCGTCGCGTCCTGCTTGACGTTAACGACTTCCATATCCAAATTCAAGCGACCGTACAGTGTGACGTTCGCAGTTTGCGCCTGCGCGGCCAGCGGGGCGGCAAGCATCCCCGCGACTGCGACTGCGACGAGCTTCTTATTCATGGAGTCTCTCCTCTAACGGATAAAATTGGCAAGGATCAAGCCTTTTGCGCCTGCCATCGGAACCTTCTCAAATCTCTCGAGAAGCTACGGCCTATTGTGCCAAAGCGCGCAAACCATTGGCAAGCCGAAGGCAGAATGGGGTCCTGTGTCTCTCAGGCCTGTTGTGCCGTAGCAACAAGAAAATCGCGGGGAATGGTGCCGTAGTGCATATTGCAGAGGTTGTTCTGGTATCTGTTGTTAAATGGGAACTGTCGCATAACATAATGATAAACAACAATAATTCGTTTCAGTGCGGCTTTTTTTGCGCGCCTTCGCCCGAAATGGTGCATTTTCGGGGCTTTGGCTATGGTGCGTGCGCAGGCGAAAGCCTGGATTGCTGGAGTCAGGGCCTTGTTTTTGACCATTTTTCCGGGATTGCCGGGTATGCCGCGACGAAGCCGCCCGGCACTGTCATATGAGCGTGCCGGAGAGCCTGCCATCCGGCTGGCCCGCGATCGCCGCGGCCATGACCGGCGCACTCATGATCAGCGGATTGACAATCGCCCTGCTGGTGCGTGCCCGGGCCGGTTTGCCGCAGGACGTTCCGAATGAACGCTCGCTGCATGGCGCGCCGCTGCCGCGCGGCGGAGGCATTGCCATCTGGGCCGGGTGGCTGCCGGTCGCCGCTGTGGGCATCGCCGGCCGCCGGCATTCCGTCGGCGCAGTGGCTGATTCCTTTCCTGGTGCTGGCGCTGGTCTCTCTTCGCGACGATGTCCGCGCGCTTGGCGTCGGCGTGCGACTGCTGGTTCACGCGCTGGCCGCGCTGTGGTTCGCCATCGCCGTCGCGTGGCCGCACGCGGCCGCGGTCCCGACGCTCGGAATGGTCATGCTGGTGCTCGGTGCGGGCGCCATCGCGGCGTGGTCGCTCAATCTCTACAACTTCATGGACGGCAACGACGGGCTGGCCGCGGCCATGGCCATGCTGGGTTTTTCCGCCTATGGTTTTGGCGCGGTCATCGTGGACGTGCCCGCCATCGCGTTTTTCGCGCTCGCTGCCGCCACGCTGCCATTCTTCGTCGTCAATTTCCCGCCGTCGCGCATGATCATGGGCGACGTGGGCGCGGTGCCGCTGGGATTTCTGGCCGCGGCGTTCGGCGTCGCACTGGTCGCCGCCGGCAGCTGGCCGCCGTGGTTTCCCGCGCTCGTGTTCCTGCCTTTCGTCGCGGACGCGACGACCACGCTTGCGCGCCGCGCATGGCGCCGCGAGAGGATCTGGGAGGCGCATCGCAGCCACTACTACCAGCGCCTGCACCGGCTGGGCGCGGGGCATCGCGGGACGCTCGCGATCTACGTGTGCTGGATGGCGGGCACCGGCATCACCGCGCTGGCCTGCCTGCGCTGGGAACGCGGGCTGGGCTGGCCGGCGTTTGGCCTCTGGTGCATCGCGGGCGCGGCGCTTTTCGCGGCGATTGATTATCATTGGCGTATTCGCCCCGATACCCTCCAATGAAAAAGCGTTCCAACTGGCGTGGCGGGCTCGCCTTTGCGCATGACGTGTGCGCCGCGGCGCTGGCCTGGGCGGTGCTGTATTGGCTCCGCTTCAACCTGGACGTGAAGGAGTCCCACGCCGCCGACATGCTGTGGACGCTTGCGTGGATCCTGCCGTTGCAGGCTGGAATCTTCCTGGCGCTTGGCCTGTACCGCGGACTGTGGCGATTCGCGAGCATGGCCGACCTGCAGCGCATCGTGCTCGCCGCGGCGCTGGGCGCGATCGTCGTCCCGCTCGTGCTGATGATGCTGCGGCTGCAGGCGGTGGTGCCGCGCAGCGTGCTCATCCTGTACCCGATCGTGCTGATCTTCCTGATGGCCGGCAGCCGGTTTGCCTACCGCATCTGGAAGGAACATCGGCTGTACAGCCCGCTCGCGGCGTTGGGCGAACCCGTGCTCATCATCGGCGCCGGTGAAGCCGGGGCGCGCCTGGAGAAGGACCTGGCGCGCAGCCGGCAGTGGCGCGTCGTCGGGCTTGCTCGACGACGATCCTGCCAAGCAGGGCCGCCTGCTGCGCAATGTCAGAGTGCTGGGTCCGATTTCCGAACTCAAGCACTGGACCGAACGCTACGGCGTGCACAAGGTCATCATCGCGCTGCCGGCCGAGAATCACGTGGTGCGCCGGCGCGTCGCCGAGTTGTGCGCGGCCGCCAACGTGGAAGCGCTCACGGTGCCTTCGTATGAGGACTTGATCAGCGGGCGCTCCACGTTGACCACGCTCCGCAATGTCGAACTCGACGACTTGCTGGGCCGCGATCCGGTGGTTCTGGACAATGCCGGGCTGGCGGAGTGGCTGGGCAACCGGGTCGTGATGGTCACGGGCGCGGGCGGTTCCATCGGCGCCGAACTCACGCGGCAGATCGCGCGTTTCCGTCCCGCGCGCATCGTGCTCTTCGACATTTCCGAGGCCGCGCTCTACGAAATCCAGATGGTGCTGGACGACGCGTTCCCGCAGTTGCCGCTCACGACGGTCGTCGGCGACGTCAAGCACCAGGCGCTGGTCGAAGAGGTGCTGGAGCGCGAACGGCCCAGCGTCGTCTTCCACGCGGGCGCCTACAAGCACGTCCCGCTGATGGAGGAGACCAACGCGTGGCAGGCCGTGCGCAACAATGCGTGGGGAACCTGGATTCTGGCCCGCGCCGCGGTCGCGGCCAAGGTCGAGAAGTTCGTGCTGGTGTCGTCGGACAAGGCGGTGAACCCGACCAATGTGATGGGCGCGACCAAGCGCCTGGCGGAGATCGTGTGCCAGAGCCTGCAGGGCCGCGGCACGCAGTTCGTCCTGGTGCGCTTCGGCAATGTGTTCGGCAGCGCCGGCAGCGTGATTCCGCGCTTTCGCGAACAGATCGCGCGAGGCGGCCCGGTGACGGTTACGCATCCCGAGATCACCCGCTATTTCATGTCGCTGTCCGAGGCCACGCAATTGCTGCTGCAGGCCGGCCTGCAGGGCAAGGGCGGGGAGATCCTGGTCCTCGACATGGGCGAGCCGGTGCGCATCGTCGATTTGGCGCGCGACCTGATCAAGCTCTCCGGCGCCGACCCCGACAAGATTGCCGTCGTTTTCACCGGACTGCGGCCGGGCGAGAAGCTGTACGAGGAACCGCTGGCTTCCGAGGAGGCGACCAAGCCCACGCCGCATCCCAAGCTGCGCGTCGCGCAGGCGCGCGAAGTGAACCGCGATCTCGTCGGCCAGATGGTCACGTGGTGCGAAAGCGACCGCGCGGCCGACGACGCCGAAGTGCGGGCGCGCCTCAAGGCCTGGATTCCGGAGTACATGCCGCCCGCCGGCGTGCCGGTCATGCCCATTCCGACCGAAGCGCCCGCCGGGCGCGAGGAAGCGCAAGCCGCTTCCGTTGCGCATTACCCGCAAGCGCTGACTTCACGATTCGCGCCGCGCCTTCGCGTGCAGGTCAGAGCGCGGGCAGATCCACGCCGTAGACTTTCGCGATGCGCTCGAGGGCCGTGCTGCGGCTGGCGCCGACGCTGGCCGCATTGCGCATCCAGGGCCGCAGCTGGCGGCGCGTGATGCCGTGGTAGTGCGCGACGGCCGTCGGCCACCATGCCGAGCCGAGGTCGGCGAACGCGAATCCGCGCCGGTGGACCAGGTAGTCGTGCATGTCGGCGCCGGTGTCGCAATAGACGTAGTGGGGCTTCATCCCGCGATAGTCGCGGCGGGAGCCACGCAGGGCATCGAGCGACAGCGCCCGCAGGCCAGGGACCCGGAACCGAAGGCGGAGCAACTGCGACAACCAGGGCCACTGCGGCATTTCATTGCCGATCACGCGCTGGCGAAAGCTCTGGCCGGCCGCGAGGGCTTCGCCCACGATGGCCGCGTCAAGCATCACGCACGGAATCCACATCCGCTCCGCGTAATAGCCTTTGTGGTCGCCGCCGCCGTGGTCGGTGGCAAGCCATTCCGCTGCGTGCAGAAAGCCGCTGCCATAGGTACCCGGCTGCAGTGCCTGCCGCATGGCGGGCACCAGCCGCGGGTCGAGGATTTCCGCGTCGGAATCGAGCAGCAGCAGCGCGTCGCGCGTCGTTTCGCGAAAGATCCGGTCCAGCGTCACGCCGTGGCGGCGCAACGGTAGCTGCGCCAGATCGAATCGCAACTGCCGCTGCAGTACCTGAAAGAATTCCATGCTGCGGTCGGTCGATTCGCAATCGATCACCGTCACCGGCAGCCCGCCATGGCGCAGCGCGCTCACCAGCGCGAGCGCGGTGAGCTCTCGGGTGCTGCAGTTGATGATGACGATTTCGGCCGAAGGCGCCGGCATGGGTTGCCAGGTGCTAGCTCGCGGCGCCGCGCGCGGAAACCCGCGCTCCCAGTCCCACGAGTATCGAGATCATCGCCCAGAATTCCTTGGCGTTGCTGCGAAACAGGAAATCGTCGGTGAAATTCTTCACGATGAATCCCGTCAGCAGGCACAGCCCTACGACGCCCAGGAACGCAAGGACGTCGTCGCGCGCGCGGACGTAACGCACGAAGGTGGTGGCGATCGCGCCCAGCATCGCGACAAACAGGCCGAGTCCAATGGCGCCGGTTTGCAGCCACTGGCTTGCGAACAGGTTGTGGGCGTGGGTCAGCTGCAGATCCGCGAGGTCATTGGCGATTTCCTCGGCCTGGATCCGCCTTCCGAAACCGTAGCCCTGCCAGACGCGGTCGCCGATTCGTTCGGTCAGCTGTTGCCACAACCGGAGTCGCGGATCGGCCTTGATCGTCGCCTCCACCGACGTGTTTGGCGGAAACACCGACTGCGCGCGTTCCCTGGCCGCATCGGCAAACGCGAAGCCCAGGATGACCAGGAGCACCGCCACCGGCGCCAGCCATCGCCACGGCGAGCGCATGAAGGTCCGCGGCCAGCGCGCCGCCGACGCAACCGCCGCGGTGGCGAAAACGGCGGCCAGCGCGATCCACACCATGCGGTTTTCGGTCAGTCGGGCCGAAGCGACGAGCAGGGCCAGCAGCACCGCGCCCAGCACCAGCGCCAACCGCCGCTGCCGCAATCCGATGGGCGTGGGCGCGATCAGCGTGAGGAACCACGGTGCGACGAGTACGACGTAGGTCGAATAAGGGCCGACGCCGTTGTGCTTGAGCGCCGGATCCCAGCCGGATGGCGACAGGGACCAGCCGATCGCGAGCATCGCCATGATCACAAAGCCGACCAGGGCGGTTGCCGCGTAGCGGCGCAGGATCACGACGTCGAAGCATGCAACGTAGAAAGCCACGGCCAGCAGCGCGTTCTCGCCGACTTCGCGGGCGAGCTGCCCGGACGTATAGCGCGGCTTGACCGACCAGAAGTACGACATCGCGGACCACGCGAACCAGGCACGCGACGGTCAAGACGATCGACCATGGGGGCATGGGAATTCGCGCCTCCGGCCGCTCGTCGCGTTCGCGCAGGCTCCAGCCCAGCGCGAACACGGTGAACAGGATCGACCCGCCGAACGCGATCGACCGCAGGTAGGTCCCGTGATTGGTCGGCAGCAGGAACAGATAGACGGCCGTGACGGCGGCCAGCCAGCGCAGATTGAGGACCGTCATTCAGCGACCGCCGGTCCTGGCGACCGCCGCTTGCATGGCCGCGTCGACCCGATCCGCGAACCGTTCGAAAGAGAAAGGTGCGAAATGCGCGGGCGCTTGCGCGATGTCCGGCTTGCGGGTTCCGTCGGCAATGCCTGCCAGCAGCTGCGCGAAGTGCCGGCCGCGATCCTGGCGCGGATCCGTGTAGAGGAAGCCTGTGATGCCGTCGCGCATCGTTTCCGTGAACGGCGGCGCGTCGACCGCCAGCACCGGCGTCCCGCACAGGCAGGATTCGATGACGTTGAGGCCCAGCGCCTCGCGGTCCGGCAATCCGGTCATCAGGTAGTCGATGCCGCGGTAGGCCGGCGCGACATCGCGCTGGTGTCCCCAGAAGCGGACCCGCGATCCCAAGCGGGCTCACCGCGCGGCGCAGCGCCTTCAATTGCTTCAACCCGACCGCGATGCCGAAGATCTCGACGTTCACGCGAGGCTGCGCATTGATGATCGGCGCGATGACGTCGAACAGCGCGGGAAACTGCTTGGCCCGGGCGATGCGCGAAACGATTCCCAGCGTGAGTCCCGGCCGTCTTCGCGTAGGTCGGACCGGCGCTCGCGCCCCGGAAGGCACGTTGGGCCGCGGCGAGAAGTCTCTCGAAGGGCTTGCGCTCGTCCCACTCGCACAGTGGCCCTCGAACCGGTGCGGCAGCGCTGTGCAGGCGATTTATTTCGCCGATGCCGAAGAGCGGCTCATCGTGGACGTTGGCGACGCCATTTTCCCGAAGCGTCGCGACGACGTGCCGGGACACGCCGAACATCGATGTCGGCGCGTTCCGTAATACGCGGGCCGCGACGAATCGTAGATGGCCTGGTGCGCGATGCCCACGACGGGACCGCGCGATCCCAGCTTGGCCAGCACCGGCGCGGGGAGCGATCCGTGGATCAGCGCGATGTCGCCCGCCTCCAGCGCGGCGACGGCCGCCATGCCATCCGCCACGCGCGATTGTTCCACGCCGCCGAAATCGAGGTCGCGCCAGAAGGTCCGCGTCGGCACGGACGAGCACGCGCGTTGGCCATCCGCGCGCGGCCAGCGCACGGCTCATGAATGCGGTGAAGACTTCCGCGCCGCCGAGCGTCGGCGCCAGGTTGATCTGGACGATCGCTCGGCCGCGCGGCCATTACACCGCGACGCCGAGTTCGCCGGCGGCGGCGATCACGGCGTCGAGCGAGATCGCCTGCATGCAAAGATGTTCCGGACACTGCGCCGGCGTTCGCGCGCAGCGGCGCACCCATTCGATTTCGCGCCGGAACAGCACGCGCTGGTCCCGGCAGGGGAAAGGATCGACCGTGACCGCGCGATAGGGGGAGTTGCGCCAGAAATCGCCCGCGCCGGTGACGACGGCCGAGCCGGGCCCGAACAGCGCGACCGTGCGCGCGCCGGCCACCCGCGCGAGGTGCGCGACGCCGGTGTCCGGCGCCACCAGCAACCGCGAATTCGCGAACAGGTGCCATAGCTGCGGCAGATCCAGGCGCCCGGCGAATGACGCGTAGCGTTGGCCAGGGTCGCATGCGGCGATGATTTCTTCCTCGTCGCGGCCCGCCGACCACACCGGCGTGATTCCGCGGGCATCGAGCCTGGCCGCGAGCGCTGCCCACCGGTCCGCTGGCCACAGCTTGAGCGGCGTGCTGGCGCCGACATGCAGCACCGCATAGGGCTGCTCCGGCGCGGGAAAGAGCTTCGCGGCCGGCGCGGGCCAGTCGCCGGGCGCAAACGGCGGAGGCGGCGGACCGTCGAGCAGCGTGGCAACCATGTCGCCCCAGGCCGCGGGAACGTCGGGATAGCGGCGAAGCTCGTCGATGGGCCAGTTCTTGCGCTCGTTGGGGTCGCCCGAAAAGGCGACGATCCAGCGCGAATGCATCGCGGCCGCCAGCCAGGCGTACCGGTTGTCGCCGGCGACGAACGCCAGGTCGAAACGCGATTCGGAGAAGAGTTTTTCGTTCGCGTGCCGCGGATCCCACGGCAGCGCGTGGACGCCATAAGGATGGGTCGAGTACAGCGGAGCGATCGCGCGCGGCACGGTCATGCAGATTTCCGCTTCCGGATACCGCGCGCGCACCTTGGCGATGAGCGGCGTCAGCATCAGCGTGTCGCCCAGCAAAAGATGGTGGGCAAGCAGCACGCGGCGAATCTTCGTCGGATGCTTGCGCGGACGGTTGGCGCGGGCCGCGATCGCGCGCGCGACGACTTCCGCCTGGTTGATGAAGCGCGAACGCGTCGCGATGATCGTGGTCATGGCGCATCCCGCGTCGGCGAGGGCGCGGCGGAAGGCGGCTTCCATGCGGTCGAGCATGGCGGGAAGTCCGTAGCGAGGCACGACGAACGCGTGTGCATCGGCCGCGAGCCGCGTTCGCATTGCGTCATCGGCAAGCAACCGTCCGAGCCCGTCCGCGAGCGCCCCGGCGTCTTCCCGTCCGACGATCAGCGCGGTTTCGCTCATTGCGCGCGATTTCCGGAATGGCGCCCGCGTCCGTGGTGACGCACGCCACGCCGCAAAACATGGCCTGCAGCAGCGCCTGCGGTACGCCTTCGTTGGCGTACGAGGGCAGCGCGAACACGTCGAGCGCGCGCAGCCACGGCGCGACGTCATCCTGCTGGCCGGCGAAAATCACCCGCGGCCGCAACCCAAGCGCGTCGACCTGCGCCTCGAGCGCTGCGCGCTGTGGCCCATCGCCGACGATGACGAGGCTGCACGTCGCGGTCGGGGAGTCGCGCGATGGCGTCGAGCAGATAGCGGTGGCCCTTCCAGCTGCGCAGCGTGGCGACGATTCCGACCAGGCGGGATCCTGCGGCGAGGCCGACCGCGGCGCGCGCGGCGAGCCGGTCTCCCGGCGCGAAGCGCGATCCGTCGATGCCGGTGGGGATCGATTCGATCCGGGCCGGGTCGATGCCGTTGTCGCGGATCAGCGTCGCGCGCAGCGATTCGCCGGTCGTGATCAGCCGCGTCGTCGCCTTGCGATAGAGCCACGAGGTCGCGGTGTCATTCGGCACGGGGACGGAAACGTGCCGGGTGCGGACCAGCACGGGTCGGGCGCGGCTCGGGAGGCGCAACGCGGCCGCGGATCAGCCAGGTGTCGGTCGAGCTATGGGTATTGACGATGTCGAACGGTGTCGCGCGAAAGGCCCGGCGCATGGCGAATACGCCCGCCGGGCGCTTGCGGCCGATGGACAACGCGACCGCGGGGACGCCGAAGCGCGGCGCCTCGGCCACGATGCGCGAGCCGTGCGCGCCATGCACGACGACGCGGTGCCCGCGCGATTGCATGCCCGCGGCCTCGGTCAGGATGCGAATCTCCTGGCCGCCCCAGCCGTCCGATGATTCGGTATGGGCGATCGCAAGGGGGCGTTGAGCAATCTCAATCGCTTGCTGGTCGTTCTGCAGGACGGACACGGTGCGCCGCGTCACGGGTAGGCCGCGGCCGGCGCGGTCACCGCGAACTGGAGTTGATGCAGGCGGGCGTACACGCCGTTGCGGGCGAGCAGGTCGGTGTGCGATCCGTGTTCGACGATGCGGCCCGATATCGAGCACGACGATGCGGTCGGCGTGCTCGATGGTCGACAGGCGATGCGCGATCACGAGCGTCGTGCGGCCCTGCATCAGCACGTCGAGCGCGGCCTGCACCTGGCGCTCGGACTCCGAGTCCAGCGACGACGTGGCCTCGTCGAGGATCAGGATCGGCGCATCCTTGAGAATGGCCCGCGCGATCGCGATGCGCTGGCGCTGTCCGCCGGACATCCGCATTCCGTTCTCGCCCACGCGGGTGTCGAACCCCTGCGGCGTGGCGCGGATGAATTCGAGGGCGTTCGCAGCGGCCGCCGCGCGCTCCACTTCGTCGCGGCTGACGCCGGCCATGGCGCCATAGGCGATGTTCGCGGCGATGGTGTCGTCGAACAGCAGCACGTCCTGCGAGACCAACGCGATCTGCGCGCGCAGGCTCGCCAGTGTCAGCGTCGTGATGTCGTTGCCATCGACGAACAGCCTGCCGGCCGACGGCTCGTAGAAACGGGGGATCACGTTGACCAGCGACGTCTTGCCGGCGCCGGAGCTGCCGACGAGCGCCACGGTCTCGCCGGGACGGATCGTCATCGAGACGTCGGTCAACGCGTCACGCTCGCTGCCCGCGTACTTGAGCGAGACACGGTCGAAGCGCAGCTCGCCGCGCGCGCGCTCGAGCCTGACCGTGCCGTTGTCCGGCTCATCCTCGAGATCGAGCATCGCGAAGATGGACTCCGCCGCAGCCAGCCCGCGCTGGATCGACGCGTTGATGCCGGACAGGGCCTTCAGGCGTTCGAGCAGCGTAAGGAGCGCCGCGGTGTAGGCCAGGAAGACCGGCAGGTCGAGCTTGCCGTCCTCGCTCTGGCCGAGCGCGATCCAGATGATCACCGCCACCGCCAGCACCGCGAGGATCTGCGTGATCGGCGAACTCGCCGCGCTGGCCGACGATTGCTTGGACATCGAGTTGCGCAGCGCATTGGCGGCGCCGACCGCGCGTTCCCGCTCGTAGGCCTCGCCGCCGAAGATGCGGACGATGCGATGGCCGCCGATCATTTCCACCAGCACGTGCGTCAGGGCGGCCGTGCGCGTCTGCACGTCGCGCGCGATACGCCGCAGGCGCCGGCTGAAATAGCGTATGACCACGGCGACCACCGGCAGGATCGCGAAGGTCCAGAGCGTCAGGCGCCAGTTGAAATACATCAGCAGGCCGAAGCTCGCCAGGATCGTCATCGTGCTGCGGATGGCGGTGGTGATCGTGTTCGACGCGGCGGAGGCGAGCTGGTGCGCGTCGAAGGTGAGCTTCGATTGGACGACGCCGCCGGGCGTGATGTCGTAATAGGGCGTGGGCAGCTTGAGCAGCTTGTCGACCAGCGCGCGACGCAGGTCGTACACGACGCGGAAACCGGTGTACGCCATTCCGTAGTCGGAAACGTAGGACCCGATGCCGCGCAGCACGAACACGCCGACGATCGCCAGCGGCAGCCACTTGGTCTTTTGCGGATCCGGGTTCTGGAAGCTCTGGACGATCGGAACGACCATGTACGTCATGATCGTGTCGCCGGCGGCGACGACGACCATGCCGACGACCGCGAGCGCGAACGCCCACCAATAGGGGCGGACGTAGCGCAGCAGGCGCGAATAGAGGTGGAGTCCGGTGGTCATCGAGGCGGGAGAAGCGGCGGCGCGTCTGGTGGGCGGCGCGAAAGGGGCAGGCGGCGCGGGCGGCGCGAACGATAGCGGATCGCGGTGGGCCCGAATTATACCAAAGGCGGTTTGTCGCCCCCGGCCGGCGGTGCCGGCAGCGATTCGCTCGCCAGGCCGTCCTCGCCATGCAGCGGCGGCGCCTCCCGCGCAGGCTGGGTCGCGATCGACGCGGTCGTGGGCGCCGCCGCCGCGTGCGGGGCCCTGGACTGCTTTGGTTGCGCGACGCTTGCTTCGAGCAATTCCTTGTACAGCAGCACCAGCTTCAGGGTCATGGCCGACGGCGTCAGCGGTTCGATCGCGCGCCGCGCGTTGGCCCCGAGGCGGTTTCGCGTATCCGCATCGAGCAGCGTGCGCATGTGCGCCGCGAGTCCCGCGACGTCGCGAGCATCGCATACGAGCCCGGCGTCGTTTTCCGCGACGAGTTCGGCGGCGCCGGATTTGCGGCTCGTGATGACCGGGAGCGCGCAAGCCATGGCCTCGAGCGCCGCGTTCGGGAACGGATCGTAGATCGCCGGGAGGATGAAGGCATCCGCGCAGCCGAGGAAGGGCTTCACGTCCAATTGCGGTCCGGCGAACGCGATTCTTTCCCGGACGCCCAGCGAGCGGGCGTGGCGCTTGTAGCCGTTCATGCGTTTTTCGCGGCCGACGATCATGAGATGCGCCGACTCCGGCAATTGCGCCAGCGCCGCGATGGCCGCGGCGACACCTTTTCGCATGTATCCCGAACCGACCAGCAGAAACAGCGTGGCGTCCTCGGGGATCTTGTATCGCGCCCTCAGCCGTTCCCGATGCTCGCGCAGGCCGGGATGGAACGCGACCGAGTCCACCGCGCTGTAGATCACCGGCAGGCGATCGTCGGGAAGGCCGAAGCGCGCCTTGATCTCGTCGCGCACCATTTTCGAATTGCAGATCACGGCGCGCAGCCACGGGCTCGCGAACAGCTTCTTTTCCATGGCAAGCGTATACCGGTGCCACGGGTTCAGCGCGACGCGCAGTCGCGCCCATATCGAGGCGTCGCGCAGGCGTTCCTCGAGCCAGACCGCGTGGACGCCATCACCGGCACGGTAGATGTCGCAGCAGAGCAGCCGCTCGTGCGATTGCACCAGGTTGGCCTTGGTCGTGCCGACGGCTCGGCAGACGGCGCGCGCGAACCCCCAGTCGCGCCACAGGCTGCCCAGATAGAACGGGTCGCAGATGTGCGGTTCGATGAGCTGCAGATTGGTCTGCGGCCATTCGCGCGTGTAAAGCGTGATGGCCACATTGCGCTCGAGCAGGGCTTCCAGCGCGCCCTCGATGAAGCGTTCGGCACCCCCGTAAGGCGTGTATCGCTGGCGGATCAGCGCGAGCCGCATCAGGCCGTTCCTGCCGCCGTTTGCGCGAGCAGCGAACGCAGGCCCTCGTGCACGCGCACGACAGGCAACGTCGTCAGGCAGTCGGACACCTTGCTGCCGCCGCACCCGTCGAGCCCGCATGGTCGGCAGGGATGCGCATCGGAGGCGATCACGCGCGCCGCGACGCCCCACGGGCCCCATTGGATCTCGCCGGACGGACCGAACAACACGACCACGGGCGTGCCCATGGCCGCCGCAATGTGCATCGGCGCCGAGTCCACGCCGACGAAAGCACGTGCGCGGCTGGTGACCACGGCGAGTTCCGGCAGCGTCAGCTGCGCGCTCAGGTCGACGATTCGCTCACGCGTGGCGGGACGGACGGCCGCAGCAATTTCGGCGATCAGCGCGCGCTCGCGTTCGTCGTCCGCACCCGTGATCGCGATGGTGAAGCCGTCCTCGACGATGCGATCGAGCAACGCCGCCGTGTGCGCCGCCGGCCAGCACTTGAACAGCCAGCGCGAGCCGGGGTGAACATGAACGAAGCCGCGGTCGGCCAGCTGGTGCCGCGAGAGCAGCGCGCCGGCGCGAGCCCGTGCCTCGGCATCCGGCACGAGAACCAGGCGCTTGTCCACGGGGTCGGGATAGATGCCGATGCGCCGCAACGCGTCGAGATTGGCTTCGACCGTGTGGCGGCGCGCGGCTTCCGGCTGGCGATAGAAATGCGTGAAATGCCGACGCCACAGGCTGGCGCGCGAGGCGCGCTCGCGCGTGACCGACCAGCGCGGCCGCAGCAGGCGCGCCAGTTGCAGACCGCGCGAGTGCTCGGTCAAGTGGACGAGGAGGTCGAAGCGCCGCGCGCGCAATCGCCGCAACAGCCGCCATTCCTCGGTGAGCTGGGTGACGATGCCGCGCTGTTTCCAGCCGCGGTCGATGGTGTGGATCTGCGCAATGGCCGGGTGTCCCGACAGCATCGGCTCCGTGCCCCGGTACACCAGCGCATCGATTTCCGCCTCCGGCAGGGCGCGGGCAAGAGTAGTGAAGACCGGCGAAGTCAACAATACGTCGCCATGATGGCGCAGCTTGGTCACGAGCACGCGATGGATTTCCGGCAGGGGAACGGGGTCCGAGAGCGGGCTCGCCATGGTGGTCAACGATACCAAAATCCGCGTGCCCGCGCCTGCGCGCGAATGCCGACGTCAGCGCTCACTCGTGGCGCATGGCCCGGTGACGATGGGTCCGTGCCGATCGGGGTACAATCCGCGCAGGTTCCGGCGTGACCCGTGTGGCCGCCCTCCCGACCACTGACCCAACGCTCCCCCATGTCCTCCGATGCCGTCAATACCGCGCTGAAGGCGCAGATCCTGGCGGAAGCGCTCCCCTACATCCGGCGCTTTCACGACAAGACAATCATCATCAAGTACGGCGGCAACGCCATGACGGAGCCCGCGCTCAAGGCCGGATTCGCGCGGGATGTCGTCATGCTGAAACTGGTGGGAATGAACCCGGTGATCGTCCACGGCGGCGGCCCGCAGATCGGCGACCTGCTGAAGAAGATGGGCATCCGGAGCGAATTCCGCCAGGGCATGCGCGTCACCGACGACAAGGTGATGAACGTGGTGGAAATGGTGCTGGGCGAGTTGAACCAGGAGATCGTCGGCCTCATCAACCAGCACGGAGGCAAGGCGGTCGGATTGACGGGCCAGGACGGCGCGTTCATCCATGCACGCAAGATGCTGCTCAAGTCCGAAACCGCCGAAGGCGAGTTCGTCGACATCGGCCTGGTCGGCGAGATCGAGCGCATCGACCCGGAAATCATTCAGCTGCTCGATTCTCGCGATTTCATCCCGGTGGTTGCGCCGATCGGCGTCGGGCTCGAAGGCGAGGCGTACAACATCAATGCCGACCTGGTCGCGGGCAAGCTCGCCGAGACGCTCAAGGCCGAAAAACTCGTGCTGATGACCAATACCGTCGGCGTCCTCGACAAGAACGGGACGCTGCTGACCGGACTGACATCGAGCGAGATCGACGCGCTGTTCGCCGACGGCACGATATCCGGAGGCATGCTGCCCAAGATCGGCTCCGCGCTCGACGCGGTAAAGAATGGCGTGAAGAGTTCGCACATCATCGACGGCCGCGTCGAGCATGCGCTGCTGCTCGAAGTGCTGACCAACGAAGGCGTGGGCACGATGATTCGCGCCGACGACACGCCGCCGCGGTATGCGGCCTGACGCCTCCTGCGACTAACGCGGACTCGACTCATGACGATGAAACCCGGCGAACGGCGGCATTCGATCCTGCAGATGCTGGCTACCATGCTGGAGAACCCTCGCAGCGAAAAGGTGACGACGGCGGCGCTGGCGGCCAAACTCGAGGTCTCCGAGGCGGCGTTGTACCGTCATTTCGCGAGCAAGGCGCAGATGTACGAAGGGTTGATCGAGTTCATCGAGACCACGCTGTTCTCGTTCATCAACAAGATCCAGACCGAAACCACGGAGGGCGCGGCGCAGGCCGAGCAAACCGTGGTGATGCTGCTGTCGTTTGCCGAGAAGAATCCCGGCATGACCCGCGTGCTGATCGGCGAAGCGCTGGTGCATGAGGACGAGCGGCTGCAGGCGCGGATCAACCAGTTGACCGACAAGCTGGAAGCCGCGTTGCGGCAATCGCTGCGCATCGCGCAGGCGGCGAACGGATGGCACGGCGACGCGCAGGCGGATGCCGCCGTGCTCATCGCCTATGTGCTCGGGCGCTGGCAGCTGTTTGCCAAGAGTGGTTTCAAGCGCACGCCCCAGGATGGCTGGGCGTTGCAGCGCAAATTCCTGTTCGGCTAGCGTGCCCTCCAGCGCACGTTGCATCCGGGTCGGCGCCCTCCTGGGCACGCTGCTGCTCGGCGCGCATGTCACGGCGCAGCAGGTCGCGCCGCCCGCCGCGCCGGTCGCAGCAGCGCCGTCGCGCTGGCAGGAGCAAGTCGACCGCCTGGACGAGGCCTATCGCGGCCGAATGCTGACGGCGAACGATCCGCGATCGAACTGGATCGCAGGGCAGCTGGATCGTGGCGATATCGAAGCGCAGGTCCGCCATTTTGCCGTGGCGCGCGTGGCCGCGCCGGACAACAGGCTCTATCTCGCGTCGCTGGCCACGGCCTGCCTCGAGCCTGTGCAGCCGCGGTTGCCGGAATGCGAAAGCGTCGATCGGCTTGCCGATTGGGCGACGCGGGACGTGGACAACGGCTGGCCCGCGCTGCTGCTCGCCGAACGTGCGCGAAAGCACAAGAATCCGGAGTCCATGCTGGCGTACCTGCAGCAGGCGGCGGGACAGCCGCGATTCGTCGAATACTGGGAGGCGGGCTCCCTGGAGTTCTGGGAGGCTGTGCGCGCGATGCCGTTCGAGGGGGAGGAAGCGGCCAAGCTCGAGCTCGCCGTCATGTATGCGATGGCGCGCTCCCTCGCGTGGCCGGACGCCGCGCGTGCGACGTGCATGGGGAACGGCGCGCGAACGCTGGAAGTGCGCGCCGCATGCGCGCAACTCGGCGCAGCGATGCGCGAGCGCGGCTCGACCTGGATGTCGCGGCTGATCGGCGCCAGGATGGTCGTGGCCAACGCGGGATCGACGGAGGCTCTCGCGGCCGCGGAAACGCGAGTTGGGTCCGTTCGCGCGCAGATTGCCGCATGCAGCCGGTCAACCGGTTCGATCCTGGATGGCCTCGAGGCCGCTGATGCGTCGTCGCGCGCGAAGGCCGTGGCCGAATGGGACCGTTGGCTGCGGCGCGAAGCCGCGGCGGGCGAGGCGCGGGCCTGCGAGGAACGGCTCGGCGCTACGTCGACAGCGCCTTCGAAGGCGCGATGACGCAGCCGGCGACGCGCCAGGCTCCATCCCTCTGCTTTTCCATCCGGTAGAGCGCGACTACCACGCTGCTGTCCGGCAACACGAGCTGCAGCGGCTGGATAGTGACGCCGTCGACCACCGCGCCGTCGAGAAACGAACTGGAGCGCGCGTCGAGCAGCGGACGGAAGCCTTCCCGCACCATGCGCATGAACCGCTCCGGCGTGCCGAACCGCTGGCGCAGCCCGGGAGCGGCGTAGGACATCGCCTTGGTCGCCGTCGCCGGCCCTCAATGCCTTGATCTGGTCGTCGATCACGAGTTGAATGGAATTCCATTCCGCGGACCGTAAAGCGGCATGGCCTGGAGGTGTTGCGGCGAACGCGGTCGGCGCGAAAGCGGCGAGCGCCACGGCGATGATCAGAATTGTCGCAACGCGTTTCATGCGGAGCGATCCTTGCACACCGGACATGCGGGATCGCGCGGAACGCGCATTTCCCGCCAGCGCATGGCCAGCGCATCGAGCAGCAGCAGCCGTCCCGCGAGCGATTCGCCGACGCCCGCAATGAGTTTCAGCGCTTCGGCCGCCTGCGTCGCGCCGACAATGCCCGTGAGCGGCGCAAAGACGCCCATGGTCGCGCAGCGGGTCTCGTCGAGTTCCTCGCCCTCGCCGAAAAGGCAGTGATAGCACGGCGAGGCGGCGTCGCGCGTGTCGAACACGGCGACCTGGCCGTCGAAGCGAATCGCGGCACCCGAGACAAGGGGCTTGCCCGCGGCAACGCACGCGCGGTTGACCGCGTGGCGCGTCGCGAAGTTGTCGCAACCGTCGAGCACGACATCGGCGGCCGCGACCAGTGGCGCCAGCGCCTCCGCCCCGACGCGTTCGGGAACGCGAACGACGCGCACCTCCGGATTGATCGCGGAAAGTCGCTGCGCGGCGGCGTCGACCTTGCGCGCGCCGATGTCCGCGGTCGCATAGAGGACTTGTCGCTGCAGGTTGGTGAGGTCGACATGGTCGGCGTCGCAGATCGTGATCTCACCGATGCCGGCGGCCGCCAGGAACTGCGCCGCAGGGGTACCCAAGCCGCCCATGCCGATGATGAGCGCGTGCGCGGACGCGAATCGCTCCTGTGCGTCCGGCCCGAGCTCGTCGAGCAGGATATGGCGGCTGTAGCGGAGGAGTTGGGCATCGTCCATGAGGCGCTACTCTACTCGCGAACCCACACAGAGTGGCCCGGTCCGCAAGGGTCAACGGCCGGACAGCCGGCGGCGCGTTGCATCATACGCACCGCCGGTCGACAATGTGCTTGCGATGACGAGAAGAAGACAATCAGTAAAGACGCCGACTCACACGCAAAGTGCGCATAGCCTTCCCGGGTTTCACGTCCGCGCGGAAAGGCTCACGCTTGGCAAAACCCTCCGCGAGCAGGTTCCGCGCGAGAGCCACGCGGAATGGAAGGCGCCGCGCCGGGGACGCGACCCCATCGCGATACTCGAAGCCTCTAACCGCGGCCGGCTGCAGGAATTGGTGCCGATCCGCTATGGACGCATGGTCCGCAGTCCGTTCACGTTCCTGCGCGGCTCGTCGGCGCTAATGGCGCGCGATCTCGTCACGATGCCGGCCACCGGCATCGACGTGCAGGCGTGCGGCGACTGCCACCTGCTCAACTTCGGCGCTTTTGCAACGCCCGAGCGCAACCTGGCCTTTGACCTCAACGATTTCGACGAGACGCTTCCCGCGCCGTGGGAGTGGGACTTGAAGCGCCTGGTCGTGAGCTTCCAGGTCGCGGCGCGGGACAACCGCCAGTCGGACGACGCCGGACGCGACGCGGTGCTGGAGTGCGTACGCGCCTATCGCGAGCATTTGCGCGAGTGCTCGAAGCTGAGGCCGCTGGAGGTCTGGTACAAGCGCATGGATGCGAAGGCGCTGATCGACGCGGCGCCCAATGCCGGAGAGCGAAAGTTCCGTCAGCAAATCGCCAAGCGCGCGCGCGAACGCGTCCTCGAAAATCTCTTCCCGAAGATCACGACGCTGGTTGGCGGTCGCCACCACATCGTCGACCAGCCGCCGATCCTGTTTCATGTCGCCGAGCCGGACTTTGCGGCGCGTGTCGAAGAAGGATTGGTGGATTACCGCAACACGCTTTCCGACGATCGCCGCGTGCTGCTGGACCGCTACCGGCTGGAGGACTGCGCACTCAAGGTGGTGGGAATCGGCAGCGTCGGTACGCGCTGTTATATCGGGCTCATGTTCTCCGAAGACGGACATCCGTTGATCCTCCAGTTCAAGGAAGCCGTCCGCTCCGTCCTCGAGCCTTACGCCGGGAAGAGCGCGTACGCGAACCAGGGCCAGCGCGTCGTCGCGGGGCAGCGCCTGATGCAGTCGTCCAGCGACATTTTCCTGGGCTGGGTGCGCGGGCGCCGCGGCTACGATTTTTACGTGCGCCAGTTGCGCGACATGAAGATGTCCATGCCGATCGACGGATTCAGCGCGGCGCAGCTCAAGCTCTACGCTCGGATGTGCGGCTGGACGCTGGCGCGCGCCCATGCGAAATCGGGTGATGCTGCGACGATCAGCGGCTATCTGGGGAAAAGCGACGCCTTCGACGTTGCGCTGGGCAAGTTCGCGCTTGTCTACTCTGACCAGATTCAGAAAGACCACGCGGCGCTTGCGAATGCGATTCGTTCCGGCCGGGTCAAAGCATTGTCGGAAGAGTAGCCGCGCCAATTCGTTCACGCTCCCCGCTTCCGCGACGTATTGCGTGTCGGTCGCAAGGCGCGTAGTCTTCGCGCGGCACGCGGCCTTCGCGCGGTGCCGGAAGCATTGACCTGAGTCAAATTTTGCCGGCGGCACCGGAATATCATCGCTTGCGGTCCTTTGGCCGATCATGTCGTGCCTTCCAAATTCTCCAATCGGGAACATGCAATGAAATGCACGCGAGTCTTTACGGGATGGATCGCGGCTGTCGGCACCGCTGCTGCGTTGACTGGCTCACTGGCGCTTGACTGCGGCGCCGCGCATGCTCAGGACGCAGCGGCCATGCCGAAGCATTTCGATCCCAAGGGCAGCCTGCCGTCGACGTACACGATGGAAGTGCGCAAGGGCATCGCCGCGACGCTGCCGTTCGCGGACAAGCGGGACTTCGACGAGGCGAAGAAGGGTTTCATCGCCGAGCCGGGTTTCATGAAGATCATGGCCGACGCCGGCAACGTCGCCTGGGACATGGGCAGTTATCAGTGGCTGTTGCAGGGCAATGACTTCCAGAGCATCCACCCGTCGCTGCAGCGCCAGGCCGTGCTGAACATGGCGTACGGCCTTTATGAAGTCGTGCCGGGCAAGATCTATCAGGTGCGCGGCTTCGACCTGGCCAACATCAGCTTCATCAAGGGCGATACCGGCTGGATCGTCTTCGATCCGCTGACGGCCAGGGAAACCGCGCGCGCGGCACTCAAGCTGATCAACGACAAGCTTGGTGCGCGTCCGGTCCTCGGGGTCGTGTATTCGCACTCGCACGTGGACCATTTCGGCGGCGTGCGTGGTGTCGTGGACGAAGCCGACGTCGTCAGCGGCAAGGTCAAGGTGATCGCGCCCGAAGGCTTCATGCAGGCTGCGATCGAGGAGAACGTCTTCTCCGGCAACGCGATGTCGCGGCGCACGCAGTACTCCTACGCGGTGCTGTTGCCGCGCGACCCGTATGGTCACGCGGACCAGTCGATCGGCAAGAACGTGGCCAACGGCAACGTCGGCCTGATCGCGCCGAACCTCATCATCAAGAAAGACTTCGAGGAAGTCACGATCGACGGCGTGAAGATGGTGTTCCAGAACACGCCGGATACCGAAGCACCGGTCGAGATGAACACGTATTTTCCGCAGTTCAAGGCTTTCTGGGCGGCCGAGAACATTACCGGCACCATCCACAACATCTACACGCCACGCGGCGCGCCGGTGCGCAACGCGCTGAACTGGTCGAAGCAGATCAACGTGGCGCTTTACCGGTTCGGCCAGGATGCCGAGGTGATGTTCGCCTCCCACAGCTGGCCGCGCTGGGGCAACGCGCGCATCCAGGAAGTGATGCGTATCCAGCGTGACACCTACGCCAACCTCAACAACCAGTCGCTGCACTACGCCAACCTCGGCGTGACGATCAACGAGATCCAGAACGTCTACCAGCTGCCGCCGAGTCTGTGGCAGCAATGGCCCGCGCACAGCTACCACGGGTCTGAGCAGCACAACAGCCGCGGTGTCATCAACCGCTTCCTGGGGTATTGGGACGGCAACCCGGTGAACATCGCGCCGCTGTCGCCCAAGGATTCGGCGCCGCTGTACGTCGAGATGATGGGCGGCGCGGACAAGATCATGGCCAAGGGGCGGGAACTGAATGGCCAGGGCAAGTACAACGAGGCGTCGGAGATCCTGAACAAGCTGGTATTCGCCCAACCGGGGAACCAGGCGGCCAAGGACCTGCTGGCGGACGCCTTCGAGCAGCTGGGCTACCAGAAGGAAAGCCCGACACTGCGCAACATCTTCCTGCAGGGCGCGTATGAGCTGCGCAACGGCCTGCCCGGCGGCACGCCGCAACGGTCGTCAGGACCCGACATGATCCGCGCGATGTCGACGGAGAACTGGCTCGACTTCCTCGCCATCAGCATGGACCCGCGCCGGGCCGACGGCATGCGCTTCACCATCAACCTGGTCACGCCCGACAACGGCGAGAAATTCCTGATCGAGATGAGCAACGCGACGCTGACCAACATCAAGGGCGAGCAGGCGAAGAATCCCGACCTGACCATCACGCTCAATCGCGCCGACCTCAATACGGTGATGATGGGCACGAGTACGTTCGACGACTTGCTCAAGGCGGGCAAAGCGAAGTTCGACGGCGACCGCAAAGGCTTCGATCAGTTGCGGGGACTTATGGTCGCGTTCGCGCCGAATTTCGAGATGCTCCCCGGGACGGCCGCGAAGACGCCGGCGAAAGGGCTGAAGCCGTTCGAGATGCCTGATCTGGCGCCACCGGATGCGGCAGGCGACTGACCACCACACCTGAACACGGCCGCCGCAGGTCGCATCAGCCTCTACTAAGTGGGCATGGCCGACGTCGGCCTTACGTCGGCCCGCTATTCGGGTCGCGCCAAGGACGCCGCGACCGTCTTCACCGATCCACCGGGCATGACGCGGCTCGCCGGCGACCAGCTCACGTTCGGCGCATTCTGAGCGCCAAACCCGGCGCCTCAAACGACGTCCGGCGGGCCAGTCGGCCTCCGTCGCGCGTTGATCTGATACTCTGCGCCCCCGCCACAACCTTTCCCGAAGCGAGAATGAATTCCAAATCGATGCATCATCGTGGCGCCGTTGCGCTAGCCTGCCTGCTTGCCGCGAGCGCCGTTGCCGCGGTGGTACCGGTTTCCCGGAAAGGCAGCGCGGACTTTGAAGCCGCGCCCGTGCTCGCGGGAGCCTTGCTCGCGCCCGCTCCATTGTTGAAGGGACCGTTGCATACGGTCGTCGAGCCGGTTTCGCTCCAAGGATTCCTGGGGCGCTTCGTGATCGAGTCCAGATTCGGCAACTTCACCGTCGCGGGCGTGAACATGCTGGGCGTCCGCGTGAGCGAGTTGAAAGCAATCGAAGCTTTGCAGGAGGTTGAGAAGAGCCGGGCGTTCCAGGATTCGCTGGTGAGGGCGGCGTCGGCGCCGGTGCAGCTGGTGCAAAGCGCCGTGACCAATCCGCTCGGCACCGTCGAGAACGTGGGCCAGGGCCTGGGCTCGGTGCTTGGTCGCGTCGGATTCCTGGCGCGCTCGAGCGCGCAATCGGTGGTGGACAGCACCGGAAGCGCCTCGCCGGCCATCGCCGGCCTCCCACCGGCACCCGCCGGCGAGACGATGCCGTCGGCGTTCACCGGTGACCCGTTCGGCTACAACAAAGCCCGGCGCGACTGGGCGCGGCAACTCAACATCGACCCGTACACGTCCAACCCGGTGTTGCGTCCCCTGCTCGACAACGCATCGGCCGCGAGTTTTGCCGGGAGCTTTGCGATCAACACGGCCATCGGCGCGGTCTCGATGGGCGCGAACCTCGTCGTCGGATTCGATACGGACGTTCGCGATGCCGTGTGGAACCAGCCTGCGGTGGACTTGGCCAAGCAGAACGAGTCGCGGCTCCTTGCCATGGGCGTGAGCGGACGCACCACGCGCGATTTCCTGCGCAATCGCTGGTTCACGCCATCGCTGCAGACCGCGCTGGTCATGGCATTGACGAAATTGGGCAACGTTTCCGGCGTGGAGTCCGTGATCCAGGTCGCCTCGCAGGTACAGGGCGAGACTCGCGTCCGGTTCCTGGTGGAATCCGTGCGGATGCTCGGGAAGTTCCAGGAAAAGGGAGCGCGGCTCGTCAAGCTCAGCATGAGCGAGATGGTGCCGATCGGCCTCGAGGAGGATGGGACGCTGGTCGTTGCCGCCGCAGTCGACTTCGTCTATTGGGACAAGACTGCAGCCGAATTCGCGCAGCGCAAGGCACTGAAGGGAAAGCGCCGGGTCCTGCTGGTTGCCGGCATTTCGAGCGACCGCGCGAAGCATGAGTTCGAAAGCGCGGGCTGGAAGTTCCAAACCGGGCAGCGGCCGTAGTCGCGCATTTGGCTTCGAGGCAACAGATGGGATCCGGGAGCTGAAGCGACAACGCCCGGCGGACCGGGCGT
>CAWAKN010000007.1:0-11080 GCA_963782625.1 uncultured beta proteobacterium | reverse complement strand
GAAGAGTTCGATCCCCTGCCGGCGAGGCATCCGCGCACCCGGAACAATGTCCACCCGAAGGATCACGAGGTTGCCCGCATCCTCGATGCGGATGGAGAGCATTTCGCTGTGCAACTGCAAATAGCGGCCGAGCGTTTCGACGGCGCGCCGTGCAGTGGTTTCCTCTCGCACAACCAGGCTGAACGGACCAAGGTTCGAGAGGCGGCGCGCCTTGGAAAGCCGCAACCCGAAGTCTTCGACCCGGCTTTCCGCGGCTGAAGTCTCGAGCAGCTTTGCCACCGCTGTCGCATCGATGCGCGCGTCCGGATCCGAAAGGCACGAAGGATCCAGGCCGCACTTGCGCATCAAGCGGTGCGAATCGAGGCCGACCGAGCGCGCCAGTTCGGTGTACCCGCTCAGGGTCGCGCTGCGAATGGTGGAGCGCATCTTTCCGGAGTCACGAGGGACCCGTTTTGGATGTCCCGAATGGTCATCGCAAATGTCCCATTGGGTCAAGCGTCGGAACGCAGGCAGAGCCACACTCTCCCTCGCAATTCATCGATCGCCATACGGAGACAACCATGCAATTCCTCGACGACTCGCTCCTTCCCGAAAACCAGCAGCCCCTGGTCATCCAGGTCGCGCCTTACGGCCCCGAGTGGATTCCCGCCGACTCCACCGATATCCCGGTGACGATGGACGAGCAGGTCCAGAAGGCGGTCGACTGCTACAACGCCGGCGCAACGCTCCTGCACATCCATGTGCGCGAGGCGGACGGCAAGGGCTCCAAGCGCATTTCGATGTTCAACGAACTGCTTGCCCGCCTGCGCGATGCGGTTCCCGACATGATCCTGCAGGTCGGCGGCTCGATTTCATTCGCGCCCGAGACCGACAGCGAGGCGGCCCAATGGCTCAGCGACGACACGCGTCACATGCTCGCGGAGCTGACGCCGAAGCCTGACCAGGTGACGATCGCGATCAACACCAACCAGATGAACATCTGCGAGCTGTTGACCGCAGACGATGTCGAGAATACGTCCCTTGCGAATCCGGCGTATCAGCAGGCCTACCGCGAGATGACCATTCCCTCGGGGCCCGGCTTCGTCGAGGAACACCTGCGCCGGCTGCAGGCCAACGGCATCCAGCCGCTCTTCATGCTCGGCGACGTGGGGCAGCTCGAGTCCGTCGAGCGCCTGATCCGGCGCGGCATCTACACCGGCCCCCTGACCATGAACTGGGCGGCGATCGGCGGCGGCATGGACGGGCCGAACCCCTACAACATGATGGAGTTCATCCGCCGAGTCCCTGACGGCGCAGTCCTGACGATCGAAAGCATCATGCGCAGCGTGCTGCCGTTGAATGCGATGGCGATCGCCATGGGCCTGCACGTGCGCGTGGGCATCGAAGACAACCTCTGGGGCCGCAAGGGCGAACGCATGACCTCGGTGCAGCAGGTCGAGCAGATGGTGCGGCTTGCGCGCGAAATGCATCGCGAGGTGGCCACCGGCAAGCAGGCCAAGGAAATCCACAAGATCGGCGAGCACTACAAGACCGTCGACGAAACCCTGGCCAAGATCGGCTACGCGCCGAACCGTCAACCCGGCGAACGCGGCGCTCCGCTGCGTCGCGTGGCCTGATACAGGGAGCTCATCATGGTGAACTCCAACCGACCTCTCGCAGGGCGCGTCGCGCTCGTCACGGGCGCAGGCCCGGGCCTCGGCCGCGCATTGGCGCGCGCCCTGGCCGAAGCGGGCGCCAATCTCGTCGTCTGCGACATCAATGAAGCGAGCCTGGCTGCGGCGCGCGCCGCCGTCGAGGAGGCAGGCGCGGAATGCCTGACCGTGCGTTGCGACGTCTCGGACAGCGCCGCCGTGCAGCGCATGTTCGCCCAGGCGGCCGAACGCTTCGGCACCGTGCACATCCTGGTGAACAACGCAGCGCTGACGCCCAACCGGAAGGACGACGATGTGCGGCGCAATCGCCACTACACGTACCTCACGACGCCCGTGCCGCGGCAGTCGCTGGAGTTCACCAGCAACATCACCGACGACGAATGGCACCGCTGGTGGGGCGTCAACGTGCACGGCACCTTCTACTGCACGCGTGAAGCGCTCAAGCTGATGCAGCCGCAGAAATACGGCCGCATCGTCAACATCGCATCGCTGTCCGGCATGTCGGGCCTGTCCGCCCACAGCCCCCACTACAGCGCGACCAAGGGGGCGGTGATCGCCTTCACCAAGGCGGTCGCCGCGGAGGTCGCCGGCAGCAACATCTACGTCAATGTGATGGCGCCGGGCCTTGTCCACACGCAGGAGGTCGACGCGATCCTGCAGACGATGGGCGAGGAAGGCCGCAATCGCTTCTGGCAGCTCGTGCCCGCCGGACGGATGGGCACCCCCGAAGAGTACGCCGCCACGGTCGTGCACCTGGCGGGCGAGCACTACCTGGTCGGACAGGTCATCTCGCCCAACGGCGGCATGTTGATCTGAGCACGCAACAGATCCTGGAGACAGACATGGAACAGGTGAAAGTAATGAAGGGCATTGCCCGCTCCAAGGGGCGGGCAAGCGGTGAGGCTCTCGTCAGCGAGATGCGATTCGGGTGGGGCTACAACATGGTCACCAACGATAGCGGAATCATCGGTGCGTACGAGAACCCGCTGAACGGCCAGTGCGTGAAGGGCAAGATCATGGTGTACCCGACCGTGTCCGGCACGACGCTCGGCTCGGTGGGCCTGTACTACAAGTGCCAGGTGTCCAAGGTCGGCCCGACCGGCATCGTCTGCCGCAACGTGCACGACATCGACATCGCGGGCGCCATCGCCGGCGAGATCCCCGCGGTGGACTGCCTCGACGGCGACCCCATCCAGGAGATCCGCACCGGTGACTGGGTGGAGATCCGCGCCGACGAAGTCGGCAAGGAAGCCACCGTCACCATCACGCGCAAGGCATCGGCCTGATGCCTTGTCCCGACGAACCCCCTTTAATCGCACGAGGAATACATGAAGCTCGATCGAAACCAGCAGGAAATGCTGGATGGAAAGTACGGCGAGGCACGGCGCTTCGCGCTGGAAAAGCTGGTGGACTTCGGCAACGCCGTCGGCGCCGAGGAGATGGTGCCGCTGTCCTTCGTCCTCAACGTCTGCCCGATAGAGATGAAGGACCGGTCGCATCCCGACCTCGCGACCTTACGACATGGGTCACAGCCCGCTGTACGACAAGTTCATCGCGATCAAGGATGCCCGCGTCGCCGACGAGAGCAAGACGATCTGCCTGAACGACCCGTACCTCGTCCAGATCGACAAGTACGAGGAAGAAGGCTACCCGTGGAACTTCTCGTGGGGCGACGGCAGCTACAAGCTTCCCAAGGACATGTACGACGGCTATGTGCGCGGCCATGACGCGCTGAAGAAGCACGGCTGGATCATGTCGCAGTCGTGCAATTCGCACCTCACCACCCGCACGCCGAGATACGGCGAATACTGCGCCTCCTCCGAGTCCAGCGTCGCCGCCTATCTGAACACCTTCATCGGCGCGCGCAGCAACCGGGAGAACACGGTCAACACCGTGTATGCCGGCTATACCGGCTACCTGCCCAAGTACGGCATGCTGCTCGATGAAAACCGGCGCGCGAAGGTGATCGTCGAACTGACCGACGAGGTCAAGGAAAAGATGACCGACCCGGCGGACTGGGCGGCCCTGGGCGCCGTCATTGCCGAAAAGGGCGGCAACCGCATCCCGGCCGTCGTCAACATGCCGCCGCTGCTGAGCCCGACTGCCGGCAAGTGCCTGTCGGGTTGCGTCTCCGCGGGAATGAACGACCCGATGCTGCACATCATCGGGTCAGCCCTGCCCGAGTCGCGGACGCTGGAAGCCGCTTTCGGCGGCACGGTCCCCGCGAACGTCGAGAGGCACGTCATCACGCTGGACGACGTGCGGGAGTACTACCGCAAGCTCGACTCGGCCAAGAGCGACAAGGTGGACATCGTCGTCTTCGGCTGCCCGCACCTGACGTACCACGAGGTTCGCCAGATCGCCGGCCTGATCGAAGGCCGGAAGGTGAGCCCGAACGTGCACATGTGGGTCCAGACCGACACGCCTTCGTACCACATGGCGAGGGACAACGGCGAGGCCAAGATGATCGAAGACGCCGGCGGAAAGATCTATCACTCCACGTGCATGGGCATGAACCCGGTGCGCAACTGGAGTCACGACCTCAACATCGCGACGAACAGCTTCAAGTACGTCAAGCTCGGCGGCGGCTTCGGACAGGGCTGGCACTTCGGTGCGGTTCCCGACCTCATCGACGCGGCCGTGACCGGCCGGTTCGTGTCCACCCGCTGGTAAGAGGAGCCACCATGAACGCAAACATGATGCAGCAGCCGCTGCTGATCTCGACGCTCCTCACCCATGCGGAGCGTCACCATGGCGACCAGGAAATCGTCTCGCGCCGCGTCGAAGGCGACCTGCATCGCCAGACCTACAGCGACCTCGCCCAGCGCTCGCGCCGCATGGCCAACGCGCTGGCCGCGAACGGCATCCGCTTCGGCGATCGTGTCGCGACGCTCGCCTGGAACGGCTACCGCCACATGGAGCTGTACTACGCCGTGTCGGGTTCCGGCGCCGTGCTGCACACGCTCAATCCCAGGTTGCATCCGGACCAGGTCGTGTGGATCGCCGACCATGCCGAGGACAACGTCCTGTTCTTCGACCTCACCTTCCTGCCGCTGATCGAGGCGATCGCCCCGCGCGTGAAGACCATCAAGGCCTTCGTTGCCATGACCAGCCGGGACCACATGCCGGCGTCGTCGACGGTGCCGAACCTGCTGTGCTACGAGGACCTGATCGACGCGCATTCCCCGGAATTCACGTGGCCGGTGTTCGACGAGAACACGGCCTCGTCGCTGTGCTACACGTCGGGCACCACCGGCAACCCCAAGGGCGCGCTGTACAGCCACCGCTCCACGGTGCTGCACACCTACGCCAGCGCATTGCCGGATTCGCTCGACTGCTCTTCGCGCGACACGATCCTGCCGGTCGTGCCGATGTTCCACGTCAACGCCTGGGGCCTGCCCTATGTGGCGTGCATGGTCGGCGCCAAGCTGGTGTTCCCCGGCCCCTGGCTGGACGGCAAGTCGCTGCACGACCTGTTCGAAACCGAAGGCGTGACCATGTCGGCCGGCGTGCCGACCGTCTGGCAGGGCTTGCTGGCGCATGTCGAAGCCAACGACCTGAAGTTCAGCACCATGAAGCGCACCGTCATCGGCGGATCGACCTGCCCGCCGGCCATGATGGATGCCTTCGAGGACAAGTACGGCGTCCAGGTGATCCACGCCTGGGGAATGACCGAGCTGAGCCCGATGGGCGCGGTGGGCAAGCTCAAGGGCAAGCATGTGAACCTCGACGCGGCGCAACGCCGGGCACTGCAGGCGAAGCAGGGGCGGTCGCTGTACGGCATCGACATGAAGATCGTGGGCGAGAACGGCGGCGAACTGCCCCGCGACGGCCGGACTTCGGGCGAGCTGATGGTGCGCGGTCCCTGGGTCATTTCCGCCTACTTCAAGGGCGAAGGCGGCGATCCGCTCGTCGACGGCTGGTTCCCGACCGGCGACGTCGCGACGATCGATGCCGACGGGTTCATGCAGATCACCGACCGCAGCAAGGACGTCATCAAGTCCGGCGGCGAGTGGATCGGCTCGATCGACCTCGAGAACATCGCGATGGCCCACCCGGCGGTGGCGATGGCCGCGTGCATCGGCGTGCAAGCCATCCGAAGTGGGACGAGCGCCCGCTGCTGGTCGTGGCCAGGAAGCCGGGCGCCGAGGTGACGCGCGAGGAACTTCTCGCCTTCTTCGACGGCAAGATCGCCAAGTGGTGGACGCCGGACGACGTGGCATTCGTCGACAGCATTCCGCTGGGCGCCACCGGGAAGATGCTGAAGAACCGGCTGCGCGAGACGTTCCGGGATTACCGGCTGCCGACAGCCTGAGCCGATCCGCGGTGCTGTCGCCAAGGCAGCGGCCGAGCTGCAGCGCTCGCCTGGCGCCGATGCATGAACTTCCAACAGGAGACAAACCAGTGAATATCCCAACTGCCGGCTCAAGGCCGAACGACGGCTACCTGTTCGGGCCGCGCCAGGCGTGGTTCGCCTTCGCGATGACCATCGGCCTGATGCTCTTCGACTACATCGATCGCCAGGTCATCGTTTCGCTGTTCCCGTACATGAAAGCGGATTGGGGCCTGTCGGACAAGCAGCTCGGCGCCCTGGTCTCGGCCCTCTCGATCGTCCTCGCCGCCTGTGCGCTTCCGGTGTCGCTCGTTGCCGACCGCGTGAGCCGCGTCAAGAGCATCGTGACGATGGCCACCGCGTGGAGCATCGCCTCGATCTCGTGCATGTTCACGCGCAACTACAGCGCGCTGTTGGCGGCGCGCGCCGTGGTCGGCGTCGGAGAGGCCGGCTACGGTGCGGTGGGCGCCGCACTGATTGCGACCCACTTCCCCGATCGGATGCGCAGCGCGCTGCTGGGCAGCTTCATGGCAGCCGCTTCCGTGGGCTCCGTGCTGGGCGTCGCGCTCGGCGGCGTCATCGCGGCGCGCTGGGGTTGGCAGGCGGCGTTCGGCGTGGTCGGCATTCCTGGCCTCGTGGTGAGTCTGCTCTACATCAAGGTGCGCGACTACCACACGGTCGACGTCGGTACGCAAACCCAGGGCGCCACGCGCTCAGGCTGTCGGCGTCGCCCGTGCGGCCTTCGGGGCACTGAAGCGGTCGCCGACGCTGCTGTGGGTGGGCATCGGGAGCGCAGTGCAACTCATCGTCCTGTCGGCGATGTGGGCCTGGCTGCCGAGTTTCCTGAATCGTGTGCATGGGATCGCGCCTGAACAGGCAGGAGTGCGTGCCGCGCATTGTCGTGCTGTGCGGCGCATTTGGCAGCGTGGTCTGGGGCGTCGTGTGTGACATGGCCGGAAAGCGGTATCCGCGCGGCCGGGTGATCTCGATGGGCGTGCTGTGCCTGATCTCGACCGCCGTCCTTGGCGCCGCGTTCGGGCTGCCGTTGCTGGGCGTGCAGCTCTCCAACCAGGCGCAGTTCGCATTGTTTGCCCTTGGCGGCTTCTTTGCGACCTGTACCGCCGGTCCTTCTGCTGCCATTGTCATCAACGTCATTCACCCCGGCTTCCGCGCCACTGGCGCGTCGATCCTCGGGTTGCTCCAGAACCTGCTCGGCATGGCGATGGGACCGCTCATTGGCGGGCGCACTGTCCGACGCTTTCGGGCTGCAGACGGCATTGGCCGTGACACCGCTGTTCGGGATCGCTGCTGCCTGGATGCTGTTGATCGGTTCTCGTACCTACGAGCGTGATGTCGAGCGGGCCGCAAGCCCGCTTGTCGATGACGCAAGTCTGCCTGACCCAGAACTTGCAGCTTGCCGCTGAAGGGTTTCGATCACGGCATCAGCAGCGAGTCGGATCGGCCAACTGTCATCCAGAGCAAGCCCCGATGGCAAATTGAAACTGAACGGAAATTTGAGATGTTTGAGATGTTGAGGTTTGAGAAAGTTCTTGCGTGGCTGTATGCCCCTCCTTGGGATGTTGCATTTAAGGAGTGGGAACGGGATCTAGCGCTGCCCGGAGTGCCGGCGAGCGATCGCGCAGCTGCACTTTCGCAATCAGCCCGCGCCACGCGGCGCTCCAGACATTACGCCTTGGCCGCCGAGATCACGGAAGCATGAGCGTGGTCTTGCAAAAGTAAGCTGAAGCAGCAACACAGGACATTTTTTCGCCGGAAGTCGCGGAGGGGCGGTGCACGAAAAATGCCCGCCTAGGACGGACTGCCGGAACGAAAGCACATTGACCATTGATGAGGGAGATTCGAAACATGCAACACCAATCAAAAGCAGCTTCGCGCGCCGCAGCACATCGACGACGGGCGTCCGCGCTCGCCGTAGCGGCGTTGTTCACCGTGTCCGGCGCGGTCCAGGCGTTCGAAATTCCCACCGGTAACGAGGACATCGCAGATACGGTGGGACAACACCATCCGCTACAACCCGGGCATCCGTGGCCCAGAATCAGAACCCGCAGATCCTCGGCAATCCGAACTTCGACGACGGCGACCGCAATTTCTCCAACGGCTCGCTGGTCACGAACCGGTTGGATGTGCTCTCCGAATTCGACTTCGTCTACCAGCGGCAGCTACGGCTTTCGCGCGAGCTACGCCGGCTGGAAGGACCCGCCTACAACAGCCTCGACGATACCAGCACCGCGACCGCGAACACGCTGGTCAACGGCCTCCGGTGGCGGGCGCGCTAAGTCCCTACACCAAGCGCTATTCAAAGGGCGTGTCGGGCGAGTGGCTCGACGCGTTCGGCTTCGCCAACTTCGACGTGGCCGGCATGCCCGTCAACGTCAAGGCGGGGCAGCACACCGTGTTCTGGGGCGACAGCCTGCTGCTTGGCGGCGCGATTCACTGCGTCGTCCTACTCGCAGAACTCGCTCGACCTGCAAAAAGGGCTTCGCGACTCCCGGCGCCGAGGCCAAGGAACTGTTCCGGCCGAGGGCGGCATCACGCTGCAGGTACAGCCGACCATGAACTGTCGGTCGCCGGCCAATGGTTCTACAACTGGCAGGCCGTGCGCGATCCCCGAATCGGGGAGCTACCTGACGATCAGCGACCAGTCTAATTTCGGCGGCGATTCGTTCATCTCCGGCGCCAACCCGTTCGCCGCCGCGGTTCCCGGCTCGCCCGCGCGCGCTTGTGGAATGCGCAGACATCGAGCCGTCGCGACTCAGCAGCAGCATCGGCGACTGGGGTCTTTCGGCGCGCTGGAGTCCCGCGTGGCTCGACGGCACGCTGGGCTTCTACTGGCCGCAACGCGACCGATATCGCTGCCACAGGCAATGGCTGACACAGGCTTTCGCCAACGGTACCGGCGGCGATCTGCACCGCGCATTGGCGGGCATGCCGCCCCCGGGGGAACGCCTGCATCATCAACCAAAGCGACGACCATCTGGCCGAGCTGCAGAAATTCGGCAAGGCCGGCACCTACACGGACGCCTACGGCGACAACATCCATATCTACGGCATCACGCTGGCCAAGAGCATCGGCGGGGTGAGCGTCGGCGCGGAGTTCTCCTATCGGCAGAACATGCCGTTGCTTCGAGCGAACCGTTCCTGGTGCTGCCGGCGCCGCTCGTGCCGCTGTGCCCGGGCTCGATCGCCACCACGGCGGTGCCAACCAATGGCACGCCGGGCGCGCTGGGCGACACGTATCACGGCCTCATCAACGCGCATTAGCGATCGTGCCGAAGACCTGGGCCTGGTGATACAGCGACGCTCGCCAGCGAAGCTGACCTGGATGCGGTGGGCCAAGGTCACGCAGAACCAGGCCGTTTTCAAGGGAAGCAGCACCTATCTCAACGCGGATGGGTCGACACCGATCGACAAGGTCTCGACGCACCTTCTTTGGCCTGGCGGTCAACTTCACGCCGACCTGGTTCCAGGTGTTTCCGGGTGTCGACCTGGACGGCGCCGTGACGTGGAGCCAGGGCCTTAGCGGTAACGCGGCCGTCTTTTTGGGGGGCAGCAAGGGCAGTGGCACCTGGAGCGCCGGCGTGGGCGCCAACATCTATCAGAAGTACCTGGATCGAACCTGAGCGTACAACGGCTATTATCGGCAACTATCGACGATCGGCCCAACGGGGCGTGCTGAATGTGCCCAACGGCACTTACTTCGTCGCTGGTCGACCGCGGCTGGGTCTCGCTCACGTTCAAGACAACTTCTGAAGAGGAGTCAACATCATGTTTCGCAAAACACTTATTGTCGGCGAGCGTTCGCGGCGCTCTGCAGCGACGGCGGCATCGGCGGCCGTTTCCGCCGACGAGGCCAAGCAACTTGGCACCACGCTCACCCCGGTCGGCGCCGAGAAGGCCGCCAACAAGGAAGGCACCATTCCCGAATGGACACGGCGGGCTGACCACGTCACCGGCGACTTACCAGAAAGGCAGCGGCATCCGGCCCGAGTCCTTCCCGGATGAAAAGCCGCGACTCGTCATCGACCGGCAAGAACTGGCTGCGCAGAGCGCCGACAAGCTCGACCGAAGGCACCAAGGAATTGTTGAAGCGGTTACCCGACGATGCGCGTAGACGTGTATCCGACCCACCGGGCAGTCGTTTTCCCGAAGAAACTCCACGGACAACGCCGCCAAAGAACGCGATCGGCGCCAAGAGCGTAGAACGGCGGGGTGGGCATCGAAGAAAGCATGCTGCCGGCTCTCCGTTCCCGATCCCCCAAGAGCGGGGTATGAGGCGATGTGGAACCACCTGATGCGCTACAACGGCCTGGCCACGCCACCCGCCAGAAATACGACAACTGGAACGTGGATTCGGCCGGCGTGCCGACGCTGGCCACGACAGGCGATCTATTCAGCGAGTACCCGATTTTCGACCCGAAGCAGGCCGGACACGGGTCAAGGCGACAGCGATTCCTATTACAAGATCAAGCTGTTCTACCTTGGACCCGCCCGCCGCGACGGCGAGGCGCTGCTGGTGATCGACTCGGTAAACCCGATGTGCAGCCGCGCCGCGCCTGGCAATACCTGCCGGGGCAGCGCCGCGTCAAGCTCGCGCCGGACCTCGCCTACGACACGCCGAATCCCGGCACCGCCGGCGCCGCGACCTACGACGACGCGTTCGGTGTTCAATGGCGCGATGGACCGGTTCGACTTCAAGCTCGTCGGCAAGAAGGAGATGTACGTCCCGTACAACAGCTACAGGCTGTACTACCCCAAGCCGTCGGCGGACCTCACGAAGCCGAATTTCCTCGATCCGGACTTCGTGCGCTGGGAACTGCACCGCGTCTGGGTGGTCGAGGCGACGCTCAAGCCCGGCAAGCGCCACATCTACAGCGAAGCGGACGTTTTTTTTCTTGGACGAGGATAGCTGGGGCGCCGCTCCGACCAGTACGACGCGCGCGGCCAGCTCTACCGCTCGACCATCGGCTACCCGTCTTTTAGCTACGACGCGCAGGCGCCGTTCAGCGACACCACTTGCGTCTCGACTTCAGCTCGGGTGTGTACAACCTCACGGGGCTGTTCGGTCCGTACAACG
>CAWAKN010000006.1:0-479004 GCA_963782625.1 uncultured beta proteobacterium | reverse complement strand
TCGCCAATGTCGAGAAAAAGCTGCCGCACCAGTTCATCACCGCGGACGGCCTCGGCATCACGCCCAAGGCGCGCGCCTATCTGGGTCCGCTGATGAGAGGCGAGGACCCGCCGCCGTTCAAGGATGGCCTGCCGCAGTTCACACGCTTGAAGAACGTCGCGGTGCCGCGGAAGCTCAAGACCGACTTCGCAGTCTGACCCCGTGCCGGAACATGCCATGACCGATATCATCGACTACTACTTCGCCACCGTTTCTCCGTACGCCTACCTCGGCCATGACCGCTTCGCCGCCATTGCGAAAAAGCATGGTGCGACGATAGCGGTGAAGCCGATCAACCTGGGGGAGGTGTTCCCGGTGTCCGGCGGCTTGCCGTTATCGAAACGCGCGCCCCAGCGACAAGCCTATCGGCTGGTGGAACTGTCGCGCTGGTCGCGCTACCTCGACAAGCCGATGCGCATCCAGCCAAAACACTTTCCGGTGAACGGTGACCTTGCCGCGTACTGGATCCTCGCCGCCGGCGAATTGGGCGGGACGCGCGGCCTCGACCTGGCCGGCGCCGTTGGCCGCGCGATCTGGGAGCAGGATCGCGATATCGCCGACGCAGCCACGATTCGGGCAATCGGTGCCGAGTGCGGTCTCCCGGCCGACTTGGACAAGCGCGCGCAAGCCCCGGAAATCGCGGAGAAATATGCCGCGCTCACTCAGGAGGCCATCGCGCTCGGCGTGTTCGGTGCGCCGACCTACGTCGTGGCCGGCGAACTCTTCTGGGGACAGGATCGACTCGACTTCCTCGACCGCAAAATGGCAAAATAGCGTGTTTTCGACGGTCGGGGCGAATTTCAAGATCGTTCCTGCCGATTTTTGCGAGGGGATCGGCACGTCGAGGCGCGAGTCGCGGGACGCGTAGTTTAATAAATGCAGGCTCCAATGAGGGCCGCGGCGTCCCACTGCAGTTCACACTTCAAAGGGAGTAGCAAGCCATGACCACAGGCCTCATCTTCGCGCTCGTTTGCGCGGTGGTGGCGATCGTCTTCGGCGGCGTCTGGATCAACTGGATCCTCGCCAAGCCGGCCGGCAATCCCCGCATGCAGGAAATTTCCGCCGCCATCCAGGCTGGCGCAAAGGCTTACCTCAACCGCCAGTACACGACGATCGGCATCGTAGGCGTCGTCCTGTTCATCATCATCTGGTGGGCGCTCGGCGCGCGCACGGCGGGCGGCTTCGCGCTCGGCGCGATCCTCTCGGGCCTCACCGGCTACATAGGCATGAACGTGTCGGTACGCGCCAACGTGCGCACGGCGGAAGCCGCGCGCAGCGGCCTCGCGCCGGCGCTCGCGGTCGCGTTCCGCGGCGGCGCCATCACAGGCATGCTGGTCGTCGGGCTGGCGCTGCTGGGCGTAGCGGGTTTCTACTGGTTCCTCACGGGCTCCGCGACCTGGGCCCCCAACCTGATGGGTCAGGGGCTCCATCACACGATTCAGCCGCTCGTTGGCCTTGCGTTTGGTGGTTCGCTGATCTCGATCTTCGCCCGGCTGGGTGGCGGCATCTTCACCAAGGGCGCCGACGTCGGCGCCGATCTCGTGGGCAAGGTCGAAGCAGGCATTCCCGAAGACGACCCGCGCAATCCGGCGGTAATCGCAGACAACGTCGGTGACAACGTCGGCGACTGCGCCGGCATGGCGGCCGACCTCTTTGAAACCTACGCCGTCACGATCATCGCGACGATGCTGCTGGGCGCGCTGCTGCTGCCGACGATGGCCGAAACGGCGGTGACCTACCCGCTGGTGCTGGGCGGATTCTCGATCCTGGCCTCCGTCGTCGGTTGCTACTTCGTCAAGGCGGTGCCCGGCGGCAAGATCATGAATGCGCTGTACAAAGGGCTGGCCGTCGCCGGAGGACTTTCGGCCATCGGGTTCTGGTTCATCACCGACCGCATGATGGGCGGCATTTCTGCGGCCGACCCCGCGCTGTCGACGCTGGGTCTGTTCGGCGCATCGCTGATCGGCCTGGCGCTGACCGCGGCGCTGGTGATCATCACCGAGTACTACACCGGCACGGACTTCGGCCCCGTGAAGCACGTCGCGCAGGCGTCGACGACCGGGCACGCCACCAACATCATCGCCGGCCTCGGCGTGTCTATGCGCGCCACGGCATGGCCGGTGCTCGCGGTGTGCGCGGCCATTCTCGCGTCCTACGCGCTGGCGGGGCTGTACGGCATCGCGATCGCCGCGACGGCCATGCTGTCGATGACGGGCATCATCGTCGCGCTCGACGCGTACGGGCCGATCACCGACAACGCGGGCGGCATCGCGGAGATGGCAAAGCTTCCGGATTCCGTGCGCGCAGTCACCGATCCGCTCGACGCCGTCGGCAACACGACCAAGGCCGTGACCAAGGGTTACGCGATCGGCTCGGCGGGCCTTGCGGCGCTGGTGCTGTTTGCGGATTACACGCACGCGCTCGACACGGCTGGAATCAGCCAGTCATTCGACCTGGCGAATCCGATGGTGATCGTCGGGCTGTTCATCGGCGGCCTCATTCCTTACCTGTTTGGCGCGATGGCGATGGAAGCCGTCGGCCGCGCGGCGGGCGCCGTGGTAGTCGAGGTGCGCCGTCAGTTCAAGGAGATCAAGGGCATCATGGAAGGCACGGCCAAGCCAGAGTACGGCGTGGCGGTCGACATGCTGACCAAGGCCGCGATCCGCGAAATGATCGTGCCGTCGCTTCTTCCGGTGCTCGTTCCCGTGGTCGTGGGCCTGGTGCTCGGACCGCAGGCGCTGGGTGGGCTGCTGATGGGCACGATCGTCACCGGCCTGTTCGTCGCGATCTCGATGACGACCGGCGGCGGCGCGTGGGACAACGCCAAGAAGTACATCGAGGACGGCCACCATGGCGGCAAGGGTTCCGACGCGCACAAGGCGGCGGTGACCGGCGACACCGTGGGCGACCCGTACAAGGATACGGCGGGTCCCGCGGTCAATCCGCTGATCAAGATCATCAACATCGTCGCGCTGATGATCGTGCCGCTGCTCGCCACGTGGGGCATCATGGGCCAGAAGGCTCCGGCGAAGATGTCGATCTCGACGGCCACGCCGCCCGCGATGGTGGCCGCGGCTCCCGCTCCCGCACCTGCGGCGGCGCCGGCAATGATCGTCGTCGATGTGGTGAAGCTCTATTTCGTCACCGGCAAGGCCGACCTGCCCGCGGATGCCGCAGCCAAGCTCGCTCCGCTGGCCGACAAGGCCAAGGCAAGCGGCAAGAAGGTAAAGGTCTCCGGATATCACGACGCCACCGGCGATCTGGCGGCGAACCAGGAACTCGCCAAGCAGCGCGCGATCGCCGTGCGCGATCAGCTCAAGGCTGCCGGCGTGGCGGAGGACAAGGTCGAGCTCGCGAAGCCGGAGCTGACGCAAGGCTCCGGCGATAACGCGGAAGCACGGCGCGTGGAGATCACGCTGCTGCCGTAGGCCTTTGCACTTGTGGCAGGAAAGGGGCAGCGGGCGTTTCGCTGCCCTTTTTCATGCGCGCGGGCACGCCGCGAAGCTGTGCTACCGGTGACAGCCGCGCCTGACTGCCGGGATCGCTTCGCGGTACCATGCGGCGAACTGCACGCATTTGCGCCCGATGCCCGCTGCCGACATTGCCGCCCAACTGGACGCCCACCGCGGCTACTTGTTGCGCGTCGCTCGGCTGCAGCTGCGCGACGATGCGCTGGCCGAGGACGTCGTTCAGGAAACGCTCCTCGCCGCTCTTTCGGGAAGTTCGTTTTCCGGCAAGTCGAGCCTCAAGACGTGGCTCACCGGCATCCTCAAGCACAAGATCATCGACGCAATACGGCGCAAACAACGCGAGCCGTTGTTGGCGAGCACGTTCGACGACGAGTGCGACATCGAAGATCTGGACGGCCTGTTCAAAACGCCCTTCGGCGCATGGGATTCGCCACCCGCCGAGTGGGGTGACCCGGAGCTGGCGCTCAATCGCAGCCAGTTCTTCGACATCATGGACTTCTGCCTCGAGAAGCTGCCGCCCAACACCGCCCGGGTGTTCATGATGCGGGAAGTCATGGGACTGGAAAGCGACGAGATCTGTAAGGAATTGGCGATCACCGCGAATAACCTCTGGGTGATCCTGTACCGCGCCCGGATGTCGCTGCGCGAGTGCCTGGAACAGAACTGGTTCAAGGAGGGCGGAGCGAGGACCTAGCACCCGCTGCCGCCATGCCCACGACACCATGCTCACGTTGAAAAAGGCGCTCGGACACATCCTGTCCTGCAAGGACGCAACGCATCTGGTTTCGCGAATGCAGGAGCGCGAGCTGGGCGCTTTTTCCCGCTGGGCGCTGCGGCTGCACCTGGCCGCCTGCGAGGCGTGTACGCGCTTCGAGCGGCAGATGCGGTTCCTGCGCGAGGCAATGCACAGGTACCGGGATTGAACTGTCGCGGCAGACGCGTGGGACGGTGTCTCGTCTTCGCCTTCCTGGCGTATTGCTGTCCAGTCGCCTTCGCCCAGGATCAGGCGCCCGAGCGAACTTCCGGCTGGACCGACAAGGCCCCAGTGACCGCGAAACATTGGATGGTCGCTGCCGCCAATCCGCATGCCGTCGACGCCGGATATCGGATACTGAAGCGTGGCGGCAACGCGGTGGATGCCGCGATTGCCGTGCAACTGGTGCTGGGCCTGGTCGAACCGCAGTCCTCGGGGTTGGGTGGTGGCGCGTTCCTGCTTCTGCACGACGGCAGGGCGGCGAGGCTCATCGCCTACGATGGCCGCGAGACGGCGCCCGCGGCCGCGAAACCAGATCGCTTCATGAAGGATGGCGAACCGATTGCGTTCCACGACGCCGTCGTCGGAGGCAAATCCGTCGGCGTGCCGGGAACGGTGCGCCTGCTCGAGACCGTTCATAAGCGACACGGGCGGATGCAGTGGGCCGAACTGTTTGCGCCGGCCATCGCCCTGGCCGAGCAGGGATTCGCGGTCTCGCCACGCCTGCATGCGTTGCTCGTGGCGGACCGGCACATCACGCAGGCGCGTGCGCGCGAGTATTTCTTTGGCGCCGACGGCAAGCCGCTGCCGGTGGGAACCCAATTGAAAAATCCCGCCTACGCGGAGACGCTGCGCCGAATTGCCGCGGGCGGCGCGGATGCGTTCTATCGCGGCGAAATCGCGCGCGACATCGTGGACACGGCGAACTCGCATCGCGCCAACCCGGGTGACCTCACGCTCGGCGACCTCGCCGGCTACGACGTCAAGGTTCGCGCTGCGGTTTGCGACACGTATCGCGCCTTCCGCGTCTGCGGCATGCCCCTGCCGTCGTCCGGCGGTGTGACCGTGTTGCAGATGCTGAAGATGCTGGAGCCCTATGACCTGCGCGCGATGGGGCCGGCGTCGTTCTGGAGCGTGCATTTTTTCAGCGAAGCGGGACGCCTGGCCTTCGCCGACCGCGACGTCTACGAGGCCGATCCGGCTTTCTATACGCCGCCTTCCGGACTGCTCGACCCGGCCTATCTGCGTGGCCGATCTGAATTGATCAAGGCCGATTCGAGCATGAAATCGGCCGCCCCAGGCAATCCACCGGAGCGGCGTCCGGCAGAGAAGAAGGTCGCGCTCGGCCAGGCCGTGGCGCTTGAGTTTCCGGCGACGTCGCACATTTCGATCGTCGACAAAGATGGCAACGCCGTGGCGATGACCACGACGATCGAGGATGGCTTTGGCAGCCGCCTCATGACGCGTGGCGGCTTCCTGCTCAACAACGAGCTCACCGACTTTTCCTTCGCGCCCACTGACCACGGCAAGCCGGTCGCCAATCGCGTCGAAGGCGGCAAGCGGCCGCGGTCGGCGATGTCGCCGACGATCGTTTACGACAGAGTCGGCCGAGTGGCGATCGTGACCGGATCGGCCGGCGGCAGTGCGATCATCAACTACGTTGCCAAGACGCTGGTCGCGATCATCGACTGGGACCTCGATCCGCAGGCGGCGATTGCCTTGCCCAATTTCGGCAGCCGCAACGGGCCGACGGAGCTCGAGAAGGACACGCCCGTCGCCGCGCTCGCGCCGAAGATGCAGGCGCTCGGCGCCCAGGTGTGGATCGCGAACCAGACCAGCGGCGGGCAGGCGATCGTCAGGACGAAGGACGGATGGATGGGCGGCGCCGACCCGCGGCGCGAAGGCGTGGTCCGGGGCGACTGACACGCAACACGGACGTACCTTGTGTTGGCGGGCGAAATGCGGAACCGTTAAGATCAGGCATGGGAAACGACGCGACAAACGTCACCGACGCAGCGCCTCGCCGACATTTCTTCCGCGCGCGCTCACGATGGCGACGCCGCCAATTCCGGTAGAAGGCCGCATCGCGTGGTCGTCGTCGGCGGCGGCGCCGGGGGCTTACCGCTGGCAACGCAATTGGGCGAACGCTTCGGCCGGCGCGGGCGCGCGGACATCACGCTGGTCGACCAGAATGCGACGCACCTGTGGAAGCCACTGCTGCACGAGGTTGCGGCCGGGCGCATGGATGCGGACGCGCACGACCTCGATTACCTGGCGATCGCCCATTGGCACCACTTCCGCTTCAGGCAGGGGTCGGTGACCGGCATCGACCGCGCGCGGAGGGAAATCGCGCTGTCGGAAGTGCGCGACGACGACGGCGCCGTGATGCTCCCTGCACGCGTCGTGCCCTACGACACGCTGATCATTTGCGTGGGCTGCATCAGCAACGACTTCCGCGTGCCGGGCGTAGCGGAGAATGCCGCGGTCCTCGATACGCTGCGCGATGCCGAGCGCTTCCATCGCCGGCTGCTGTCCGCATGCGTCCGCGCCGACGCGCGTGCAGCGCAGGGAAGTCCCACGGGCGTGGACGTCGTGATCATCGGCGCCGGTGCGACGGGTGTGGAGCTCGCCGCCGAAATTCGCCATACGACGGCCGCACATGCCGCCTATGGCCTCGAACATCTCGACGCGCGCCGCGACATCCGGCTCACGCTGCTGGAGGCCGCGCCGCGAATCCTGCCGCCGCTATCCGAACACGTTGCGACCGCCGCCGCCGAATTGCTGGAGCGGCTGGACGTCGCGGTGCGCACCAGCGAGCAGGTGACGGAGGTTACGCCCGAAGGCGTCACCACGCAGTCCGGCGCCTTCTATCCCGCCGATCTGGTGGTCTGGGCAGCGGGCATCAAGGCGCCGGATTGGCTCGCCTCGCTCGACGGCCTCGAGGTCAATCGCAACAATCAGCTCGTCGTATTGGAGACTTTGCAGTCAACGCGCGATCCCGACATCTTTGCGTTCGGCGATTGCGCGGCAGCCCCTTGGCACGGCGCGCAAAAAGCGGGCGCGATAGTGCCACCGCGCGCTCAGGCCGCGCGCCAGCAGGCAACACTTCTATCCAAGACCGTCAGGGCGCGCCTGGAGGGCAAGCCGCTGCCGGTCTTTCGCTTCCGCGATTTCGGCTCGCTGGTATCGCTGGGTGAGTTGTCCGCCGTCGGCAACCTGATGGGGAGGCTGATCGGCGGCAACCTGCTGATCCAGGGCATGATCGCGCGCTGGATGTACGTCTCGCTCTACAAGATGCACCAGGCCTCGATCCACGGCGTGCTGCGCGTCGTTTTCGACACGCTGGGGCGGAGCCTGCACGGCGGCGTCGAGCCGCGCGTGAAGCTTCACTGACGGGGCTCAAGTTGAGCGACGTCCTGACCGGCTTCACCTGGCTCCTTGTGTTCCAGTGCGCCGGCGAGGCATTGGTCCGCCTTGCCGGGTTGCCGATTCCGGGGCCGGTGGCGGGCATGGCGTTGCTGTTCGCCGCGCTGCTGACGCGCGATCAGGTGCCGGACGCGCTGTCGACTGCTGCCGGCGGACTTGGGCAACATCTGTCGCTGCTGTTCGTGCCGGCCGGTGTCGGGGTAATGATGTATGTCGCCCAGGTCTCCGCCGAATGGCTGCCGATTCTCGCGGCGCTCGTCGTGAGCACTGTCCTTGCCATTGCCGCGACGGCGCTCACATTCTCGTGGCTCGTGCGCCGACAACGGCACGCCCAAGCGCAAGAGCCACGGTGAACGCGCAGCCATTGTTCGAATTGTGGGTGTATCTGGCTGCGACGCCATTGGCGGGACTGACGCTGACGCTTGTCGCCTACGCGGCCGCGTGGCAGTGCTACCTGCGCAGCGGCATGCATCCGATTGCGAATCCGGTGCTGATTTCGGTGGGCCTGATCGTCGCAGTACTGTGGGTATCCGATACGCGCTACCAGACCTACTTCGATGGCGCGCAGTTCGTGCATTTCCTGCTGGGGCCAGCCGTGGTGGGACTCGCGGTTCCGCTGGCGCGGGAATGGGCGAGCGTGCGCAGGCTGGCGATGCCGATCGCCGGCGCGCTCGTGGTCGGCGCGACGGTCGCGCTGCTGGCCACGGTCGTGCTGGCGCAGGTGCTGGGAGCGACGCCGGCCACACTGATGTCGCTGGCTCCGAAATCCGTTACCGCGCCCATCGCCATGGGCATCGCGCAGAAGATTGGCGGCGTGCCCGCGCTGGCGGCCGTATTCGCGGTCACGACCGGCGTGATCGGCGCGGCGCTGGGCAAGTACGTGCTGGATGTGTGCGGCGTGCGCGACTGGCGAGCGCGGGGTTTCGCGCTGGGCATGGCCGCGCACGGCATCGGCACCGCGCGCGCGTTCCAGGTGAACGCCGAGGCCGGCACCTACGCCAGCCTCGCGTTCGCGCTGCACGGCCTCATCGCGGCCGTGCTGTTTCCGCTCGGCTACGCGCTGCTCGCGCGCGGCGCGTAGCCCACCGCACGAGAATCGACTACCAGATCGACACGCGCTCCTGCGGCGCGCGGTACAGCTTGTCGCCGGGCTTGAGCTTGTAGGTCTGGTAGAACGCATCGAGATTGGACAGCGGGCCGTTCACGCGGAACTGGTCCGGCGAATGCGGGTCGGTCTTTACGATGACGATCTCGATCTCGTCGCGGGTCTTCTTGCGATGCGATTGCGCGTAGTTGAGGAAGAAGCGCTCATCGCCGGTCATGCCGTCGATCACCGGCGCATCCTTGCCGGCCAGCGACAACTTGTAGGCCTTGTAAGCGATGGCCAAGCCCGACAGGTCGGCGATGTTTTCCCCCAGCGTCAACTTGCCGTTGACGAAGTATCCCGGCACCGGGCTGTAGGCGTCGAATTGCGCGACCAGCGCCTTGGTCTTCTCGGTGAAGCGCTTGTGGTCCTCGGGCGTCCACCATTCGCGCAGGTTGCCGTCGCCGTCGTATTGGCTGCCCGAGTCGTCGAACGCGTGGCTGATCTCGTGGCCGATCGTGCGGCCGATGGCGCCGTAGTTCGCGGCGTCATCCGCGCCCGGATTGAAGTTGGGCGGCTGCAGGTAGGCGGCCGGAAAGACGATCTCGTTCATGTTCGGGGTGTAATAGGCGTTGACGGTTTGCGGCGTCAGCAACCATTCGTCGCGGTCGATCGGCTTCCCCAGCTTGTTGAGGTTGCGCTGGTACTCGAACTGATTGGCGCGCATCACATTGCCCACCAGGTCGTCGGGCTTGATGACGAGCTTCGAATAGTCGCGCCACTTCGCCGGATAGCCGATCTTGGTCTTTATCTTGGCAAGCTTGGCGTGCGCCTCTTTCTTCGTCTCCGGTCCCATCCATTCGAGGCCGTCGATGCTCTGCTTGTAGGCGGCAAGCAGGTTGGCCACGAGTTTTTCCATGCGCGCCTTGCTTTCGGGCGGAAAATACTTCGCGACATACACTTGCCCCAAGGCCTCGCCGATCGCGTCGTCGACCATCTGCACGCCGCGCTGCCAACGCGGGCGGATCTGCGGGACACCGTACAGCGTGGTCCCGTAGAAGGCGAAGCGCTCGTCGACGACGGCCTTGTCGAGAAGACGTCCGTATTCGCGCAGCACCTTCCACTTGAGGTACGCCTTCCACACCGGCAGCGGCGTCTTCGCGTACAGCTCAGTGAAGTTCCTGAGATAGGTGTCCTGGTACAACACGACATCGGTGACCTTGGCCGACACGCCCGTCGCGGTCAGATAGGCGTTCCAGTCGAATCCGGGCGCATAGGCCGTCAGGTCCTTGATGGCGAGCTTGTGGTACGTCTTGACGGGGTCGCGGTTCTCGACCTTGGTCCAGTTGATCTTTGCCAGCGCGGTCTCGAACGCCACGATATCCGCCGCGTCCTGCTTTGCCGTCTTGCTGCCCGTCCTCGCCATCATCGACTCGACGAGCTCGGCGTATTTCTTGCGGATGCCGACGATCCTCGCATCGTCGTTGTCGAGGTAGTAATCGCGATCGGGAAGGCCCAGTCCGGCCTGGGACAGGTAGGCCGCGTACACGGTCGAATTGCGCTTGTCCTGATCGATGTCGAGATCGACCGGCGTGAGAATGCCGATCTGCTTCAGGCGGGCGAGGGCGGCGGGGATCTCGGACTTGTCCTTGATGCGGTCGATGGCCTCGAATTCCTGCGCGAGCGGCTTCATCTTCAGCGCCTCGATCCGTGCCTCGTCCATGAAGCTGCGATAGAGGTCGCCGACCTTGCGCGCTTCGGTGTTCGGCGCGGCGGACTTCGATGCGGCGGCTTCCTCGATGATGAGGCGCAGCCTTTCCTGCGCTTCCTCGTGCAGGATGTACGATGGGCTCCACCACGGTTTGTCGGCGGGAATGACGGTCGTCGCGATCCACTTGCCATTGGCGTGCATGAAGAAATCGTCGGCGGCGCGGACCGAAGGCTCGATGAATTGCGGGTCGACACCTGACGCGAGCGCGGCGCCGGCGGTCGCAGCGGCGGTCCCGACGGCAGGACGCAAGTCGGCGGCCAGCGTCAATCCGCTCAGCGCGGCCAGATAACAGGCAACAACAATTTGCATCTTCACAATGGAAACTCCGGATCAGTCAATTCAATTCAATCGGGCAGGGGAGACTGCACGCATGGCCGGGACCCCATCGATTCAGGGCTGGAAGTCCTTGGCGCCGGCCTGCCACAGTAGAAATGCGAAGATATCGGCGCGTTCCTCGTACTGCGCCTTCTTGGTCGATCCCACACCGTGGCCTTCGTCGTATTCGACGCGCAGCAATATAGGCTTGCCGCTCGCGGACGCGGCCATTAATCGTGCCGCCATCTTGGCGACATCCCACGCGTCCACCCGCGGGTCGTTGACGCCGGTCGTCAGCAGCACGGCAGGATATTTAACGCCATCCTTCACCGCAACGTACGGGCTCATCGCGAGCAGCGCCCGGAATCCATCTTCGGTCTTGATGGTTCCGAATTCCGGCGCGTTGGATGGTCCGCTTGCGGCGACCTCGCTCCGGATCGCGTCCGAGAACGGCACTTGGTCCACGGCGGCGCCGAAGAGTTCCGGGCGATCGGTGATTGCGCGCCCGACAAGAATTCCGCCGGCGCTGCCGCTCATGATCGACATCCGCGACGACGACGTGTACTTGTTGTTCACCAGCCACTCCGCACAAGCGATCGCATCGCCCCAAGTATTGAACTTGGTCGCCTTGTAGCCGGCCTTGTGCCAGTCGTCGCCGTACTCGCCGCCGCCGCGCACGTGCGCCACCGCCAGCACGCCGCCACGATCGAACCACGGCAGCCACGTCGGCCGGAAAAACGGCTTTTCGGGAATGCCATAGGCGCCGTAGCCGAAGACGATCGTCGGGTTGCTGCCATCGAGCCGCAATCCCTTGCGGTGCACGATGGACAGCGGAATGAGCGTGCCGTCGGCTGCTTTCGCCTTGACCTCGGTCGCGACCAGCGTACCGGGGTTGTCGTACTTCCCCTGCGGCTGGAGTCCGGTGTCGGTGATGCTGGCGGACGCGGGGTTGTAGGCGTAGTAGCTGCCGAAGCGCGTCCACCCGCCCAGGTCGAAGACGACGCCGGGCATGCGGGGATCGACGGCGAGCGTTTGGATATCGCCGACGAAGGGCAGCGCGATCGCCTTGGGTTGCGCTGCCTTCCCATAGTCGAGGCGGAACAACTCACTGTTGCCGGCATTCATCTTGCGGATATACAACCCGTCCTTGGCGGTGGCGATCGAATTCACGACCGACTCGCCCGGAGCCACCACCACATCGGCTCCCGCGAAATCAGGTTTCGCCAGCGATGTGCGCAGCACCTTGTAGCGCGATGCACCCTTATGCGACATCAGGTACAGCGTGTCCTCGTGCACGGCGACGTCGGTGACCTCATCGGCGTTGTCGACGACCTTCACCCATGGCGTCCTTGCGCCATCGAGCGCGGTCAGCGGAGCCGTCCATAGCTTGAATTCGCGTTGCACGCCATTGGCGGCGAGCGCCAGGACGTAAGACGAGCCCACCGGGTTGAAGACGGCAAGAAACTCCACCGGGTCGATCGCGGCCAACGGCGAGAGGCCGGCGCCGAACAACGGCGTGTCGGCGTCGGGATTGGCACCCAGCTTGTGGATAAAGACTTGTTGGTTCTGGTACTTGGCGGCGACCGGCGCATCGGCGGGAAGCTTCGGCAGGCGGGTATACACGAGACGCCCGTCCGGCAACCACGAGGGACTGGCGAAATTCGCGCGGTCGATCACATCTCCCGTTTCCTTGCCGGTCGCGAGATCCAGGACGTGCAGCACGCTTTCCTCGGAGCCGGCCGGCGAAATACCGTAGGCGAGATAACGGTTGTCGGGCGATGGCGCGTAGTAATCAAGCGCGTAATGCTCGTCCGCCTTGGCCTTGATCGTCTCGGGGTCCACCAGCAGACGCTCGCTGCCACGGAAGCCGTCGCGCACGTAGAGCTTGAAGAGGTTGTCGGTCGCGCGGCGCTTCTGGTAGTAGACCTTCGAGCCGACCACCTGCACGCTGGTCACACGCGCCGACGCCGCGTCGCCGCGCGTAGTGACTTCCTTGAGCAACACGTCGCGGCCCGGAATTTTCCGCAGGACCGCCTTCGTATAATCGGCTTCGGCCTTCATCCAGCCGGCGACATCGGGATTCTTCAGGTCTTCGAAGTAGCGGTAAGGGTCCGGCACCGCAGTGCCGAAATGCGTATCGGTGACATTGCGCACGGGCGGCGCGGGCGGCTTGGTCTGAGCGGAGGCCGTCAGGACGGCCATGGCGGCGAGCGCAAAAACCAGGCAGTGCGGAAAGCGAGGACGAAATGGCAAGGCGGGCTCCGGCGGGATTCGGGCAAGTCGGGAAGTATGCCATCGGCGCAGGGTCGGGAATCCGCCGCGCGATATACTCCGCGCCGCACGGACGAAACGCCGCCCGCGGCGACGGAATAGTCTCCCGAACCGCCTTAACGCCCCCTTAACGGTCCATGAACGCCGACCTCTTCTCCGCGACCATCCTGCTGATCCTGGTCCTCGACCCCTTCGGTAACCTGCCGATCGTCGTGTCGGCGCTGGGCCAGGTGGCGGCGAACCGTCGGCCCAAGGTCATCCTGCGCGAATGCTTCTTCGCCTACATGATCCTGATCGCATTCATGGCCGGCGGGCGGACGTTCATGCAATGGCTGCAACTGTCCGACGAGTCGCTGGCGATCGCGGGCGGCATCATTCTCTTCCTCATCGCGCTGCGCATGGTCTTCCCGCACCCGGACGGCGTGTTCGGCGACTCGCGCGGCGGCGAGCCGTTTTTGGTTCCGCTGGCCGTGCCGTCCATCGCCGGGCCCTCCGCGCTGGCGACGGTGATGCTGATGGCGTCGCGTGACCCGGCGCACATGACCACGTGGGTGATTGCGCTCAGCGTCGCGATGGCCCTAACCACGCTGGTGCTGCTCGCCGCGCAGCGTCTGCAGGACGTCGTCGGCGAGCGCGCGATTCAGGCGTTCGAGCGCCTGATGGGGCTGGTGCTCACCGCCATCGCGGTCGAGATGCTGTTGAACGGCGTCAGGACTTTCGCGGCGCACCTCGGTCACTGACCGCGAAATTTCTGCGCCGCCACCATCTGGCAGTGGATCCATCTGCCTGCCATGCAACCTGAAAGGAGAACCAGACTTGGCTGTCAACATCGAAAGAAGCGGACCCGTCTGGACGATTATTCACAATCGCCCCGAGGCCCGCAATGCGATGGATCCGGCAAGTGCCGATGCGCTGACCGAGGCATTTCTCGAGTTCGATGCAGATGAAACGGCCCGCGTCGCGGTGTTCTATGGCGAAGGCGGCGCCTTCTGCGCTGGCTGGGACTTGAAATACGTCAGCACGCTCGACCCACGTTATCCGCTGGGGGAGTTGGACATTCCGCCGGCGGGACCACGCGGCAATGGCGGCGAGATTCCGCGTGGTCCTCTCGGACCGTCGCGGCTGGAACTGGATAAGCCCGTGATCGCCGCAATTGCTGGCCCAGCCGTGGCGGGGGGGATGGAACTCGCGCTGTGGTGTGATTTCAGGGTGATGCAGCAGGATGCCTATTTCGGCGTTTACTGCAGGCGCTGGGGCGTGCCGCTGATCGATGGCGGAACCGTGCGCCTGCCCCGCATCGTCGGACAGGGTCGGGCACTCGAAATCATCCTCACCGGCCGCAAGGTTCCGGCAGAAGAATGTTTGCGCATCGGACTCTGCGAATATCTCGTGCCGAATGGTGAAGCTCGCGCGAAGGCCGAAGAACTGGCCCGGGAGATTGCGAGTTTTCCACCCGTGTGCGTCCGTGCGGACCGACGATCCGCCATCAGGAGCCACGGACTTTCGGTTCGCGACGGACTGATCCAGGAGTGGTACAACGGCCGCGAAGCGCTGGTCAAGGACGGCACCGCGGGCGCCGCGCGATTCAAGGACGGGCTCGGGCGTCACGGCGACTTCAAGAAGATCTATTGAGGGTCGGATCACACCGTGCAGGAAGTGCTCCTCAATCGCCGAGAAGCCGGCGGCCCTCAGGGTCGTTCGACAAACGTTGCGCCTCGGCCACAGCCGAAACCCGATTGTGGACATTGAGCACATCGAAAATCGTTGCGACGTGGCTCTTGATGGTGCCTTCGGTGACGTCCAGTTGCCGCGCAATCGATTTGTTCGACAATCCCTTGGCCAGAAGCGCGAACACCTCCCGCTGCCGTGGACTGAGGAGGTCAAGGCGACCGGAATTGCGTGCGGCGTCCGCCTTCCGGCATTGCATTTGCGACGCTTGGCGTCATTCCGGGATGCTGGCTTTCGGCTTCGAGCAGGCTCATCAGTTGCGGTGGCAGATATTGCCCACCCGCGAGCACCAGGCGAATCGCCTGCAGCATTACCTTGGAATTGGCCGATTTCGGAATGAATCCGGCGGCGCCGGCGCGCAAGACCGCCTGGACCTCGGCCCCGCCGTCGACGCCGGACAGAACGATCAGCGGCACGGTGGGATGGGCCTGGCGCAGGGAATCGATTGTTTGCGCACCACTCATTCCAGGCATGGTCAGGTCGACCAATGCCAGGTCAATATCATGGTGCGCGTCGAATATCCGCTGCATTGAATCGGCATCCCATGCCTCGACAAAGTCGATGGCTGCGTCGAGCTCGGCGAGTTCGCCGCGCAGCCCGGACCGGATCAACGCGTGATCGTCAGCCAGCAGAATCTTCATCGCGAGTGCCTGCATCGGTCATCTTGCGCATCTTCCATGCGAAGTGCGTCAACACGGCGCGGAGCTTGGCTGGAGAGACAGGCTTGTGCAATAGCGGGTAACCCGCATCCCTTGCGGACCGTATCGTCTCGGGCCGCGTGTCTCCGGAGATCAAGATACCGGAAAACGGCGCGGCAGTCAGGCCCGCCAGTTGTCGCAACAGGTCGATTCCGCTCAGAACGTCCGACAGCCACAAATCGCACAGGACGAGTACCGGCTTGCCGGCCATCGCAGAAAGCGCCGCGTGCGCGCCGGGAGCGTCGCCTACGAGGGTCACTTCGCACCCCAGTTCACTCAGCAGCGCCTTGCTTCCTGCAAGAACCAGTGGGTCGTCGTCCACGACCAGGATGGCGGGCCACGGTTCCCCCGGCCGTGCCAGCGTGGAATCGCTCTTCGTGACGTCCTGAACCCGGTGATCCGCGCCGGCGCGAATGCGCAGTGAGAACACGGACCCTCGACCCGGCGCGGAACGGAGTAAGACCTCGGTCTCAAGCAAGCGTGCGATGCGGGTCACGATCGCCAGTCCCAGCCCGAGCCCGCGATTGCGGTCCCGTGCGGCATTGCCGATTTGATAGAACTCCTGGAAGACTTCGCTTTGTTTTTCAGGCGGAATGCCGATCCCGCTGTCGCGCACTTCGATCTGCCAGGCCGCGCCACGTCGCCGGCAGCACAGCAACACCGTGCCCTGGCTCGTGTACCGGATGGCATTGGCAACGAGATTGGAGAGCAGGCGGCGCAACAGCAGCTCGTCCGTGACGACGACGGCGGTGGTCGGCCGAACCTCGAGACGCAAATTCTTCTCTGCTGCTGCATCCTCATACTCGGAGTAAACCTGCATGAAAAGTCCATCGAGCCGGAAGGGCCGCGGCTGGACAACGATCGTTCCCGCATCTAGCTTCGATATGTCCAGCAGCGTGTCGAACAACCGCTCCATGGCGGATACCGCCTTGGCAAGGTCGCTCACGACGTTTCCGGTTTCGCCTCCCTGCGTTCGCCGCTGCAGCGTCGCGGTAAACAAGCCTATGGCGTGCAGAGGTTGGCGCAGATCATGGCTGGCTGCGGCGATGAAGCGGGATTTTGCCTGCGTCGCGCTTTCAGCTGCGTCCTTCTGCGCAACGAGCTCACGTGTCGCAATTTCGATTCGGGCTTGCAGCGCCTGGGTGTCCGCCTGCAGGCGTTTCGCCATATCGTTAAAGCCTTCGTTCAGCGCGCGGAATTCGCCACCGCCCTCTGTCGATAGCGGCTCGACGTGCGCTCCGTGACTCAACCGCTCCATGGCTCCGGCCAAGCGCCGAATCGGACGGATGACGCTGTTTCCGATGCCCAGCGCGAGTGCCACTGCCAGCAACAGCGAGGCCGACCCAATACCCAGCCCAACAAGCAGCAAATGCTCCTGATCTGCCCGTGCGGACGCCCGCGACATGGCGACGGTAATTTCACCCACCTTTGCCCGCTCGCCGATTGCCCCCATCTGTTCAGGACTGTCCGCTGTGTCAAGTCGTGTCGCCAGGACCGGTTGCGTGAATTGCACCGTCGCGTCACCGTTCCGTGCGATATCCGATTTCTCGCGCGCTACGACGCGGCCACGAGCATCGGTGATGGTCACGCCAGCAACATCGACTTCCCGGGCCGCCGACTTGGCGAGCCGGTCGAGCGCCGCGCTGTCACCGGCGAATAATGCAAATTCAGTTCCCGGCGCCAACTGCCGCGCGAGGGAATTTCCGCGCTGAGCGAGCACGACGTCGACCTCGGCGATGCGCGTGTAGGTGAAGTAGCCGACCAGCGTGAGCAGGATCGTGACACTTGGCAGAAGTGCCAGGAACAGGACGCGCGCGCGGATGCCCCATTTCTTCATGGTGCCTTCCCGGGCGTTGTGGAATCCACAGAAGTCGGACGCGGTGTTTCGCTCCGGCCGTCACTGCGGGCAGCTAACCTTGCAGCAAGCGTAGCCTCGTCGTCCAACGAAATTCCTAGAGAACGCGCAACGGTGTGGTTCGCGCTGACGGTGTAATACCGCGGATACTGCGGCGCCGGCAGCCCCACGTCGCCAGCCAGGATGCGACCAGCAATCTCCGCGCCTTGCCTGCCCACCTGGCTTGCGGTTGAGTACAAGCCGAGGAGCGCGCCGGCCTTGACGAGTCCCTCCGAAAACCCGATCACCGGCACCTGCGCGCGATAGGTCGTCAGCATCATTCCATAGACCGTCGATGCGTTGAACGCGACGGGGTCGGGTAGCGCCAATAACGCATCACTCGTCGGCAACACGCGCTGCAATGCGCTGTAGACCTCTGAGGATTCTGCGATCTCGGCAGTGATAATGGCAAGCTCGCGTTCTCGCGCGCCTTCGCGCAACTCATTGGCCAGTCCCGCGGAAGATGGGCCGAGCACGACACCGATGCGATTGCGGCCGGGAAGGGCGATGCGCAGCAGTTCGAGCTGTCGCGAGAGCGGCTGGTCGATGTACACAGCCGAAAGCCGGCGCGACCTTCCTTCTCCGCGAGGCGGCGCCAGGCGCTCGAACGCTTGCCGGGGTATCAGCAGGCAAAGCGTGGGGGGCGCCGGCAGTGTCCCTTCCCGCGCGATGACACTCCGCGCCGCAGCCAGGCCGATCGTGACCACAAGCTCGTAATGCTTGAGGAATTGGTCGTCCGCGGCGGCGACGCGCTCCGAACTCACCATGTCAACCTTTGCGCCGCCGTCGCGTTGTGACTTCAGTCCTGCGCGCAACTCGTCGGCGACCTGCTGGTAGGTTGCCGCCTGGTCGCTCAGCACGACCAGCGTGTCCGCGCGCGCGGCTGTTCCCAAGGCACAAGCTCCTGCCAACGCCGCGAACAGGCAACGCCTGATGCAACGACGTAAGAGGATGGCGATGAACAATGCAGGCATTTCGGGCTAGAACCTGACTCCAAGCGTCAGCCACGCCCGGCGCTCGGCCACGTTTTCCGGACGGAACTCGGTGTAATGGTGGTTGAATAGATTTTCGATCACGAACGCGACCTCTCCGGCGCCGCGCTCGAATGGAAAGACTTTGGCTGCACGTATGTCGACGCGACCGAAGCCCGGCTGCGTGGTCGGGACGCCGATGGGGTTGTAGGCGCTTTGCGCGTGGAAGGTGAAGCTCGCATCCCACGTATCCGCAAAACGCTGCGACATCAGTACGTGAAACGTGTTGCGCGGCGCCGAGGTGGAGTAGCTGCCGAAGCGATCAGCGCTATCCGCCTGCAAGTGCGCCGCCGAGATCGCAATCGATGACTGTGGGAACGGGCGCCAGACGAATTGACCCTCGAGACCCCATTGGTTGACGTCGTCGCCGTTCACGACCGTTCGCGGCGCCGGTGGAAACGTAATTCCTTCGTTAGTCAGGTGAATGAGATTACGCAGCGTCTCATAGAAGGCCTTCACGTCGAGTGTCGCGCGCCACTGTGGCCACGCACCGAGATAACCGATTTCACTCGAGACGATCGACTCCGGTTGCAGCCCGCCCTGGGTGATGACAATCGTACCGGGCGGGGGGCCGATGATGATGGAACTTGGTAGCCGTTCCTCAAACAGCGTCGGCGTGCGCAGCGCCTTGGAAACACCAACCCGGATGACGTGATCCGGCGCGATGCGATAGTTGACGGACACCTGTGGCGCAACATCCGTGCCGGTCTGGTCGTTGTTCTCGAGCATGGCGCCAACGTTGACCAGCACGGTGTCCGTAGCACGCCACTCGAGGTGCCCAAACAGGCGCCCCACACGCAACCGCTCGGCCTGGCGCAAAAGCAGGGGCGCCTCGGCTACGTCTTCGCGGAGGCTGCCGCCCCATACGCCGCGCAAGTCCTGGCCAAGACTGAAATTCTGTTGAACCTCGACGTCCGTACGACGAACTGAACTGCTGTCGTTTACGGGGAAGCGCTCGTCATTGAATGGCGGGAGCGGGTCGGTCTGGAAGCGGTCACGCAGTTTGAAGCTGTAGTAATAGACCTGCACGTAGAAGCCATTGTCGGCGTCGAGGCTTCGCTCCCACTTGAGCTGCGCATAACCGGTCTGGAAGCGCGCATTGCGCGAGGGATCGGATAGCGCTCCCGTACCCACGCTGCTCGTGCGCTGCGTCACGCCGGCCTGGAACATCAGGCTGTCGATCGGCGTGAGTTGCCAGTCCGAGCGAAAGGTGGCGAAGTCCAGCGCGTTGTCGTCGGCAATATTCGCGAAACCGCTATCCGACTGGTGCTCCGCGGTGATCCGGTAGTCGAAACCGTTAACCCCACCCGCGTAGCGCGCCACGCCGTCGAGGATATTGCTTGTGCCAGCGTTTACGGTCGCAAACGTTCCGCGCTGCAGTGCCGGGTGCTTGGTGATGAAATTGATGGTCCCGAGAAATGCGCCGATGCCATGTGAGGCGGTACTCGGGCCGCGCACGACCTCGATGCGCTCGATGTCGTCCAGCGCCAGCGGAAAGTCGTTCCAGTCGACTCCCCCGAGCGTGGCGTTGTTCATCGACCTGCCGTCGATCAAGACCTGCAGGCGCGAAAAGTACTCGCGGCCCAGGCCGTGGTAGGTGACGATCGGCTGTTGACCTTTGACGCGCGTGGAATAGCTGACGTTGAAGCCGGGCACCATGCGGAACAACTCGGGGATCAGGCGGACGCCGGACGCCCTGATCGTTTCCTGGTCGATGACGGTGACCGCCTGCGGCGCGTCGGCGACGTTCTGGCGCAGGCGCGATGCCGAGAGTACGGTGGGAAAATCTGTCAGGAACTCACGCTCAGAGATTTCCTGAGCGGGCGCCGAACCGCAACGCAATGCAACGCAGAGCAGCGTGCAGGCGAGCGAAACGGGCGTCGCTTGCTTCATCGGTGGTCCTACACCTCTTTGTTATCGCTTATCCGGCGCGCCTCGCGCGCCGGCATCCCTGAGTGCCGTCTGCCAGTCGATTGAAGGACCGCCAAGTGCCACTTGTCAATAGCGGTGGGGCTCTATCCTACTTTCGGCGTATGCCGGAAGGTATAGAAGTGTGGAGAAGTCCTCGATATTATTAGGCGGATGTTGTAATGGCCGACCAAAGCCATCAGTGTCTCAAGAACATGGTTATCCAATCCTGCGAATTGATTTTCTCGCGGGCCTCTCCTATAAATATGTCAACGCGATGTTTTGGCCGGCTGAGAGAACTGCATGACGTGGTTTCGTAGACAGCGTACTGCGACCAGTTTATTTCTGGCGGTGGCTTGGGGGCTGCTGGGTTCCGTCGTGCCATGCCTTGGCCAAGCCCAAGCTCCATCCGGTCCTGGGGCCACCGCGGTGGTGTCAGGTCCGCGTTGGCTGCCAACCGGCAATATGAACGCACCGCGCAACCTTCACACGGCAACGCTGCTCCCAAACGGCAAAGTGCTGGTCGCGGGAGGCAGAGACGATTTCGCCAGCAGTGTTCTCAACAGCGCCGAGCTGTACGACCCAGCCACTGGAACATGGAGCGTCACCGGACGGCTCATCGCTGCACGACTGGGACACACGGCGACACTATTGCCAAACGGCAAAGTCCTGGTCGCCGGAGGCCAAGACAACGAAGCCCTCAACATCATGGATAGCGCGGAATTGTACGATCCGGACGCAGGAACGTGGAGCAGTACGGGTAGGCTCCGCACGCCTCGCGTTGGTCACACCGCTACGCTTCTTGCATCCGGCAAGGTGCTGGTCGTCGGTGGGCTTGCCCGAAATAGCGCCGAATTGTTCGATCCGACCACAGGGACGTGGAGTCAGACTGGCAGCCTTACGTTCGGCCGAGATTCCCATCAGGCGACGCTGCTTCGGGACGGCAGGGTCCTTGTTACCGGAGGGACTTACGATTCGGATCTCTTCTTTCCAGAGGCCGCGGCCGAAATTTACGATTCTCCAGCAGGTACCTGGAAAGTCTTATCAAAGCTCAATGTTCCCCGTTCCGGGCATTCTGCGACCCCACTGCCGGATGGAACCGTGTTGGTTGCAGGGGGCCTTGGCCCCCCTGAACAAGTCATCCAAGGCGACACAACCACGTTTTATGAAGCTTCTACAAATGCGGCTGAACTGTTCGCTCCGGCAACTACGCAGTGGACTCTTACAGGAAATCTGAATGCGGGACGCACCGGGCACACGGCATCGCTGCTGAGCGATGGTACGGTTCTGATTGCGGGGGGCAGCTCGGCGACGCCCCCAAACTATTTGATTCTCGGCACCGCTGAACTGTACGATCCAAGCCTGGCGAAATGGGAACTCACAGTTCCACTCAACAGCGCACGTACTCTTCACACTACAACTTCGCTGTCCGATGGCAGGGTCCTCATTGTTGGTGGTGTTTCCGCAGGTGGCAGCGTCCTAACCACCGCGGAAATCTACGCAAGACCCGCGGACAACTCGTTCCGCATGACCGCAATGTTCACCGATCAAGCGGGGCTCTACCAATACATTCAGCTACAGGAGTTGTCGGGGCTGAATGACCAGCACCATTTCGCCGGATTGACCCTCTCGGTCAGGTCACGTAGTGGCGTCATTAAGACCGTCACTTTCACGAAGGACTTGCCTGAATCGAACACGGCCGGCCGCTACGTGCTGCTAGGAACAACATTGGCCCTGGAGCCGCCCGTCGATTTCGCGTTACCTCCGGGCTTTATCCCGACGGATGGGGGCACACTCACGTTCGCCGGCGTCGATGTGTGGGACTACCCCGTTCTGCCCGCCGATGGGCACGCGGCACTGCTGCGCGACAATTCGTTCGCCTCAAATCCTCCATTAACTGTGGCGATGATATTTCGATTATTCGGAGGCTATTTCACAGGTTTGGGTGTCCCGATTGACCCCGTCATCGAATATTACAACGCTGCGCTGGACCACTACTTCATCACTGCCTCGCAGCCCGACATTGATGCACTTGATTCGAATAGAACACCGGGTTGGAGCCGGACGGGCGAATCGTTTCCCGCCTACATTTCCAACCTGCGCCAATGGTTTGACAAACCTCCCGATCTGCGCCCCGTGTGTCGATTCTGGATTCCCCCGGCAGTGGGCGACTCCCATTTCTTTTCCGCGTCGTCTGTCGAGTGCGCTGTCGCACAAGCAATTCCGAATTATGTGCAAGAAACCGATCATGCATTTTTTGCGTCGCTCCCCAACGATCAGACCGGGGAATGCCTCTATGACCAGATGCCCGTCTATCGCCTCTGGAATGGTCGCTTCGACTCCAACCATCGTTACACGAGTTCGGCGGCGATTCGCGATCTAATGCGGGGCAAGGGATACATCGCGGAAGGGTATGGTCCCAACGCCGTGGCCATGTGCGTTGGAGGTGGCATTCCGCAGGAATAAGCGCAGCTGCCCTTCGCTCGCGACGTGCGAGTAGGGTTGCGTTGTCGATTGAGCAACGTTGGCCCAGCCAGCCTCCTCCATGGGCAGCGGGAATGATGGCGGACCTGTCGTTGGCCCCGTCCCGCGGTTAGGGTCTACAGCTGGACTAGTACCTTCTCACAGGCGCGAGTTGCGGTGCGCGATTGCGTACTCCGTTCTGCATATCCCTTCTGATGAATTGCCCGCCATTCCGACGAGGGCTATAAATATTCGCAACGAATCGATACAAACAATATTCGAGGCGACGGATTGACGGGCGCCACCGCGGACTTTCGAATGCCGCACCGCGCCGTGCTGAACCTTACGCGAACACCGCAATGACATGCGGCATCGCGGTTATGGGGAGACCCTCATGCACAGCAAACTCCGTTTCATGATGGCGTTTGGTTTCGCCATTGCGTTGTGTCTCGTCGCCTCGCTGTTCGTGATGCCCGCAGTGGCCGGCATGAATCGCTGGACGGCCATCGGGCCCGACGGAGCGAACGTCGTTGCGTTGGTCGTCGATCCTCTTTCGCCGCTGACAGTATTCGCCGGAACCTGGGGTTCGGGCGTCTTAAAGACGACGGACGGCGGGGCGAGTTGGTCGACATCTAATGGATCGCTGGCGACCGTTAACGTTACTGCGCTGGCTATCGACCCATCTACGCCGTCCACGCTCTACGCCGGTACGGATGCAGGAGTGTTCAAGAGTACGGATGGCGGGCAAGGCTGGTCTGCGGCGAACGGCGGAATGGCCGGTTCGGAGGGTGTCTACATCACCGCGCTCGCGATCGATCCCGCTTCCCCGGCCACGCTGTATGCAGGCTCCTTTGGTAGCGTCTTCAAGTCGACGGATGGTGCAACGAGCTGGACGCTGACTAACGGCATCCCGTCATGGCTGACACCGAGCTTCATTGCAGTCGACCCGACTTCGCCGTCTACAATTTTCGTCGTTGTCGGAGATGACGAAGATGGCATCTTCGGCGGCGTGTTCAAAAGCAGCGACGGCGGAACAAGTTGGTCGAGGATCTATGGGTTGAATCCAGGCGGCGGGGCGCCCAATGTGCCGCCGCAGCCCGTAGCGCTCGCTATCGATCCGCGGCCGCCCACCAGCCTGTATCTCGCGCTATATGGCGGGGGCGTGGTGCGAAGCATGGACGGCGGCCATAGCTGGTCCTCCGGGCACGAACCGCAAGCGCAACTATCGTCCCTGGCTATCAATTTTGCTGCTCCCGCGACGCTTTATGCGGGTAGCTATTCCGGAGCCCTATTCCAGACGTCCGATGGGGGCGATCACTGGACGCCTGTGCCGGGTTATCCGCCGACGGGAGTCAGCATCAACGCCATTGCGCTGGCAGCGCCGGCAACGATCTACACCGGTGGCGGAATCGGAGTCTTCCGCAGCGTGGACCGTGGCCAAGCCTGGATCCGTCTGACGCTGGGAATCCGAAGCCTTTCAACCTATCCGATAGCGGTTGATCCAACGAACTCGTCCACGATCTATACCGCATTGGGTGGCGCTATCGCCAAGACGACCGACGGTGGTGTGCACTGGACCTACTCGGCGGGTGGTCTGTCGTTCCGGTCCGTCAATTCGCTCGTCATCGATCCCGCATCGCCTGCCACGATTTACGCTGGCGTCGACGGAATTGGCGATGACGTCCCTGCTCCTTCTGTCTACAAGAGTACCGATGGCGGAGCGAATTGGGCGTCAGCGTCCAATGGTCTGCGCACGTCGAATATCCAAGCGCTGGCCATTGCTCCGTCGCTGAGCTCGACGCTCTACGCGGGAGAAGATGGGGTGGGCGTCTTGAAGAGCATCGATGGCGGTACGTCCTGGACGACGGCGAGCAATGGACTTACCGGCGCGGGGAATCACGTCTCGGCATTGGCTGTCGACCCGACGAATGCAAGCGCCGTGTTCGTCGCCATGCGGCCCACCGGCAGGCCGCCCGACACGTACGCGAAAATCTTCAAGTCGACCGACGGCGCCGGACAATGGCGGCAGGTTCCGATCGCAGTCCCGACTGGGGCCTGGATCATGTCGCTGGCAGTTGATCCCGTGACGCCGTCCACCGTCTACGCTGCCTACGATTTGGGCAACGGTGGCGTGTTCAAGAGTATGGACAGTGGCGAGACGTGGACTGCCAAGCGAAATGGAATACCCGATACGACATCGGTTGTCGCCCTGGCGATCGATCCAGCAGTGCCGTCGCGGATCTATGCCGGTACGCAAAGAGGCGTTTTCAGAAGCACCGACGGCGCGGAAAACTGGATACCATTCAATTCCGGCTTGCCCGATACGGCGGATGTCTTTGTCTGGTATCTGTCGGTGGACCGCACCGGTGCGATTCTGAGAGCGGGGACATCCGCCGGGGCATTCGAATATCAAGAATCCGGCCCTCAATCGCCTGAAACAGTTGCGGTAATCGAATACGTCAATGCGTCACTCGACGACTATTTCCTTACCGCGCGACCGGAAGAAGTCAACTTGCTCGACCGTGGGGCAGTTGCCGGATGGACGCGCACTGGATACCAGTTCAACGCTTTTGCCGGGTCCAACGAAGAGTCGGCTCCGGTGTGCCGTTTATTCAGCGCCGCATTTGGACTGAAAAGCACGCATTTCTATTCCCCGTTCTTCTCGGAATGCACGATGTTGCAGGCAAACCCCAACTGGACGCTCGAAACCGCCAATGCATTCGACATTGGCCTTCCGGTGGGAACCGGCGAATCGTGCGCAAGTGGATTCATTCCGGTCTACCGTCTGTACAACAACAGCAAGGGTGGAGTGCCGAAGCACCGCTACACCACCAATCTCATCGTGCGCGAACAGATGATTGCTCGGGGATGGGTACCGGAGGGTACCGGCCCGAACATCCTGCAAATGTGCTCGCCGCCATGATCGGAGGACACCAAATGACAACACCCACCGACGTCTTCATCTACGCCAGCCCCACAGGCAAGGACTGGAACCCCGGCACGCAGACCATGCCGGTGCAGACGCTTAGCAAGGCGCTGTCCCTAGTCCCGCTGGGATATTTCGAGAAATGCCGGATCATTCTTGCGCCAGGAACGTATACCGAGACGAGCCCGATCAACATGCATCTGCCGAATCCCGTTGGCCCCAATGCGATCGACTTTGCCATCATAGGTGAAATGCGCAGCGTCCTTGGCGACCGGACCTGCACGGCAACCGACACCACGAATCTCGTCTACACCGACGCCTTGCTAACCCTTGCCCCGGATGCATTCGTAGGCGCGACACTTTACTGTGTCAGCGGCATGAACAAGGAGGCAAGCCGCACAATCGTCTCGAATACCACTACGGCTCTCACGATCAACAAGCCCTGGGCATCTCCTCCAACCGTAGGCGACGTCTTCCAGGTCCAACAACCTGCAGTCGTCATCAATCACGTCGGAATTTCAATCTGGGGGCCGGGACCATTCGTGGGATTGCAATATCTCAAGATCGCCTATGTCGGCGCTGATTCAACGAAGGGTCTCGGTGGCGCATTTCTTGTGAAATTCGTCGCGGAGAGCGTCGATATGGACCTGGGTGGCGGCGTGTTTGCGCTGTTTCACTATTGCGGCATCAATCCGGGCGCCGAGCTGGCCGGTTTGTTCGCGGGCTCGGCGTTCTCGCTCCTTCGCCAGGCTGACTGGTTTATTCATGGTGGAGTGATGTCGCTGACCAACCGCTGCCAAGTGCCCAACTCCAACAACCTGGTTGCCAGGAACCTGTCGATTTCCTGCGCCGACTCCTGCACACTGGCGCCGCTTAGCATTTTCGGCAGCCAGACCGACATCTCCCTGACTACATGCTCGTCGTTCAACCATGCCGGAATCCCTGGTCACCCATCGGTGCTCCGGAATAGCAATGGCGCGAACACTTATCTGATCAAGGCCGACAAGAACTCGATTGTTGGTGGCGGCAACGCCGGGATACGGCGCATTGCGCTCGAAGATAGCGGTGGGGACGCGATCCTGCTGCAAGGCAATTCGCACGGATATATTGGCGACGTGACGGGTGTAAACCCACTCGGTGTCGGAATTAAATGCACGAGCATGAGTACGGCGCGCGTGCACCAGGGCGGCGCGACAACTGTCACCGGCCCCGGCCCCGCTACTGGACCAGGTTCGAACAACGTCTCGGTTAACACCATCATCAAGCAATACGTGGGGCCTCCGGGCAAATCCATTCCATTCACTGACACCGACACACTTTGCCGAATCGAGTAGCGTCAGTTCAGCCTACCCAGGAACTCCCGCACCAGCGCCACGCGCTCGGCGAGCGTCGGCGCGCCGCGCTCGATGCGGATCCGGTCCTGCCCATGAAAGCGGATGCGGCCGTCCTTCTGCACGAGCAGGATCAGGTTGCCCGGATCGAATGGCGGCTGCTTGACGAACTGGATCGTCGTGCGCTCCGGCCCGGCGTCGATCTTGGCCACGCCCAACTCCTTGGCGGTGAGGCGCAGCCGATGGCATGAAAGCAGCGCCTGCGCGGAATCCGGCGTCGGACCAAAGCGATCGACCAGCTCCTCCTGGATCGAATCGAGTTCCGCCGGCGTATCCGCACTCGCCAGGCGCTTGTACATGACCAGCCGCTCGTGCACGTCGTCGCAGTAGAGCGCGGGTAGCAACGCGGGAACATGCAGGTTGATTTCCGTCGTTACCCCCAGACGGCTGCGACAAATCGGGCTCGCGGCCGGACTTCAGCGCCTTCACCGAGGCTTTCAGCATGTCGGCGTAGAGCTGGAATCCGATCTGCTGCATCTCGCCCGACTGCGAATCGCCGAGCACCTCGCCGGCGCCGCGAATTTCCAGGTCGTGCATCGCGAGATAGAACCCCGAGCCCAGGTCCTCCATCATCTGGATGGCCTCGAGCCGCTTCTTGGCGAGCGCGGACAGCGCGTCGCCGGGGGAGTCAGCAAGTACGCGTATGCCTGGTGGTGCGAGCGGCCGACGCGTCCGCGCAGCTGGTGCAATTGCGCGAGGCCGAAGCGGTCGGCGCGGTCGATGATGATCGTGTTGGCCGTCGGCACGTCGATGCCGGTCTCGATGATCGTCGAGCACAGCAGCAGGTTGATGCGCTGCTGGTAGAAGTCGCGCATCACGTGCTCGAGTTCGCGCTCCGCCATCTGGCCGTGCGCGATGGCGATGCGCGCCTCGGGCAGCAGTCGCGCCAGGATCTCCGCCTTGGTGGCGATCGTGTCGATGTCGTTGTGCAGGAAATAGATCTGCCCGCCGCGCTTCAGCTCGCGCAGCGCCGCCTCGCGGATGATCCCGGACGAATACGCGGCGACGAAGGTCTTGATGGCCAGCCGGCGCTGCGGCGCCGTGGCTATCACCGAAAAATCGCGGATGCCCTCGAGCGACATCGCGAGCGTGCGCGGGATGGGGGTCGCGGTCAGCGTAAGGACGTCGACCTCCGCACGCAGCCGCTTCAGCTGCTCCTTCTGCCGCACGCCGAAGCGGTGTTCCTCGTCGATGATGACGAGTCCCAGGTTGCTGAACTTGACGTCGGACTGCAGCAGCTTGTGCGTGCCGATGACCAGGTCGAGGCTGACCCTCGGCCAGCCCGGCCAGCGCGACCTTCACTTCCTTGGCGCTGCGAAAGCGCGAGAGCTCCGCCATGCGCACCGGCGTATCGGAGAAGCGGTCGGAGAAGGTCTGGAAGTGCTGCTCGGCGAGCAATGTCGTGGGCACCAGCAGCGCCACCTGCTTGCCGTCCGCGAGCGCGACCCACGCGGCGCGCAGCGCCACCTCGGTCTTGCCGAAGCCGACGTCGCCGCACACGAGCCGGTCCATCGGCCGTCCGGACGTCATGTCGCCGATGACCTGCTCGATGGCCGCGGCCTGGTCGCCGGTCTCCTCGAAGCCGAATCCTTCCGCGAACGCCTCGTAGTCGTGCGGATTGAAGCCGAACGCGTAGCCCTTGCGCGCGGCGCGTTGCGCGTAGAGGTTGAGCAGTTCGGCCGCGGTGTCGTGAGCCTGCTGCGCCGCCTTCTTCTTGGCCTTGTCCCACTGGCCGCTGCCCAGTTCGTGCAACGGCGCGGCGTCCGGCGAAGCCCCGCTGTATCGGCTGATCAGATGCAGGCTCGCCACCGGAACGTAAAGCTTCGCGTCGTTGGCATAGACGAGCTGCAGGAATTCGTTCGCGCCGTCGCCCAGGTCCAGCGTCACCAGTCCCAGATAGCGCCCGATGCCATGCTGTTCGTGGACGACCGGATCGCCGATGCGCACTTCGGAGAGGTCGCGCACCATCGCGTCGACGTTGGAGCGCCGCGCCGATTCGCGCGCGCTGCGCCGGACGACGTTCGCGTACAGCTCCGCCTCGGTGACGAACGCGAGCCTCGCCTTCGGCCACGCGAAGCCGGAAGCGAGCGGGGCGGCGGCGAGCGACACTCGCTCGCTGCCGCGGGCAAACGCGGAGAAATCGTCGACGAGCGTGGGGCGCAATCCGTACTCGGCGAAGTACTGCTGCATCGTCTCGCGGCGGCCGGCGCTTTCCGCGACGATCGCCACTCGCGCGTCGGTGGTCGGCCAGGAAGCGCTTCAGCGCGGCCAGCGGATCATCGGCGCGGCGATCGACCTGCACCGGTGGGAGCGGGGCGGTCGGTCCAGCGCCGGTACGCGTCAATTCGATGCGTGCGAAGGGCTTGAGCGCGCCGTTGAACTCGTCGGTGGGCAGAAACAGCTCGGTGGGCGGAAGCAATGGGCGCGCCTTGTCGCCGCGCAGCAGCTTCCAGCGTGATTCGGTGTCCTGCCAGAAACGATCGATCGCGCCGGGGACGTCGCCGTGGAGGACGACGGTCGCGTTCACAGGCAGGTAATCGGCAAGCGTGGCGGTCGTTTCGAAGAACAGCGGCAGGTAGTACTCGATGCCGCCGGGAACGACGCCGTGCGAAATGTCCTTGTACAGGTCGGACTTCGACGGATCGCCTTCGAAGAGCTCGCGGTAGCGGCTGCGAAAGCGCGTGCGGCCCGAATCGTCGAGCGGAAATTCGCGCGCGGGCAGCAGGCGAACCGTCGGTACGGGATAGAGCGTGCGTTGCGTATCGACGTCGAAGGTCTTGATGCTCTCGATTTCGTTATCGAGGAGGTCGATCCGATAGGGCAGCGGCGAACCCATCGGGAAGAGATCGATCAGGCCGCCGCGCACGCTGAATTCTCCGGGCGAGACGACTTGCGTCACGTGCGCATAGCCGGCCAGCGCGAGCTGCGCGCGCAGGCGCTCGACGTCGAGCCGCTCGCCCTGCTGCAGAAAGAACGTGAAGGCCGCGAGATACGATGGCGGCGCCAGCCGGTACAGCGCCGTCGTGGCGGCGACGACCACCACGTCGCATTCGCCGCGCGAGACGCGGTACAGCGTTGCCAATCGCTCGGAGACCAAGTCCTGGTGCGGCGAGAAGTGGTCGTAGGGCAGTGTTTCCCAGTCCGGGAAGAGTGCCACGCGCAACTGGGGCGCGAACCACGGAATTTCCTCGCTCAACCGCTGCGCGGAATGCGGATCTCCGGTCACCACGACCGCGATGCGCCTGGCTGCGACGCAATCGCGTCCAAGCTGCGCCAGCGCGAGCGCGTCGGAGGAACCTACAAAGGGTCCGGCAGCGGTCTTGCGGCCCGCTTCGGGAATGACGGGAAGCAGTGCGGGCAGCGCGGGTTCAACCGCGTAGGGCGGCGTGGGTTGCGCCTGCAGTGGCGAGTCGGAAGCGTTCAAGGACGCGATTATACGGGGGCGTAGAAGGAGCTCCTCGCGCCTTCACGCGCAGCGGAATCCGTATACTTGCCGCATGTCCGCGCCGTCGCCCGCCTCTCGGGGTGCGTCTCCCTATCTGTTCCTGTCGCTTCCGCCCCTTTTCTGGGCGTCCAACTGGATCATCGGCCGCGCGCTGCATTCGGACGTCCCGCCGATGGCGATGACGTTTTTCCGCTGGCTGTTTGCGATCCTGATTCTGGCGCCCTTTGCGTGGCCTCACTTGCGCCGCGACTGGCCGGTGCTCAAGGCGCACTGGAAAACCATGCTGGTGCTGGGCGCCATCGGCGTGGGAACGCACAACGGACTGGCCTACCTCGGCCTCAATTTCACGACGGCAACGAACGGCGTGATCCTCAACTCATTCATCCCGATAATGATCATCACCATTTCGTGGATCTTCCTGCGGGAAAAATTGACGCCGTTGCAGGTTCTCGGCGTGCTGGTTTCGCTCGCCGGCGTGCTGACGGTCCTCAGCAGGGGGAGCATCGACACGCTGCTGGGATTCCGCCTGAACATCGGCGATCTCTTCATCATTGGGTCGATGGCGATGTGGGCGGTCTACACGATCGGGCTGCGCTGGCGGCCGGCTGGCATCAGCATGCTGTCGTTCCTGCTGGTCGTGGCGGTGATTGGCGACTTGTGCGTGGTCCCGCTGTGGGCATGGGAAATGGCGCGCGGGCGATTCATCGTGTGGTCGTGGACCAGCGTGGCCGCGCTGGTCGCCGTCGCGACGTTCTCGTCGGTGCTTGCCTACATACTCTGGAACCGGGGCGTGGAGGCGGTGGGCGCGAATGTCGCGGGCCTCTTCGTCCACCTGATGCCGGTATTCGGCGTCGTCCTGGCCTGGCTGTTCCTGGGCGAGCGCCTGCAGCCATTCCATGTGGCGGGAATCGCGCTCATACTTGCAGGTATCTGGGCGACGAGCCGCTTTGGCGCCAAGCACATCGAGGCGGACGAGGTGGCGGCGGTGGGAACGGACTAGACCTGGAACCGGGGGCCGGCTATGGACGACAACATCGGCAATCCACAGCGCGTCGCGTTTCAGCAGCGCATCGTGGAATTGAAGATGGAGCACCGCGATCTCGATACCGCGATTGATCGGCTCGCCGCCGACGCCGCGCACGACGAACTTCAGTTGCGACGGCTCAAGCGCCGCAAGCTGCTGCTCAAGGATCAGATCGCGCGCCTCGAGCGCGAGATCGACCCCGACGTTCTGGCCTAGAAAAGCGGCGGGCGCCTAAGCCGGCACGCGGCCGTACTTGTCGTCGAAGCGGACGATGTCGTCCTCCTCGATGTAATCCCCGCAGGCCACTTCGATGATCGCGAGCGTTTCCGTGCCGCGATTCTCCAGCCGGTGGCGCGTGCCGACCGGAACGAACGTCGACTCGCCCTGCGGAACGTCGTAGACGCGCTCGCCGATGGTGACGTGCGCCGTGCCGCGCACAACCACCCAGTGCTCGCTGCGGCGATGGTGCAATTGCAGCGAAAGCTGACCGCCGGGTTTCACCTCGATGCGCTTCATCTTGAAGCCGGGTCCCTCTTCGAGCACCGTGTACGTGCCCCAGGGCCGCGAAATCGTCTTGTGCAGCCTGTAGGAATCGTGATTGCGCGCCTTCAGTTCAGCGACCACGTCCTTGACCCGCTGCAAGTGGTCCTTGTGCGCCACCAGCACGGCGTCGCGCGTGTCGACAATGACCAGATTGTCGACGCCGATCGTGGCGACGATGCGGTCCTCGGAATGGATGAACGTGCCGCGCGTGTCGAGGGAGACGCGCTCGCCGCTGCCGCGATTTCCGTGGGCGTCGGCCGCCGTCAGTTCCGAGATGGACTGCCACGACCCGACATCGCTCCAGTCGAAATCCCCGCGCACGACAGCGACGTGGCCATCGGCCGCAGCGCGTTCCATGACCGCGTAGTCGATCGAGATGTTCGGCGTGGCGGCGAATGTTGCCGCGTCGATTTCCAGCGCGCTTTCGTCCGACTTCGCCGCCAGCTGTTCCCACACGGGCCGCAGTGCATCGACGACCACAGGGGCATAGCGCGCGAAGTTCGCGAGAATCGTGCCCGCGGTGAACGCGAACATGCCGGAGTTCCACACATAGTTGCCGGCCGCCAGATAGAGGCGCGCCCGCTCGAGCGGCGGCTTTTCCACGAAGCGCGTTGCGGCGAAGGCGTGTTCCGCGATGGCGTTGCCGCATTCAATGTAACCGTAACCGGTTTCCGGATGCGTGGGCTTGATCCCGAATGTCACCAAGCGTCCGTCGCGGGCCAGTCCGGCGGCGAGCGATACCGCGGCGCCGAACGCGGCGCGATCCTGGATCAGGTGGTCGGCCGCGAGCACCAGCATCACGGCGTCGGGGCCGTGGCGCGCCTGAACGAGCATTGCCGCAAGAGCCACGGCGGGTGCGGTGTTGCGGCCGAACGGTTCCAGAAGATAAACCGTGTTCGCGCGGCTCGTCGGCGCCAAGCCCCGCGTAGACGTCCTTGGTGCGGAAGTAGTAATCGCGATTGGTGACGGTTACGAGGCCCGTTACGTCCGCCAGCGACGTCGCGCGATGCGCCGTCTTGGCGAGCAGCGTTTCGCCGTCGGGCAATGGCATGAATGGTTTCGGCGCGGTCTCGCGCGAAAGCGGCCACAGCCGGGTTCCTGCGCCTCCGGAGAGGATGACTGGGATTACGGGAGATTGTTTGTCTTTGTTCATGCGCGGTGTCGCTGGCAGACCGGGGGACTCGAATTCTAGCGCGTTCCCCTGGTCCGGGCGGGCAATCCCGGCCGTTGAAATGTTCCCCGCCACCCCAATATTCTGACCGGCGGGGGCTTGCGCACGCTGGATGATGCACCCGCGCTCGTAACGCTACAGGCAGGCGCGTATAATTGAACTGTAGTTGCAAAGGCCGGATCGCCCGCGAGGACGGTGCCGGACCCATCGATCACCGGGGGTGAACTGGTCTCGACGGGGGTAGTGAAGCAGATTGGGGCATGCCGAGGCGTCAATCCTCGTAAATCTTTGGCACTCGCAAATATAACTGCGAACGACGAAAACTACGCTCTGGCGGCTTAACCCCGCTGGACCTTGCACCGGAGGGCGCTCACCCCGGGTGATGTAACTGTCACAGCAAGGACATTTCGAGCGATCGCGTGCGTCCGGGTCACTTGGGCGACACGCTAAATCTAGGTGACTGGTTTCCGCGCAGTCTGTCCGTCAACGGTTCGGAGATGAGAGCACAATGACTCGACTAAGCATGTAGTCCTGACTGTGGAGCGCTTCCGGACGCGAGTTCGATTCTCGCCACCTCCACCAAACCCAAGAATGACGGCCCCCGAGCGGGGCCGTTTTCTTGTCTATACTCATAGTACAGATGGGTCTTGCGTTGTCTACGGCAGTTCGCTAGTATCTAGCCGCAATGGTGGTAAGAATGGTGGTAAGGGCGGATTTACCACCAAATCCTCGATGGAGGTAAACGGAAATGGCGAAGCGGCACCGCCATCTGTTGGGCGCGCTAGAGGTCGAGAAGGCGAGGCCACGTAAGGCCGGGCCGTATCGCCTGGCCGATGGCGGAGGCCTTTACCTTTGGGTGCCCACTTCTGGCGTCAAGACCTGGCAATACCGATATCGCCACGCGGGCAAGCCGCAGACAGCGACACTCGGCAAATTTTCCAACGTGCAAGGACTCGCCTGGGCACGCGGCAAGGCCGACGACGCTCGGAGCCGAGTAGAGGACGGCGACCATCTAACACGCGTCAAGGCTGTCAAGAAGGCCGCAAAGCGCGCATCGTCTAGCAATACCTTCGCCACAGTCGCAGCCGATTGGGTCAAGAGCGAAGCCCGGCGTGCGCAGTGGACGCCCGATTACAAAGCCGAGGTAGTGGCGAGCCTGACCAATCACCTATCCAATCTCGATGCGCTGCCGGTCAGCGAGATTACGGCGGCCATTGCGTCGCCATACCTCCGCAAGATCGAGCGCACCGCGCCCGACATGGCGAAGAAGGTGCGCCAGCGCTTGCGGTCTATATTCGACTACGCTGTAGAGGGTGGCTTGATCGTCGGCAACCCGCTGCCCGCTCCGCGTCGCCGTAAGTCAACTGCAGACCGTACCCACCTACCAGCGACGCTGGCTAAGGATGGCGTGGGCGCGATCCTACGGGCTGCGGACCTGGCCGGAGTGGGGAAGGGTGTGCGTCGGACGCATCTGATCGCAACGTTTACCGCTCAACGTATCGGCGAGATAGTTGGCGCGTCGTGGGATGAGGTCGATTTGCAAGCTGCCGTCTGGTCGATCCCGCGCACCCGGATGAAGCGCAAGGACGCGGAACGCGGGCCGCATCTGGTCCCCATTCCGCCCCGTCTCTTGGCGCAGATGAAGGAATGGCATAGGGCCGATGGTGAAGGCCGCACGTATATATGCCCCGCCCGGGGCGGCGATGCACCCATAACACGTGAGGCGGTCGAGAAGTTCTACCGGCGCGGACTCCGTCTTTCGGGCAAGCACTCGCCGCATTCGTGGCGTTCGGTCCTCTCAACGTGGGCTAACGATGCGGGCGAGGATGCGGACGCGGTGGAGGCACAGCTAGATCATGCAACAGGCGGCAAGGTGAGGGCAGCCTATGACCGCGCCAAGAGGCTGCAGCGTCGCGCCGACCTGATGACCTGGCACGAGGAAGCGCTGATCGCAGCTCGCGATGGCGCGAAGGTAGTCCAACTGAAGGATAGAAAGGCCGCGACGTAGCGGAAAAACGCCGACGGGGCGGGGATCGACATGGTCAGTCACAAGAAACGCAGCGCAAAACACACTTCCAAACCGTCGACGCCAGATAATGATGACGACGAGAATGATGCCAAGGCTTTGTCAGCTATCGGGGATTGGCTCGACCGACAAGAAATTTGGGAGCGAGACGTTGCAAACGCTCCCTACAATGGGATTCGAGGCACCCTTCCTGACTGGATTCCGCTGGGGTCACGGAAAGAGTTCCTGCGGTTGCGCCACAATCTGTTGGGTGTCGGCGTCGGCGGAGTGAAAATCACGCCAGAAGTAGCCCTGCAATGGATCGACGCCTACGCGAATCTCGGCGAGCCTGAGGAAGACGGGCACATCCCGGAAGAGTACTTCGAGGTTGTCGGCCAGTTGTCGCGATTTCGCTACATTGTTTCGCTCGGAGAGAAGAAAGGCCTTCGAGAGTTGGGGGTGCCCAGCGCGGCATTTCTGGGGCGCAAGATGGGAGCGCGTGAGCCGGAGACCGTCTATCTCGCAAGGTTGATAAAGAAGCATCACTACGAGGGTGCGGACGACCTCTATCGCATGCTACGAGTGATCGCGGGAACACCAGGCGACAAACGCAATCCGACGCCGGGGCAGTGTCCGTTCGACGCGGACAACCGCGGTGTACAGCCCGTGCTCCTGAAGCGGGGAAGGGAATTTCCCATCGGAACCTTCAGGAATAGAGTCTCCCAAATAAGAAAGCTTATCGAGGCGGGCGAATTCGCCGACGACTGACAATCGTCAATTCACGATATGCGGTAGACCGTGAAAAAGGCGGGTTGACACTGAAACTGCGATGGCTCACTTGGACCATCCTAGACAGGAGACAACCCAAATGCTTCACGTACCGCACCCCACTGAACGCGCCGGCTGGTCCATTCCGCTCTACTGCATAGCCTGCGGCTTCTCGCGAGCAACGTTCTACACGCTGCCCGACGATAGGCGCCCGCGCTCGCTCAAGATTGGCAAGCGGCACATAGTTATCGAGCCCCCAGCGGAATTCCTGGCGCGGCTTGCCGCTGAGCAGGAGGCCGCGTAAATGGATTCGGCCCCCGAAAAGATGATAGTGCCAACCGAGGCAGTCGTTCGCGTGTCTGACACCACAACGCGGCGTCGAATAATAGAAGCCCTATCCCCAACTCTTCGTCTACAGATGGAGATTCATCGGCGCTTTAACGGCGATAAGTCCATGCCTGAAAAGTTGCACCGCGCAGTCTGCGCGGAATTGGCGGGGGCGAAATGATACCCACTCAAGGCTGCCGCCTGCCAGCGTACGGCAAGCGAATTCGGGACAAACTGAACGCCGGAATGTTGCCCGCAATCGGTGGAAACACGGTAGCAGTCTGCATCGGCTGGCCCGTGTGCTGCGTCCTCGCCCACGTTGTATGTGCACCAGATGAGCGGCCCGCCGACGGATGGGACTTTGGCTTTCTTACCGGCGTCGAGACCATCGTTTGGTTTGGTCGGCAGGATCGCAGTTACGCGCAGCAAGTGCGCCGCGCACTGGTGAAGGTTGGATGCCCAATTGTCGCCATGCTGCAACTGCCGGAGGAATTGCAATGACCGCATGGCGTGCAATGACCCCAGACGAAATGGCCCGGCGAAAACGCGCTCTGGCGAACGCCAGTCCGTTGACCATGGCAACGGTCCACTCGCTTCCAGCAAATGCGCCAGCTGCCGATTTGACACGACCTGCGTTTGTTATCCGCAGGATGAGCGGCATTCAGGCCAAGCCCATCCGTTGGCTGTGGCCCGGCCGCATCGCCCGCGGCAAGGTTTCCATGATCGCTGGACATCCGGGTCTCGGGAAGTCGCAGCTAACGGCTGCACTAACGGCGGTCGTCACTACCGGAGGTATTTGGCCAGTTGATCGGACACCCTGCGAACCTGGCCGTGTCATCCTGCTTAATGCAGAGGACGACGCGGCCGACACGATTCGTCCCCGGCTGGAGGCGGCTGGTGCAGACCTCGACCACTGCGACATCATCGACTTTGTAAGGGACGGGTATGGCTCGGACGGAGATCCGGCGCTGCGCGGCTTCAATCTGAAGCAGGATCTGAAGACGCTGGGCAACCTCCTTGCCGAGCAAGGCAACGTGGCGATGATCGTCATTGATCCGGTTACCGCTTACCTGTCGGGGGTCGAAACCCATGTCAACGCCGATGTGCGGGCGGTATTGGCACCACTGAGCGAACTGGCGGCAAGGCATGAGGTCGCCGTGGTCTGTGTCTCCCATCTGAATAAGGGTGGAGGTGGAGGCTCCGCTGCAGGCACCGCCATGATGCGAGTCTCGGGCAGTCTGGCCTTTGTTGCCGCAGCTCGCGCCGCCTACATCGTTGCCCAGGATCCGCAGGACAAGGGCCGCAGGCTATTCCTACCGGCCAAGAACAACGTCGGCAAGGATGAATCCGGGCTCGCTTTTGCGATTGAGCCGGTTGTCCTAGCGTGCGGCATCGAGACCTCCCGGGTCATGTGGGAGCCGCATCCGGTTCTGATATCCGCCGACGAAGCCATGGCACCCCCGCCGGAGGAAGGCGAGCGGACGATGACCGACGAAGCCGTCGACCTGCTCGACGATGTCTTGCAACATGGACGAGTCAACTCGCGCGACATCAAGAAGCAGGCACAGGACGCTGGGATTTCCGACAAAGCGTTAAGGGGAGCCCGCGCACGCCTCGGCGTCGTGGTCTCCCGGGATGGGTACGGCAGCGACATGAAGACCTCTTGGGCGCTGCCGCCGCTGTCAGTCGTGCCATCGGAGGCCAATCCTGCCATACCAAATGGCGTGGCACGAATAGAGCGTGAGGGCACGAATGAGGAGGAAACCGATAGCGGGGAACTGATAGGCACCAGCAGTGCGGACTATAAGGCACGGCGTGGGGACTAAGGGAGCGGTCAATCGGCCGCAAACCTACGACGGTGCTACGTTGGCGCTGGTCCCTACCCCCCGGCGGAGGAAGGCCAATCTGGACCGGCTGGAGGGTGTGCGCGTGGAAATGTCTCGAGTGTACCGGGACATGGAGTCGGGTACACGGGACAGCCAGGACGGATCGCGCCTGGTGTACGTCCTGACGCAGATCGCCAACGTGCTGGAGCTCACCGAGATCGAGCGCCGTCTGGTGGCGCTGGAAGATCACACTACGAAGGGAACACGATGAGTAACTATGCCAATAGACTCGACCGGTTGGAGGATGCCATTCGACCGGCTGCGGAGCCGATCCACATTCTCCGCGTCATCATTGACCCGGCCGCCTCGGGTGACCAAGTGGTGAAGGTACTGGCGCGCGGCGAGAATGGGTCGCTGACCACGTTTGCCCGCGAGTTAGACGAGAGCAAGGATGCTCTATGCAAGCGCGCACGTGTGGCGATGGGGTGGCCGCAGTGACGGGTCCTGCGCAGCATTTGTCCGGATATACGACGGCTAATCGGTAGCGCCAGGTTTTCTCAAGGGTTCAAATCACCCGGCGCCGAAATGGCCTGTTTGCGGGACGAAGGACTGCGGGGGCGTCGGGGTCCATCGGCAAAATTGTTCGCTAGGCGCCTTGCCACGCCCATTAGCCAAACGAATGATTCCTAAGAATCGCCTGTTATCGCCCCGTTCTCACGTCCGCGGTGTTCAATGATGCCTGCGCGCGGCGCGAGACGAGGCCGTACCAGTTGACCACCGCGGGCTGATCTGGCTTGGTCGCCTCTTCATAGACGGTTTGGCACAAATGCTGAAAGGTCGACTGTGCCGTACGCCGCCAGCGCGCGGCAAGTTCCGGTAGGCGCGCATCGTGCAGACGTCCGAGGGCGTACCGTCGACCGAACGAGTATTCGATCGGTACCACCGTTCCATCGGCTTCGATGATCAGCGGAGAAAGCAACTCGGAAAGCGGACATTCGGAGACGGGCCATCCGTCGCCCGCGAAGACGCGTTCTGGGGTTTCCTTCATGGCATCACGCCCCGCAACATCCAGTTGCACCCGCAGTTGATCGCCGGCAATGTCCTGTGCCCGCGCTACACCCAGTACCGCATAGCTAAGTTCCGTAGCGTCCGGACTGGCGGCGCCCAAGCGAAGTGCGGCGCGACCTACTAGTTCGAGCGGATGAATCTGCAACAGGCCCGCGCCTTCGGCGAGGGCAAAACGCGTGACCCACTCGATTTCATGCGAATTGTGCTGGGTCAGGGTGAAGATGAACCCGAATGGTATTCCCGATGCGCGCAATTGCGGCAGCCGGCGCGCCATCTGCGGGAATGCCTGGGCGGACCCGCGCATTCGGTTGTGCGATTCGGGTGTCCCGTCAAGGCTGATCGCGACCAGGCAAGCCGCGTCTCTCAACGATTCGATGCGACGGGGGTCCAGAAGCATGCCGTTGGTAGTGACAGTTGTGACCATACCGCATGCTCGGGCGTGCACCAGCAACTCGCGCAACGGTCTGTACATCAGCGGCTCGCCGCCAGAAATGCCGACGGCGTTATAGCCTTCTGCGGCGGCGTCGGTGATAGCTTGCAAAAAAAGGCCCACCGGAACTTCATCTCGTTCTGCTGGCCCCGACGACGAATAGCAATGGAGACACTGCAGGTTGCATCGCCGCGAGACGTGTATCTGCAACACACGAATATCGGATCCGGTTGGGCCCATGGTCGTAACCTCTCTATCGCATTTCGTGTGGTACGTTGCTGACATTGAGGATGACCCGGTCGATCGCGGGCAGGCCGAACGGGAATCCGTCCACGACTAAGCCATTCTTGATCAGCGATCCGGCGATGTTGCCGAATTGATCCGACTTCATTTCGATCGTGCCGAAGAACTGGTCAATGGCGGGCTGACCTTTCCACCACCACCGGACGATCTTGGCCGCCTCGGCGCTCAGACCTAGCGCTTTGGCGACCTCGGCGTGTGTTTTGGGGGCGTTGGCGCCAAATAGCTGCTGCAACATCTTCGTGGAACCACGATCTTCAAGATCACTCATGGCATTTCTCCCAAGATGGTTGCGGGGCGAACAAAATGTTCGCCAGTCCAGCGTGCCACGCCTCATAAGCATCGTCTAGGTGAATATTCGACAGTCGGTTGTCGAGAGTACGTTCGTAAACCGAACGCCGTTTAACCGAGTACCTTTCATGGCATCGCAAAGGAGGGTGCGCCCATAATTGCTTGGATTCCAGCATGCGCGTCATGTCGACCTGAAACGTCCGTTGCTCAGCCTGATACTTTGCGCTTGAATGCTAGTCGCAATCAACGGATTGGCGGACCAAGTTGGCTGACGCCTAACGAAACAGCTAACCGGCGACCAACGACCATGCTCGTGGTGAGGCCAACGTCTTCGGCGAATTGATCGCCACTGCCAAAGAACAAGCGGCTGAGAGCGGGCCAAACGGAGCCGAAATAAGGATAGCGTCAATTAGATGGTTGGGATGCTCGAAGCCCACGCTGCGCGCCCTAACGAAACGAGCTAACCGGCGGCCCAGTGCGGACGCGAAGCCCCGCACACGGGAAGTCCGCGGTGGCACCTATGTAGCGTTAGGAATATTAGGGAGGCACGCAGGTCTCCACGCCGATGCCATTGCCTTCGGGTTTCCAGCCCTGGTTGACCATGGTCTGCCGTTCGCTGAGGCTGGTGACGAAGCGGTGGTTCGGCGCGCCACCCATCCCGTTGTTGAAGAGGCGATAGACCGGGATGGTCCCCGCCGGGCAGCCGCCGCTCATGTCCGACAGCATTGCGTTGAAGAACTTGTCGTCTTCCAGCTTCCAGTCGGGAAACATCATGAGCGTGACATCGCAACTGCCGCCACGCGGCCCGTAGAAATGAGAACTCTTCGGCGCGAAGTGGTCGTTGAAGAAGCGGCAGATAGCAACTGACCCCGCTGGCGCGGTGGCGTTGACGTAGACATTGAACGTAAACCCGGTCCGCGACCAATCCTGGAATGGGGGCACGCGGGCGTCGAGCAGGGCGATATCCGTCACGACCGGCGTGATGAAGTAGTGATCGAAGGTCGCGTGGCGGTATTCGACTACATTCACCACGGAGGGTGACCGATAGGGTTTCGTGGCCAGGAGCCCCGTCACGTGCAGCCCAGGCCGAAAGTCGCCATTCGTGCCTGGCGACAGATGCGGCGTGATGAAGCTGTATCCGTTGCGGGTGCGCACGAGATGCCCGCCACCGAGCGCCTGTTCGTAGCCGGGCGCGACGAAGTCTCCAACCTTCAAGGTCGAGAAGTGAGCTTTGCCGTCGTTCAGGTAAATCAACGGTTGGCTTGGTGGCAAATGCCCGCCAAACACACCCAAGTCGCCAGGGAGACCCAGGTCTTGGTTGGACCATCCCCAAGTGGGAGCGTAGTACTCCACTGCGAAATCAGGGAGACCGTCACCGTTGTAGTCCAGGACCCTGATACGCAAGGGCCAAGCCGATCCTGTTGCAACGCCCGGAATCCCCCCGGACGCATCGCTTGCGGCAAGATAGCTTGCCGTGACGTCTGCGAAGGTCCCATCGCCCTGATTCTGTAGTAGCTGGACGAACCAGCCGTCATAGAAGACTGCTGCGCCACCTTGGGAGCCAACCATCACAAGGTCAGGCAGCCCGTCCCCGTTGAAGTCGATCGGTTGGACGTCTAGGTCGATGTGGCCCGTCCCGAACGCCGAAGGCGCAGGGAGCTCCGTCTTGTCCCCACCGGTGAACGCCCCTCCACGGTTCCACAGGATAGTTGTGTGTGTGAGCGCGCTATGGCCGTCTGCGGAGGCGAGAATCAAATCGGGAAGTCCGTCGCCGTTGAGGTCCGTCAGCGTCGTACCGGTGAAAAAGTGGTGGCTCTTACCATCCATCACTTGGCCAGGTCCCGCCGGGATATCCGCTCGAGTCATCGTGAATTGGCCGGCACCGTCGTTCAACAATACGTACGGGTTGATGGTGTTTTTCGGAAAAGTAGGAATGTTGCCCACGACGATGTCCAGCACGCCACGGCCGCTGAGGTCGCCGGCTGCGGCAGAATGCGTATAGTCGTTGAGCTGGGGTAGGGAAGCGGTCGCATCCCTCCAGCCGCCACCAGGTTGCGACAGGTACAGCCGATTTTGCTCGCCGGGAAGAGGATCGCCATCCCAGCCATGGCCTGCGACGAACATATCGAGTCGGCCGTCCCCATTCAGGTCTGCAAACACAACATTGCGCGCGTCCACCATCTGCAAGGTGTCCATCGGAAACACTGTAGGCGCCGGAGCGGTGAAGGTCCCGTCACCATCGCCAAAGAACACCCGTCCGGGCTGCGGTACGCCACAGCATTGGCCCGCGCGCCATCCGTCGATGCCGAAGACGACCAGATCTTCATTCCCGTTGCCATTGAGATCGGCGCCGAATGGACCAGCTGGATTCATACCGCGCGCCGAATACGTGGCGTCGATCACCTTCGCCCGCATCAGCGTGTAGTAGCCGGCGAGTTTCGGGGGGCTCTGGGCCGAGGCGGTGACCGCAATCGCCAGGAACGACAAGACGAAGGCTAGATGTGTCAGGCTCATAGTCACTTTCCTCGACTGAGGATCAAAACGTCAGCGGATTGGCGCGCGTTTGCTGAGGTTCGAGGCCCAACTGTGAATTCTACGAGCGTTGCTCAGCAAACTGAAGCAAGAGGCTGAGTGGTGTTCGTTGAAGCCGAACGAAACAAGCTAACCGGCGGCCCGCCCGTGGGCGCAGCCCACGCACGCGGGACGTCCGCGTTGAGCGACGGGTTAGGCATCAGTTCTCTCCGATGTGATGCCAATCGCTCTCTCGTAGGCTGCAAACAAACGAATGGACTTGGTTAAGACACCCATGAGTAGATGCCCATTCGATATGCTCATGAAGGCGAAGCATCTTGAGCATCGTGGGAGTCTCCCACCAAGCCGCCAAGATCAGCTTGAGAGAGGTGTCGGGGAATCTTACATTCCGCTTATTGCGACAGTTCATACTGGCTGATGGCCACCCATTAAATTCTTGATTTGTATAAAAGTAGCGAGTTGGACATTGTGGTTGGCTCGAATGTTGCCTCCCTCCAACGAGAGGCGCTAGGCGAAAGATCGAATCACCGCCGGGGGTCGGGTTTTCCGAGGGCAACGTTCAAGTAGTTCTAGCACTGGTCTGGGGGAGATTGACGTGCTTCGTAAACTAATTGCAAGTGCCGCGGTCGCGGGCGCACTGATGGCGGTGGCCGAATCAGGATTCGCAGGTATGCTCGGCGCGACCGTGGACATTGCTGCCGAAAATGGATTTACAAGCGGTGGTTTCGTCTGCAAGAACGGGTCCGCAATAGGCAGGACAGTCGGAGCTGGTGCTGAACTCGTCGCCGCGGACTGGAGTGGGGGTTGCGTCGGGTACTACAGCGCTGACCTGTCCGATGACCAGATCACGCTGACCGGCATTGAGTCAGGCAACTATTCCTTTGCGAGCCTTATCATCCACATCGCCTCGGGACCGGCAATCTCCGGGGTGTTCTTCGGTGGGTACACGGGTAATTTTTTCCAACCGAACGAGCCAAATAACGACAGCAATTTTTTCCCCACAATTACGTTCGATGCAGACGACATCAAAATCGTGTGGGACACGTTTGACGACAACAGTCAGTTCGCTTTCAACGGCCCGGCGAATGGGGGTCAGGAGCCCTTTGGGACGGCAAGTTTCAGATTGGCCACTGGCGCCGCCGTCCCCGAGCCCGTCACGCTCGCCCTTATCAGCCTCGGCCTAGCCGGACTCGGCTTCTCGCGGCGCAAACAGTAGTCGATTCCGCGCCAACACTGGCCCCGCTCCGGCGGGGCTTGTCGTGTGCGACGTCACATAGTGTCGTCGATCATCGCCGGCTGAATCCTATGGCGTCACGCCATAAAGGTAATCCCCAATTCCAAGTCGAAGGTCCGCTCATGGGCTTCGCGAAAGTCTGGTGTAGGTCTGCTGTGGGTCCGATAAGCGCCCATCGGCCCGGAACACCATGAGGCTCCTTTCCCTCAACAGAGGAGCCGTTCATCGATATCACAACGACGACTGCACGGCGCGCAACACCCTGGAACAAAGGCAAGCTGCTCGGCCAGAAGCCCCCGCTGGGCGAAACGTGGAAGTTCGATTCTCGCCACCTCCACCAAACCCAAGAATGACGGCCCCCGAGCGGGGCCGTTTTCTTATCGGTATTGGGAACGCCCAAATGGCGGCAATTCCTGCAACAGCATTTTTGCCCTATTTTAATAGCGCGTGATTACAACAGGTTGTTGAAGTGGCGTGCGCTTTGCGTTCCGGTGTAGACGCCCTCATCTACAGCGGCGGGTACTCGTACAGCTTGGCGGTGTTGGGAATCGCAGCTCCGGAACCGGGAACACTGCTGTTGATCGGGGTCGCAATCGCGGGAATGGGTTTCGTGCGGCGCAGAAGTTCCTGATTCGTTCAGCTGTCGTCGAAGTCTTAGGCGGTCGCGCGCTGTTAGCTATTTCCTGGAAAAAAAGATCCTCCATGTCATCACTGACCCGGTCACCCCGGGTGACCAAGTGGTGGAACTTCTGGCGCGTACCGAGAATGGATCGCTTACCTCGGTTGTTCGCGAGCCCGGTGAAAGCAAAGATGCTCTAAGTGAGCGCGCACGCGCGGCGATGGGCCGGGACGATGAGGCCATGAGCGCGGTCCCGCACGCGGGAGTCTACGTTGAGCGACGGGTTAACCCGCTCCTTGAATACGCGCGATTAAACGACCTAGGTTCAGTTCTATTGAGGTCATCGGACCCCGCGTATTACACCGCTCAGACACAGGGTCAGTGGTATCCCTGAAGCTTGGAACACGGACGTTAGCTGTTCAACATCCAACTCGTTCGCAAGGACTACCTGAACGTTGACTCCGTCGCTAGTCAGAACGGGGTTGCCCAATATGACCTGTCTAGCCTGATCAAGCCGCGAAAGCCCCTCGATCGTCAAGGCGGGTGTGGCCAAAACCAGGAAATGAAGATTTTGAGCGGGAGCCTGATGCGCCCCGCTCTCACTAGGATTAGCGGGCGATGGGCGACTAGCGGGCTCGCGCACCTCATCCAACCGCCAGGGCCAGATGTAGATTGCCGAGGTCGAATCCTGCGGACGACCCAACATTACGTCGACGCTTGTATTCGTGCGCAATATGTCACAGAGAGCCGTGAGCGCCGATGTTATCGACATGAGGTTGAGTGGGCTAACGAAGTGCGCTAGCCGGCGATCCGCCGCGCGGGCGAAGCCCCATGGTGTTCGCTAGGAGAGTCGCACCCATTCATATGCCGTGATCTTTCCCGGTGGCAGGTCGGCGGACCGAGCGCCGGAGAGAGTGAACGAACTTCCAAAGGATACTGTTTGAGGGGCGTCCAGTACTGCGGTTGGCAGGTCATTGTCAATTACGATGACCTCCGCAATGGCTGGCGTTGACTGGTTACCAGAGTCGTCAATCACAACCAGTTGAAATCGATGTCGCCCAACCGGCAATGGCGAGTTCCGGGTGACGGTGACTTCAACTGTGGGATCTTGGGTCCGGATGGTCTGGCCGGGAATGAAGGTGGCCATTAGGCGCTCCTTTGCGATCGGGTTGGGTACTGGTAATTGCGGCGGCTGGAAAAAGGCGTCCCGTGGCGCCCAAGGACGCTACGCCCTTGCCTATACAGGGTCAAGTAACGCCGCTGAGTGTCCAACTACGGATTGAACGCTGCGCCGGCACCGGAGTACGAGTTCGATCAACGCATCGCTTGGAAACCCTGACCATCCCCGCCTCCCGTCGGCGCGTCGTGGCGTTAGATCTACTATCCGTTATCGGTTGGATTTACTATCCGTCCAAGCGAACGCAGAACCCGCGCCACATCATGGAGCACTCTCCCCAGTCAACCCGTGAATTGACTCTCCGGGAGGCCATTTCGGTCGCCATCCTCCTGCAAAAGAACGACCAGCTCGCCGAGGCCGAGAAGCTGTATGGCGCGATTTTCGAGAGAGCGCCGGATAATCCCGATGCGCTGCATTTTGCGGGGGTGCTCGCCCATCAACTGGGCCGCAGTGACGAGGGTGTGGCACTCATCGAAAAGAGCCTGACGCTAGTGCCCGGCCGCGCGGATTGTTACAGCAATCTCGGCATCATCTACCAGGCGCAAGGCAAATTGGACGACGCGATTGCCGCCTATCGGCGCGCTATTTCGCTCAATCCCAGTCACGCGAACGCGCACGGCAATCTCGGCGTACTGCTGCGCGCGACGGACAAACCCGTCGAAGCCGAAGCAGCGTATCGGACTGCCATTCGCCTTGACCCCGCTCACATCGATGCGTACACCAACCTGGGCATCCTGCTCACCGCATTGAAGCGAAGCGAGGAAGCCCTCGCGTGCTTCTGCAAGGTAATTACGTTAAGGCCGAAGCACCGCGAAGTCCGAAGACTGAGGGCGATGGCGCACTGCACGATAGGCGAGATCGACGAGGCGGTGAAAATCTTCGAGGAATGGCTCGCCGAGGAGCCGGCCGACCCGATTGCACGGCACATGCTGGCGGCCTGCACCGGCCGGGATGTTCCGCCGCGCGCATCGGAGGGGTTCGTCGTAGGAATCTTCGACGCCTTCGCAGCGAGCTTCGAGTCGAAGCTCGCGAGCCTGTCCTACCGCGCGCCGGCGCTCGTCGCGGCTATGCTGGAAGATCCGCCTCGGGGGCTTTCGAAGAGCCTCGATGTGCTTGATGCCGGCTGCGGAACGGGGCTATGCGGTCCGCTGCTCGTCCCCTATGCTCGCCGATTGTCAGGTGTCGACCTTTCGGCCGGAATGCTGGATCGGGCGAAGGAAAAGAATGTCTACGACGAGCTCGTGCAAGGCGAGTTGACGGAGTACCTTCGCGACCGCCGGGAGGCGTTCGACCTGATTGTCTCCGCGGACACGCTAGTCTATTTCGGCGCCCTGGAGGACGTCATCGTGGCCGCCGCGGGAGCGCTCCGACCTCATGGCCTGCTGATCTTTACTCTTGAGGACGCCGCAAGCGGGGACGCCTCCCTTGCTTATCGGCTCGAGCTGCACGGCCGCTACAGCCATGCCCGCGGGTACGTCGAGCGCTTACTCGCCGGAGCCGGACTGGTTTGCCAGATTGCTCACGCGGACCTGCGGATGGAATCCGGATCACCGGTTGCGGGACTCGTGATTCGAGCAAGGAAACCAGCTTCGGCCCGCTAACCGTCCTTGTTCGCCTTGATGTCGTACTTGAAGTGGAGGCCGGCATCCAGCGACCCATCGGCTTTCTGCGGCTTGTACTCGAGGTCGACTTTGCCGAACCGAAGCGCGATGCTCTCCGCCGTGGCCGGCGTGTCGCCCGACCCGCTCATGGCCACGCTCGTAATGATCACGTCGTTCATCTTGATAATGAGGAATTCCTGCTGGCCCTTCCCGGCCTTGCGCGCCGTGATCGTAGCTTCCTTGATGTGCTCACCGGTCGCGCACGCTTTCAACAAATTCGGCGATGCTTTGTCAATATGATGGGTAAAGTTGAAGTCGTTGAAATGTGCTTTGCCGGAGCCGGAACCGGCTCCGCCAGTCGAGGAACTTGTAGCCACTCCCCATGACCAGGAGAGCACCTCGACTTCGTCCTTGTGTTTGCTGTCGAGCGATTCGCCTTTGATGTCGCCCAGCTTCGCGAAAATATCGGCTGCCATTGCGACCTCCCGTACGATCGTGTGTTATTTCGTAGATTCCACGCCACCCGCTGGCTCTAACTGTACGCTCCCGGAATTTTCACGCAAGTGGGCTGCAGGTCCCCGCAGGGATAGGGACACCTCGAGCCTCGCCGGCGGAGGAAATCTCGGCAGGCTGAGGAGTTGCGTTTGGTACTTGTAGGCGAACCTTTGCGAGGTGGTGCCTGATCGGACGGTCGCGCAGGGTAGGTGGTGGCACGTTCAATCGGCACTGAGCAGCCCTACAAACGCTTCCGATCGGCCATGAGTTGCCGTTGGCCGTCTCCAACTTGCCGACCGCTTTAGACGGGGAGCAGCCATCCATTCGGCGGGCGCGCGACTGTGGCGGTCACCGTTGGGGCGGGTGGTGCACGTACTCGAGTGCGATCTCCCGTCTGGTGGACAAGCGTCGCAGTTGGCCGGCGATCCTAGTGTGCGTATTTCGCCGTCGGTTGCCGTCCTATTGTCGGATCAGCCGCTTCCGCGGCCCCTGCAGCGTCTCGTGCATGCGTTGAACTTGCCCTTTGGTGAACATATACATGATGTCGTCGTCCACATAGTCCATGAAGTTCATGAACATGTCGCCGTTCGGACCGTTGTTGCAAGAAATGTGCGGAAACGTCGGCTTGCCAAAGTTCGGCCCCTGTTGAATCGGCGTATCCGCAACAAGGTCGCTGTCCACGCACTGGCCATCGCCCCAGATGCGCCGGAGGTTGAGGTACTGCGCGATCGCCGAGGTCGCGGTGCGGCCCTTGTTGAAGGGCGCATTGGCAGTCCCACTGGTACCGAACGCGACGTTGTGGACGACGACGCCATCCGTTTCCTTGGGTCCTTCAGGAAGCTGCGCGTAGTTGAGCACGCCGGCGCCGAGCGTCGCGACCCAGATGTTGAGGTAGCGTGCGGTATCCCAGGCATCGGCCCCTCCGCGCGCCTTCGACTTGACTGCGTCGTCGGTCGAGAAGCTTTTGCGGGTAGTTTTCGTGCGAGTGATGCCGATGGTTGGCCTACCCGCGGGATCTTTCGTCGCTAGCTCGAATCGAATGCGGGCGTCGCCGATAAACGGTTTGAAGACGTCTGGCACCTTGGAGAGATCGGCGTTCCGAGCGTGATAGTCGTCGTTCAGTACCGTGATCTGACTCTTGATTTGCTCGTCTGAAATATTTTCCCGATCCGTGCTGTAAACGACATTGACCACCACCGGAATGGTGAAAGATTCCGCCGGAACAGTACCGTCGGACGGGCTTTCCGGGGCGACGGCCAGCGTTGTAACGCGAATTCTAATTTCGCGTTCGGCGTTGGCGCTCGCCTCCTTGACCCTGCCCGTGGCCGTTGAAATGTCATTAAGTGCCTTATTCGCTTCCATCGTGAAGTCAGCGACCGCCTTGAACATGCTGGTGCGGACTGACTTGATGTCCTCTTCTTTTTCCCTGACCTGCTCCTTTACCTGCGTCTCCACCGTCGAAGCGATCATGCTCGAGAGCGTAAAGTAGCCACCCGCAGTAGCGACGGTGACGGCGAGCGCGATTAGCCCGCCGACCCACTTGAGGGTCGAGAATATCTCGGTGCGAATCGCGTTGGTCAACTCAACGGAGAGCAACCGCAAACGGGTCGAGATCGACTCCTCCCCCTTGGCTCGGAGCGCGTCCAACTCGGCACGGTTGGCATCGCGCTCCTTTCGCAATCGATCGGCTTCCGCCGCCAAGTGAGCGATCTCCTGCTTGAGGGAGGCTGGATCATCCAAGGATGAATCTTTTCAGAGTCTCATTGCAACCGGCTGGTGCCAGAGTACGGGCGTCCGCCATGGGGCATTTCCTCAGCTAATTCCTGTTCGGGCCGCAGAGAAATTCGCGAGCCCAGTGGTTGCGGCTTACTCTGCTACAACGAGCATAGTGCCCCTAACCCAAAGACGTCAAACCAGCGCATGCGTACCGCGTCGACGCGCAGCGCCCGACCAACCGGTCGCAGCGCCTCGCCATCCGAAGCCGCCGTTTGAACGCATCTGCGAGTATCCGCCAGTCTTCTGTGCGGTGCGGACGGCCGCTCCGGGTAAGTCACCGCGGAGACCAAGAGCGGCTGCTCATGGTCGAACGCGCGCATTGACGACCCGCGACTGAACGGCCGCAGTCGCGGCGAAGCGGACGGTCGGCTGCGCCGGGCGTGTGACCGAGAAGGGTGGCGGATTCAACCGGTCGATGCAACACACAAGACGCCATGGTGGCGGAAGGAGTGTTGCAGATGAAGAGAAGACCGCGCATTTACTACTCGGCCAGCCAACGGGCGCTCATGTGGGAGCATTGGCGGAAGGGTGAGACGCTTCACCAGATCGCCAGGCTGTTTGATCGGTCTCACTCGTCGGTACACCGCATTCTGGCTGAGTCCGGCGGGATACGCCCAGCCACCTGGGACCGCGGCAAAGAAATGGCCGATCATCGACGTTTTACGCTGACCACCGATATCAAGGTCCTACTTCTGTGATCCCCGGAGCCCTTGGCAGCGCGGGTCGAATGAGAATGCGAATGGCTTGCTGAGGCAATACCTCCCAAGGGGATCGACCTCTCAGGGTATTCGCAGTCGAAACTCAACGCGATCGCTCGGCGCCTCAACGAACGGCCCCGGAAGACACTGGACTACGAAACACCAGCTCAACGATTTCATCAAGCTGTTGCGTCCACCGGTTGAATCCGCCGTCGCAAGCGGTCATTCGCGGCCATACTGCTTGGCCAGTTACTGAATGCACGAGCCAGTTGGAGATGCCAAAGGCAGCGTGCACCCGCCCATACGACGCCCGCTTCGGCGGGGTCTGCGTTGAGACGAAGGCGGTTACTACTTACGGCGGGAGAAGCCGAGCCCGGCGAGGCCGATGCCGAGAAGGGCGAGGGTGGAGGGTAAAGGCACAGCCGCGATCAGCACGTTGTCGATCTGCTGAGTCCCCACCGTCGCGAAGTCGTTGACGAAAGCGAGTTCGCGCAACGAGTCCCCGTCCGCCCCGAATGCGACGTCGGTCGCAAGCGGAGTCCCGCCAACGCTCAGGCTGAAACGATCGCTGTTGGTATTGATCAGCCATTCCACCGCGTATGCGGTCTCCAGCGAATATACAAAACCGGTGTCGGTGAGCGTGAAGGTGCCCTGGCCGGGGATCGAAGTCCCATACCAGAGGTGATGGCCGTCGGCGTCGCTGCTCCAAAAGAGCACCAGGTTCAGGCCCCCGGGGTCGAGGACCAGTTCCTGACCGAACGCATTCAGCCCGGACTGGGCCAGGCCTTCCCTCGCGACGAGGAACTCGTAGGACACCTGCGCAACGTCGGGCTGCGTTGTCGGCAGGTATTCGACGATGGACCCGTTCGCGGTATCGTTCGCGGGGCCGGGCGAATTTACGCGCAGCTTCAAATTGCCCGCCACGTCGGCAACCGTGTATGTGACGTTGGCACCCCCTTGATTCGCGATGCCCCCGTAAAATGCCGAACCTACTTCCGCGCCGTTGGGCGCGGCTCCCGCGGTATCGTCAGTGAAGAAATCCTTGAGCAGGACCTCCGCCCCCGAAGAGGCCGGCAGTATTGCCAGCGCCGTGGATGCGGTGGCGCCGAGCGCAAGCCGCTTAAGAACGTGCAATCTCATGGGATCCCCCTATAGAACTCGACGCTCAAATCATGCATGCATAAGCTGTACCCTACGACTTGACTGTTCCAACAAATCATGGACTTAACGAAGACGGCGCGAACCCGCCTAGAACAAATCCGACGAGCAATGTAAGAATTCGCGACAGTTTTACGATGGCGCTGCGGCTTGTTCGGACGACAGACCGCTTTCCTCCAACTCTCGCGGGCCACTGGCGCCAGGGCCAGGTTCGATGTCCGATCGTGTGCTCTTTTGTGCGAGCACCAAGTGCAAGGGCCGCCCGGAGGCGGCCCTTGCACTCATTTCCTGCTTGGATACTAAGGCAATTGCATCGACCACGCGCTGCGACCGTGCGTCGCGGCATACAGGATCCGCGCCGACGGAATTATCGTGAGACCCGATACTTCGACCATCGGCATTCCGGTGCCGGCTGCAACCCATGCCGCTGCGCCGTTCGGGAGCTTCATGACCCCGAAGTCGGAGGACGCGTAGAGATCGCCCGTCACATCATCGCGCACAATGGCCGTTATCGGGAAGTCGGGCAGGTTGTAAGCTACGGTCGACGAGCGTCGCCGCGCCCGCTCCGCTCCATGTCGCCTCGAACACGTGTCCCGGTTGCGCGGGTGTATTCGTGTCATAGCCGCTGTAAGAGATCCATGCATGTCGGGCATTCGTCGGATCGATGTACATCGCGGTAACGAATCGGTTGGGACCGATCGACCCTACGTCGACCCGGTTCCAGACTACGGACGCGGCCGGATCGTTCGCGTTTTCGGTGATGAACACGCGGCCCGTGCTCGTCGCCGCCCACATCGACCCGGTGTTTTGCGGAGCCCGCGAGATCCAGGCGACCGCACCGCCGCCACGGCTTCCCCACGCCGGCCGCGGTGAGCTGCGTCGACGGAACACCGTCGCCGATCGCCACGAAATTACCGCAGCCGGGCTGGCCCGCAAATGTCGTGAACTCCGGACAGTTGGCTTCGAGATACGCCTGGTTGCCGCCCCAGTCCTGTGTTCGCCAGACCGAGAACGAACCCTGGAAGATCGAGCCGGCCGTGGCCGGATTCGGATCGGCGATGACCGGCGGGTAGAACAACGATCCTTCCGGGCTGGAGAAGATCGGCGCCGAGATGATCACCCACTTCGTCGGGTCGCCGTTGCGGAAGTTCGCGTCGTTCGCCTGGCCAGTGAACGTATTGAAACGCAGCGCATCGTTGGCGACGTTGAAGCCGGATTGGCCGCCGTCGCCGTAGATTTCCTGGGGCCAGACGATGGGGGACCCATTGTATTGGAACGTCCCATTGTCCTGCGTGCCACCCTGCAGAAGATTCTGGGTCGCTGCGCGCTCGCCGACAGGCTTTGGAACTGCAGCGTCGACAGGCCGTTGTTCATGTTGACGAGCTGGTTCGCGACCTTGCTCAACAGGCTCTTGCACAAAGCCAGGTCCGCGCGCATCAAGGCCGCGTGTATCGCATTTGTACGAGATGTCCGCGACCTTGCCGTCTGAACGCACGACACCGCCGTCCGACCCGGTGATGAATTGCAATGGCTTGCCCGGCACCGTGACGATCGCGTGCTGATCGGGATGGATCCCTTCGGCATGGTGGGGGTCCGCATCCTGCGTGAGGTCGGTGAAAGCCGCCTCCGCCATTGGTCGACAAGATCCAGCCACGGCCATTCGACGGACCTTGCAACTCGCCGTAGGAGAACGAGCCACCGAGGTAGACGACATCGGGTGCTCCGGGCGGCGTGTAGACGACATTGTCGTACCAGCACTGGCCGGTGCAGTAGCCGATGTTCTGGTCGGTCGTCATGTCGGCAAAGACAGGGACTGCCGCGGTGGCGTCGTCGGTGCGATAGAACCGGGCCCTGTTCGCGCCCGCGTCGGTCTGATTGCCCACGCCGACATACATCCGCGTCTTTCCATTGGGCAGCGTCGTGACGTCGAACTCGGCACGGTCGGTGTTGACGCCGGCATTAAGCGGCCTCTTGATTTGCACCCACGTAGCGCCGTCGTCCATCGAGCGCCAGATCCCACGCGAGAACTCGTTCACGTAGAGAACGCCGGCATGCGTCGGATCGACCTTTACCGTAGTGGAACCTCGGGCGGTCGCCACGGCGACGATCGGGCGGATGAGTGTGAAGGTGGCTCCGTTTTGCCGATAGAGCCCGCGTGTCAGGGGAGGTGGAACGGGCGGTATGCCGACCGCTCCGCCCGTGGAACTAATGCCACGCACGCCGCTGTCGATCGGAACGAGCAGGTTACCGGCGTTATCGAGCGCCATCTGCCCGATCGAGCGGTTGAAGAAGATGTCGCTGCCGGGAACGAGTGCCCATGTCTGGCCGCCGTCCGTCGTCTTGTAAATGCCGACGCCGGCTTCCGAATCGCCCGAGGCATTCGGCTCGCCGGTGCCGGCATACAGCGTGTTGCCCGAGGAATCGCGCGGATCCATCAGCAGCGAGCCGATCGCGTTCGTGGCGAAGCTGCTCGGAGATGTATTGCCAGTTCGAGCCGTTGAGCGCCTTGTCGGTGCGCCAGACACCGCCTCCAGCCGCCGCAACGTAGAGGGTGCATTTGCCCTGGGAGCAGTTCGGCGAGATCGCCATCGCCGTCACTCGGCCGCTCGCCACGTATTGCGCCCCGTCGAACAGGAACGGATTCAGCACGGAAGGATAGGTCGCCTTGCTCGGGCCGATCAGCTGCCAGGAGCCCGCCGAATGCGCGCCGGCATTCAGTGCGGTCCAGTTGACGCGGGCCGCGAGGGAGGCGCTGTCCGGGATGGTGGTTGCGGGGTACGCCCGTATCAGGAAGGCCTCGGCGGACGGAGTCCTGTCCGGGGCGCGGTCCCCTTCATCGTCGAGGCTCTTCTTGAATCCGATCGGGTCTTCGTCGGCCCACGCCGGGCCGGCCGTTCCTGCGATTCCAAACAAGACAGCAATGGCGAGTGCGACAGCGGTTCTGCCCATCGTTTGCCTCCTTGAAATTCGAATCCTGTTGACGAAAATCCAGCTGCGAGCGCTGAGTGACACTCCATCGCTCGCAAGGCTCGCCCTCGCGGACTACCTGCCGCGGGACCTTCGCGGGCTGCCAACACTACGCCTGTCGGAAAATCGTGGCAAGGGGGATTATCCGCCATCGATCGCCTCCGCGCGGCGGCGGGGAAAATCATCCTCGCCTCGCCGGAGTCTCAGCGCCTGTCGAAGGACGTCGGCGCGAAAGTCATGAGCGATCCTGTAGCTGGTAAGAGTACGGCGGCGGGTGGGGCCGCGCTGAATTCCGCTGCATTCGCGCATTGGTCGGTGACTGCAACATTTGGCCCCCTCTGCAGAGTAGGATTACTGCTGAAGGCTGTCGTCACGCCGAAGCCCGCATACGCACCTACCGCGGCATAGCTCGAAGAGCCTTACATGACGCTCGGCAATAATCCGGTTCTTGTCGTGATGGCGATCGGCATCGCTGCTCCGCTGCTGGCCGAGCTGCGCGTGGGGGTTTGGGTACCGGTCGTAGTTCTGGAAGTCGTGCTCGGGATTGTCGTCGGGCCGCACGTGTTGCGGCTGGTCGGCGTTGGCGAGTTCCTGTCAGCCATGCAGTCGGTCGGCGACGATCAAACCGTTGGGCACAATTAACCTCGAGGAGAACGCGATGACCGCCATGACCCCTAACGCCAGGGCGCACGAAAGCCTCGGCGCGCTTGCCTCGCGATACGTTGACGTCGCCTCCTTGCCGTGGGTCCCCACGCGTTTCAAAGGCGTGGAGATCAAAGTGCTCATGGAGGACAAGGAGTCCGGTCTGCTGACTACGCTCACGCGTCTCGCGCCGGGCGCCGTCCTTCCCGACCACGAGCATGTCGAGCTCGAGCAGACCTACGTATTGGAGGGATCGCTCGTGGATGCGGAGGGCGTGGCGACCGCTGGCAACTACGTCTGGCGTCCGGCCGGGAGCCGTCACGACGCGCACGCGCCGAACGGCTGCGTTACGCTTTCCTTCTTCCTCAAGCCCAACAAGTTTTTCGATTAGGACGATGACCCTGCGATCATCGACCTGCCATCTGCCTGAATAGCCAAAATGACCACGAAGCTGGAAGGAGACTTGAGACGAGAACTACTTGTCGGAAGACAGGCTTACACACTCACAATCTCACCTAAAGGCTTTATCCTTACCCTCAAGGGGCGCCGCAAGGGCTTGGAGATTGCTTGGGCCGACCTGGTCAGTGGCGATGTCGCTCTGGCGACGGCGCTCAACGCTTCCTTGAGCGCGAACATCCAACCACTACCTAAAGTCGCTCCAATCAGTAAGGGCCCGAAATCTGCAAGACCACGTAAGACGGGGTAGCCGCACGCTAGGCGAAAACCCGCCAGGTGGTGGCCATCAAGTCGAAGTGGGAGTGGGGACAATCCTCAAACGAACGGCCGCCCTAGAGCGGCCGCTCGCGCTGCTGGCCGCACTGTTACTTGGTCGGGCCGGGCACCGCTTGTCCCGAGCCTTCAGCCTTGTCCGGGTTCGGGTAAGGCATTTCCAGCTGGGGCGACCTCGGCGTCGTTGAGTATCCCGCACCGTAGCCGCCATTCATGTTCGAACACCCTGCCATGGCCATGCCGAAGGCAATGGCCGTAACGCACCTTATCAACGTGGACATGAGACACCATCCTTTCATGGCTTCACTATGGGGCCACATTGGCCACATGTGAACGATACGGGGCGCGCTGAATTCTCGATGTCCGCAAATTGACTATTTCCATGTCATCGGACTTCCTCGGCGCGTGTTGTAATCACAACATCAAAAGCATGTTCGACAGGACCACGATGCTCCGTAGGACGACGACTGGCTCGAGCAACGAGCCAAACTGGATGGAACCGGAGTTTGCAACGTTCCTCCAACCTCCTCCACATGCGCTCGTGTGCATGGGAGTGTGGGCCATGTTTCCGGACCCACGGTTCAAACGTAAGCATGAAGGAGCCTTCATGAGACATTCCAACGCATCCCACAGCGCTCGCCTATTGGCCGCCGCTGTTTTCCTCTTGGCCGGCGCCGCTAGCGCGGACACAACAACCGTGACAAAGGAAAGCACGACGACGACCGAGCCCACGCCGTCGGGCCAGACGACCACTACGACCACGACCCGCACGTATTCGAAGAGCGATTCCCCGGACATCGTTTACAAGTCGATCGACGTTAACGATCGGGGCTACGTGCTGCGCACGGAAACCGAACGCATCGTCGGATTTGGAGACGCCTTCGACAGGGCTGACAAGAATCACAGCGGCCGCCTGACGCGCGAAGAGTTCAACGACGCGTGGATGGAATACAAGGCGACGAAGTAGTCCTGGCAGCTCAATCCACCAACGCCTCGGCGCCGCATGTCGCGCCGAGGCGTTGTCGCGCGCCTCAGTCGTCCAGGCCCAGCTGACCGCACCGAGACGCACGCGCCCGTCCTACATTCAAATCGGTATTTGTCTGATACCGGGGGATACCTACCTCCGACTGATAATTACACGCCCCGCGTTCGTTGAACGTCGTTAAAGATAAGTGAAAGCCGCTGAGCGCGTGGCGTTGTCTACATTCGCCTCGAATCCCGCGCTTTCCGAATCCTGGTGCACCTGAGTTGCGGTTGGAGTGGAAACAGCGACAGAAATGCGCTGTTGGCACGACGATGCAGTGGAGCTAGTCCAATGAATCCATGGGTATTGTGGATCGCCGCGCCCATATTCCTGGCGACGGCACCAGCAGGCGCCGAGATTTTCAAGTGCAAGGCGAAGAACGGCGCCGACCTGTACCAGAATTTCCCGTGCGAGATCGATTCTCTCGGCTTGCCGTCACCCGACGCGAAGCCCGATGCCGTGCGTCAGCCATCGGCCGAGCCGGCGGCCACCACTGCCCGCGCGGCGGTCGGACAACCCGCGGCGGCGGCGCCGGTCAAGGTCGGGGTCGCGAGCGAGCCGCGAAGAGGCATGAAACCCGAGGAGGTCAGGGCGATCTGGGGCGAACCGGAGCAGGTGATTCAGGACGAACCGCCCAGTGGACGCGTCGAGATCTGGCAGTACGCGGACGGGAGGTCGGTGCGTTTCAATAACAAGGAGCGCGTGTTGTCGGTACTCAGGTGACGACGCGCTGAGTCGTCACCCGGTTGTACCTTCCTGTTGTTCGAGAGAGAAAAGGAGGCACGAATGTACGCGTCATTCCATGTAAGCGGCAAAGTGGGCCTCGGGACGCTGTCTGCGGCAATTGTGCTCGCGCTGGGCACAGCCAACGCCCAGGCACAAGGCAACGCCTGCAATACGCCCGCGGCGGCGCACAATCCCCACTGCCAAAGCCAAGAGAAGGTCAACATGAACCGGCTGGGCCACACGGACCTGCAAGGGCGTCCCTCGTACCAGCCGAACGTCATTCAATACCCTGATGGCCGCTGGTACCTGTTCGTTGGGCAGCACAGCGGCGTCCCGGACGGCAGGGTAACGCCTTGCCCCCCGAACACGCTGCCGAATCCGCTGGCGGGCAACGCATGCCAGAACAACGGGACGATGATCATCGACGTCACCGACCCCCAGAATCCCGTCGAGAAAGCGCTGATACCGGCTCCTCTCGGAGGTCAGGCGCAGATGGCGCGGATGTGCCTGGGATCACAACTGCCGGGCGGAACGGCGGGCAAGGTGTATCTGCAGCGCAACGTCCAGGGCGGCGCCAATTCAGGCTATCAGGTATGGGACGTCACGAACCCTTCGGCGCCGGTGATGACCTCCGAGCTGCTCGGCATTCGCTCGACCCACAAGCTGTGGTGGGAGTGCAGCACCGGGCTAACGTTCGCACCGGGCAGCAAGAACGCCGCTCCACTGTGGCGTCAGGCCCAGTCAATGCTAGTCCTCGACTGGAAGAACCCGAACGCCACGCCCGTCTACATCCGCACGTTCGGGCTGCCGGGCGGGCAACCGGGGTCGACGGGTGCGATTGCGACGTCGCTGCATGGCCCCATCTCCGCACACGACCATCCAAAGAAGGATCAGGCTCTGGCCGCCTGGATCAACGCTGACGTCCCCGCCGGCGACAATGTGGTCGGCAACCGGATCTATGCTGCTTGGGGCGTCGGCGACAATGGCGTGATGACCATCATCGACCGCAAGAAGTTGCTCCCGGCCGCCTACGGAGGTACCTGGGTCCCAGCGACGCCTGGCAGCGCCGACGCACCGACCGAGGCGGAACTGATCGGGCCGAGTTCGCCGACCGTGGGGTATTACCTGATGTCGCCGGACCAGGGTGGCCACACGTCGTTCCCCATCTTCGGCATGCAACCGCCGAGCTACGCCAAATTCAATGAGTTTCGGACCCGTGACATCGTCCTGCTCGCTTCCGAAGCGACGGCCGACGGCGTCGACGGCCGCTGCGACGAGGCGCCGCACTGGAGCTTCGTCGTCGACGTGACCGTGGAAAACTCGATGACCGCGCCGCCGGGCACCCGGGTGCAGCATGACCCGTATCAGGGACCGATGGGTCTGTCGACGATGTCCGTCGACGAGCGCGCCGGCGCCAAATATCCGCGTGGCAACTACTGCGGCCGCGGCGCGCGGTTCGGCGTGCATTCGAGCGAAGAGAACTTCGCCAATCCGTACTACGGCAAGCTCACCGCGATCGCGTACTTCAACGGCGGCGTGCGCATCTGGGACATCCGCGAGCCGCAAGCACCGCGGGAAATTGCGTTCTACGTGCCCGTGGCGAACGAGTTGACCGATACCGCCGGCTACATGACCAACAACGTCGAGATCGACAAACGCGGCCTGATATACATCGTCGATCGCAACGGTGCCGGGATGGACATCCTCGAACTCACCGGTTGCGCCAAGCAGGTCGGCGAGACGGGAGCGCTCTGCAAGGATCTCGCAAACAACAACAGCCCGCCGAATTGAGCACGACGATGGACTTCAAGGGGCGCGCCGTCGGGGCGCGTCCCTTTTTGTTTCTGACGCTTCGCTGGCGCGCGGACGACCGGTAGGCGTCATCGACGGGAGCGGGATCATGAGACGACATTTGGTCGAAGTGCTGGCGCTGATTGCGGTGGCCGCTGGGCCCGCGCTGGCGCACGATTGCCGCGTGGTAGGTAACGCCTACCTGCGCGGCGCTTACGAAGGCGAGTGCAACGAGAAGGACGAAATTGCGCATGGACAGGGCGAGGCGCGGGGCGCCGATACCTATGTCGGTAGCTTCGTCAAGGGAAGGCCCGAGGGCAAGGGTGTTTATACGTGGGACAACGGCGGGCGCCTCGAGGGAACCTTCAAGGGCGGAAAGGCTAACGGCCCAGGCGTCTTCGTTTCCGCGAAGGGCACGCGATACGAAGGTGGGTTCGAGAATGGAAGGCTCGCCGGCATGAAGACCGAGGACTGTCCCACGACGCCGGGACCGCTCAGCTGCTGACCGGTTCCCCGCCGCGTCGTCGAGACGGATGGTCTTTGGCCAACTACTTGCGCGTCGTGACGCTGGATCGCCTGTCATCGACGAGGCGGATACTCATCTTTGACGTTGCATGCGGGTGCGCCAAGCTTCCTTCCAGCCGTCCGGGCCTTTGACCTCGGTCAGGACGAAATAGGCGTCGTCGCCGTCGCGCCGCCAGGAGCTGCGATAGGTCTGCTGTTGCTTGCCATCACTGTACGTATCCTCGGGAAACACCAGAACACCGTCGCTTGGCGTCACCGTCCCGCGGCTGTTGCCGCCAAGCATGTTGATGTAGAGGTAGTGCACGGAGTTCGATGCCGCGTCGTAGTAGTAGATCGTTTCTCCTCCGTAGGGCGCGGATCCGCCGGTGACCGTGTGCCGGTCGCGCAGGAACTGGCCGGCGTAGACCCATTCGAAGCAATGCTCGTCGATCTTCTTTCCGTCGGGAAACGTTCCCTTCCAGCAACTGCCCGCCAGAAATGCCTGCGGCTGGAAGTGGGCGGCCGGCGGTGAATTCGGTTGGGCCAGCGCTATCACGGGCAGCGCGGCAGCGATCATTAACAAAATACGCATCGTCTATCTCCTCTTGGACTTGCGGGGCGTGGTGACGGCGCCTGCTTCTACGAGCAGACGGCCGAGATAATCACGCAGCTGGCCGACGGCTGCGTCGAACATCGCGACGTCGCGATACGTGCGGGCAAGCATCACGCCGCCCTCCATTGTCGTCAGCACGAAACCGGCGAGCGCGCGCCTGTCCACGTTACGCGGAAGCCGTGTGCCGGCCTCGACTAAGCAGCGTTCGATCGCGTCCACCCACGCCGTGAAATTGGCCTCGAGCCGCTCGCGCACCGGCGGATCCGGTTCGTGCAATTCGAGCGCAAGACTTCCGATCGGACAGCCATAGGTGCAATCGGATTGGACGATCAGCTCGCGGTACTTGGCCAGCAGAGCGAACACGCGGTCGATAGGATCGGCCACGTCCTTCCACACGGGGGCGAGCAACATCTCATCGATGCCGCTGTGATACAGGTCGAGCACGGCAATCAGGACGTCCTGCTTTCCCGGAAAGAAATGATAGAGGCTGCCGCTGTGCACCTCGGCGCGCTTCAGCAGGTCGGCGACGCTGGTGGACTGGTAGCCTTTCTCCCAGAAAAGCTGCATCGCCGCGAGGACAATCCGCATCCGCGTTGCTGCGCCGGCGTCGACTTGATCGTTCATTCAAGCGAGGCTACGCCGATTTGAACGATCAATCAAGTGCCCGCCTGGAAGACCGGCGCACACCGATGCCCGGGGCGGCAGCGCCGCGCCTCACATGCCGCCATCGTGGAAGCCCGATTGTCCACCAATCCTACAAGTGATATCGCTGTTATCCGGCAGCATTGAGGATTAGCCGCGGACAAAATGCGGGTGGCCTCCTCGACCACCTTGCCGAAAAGTCGACAAAGCATGATCGTTTCAGCCAAACGCCCATGAACGATCGCCACCTTACGAGAGCCTCAAGCTCCCCGTAAAATCACGGTACGACGTGCGCATGGCCAAAACCATCCTGTTGTTGCGCCACGGCGAAGAGCCGGCAGTCAAGCCAAACCTCGATCTCTCCTACGCCGGGCAGAAACGCGCTGAACAACTTGCCAGATTCATTCCGAAGGAGTTTGGAGCACCGGGCTCCATCTTTGCTGCGTCACCAACATCGTCGAGTGTGCGCTGCTATTTGACGATGCGTCCTTTGGCGGCGGCAATCAACGCCACGGTTGACGCGTCATTCAAGGGTGAAGACTATGCGCCATTGGCGTCCAAATTGCTGGGTGATCCATCGCTGAGAAATGAATTGATCGTAGTATGCTGGACGCATCACGAGCTGCCATCGCTTGCCGCGTACCTCAACGTACGAAGGAAAGACTTTCCCGCGCATTGGCCGGACGAGGTCTACGATCTGCTCTTCGTCCTCACCTATAGGAACGGCGCTCGACCCGCAGTCAAGGCGATTACTCAACCGTTCTAGCGAAGCGACGCAGGGCCCTATGGATAGCGGCCGGCGGTGTCTCCCGAGCGACACGATGGAGCATTGGCTACGGGCGCGCGGCATTACCCGAGACTGCGTTCCAGCGCGGGAGTGCCATGACGCGCTTGGTCGCTGTGACGTAGCTGGTCCGGCCCTTCCTCTTCGGAGACGACGGGCGGGGGCCGGCGCCAGCTACGAGCACAGATGACCATCCCTCTTACTTGCTGTGCGGCACCACCGTGATGTGCCACGTAACGTCGACATCGACATCCTTGGACGGGTCAGAGGGGTCCACGACCACCACGCCCGAAATGTGAATGATGTGCTCACCCACCGACAGCGGCGCAAGCAGGAGTGCGTAGCCGTCGGCTACCATCGGTCCATATGTACCGGGCGGGGCTTCGCAGATCTGCTCCACCGTTGTTGAGGCGAACACCGGCGAGGTCGCGCGGTACGCCGCTATGTCCTCGACCGGTACGCCGTCCACCTGCACTTCGATGTCCGTGAACAAATCCACAAAGGATTTCGCGAGAGACCGCAACTCGTCCACTGTGTAGTTCGTGTCGGGGTCGACGCAGATCTGGTTGTCCCACTCGACGACATTAACGGTGGCGTATAGAGCCGTCCCCGCTGGAACGGTGAAGTGACGATCGACGACGGGCGCCGCGTTTGCGAGAAACCATACGTGCTTTGGTTGGCCGTTGGCAATCTTGTCTTCATTCCCTTCGAAGATCGGGTTGTCCGCTGCAGGCAAGCTTAGAAGCCACTGTATGTCCCGGGCCTGCCACTCTCCGTAGGTCATCCCATGGAAGTGTGCGTCTGGCGGAATAATCCCTGGATTCGGATTGCTCTTTTGCGCGGGTGGAGCCGCCGACACGGACGCCGCAAACATGGCGAACACGAATGCAAGCGAGAGTGCACCGGGGAATCTCAAGGCTCTCATAACTTTCTCCCTGTTTGGTCTGCCGGATGATGCTCGCGACGGCTACTTCGCGAGTCCTCGGCGTGCCGCAATGCGGCCACTTGTCGGGGGGCGTCAAGGACCGGCATTGACTTGACGTTCACCGGTCGCGGTATATACCTGCTTGTTACACATGACAAGTTCTTTCGATCTGAAGAGGTCGACATTTGCAAGACTGTCAAGGTGCGCGCGGTATTCGCGCAAATCGGGCTCATTGCAGGCGCGCCGACGCGCGCGACCACGACGCCGCGTGCCGGTCGGCCCGATTGAGCGCGGTGTTGAGGAACATGACGCGGAGCGGGCATGTGGGGTTCGGCTCGATGACTTTGTATGTGCCACGTTGTCGGCGCAACTTACAGCGCCTGTGTCAAATCGGCCCTGTTAAGTCGCAACCCCCTGAAAGGATGGTGGATCCTGCCGCGGCTTGGAACGTGCTTCCGCTATGTCTCCCCTTGAAGTTTGTACGTCTAACCCGAAGGGGGAGGGGAGCCATGGGGAGATCAATGATGAATCAGTCGAGGATCGGTTCCTGCGCTCGCGCGGCCCTGCATGCAACCGCCGTCGTCTTCCTTGCCATCACGTCGTTTCCAACCGCGGCGACAACGATATTGACGAGTGCCGATCCGGCCGATGGTTGGCGTGTAATCGCCCCCGTCGGCAATCTCGAAGGGATGCCGATTACGGCAGTGGGCCTGGACTGGGAGGCTGCCAATGCCGGTTGGAACGACAGCCCAGCGTACGACGATTCCGATGCTGCCGGATGGCATACCCCCGTGGCGCGGGATGAATCGGCGTACGGAGCCACGTTGGGCAACAATGTGTGGGCCGATGACGAGGGGATTGGTCAAACACCGGCCTACTTCCGCAAACTATTCTTCCTTCCCGCCCTGCCTGCTGCCGCGTGGATCGGTTCGAACATTCCCAACGACTTCAGCAACGTCGTCGATGACGACGTGCAAAACTACATCAACGGCTCCCTGGTGTTCGACGACACCGACGGACAGGCGACGTTCTACCCCGTGATCGACATCCTCGGTTATCTGCAGGTGGGGGACAACCTCATCGCCATGAAAGCGCACGACAGTTTCACAGGCAATGAGCACGTTTCATTGGCGCTCCAGGCGGTCGACGTCCCGGAACCGGACGGGCTGTTGCTGATCCTGTCGGCGGTGGCCGCGTTGGCAATCTCGCGGCGCCGGTTCCAACGCTCGCCACGATCCGCGTAAGGATCAGAGGTGCGAGCCGCTTCGTCGCTGCCGATTGCTGTATTCGCGAAGCATCAGGAGTTCTTGCTGGATCTCGGGCGGGAACCCTTGACGGCCTCCACGCTGGTCGGTCAACAGCTCCTCCAGGTGCAGCTGCAAATCGGTGTCGGCATGCCACACGCGAGCGAGATCGTTCGCAATTCTTGGAAATTTTTGAAGGAGCGCAAGCGGCTGGATTTCCGAGGGGAGCGTTGCGACCCACCGCGCCGTTGCGGGTAATTGCAGATCCAGCGGCTGCCGCCAGCGCCTATTTCTGGGGTCTGCAATCGATGCCATGGGCTCTCCAATGGGCGGCAATCCGGATAGAAATTATGGACCAGTCCGGCAAGCCGTCAAGGTTTTGTCTCCGGGTGGCCGACAAATCCCTTTATCCCGCTGAGCAGATCCATCGGCAGCGGGAAAACGATCGTCGTGCTCTTGTCCCCGGCGATGTTGCCCAGTGTCTGCAGGTAGCGGAGTTGCATCGCCTGCGGCGCCTGCGCCAGCATCTGCGCGGCCTGCAACAGCTTCTCGGAAGCCTGCAGCTCGCCCTCGGCATGGATGATCTTGGCACGCCGCTCGCGCTCGGCCTCGGCCTGGCGCGCGATCGCGCGAACCATCGTCTCGTTCAGGTCGACGTGCTTGATCTCGACGTTTGAGACCTTGATGCCCCACGCGTCGGTCTGCACGTCGAGGACACGCTGGATGTCCAGGTTGAGTTTCTCGCGCTCGGCCAGGAGCTGGTCGAGCTCGTGCTTGCCCAGCACGGCGCGCAGCGTCGTCTGCGCCAGCTGGCTGGTCGCGTCAAGGTAATGCACCACCTGGATGATGGCCTTCTCCGAGTCGACCACGCGGAAGTAGACGACCGCGTTCACCTTCACCGATACGTTGTCGCGGGTGATGACGTCCTGCGGCGGCACGTCGAGCACGACCGTGCGCAGGTCCACGCGCACCATCTGCTGCACGACCGGGATCAGAATGACCAGGCCGGGCCCTTTCACCTTCCAGAAGCGGCCCAGCATGAAGACCACGCCCCTCTCATATTCGCGCAGCACGCGAATAGATGTCGACACCAGGACCAGCAGGACGAGGACGACGACACCGAGTTCTGCAAGTACGACCATGGCCAGTCTCCTTCCAAAGTCGGGGGCGATCCTCAGCCTTCCGTGTGCGTCGGGACGACGGTCAGTACCAGTCCTTCCTTGCCCGTCACGCGTACCGTCTGGCCGCTTGCGAGTGGGTGTGCGGAGCGAACACGCCAAAGCTCGCTGTGGACGCGCACCCAATCCTCGCCGTCGGCGTTGTCGATCACCACGCCGTGACTACCGATCATCTGCTCGCGGCCGGAGACCACCGGGCGCAGCCGGGCCTTCATCGCGGCCGCCGCAATTCCGAACAGGAATAACAGGCTTGTCACCGCCAGCGTCGCGATCAGCGACCAGGGCACGCCGAAGCCGGGGACGTCGGTTTCGATCAGCATCAGGGCGCCTACGACGAACGCAATGACGCCGCCGATTCCCAGCGATCCGTAGGCCGGGACGAATGCCTCGGCAACGATGAACGACAAGCCAAGCAGCAGCAGCGCCAACCCCGCATAGTTGGTCGGCAACAGTTGCAGCGCATACATGCCGATCAGGATCGCGATCGCCCCGACCACGCCCGGCAGCACCATGCCCGGATTCATCACTTCGAAGACGAGACCGTAAAAGCCGACCGTCAGCAGGATCAGCGCGATGGACGGATGCGTGATGATCGCCAGGAAACGGGTTCGCCAGTCGGGCGCTGCGACAATGATCGTCGCGCCGGCGGTGGCCAGTACACGTTCGCCGGCGGCGGTCCTCACCTTGCGGCCGTCGAGCTTTCGCGCTAGGTCCGGAACGTCGGTGGCGATAAGGTCGATGACGTTCTGCGCGAGCGCATCCTGCGCCGGCAGACTCACGGCCTCGCGCACCGCGCGCTCCGCCCACTCGACGTTGCGGCCGTGCAGTTGCGCGAGGCCGCGAATGTATGCCGCGGCGTCGTGCACCTGCTTGCGCGACATTGCATCGTCGGACTTGCCTGGTTTGGCCGGCGTTTCCCCCTTGTCCGCGTCCTTGTCCTTGCTTGGCGGGGCCGGAGTTGACGGCAGCGCGCCCGGACCGCCGATGTCGACCGGCGTGGCCGCGCCGAGATTAGTGCCCGGGGCCATCGCGGCGATCGGCGACGCATAGAGGATGTAGGTTCCCGCGCTGGCGGCGCGCGCCCCGCCCGGCGCGACGTAGGTTGCCACTGGGACTCGCGCGGCGAGAATACCCTTGATGATGTCGCGCATCGAGGTGTCGAGGCCGCCGGGCGTGTCCATCTGGAGGACGACGAGCTCGACGCTGTCGTGCTCGGCGCGGTCGAGCGCGCGCTGCACGAAGTCGGCGGTCGCTGGACCGATCGGCCCGGTGACCGGGACCACGCTGATGACGCCGGGCGCATCCGCGGCGGTCGCAGCGCCCGGCCAACAGGCGAGCGACGCGAAAGCGATGATCCATGGCAGGGGCCGCATGCGATGACCCTCCTGCGACAATTATGCGCCGGCCGAAACGCGACGTCGACGAATCCAGTCTTGTCGCAATGTCGCGGCCGCCTGACTTTGGCCATGCGTAGAATGGAACAGGCCGTCAGACGAGGATTTCGAGAGGCGCCCACTGGAGCGATTCGATCGAATTGGTCCATTCCAGGAATCCAATCGTCCTGTCGGCTTGCCTTGCGCGCATCTGCACTTTCCACCAAGAGGAAACGGTCCAATGAGCGATCCGCTTTCTTCGGTCCCTCAGCCGGAACCGGGCCGGATTGCGCGCCGGTCGACGGCTGACTCTGGCTGGGGCCGTTGGCTTCCCGGACTTCGCACGATGCGCGCGTACCAGGCGGCTTGGCTGCGGCAAGACATCGTCGCCGGACTGGTACTGACCGCCATGCTGATACCCGTCGGGATCGCCTACGCGGTGGCGTCGGGCCTTCCCGGCATTCATGGCCTGTACGCAACCATCGTTGCGTTGCTTGCCTATGCATTGTTCGGACCCAGCCGGATCTTGGTGCTTGGGCCGGATTCTTCGCTGGCCGCCCTGATCCTCGCCGTCGTGCTGCCACTGTCCGGCGGCGACCCACTTCGCGCCGTCGCCCTTGCCGGCATGATGGCCATCGTGTCGGGAGCGGTGTGCATCGTGGCCGGGGTAGCGCGCCTGGGATTCGTCACTGAACTTCTCTCCAAGCCGATCCGCTACGGGTACATGAACGGTATTGCGCTGACGGTCTTGGTCAGCCAACTGCCCAAGCTATTCGGATTTTCGGTCGAACTCGACGGCCCGCTGAGGGGCCTCTTGGCCATCGCCACCGCGGTGCTGGGTGGAATGGCCAACTGGACCGCGTTCGCGGTCGGCGCCGGTACGTTGCTGGTCATTCTGCTGCTCAAGGGAAGCAGGCGCATACCGAGCATTTTGATTGCGGTGATTGGGGCGACCGTCGCAGTCGGCGCCCTGGACCTGGCAGCGCGCGCAGGCGTGGCGGTACTCGGTTCCCTCCCGCAGGGCCTGCCTGCCTTCGCTATCCCGTCGATCACCGCCGCCGATATCGGCCCCGTCCTGATCGGCGGTTGCGCCGTTGCCCTTGTTTCGTTCGCCGATACCAGCGTGCTCTCGCGCGTCTATGCAGGGCGGACTCGCAGCTATGTCGATCCGAACCAGGAAATGGTGGGACTGGGCGTTGCCAACCTGGGAGCCGGATTCTTTCAGGGTTTTCCGGTCAGCAGCAGTTCGTCACGCACACCCGTCGCCGAGGCCGCGGGCAGCAAGACCCAGTTGACCGGGGTTGTCGGCGCGCTGACGGTCGCGCTGCTGCTGGTATTGGCGCCTGACCTGCTTCGAAACCTGCCCACAAGCGCATTAGCTGCGGTCGTGATCGCGTCCGCCATCGGCCTGATCGAGGTCAATGATCTGAAGCGAATCTATCGCATCCAGCGCTGGGAGTTCTGGTTGTCGATCGTCTGCACGATCGGCGTGGCTGTTCTGGGCGCCATCCCGGGCATCGGTCTGGCGATCGTGATCGCGGTCATCGAATTTCTGTGGGACGGGTGGCGTCCCCACTCCGCGGTCCTGGGGCGCGCGGAGGGCGTCAAGGGCTACCACGACATCACGCGCTATCCGGATGCCCGCCGGATCCCGGGGCTGGTCCTGTTTCGCTGGGATGCGCCGCTGTTCTTCGCCAATGCCGAATTGTTCCAGGCCCGGGTCCTGGACGCAGTTGCGACGTCGCCCACGGCAGTGCGCCGGCTTGTCGTTGCGGCAGAGCCGGTGACCAGCGTGGATGTCACCGCCGCGGACATGCTGGCCGAGCTGGATGAGACGTTGCACGCGGCCGGTATCGAGTTGTGCTTTGCCGAGATGAAGGACCCCGTCAAGGACAAGCTGAAGCGCTTCGGGCTGTTTGCGCAGTTTGGCGAAGAGGTCTTCTTTCCTACCCTGGGTGCCGCCGTCAGCAGGTATCTCGAGACCCACCCCGTCGATTGGGTGGACTGGGAGGACCGGGGTCGCTGAACAGGAAAGGCGCGGCAGCGCTGAAGGCAGCGCGAATTGCCGTCTCGCGGAGCGCATCGACCCCTGCACTCGCAGCCGTCGTCCCTTGACGAGGGTCAACTGGCAGATGCCAGAAATCTCTATGCTCTTCGCTTGCAGGAAGTCTGCACGCTTTCCAGGGAAACTCATGGCGCCTTGGCAGAACCGAACAGCGGTTTTGCCGGCTGGCGGAGTGTTCCGCCCAAAAGAATTCGGCCGTCTGCGCGGACATTCGCGTGCGGAACGCCGACGTCGATAATCTTCCATGGTTCGGAGATGTGCTAATTTCGGCACGATATTACTTGTGCGAGAACAAACATGAGCGAGTTGAAGGCACGACACGACGATGACCGACGCTACCGCCGTGTTGCGGTGGTCGCCGCGCGACTGCGCATGGTTGCATTGGCCTTGCTGGTATTGCCGGCGTTTGCGTTGGCGCAGGCGGGTGGGGCGCCTAAAGGCAATCCGCGCCTCGCCAGCCTGAATATCGAGATCTGGCCCGAATATGACCGGCCGGCCGCGCTTGTGATCCTGAGAGCCGCGCTGGCGGAAACCGTGAAGCTGCCGGCCGTGGTCACGCTGCGGTTGCCCGCAGCTTCCGGTGGTCCGGGGGCGGTTGCGTACTCCACCACGTCTGACGGCAACCTGCTGAACCTGAAGCACGAGCGCGCGAAGTCCGGCGAATTCATCACGCTGAAGTTCGAGGTACCGGAACGGTTCTTCCATGTCGAGTTCTACGAGCCGATCGCGACCGGCGCGAGTGCGCGCGCCTACCGCTACGTGTGGCCGGGCGATTTGGCGGTCGAGCGCGCAACGGTGGTGGTCCAGGAACCCGCTTCGTCCAGCGAGTTTTCGGTGGAGCCGCGACTCGAGCGCCTGTCCACCGGCCAGGATGGATTGCGTTACCGCACCGCCGATTTGGGCACGCTGGAGGCAGGCAAGCCGCTGCCGATCGCTTTGAAGTACACCAAGCTCGACGCCAATCCGTCAAAGCCGAAGACAACCGAACAGCCGCCGGCGGCGACTGCACCTGCGCCGGCCGTGGCCGCTGTGCCGATCGCCGCCGCGCCGGTCGCCGCGGCGACGAGTGGAATGCCGAACTGGGTGCTTCCGCTCGCGGCCATGGCGTTGCTCGGCTTGCTGGGAGTGATCTTCATTCTCTGGTGGTGGCGGCGCCAGTCTGCTGTCGCAAAGCCCGCCACGCAATTCTGCGCGAAGTGCGGCGCGGCGCAGACGCCGGGCAGCCGCTTCTGCGCGACGTGCGGCGCAAAAGTCGCCTAAGATCGCCTGTCGGCCCTAGGAGCCGCGCTCGAGCGAACGCACGGCGTCCGCGATTTCCTGACTCATCTTCGCCAGCGCGCGGCTGTGTGCGGCGGCCAGTGCGTCGAAGCCGGCCGCGCCGGTCGGCTCGCGCAGCGTGGTGCGTCCGGTTTGCGACTTGCCATCCTTGGTGCGCCTGACGATCCAGACGGCGTTGAGCGTGGCGGCGTCGCCCAGCGCCGAATCGAAGCTTTGCACCTCGATCGCCACCCGGAAGTCCGCGTCCAGGTTCAACGACTGCTGGAATTGCGCCACGCGTTGCGTGCCGAGCATCGTGACGAGGTTTTCGGCCACCACCCGCGAAATATTGTTCTGCAGTGGCGACGCCCAGCGATTGAATTCATCGACCACCACCTGATTGGGTCCGGTGCTCACGACGATCTGCGGCAGGTCGACGATGGCGGGAATCGAGATGGGACCGACGACCACCGAGATGTTCGACGACATGGCCGCGGGTGCGCCGGCAGGCGCCGGGGCGCGGCTCAGCGTGTAGAGGCGCGATGGCTGTGTCGAGCACGCGGTCGCAAGGACGGCGAGCGCGCACAGGGCGCCCAGGGACGCAAAACGGCGCATCACGGTTTCTCCTCTGTCTTGCCCCGGATCAGCATTTCGGGGTGACGTTCGAGATAGTCGACGAGGACGCGCACCGAACGCGCTGCACGCGTGACTTCCTGCAGCGTGTCGCGCAGGTCCTGCGGCGCCGGGGAATCCTTGCCGTAGAACGTCGAGTCCGTGTTCTTCAGCACGCGGTCGGCGCTGCCGATCGCGGTACGCATGTCCTCCAGCGTCTTGCCCAGGTCGGGCACGAGCTTCGCATCGACGCCCTTGACGAGCACCTGCGCGTCCTTGAGCGTCTGGGTGAGCGACGACAGCGCATTCCTGACCTCGATGCCGATCGCGTCGAGCGGCATGTTGTCGATCTTGGTGAGGATGCTGGACAGCTTCGCCTCGATGTTGGCAAAGCCGCCAGGCACCACGGGCAACTCCAGAGGATCCTTGCGCCCAGTCGATTTTCACCTTCGGCGCATTGGCAATGTATTCGAACGCCACGTACAACTCGCCGGTGAGGAAGCTGCCGGTCTTGAGCTGCGCCCGCAGGCCGCGCTCTTCCACCATCTGCCGCAGCAACTTCAGCCCGGCCGGCGGCATCCAGATCCAGCAGCGACTTGGCATTGTCGACCTGCTGCCGCTGCGTCATGCGCGCGATCAGCATGTCGGGGAAGAACGTGATCAGCACCCGCGGATGGAAGGTCTTGGTTGCCGGCTCATATTGCAGCCCGACAGCCGTCACTTCGCCGACGCGAAGCCCGTACATTGTCACCGGCGCGCCGATCGACAGTCCGCGCACCGACTCGTTGAAGTACAGCACGAAGCGCCGCTCGATTGGGTCCGGCTGCTTCAACGCCGTCAGGCGATTGCGATAGATCGGGAACGAATGGTTCTCGGCCGCCGGCGCGGTGAGCGTGACGTAGTCCGGCGAATCGAAGGCCACGCCGCCGGCCAGCAGCGACGCCAGCGACTCGGTGCGCACATTGACGCCATCGGCGCCGACCGTCACGTCGATGCCGCTCGCGTTCCAGAAGCGTGTCTCGGCGGTGACATATTTGTCGTAGGGCGCGTCGATGAACACCGTGATGTCCATCGACCGGCCGTCGGCGACCAGGTTGGTGGCCGCGACCTGGCCGACCTGCAGGCCGCGGTAATAGACCGGATCGCCGACGCCCAGCGAACCGAGCTCGCGGGCTTTCAGGATGAAGCGCCGGCCGGGCTGGTCCCTGATCGTCGGCGGTTCGTCCAGGCCACGGAACGTGCGTTGGTCCTCGGTCGACTTGCCGGCCTGGAATTGGATGTAGTTGCCCGACAGCAACGTGTTCAATCCGGACACGCCGCTCAAGGAGATGCGCGGTTCCACGACCCAGAACTTGGCGTCCTCGACCATCAGGCCCGCCGAGTGCTTGGCGATCTTCGCCCTCACCAGCACCTTGGAATAATCCGCGGACAACTCCACCGCCGAAACCAGGCCGATGCGCACGTCCTTGTACTTGATGAACGTCTTGCCCGCCTCGATGCCGCTGGCGGACTTGAATTCGATGGTGATGGTGGGTCCCTGGCTTATGACGCGCTGGACGGCAATCCCGATGGCAACGAGGCCGGCAAGAATCGGAATCAGCCAGACGATCGAGAAGCGCATGCGCCGCTTGCGCACGACGACCGCCTCCGGAAGTGTATCGATGGGGGGTTCGTCAGCCATGGGCATCCGGATGCTGTTGGCCCGAGTCCCAGATCAACCGGGGATCGAACGTTTCTGCCGCGAACATCGTGAGCACCACCACGGCGGCGAAGAACAGGACGCCCGTGCCCGGCGCCACCGACATCAGCGGCGACAGTTGCACCAGCGCGACGGTGAACGTGTCGACGAACACGTCGAGCATCGACCAGCGGCCGATGAGTTCGACCACGCGATACAGGCGCGTGCGGTCATGGTTGTTCTTGATGGAGCCGCGCTGCACCGTAATCAGCAGCCAGGCGAGCGCCGCGAGCTTCCCCAGCGGAATCATCACGCTGGCGACGAGCACGATCAGCGCCAGCGGCCATGATCCGGACGTGTAGAGGTAAGCGATGCCGCTCAGGATCGTGTCGTCCTCCGACGACCCGAGCGTCGTGCTGACCAGCACCGGCAGCAGCATCGCCGGGAAGTAGCAGATCGTCGCCGCGATGATCAGCGCCCAGGTCTTCTGGATGGATCCCGGGCGGCGGAACGCCAGATGTTCGCCGCAGCGCGGGCAGTAGGTGGCCTCCTCGATGCTCGATGGCCGCGACAGCAGCTGGCACGACTCGCATGACATGAGGCCCAACTGCGCGGCGGTCACGCCCGCGGTCATCGTTGCGCTCATTGTTGTGCCTTGGCGGCAAGCGCTTCGGCGATTGCGAGCTCCGGCATCTCGCCGTCGTACCATTCCAGCCGCTGCCAGATTTCGCGTTCGTCGAACGTGACGATGATCGCCGGGAACAGCACGACCAGCGCGCCGACGGCGTACATGCCGATTCCCGGCTCCACGGTGGCCACTTCCGCGATCTTGATCAACGCCACGAGGATGCCGAGCAGCATCACCTCCAGCATCGACCACATCTCGAAATGGTGTATCGAGCGCAGCATCCCGCCGACCCAGCGAGGCACCGGCGACAGGCGCGCGGCGAGCAGCAGCACCATCATGTACAGCAGGTAGGCGCCGGGAGCGATCACCGCGCAGATCGCGACCAGGGCCCCGGTGAGCTGCTCGTTTTCGCGCCACATCTCCAGCGCGCCGCCCGCGATCGTCGTGCTCGCAGAGCGGCCGACGACGGACAGGTCCATCAACGGCGACGTATTGGCCAGGACGTACGCGACGGCCGCCGTGACCGTGAGTGCGAGGCAGAAGCCCTCCGGACCCACCGGCCGCTTGGCGAGCAGGCTGTCGCAGCGCACGCAGCGCGACTTGGCCCCCGGCTCCAGCGGCGAAATGTGCTGAAGGAGGTCGCAATCCGGGCACGCCACGGTCGACGCGAGGAATCGCTCGTTCAACGCCGAGCTCCGGTGATGGGTTGCATGGGACTGAAGGTGACTACGGTGCGCGGCGGACCATTTCCCCGACGATCGCGGTGAATTGCTCCCTGACCTCGTGCTCGACGAATTCCTTCGACATCCCGCCAGCTGCAACAAAGCTGGGCACGATCTCGAGGTGATACACGATGCGCGTGCCCTTGCCGTCGGGCTCGATCAGCAGTGTCGATTCGACGCGCTTCATGCTGCCCTTGAGTTGCATGGTCTTGATGTTGGTCGGCTGCTTCAGTTCGATTTTCCGCTGGGACGTATACGGGAACCTGAGGGCTCCGTACCGCGCCACGCCCTTCTGTTCGACGATGACCGCGTTTTCGTCGCGCTTGACCGCCTTGCTTTCCGTGACGTTGGGCACCCACTTCTGGAGATTGTCGAAATCGGTCAGCACGTCCCACGCGATGTTGGGCGGAGCAGACGTCTGGAAAACGGCGTTCGCGATGTAGGCGTCCCCTTCGAAAGTGACCTCGATGCTCTTGATCGGCGAATCGGCGGCGAGGGCGGGGTTGCCGGCCAGCAACGCCACCGCTGCCAGCGTGAGAAGCCGGCAACGCAGGAACAGCGGCAGCACGGATGATTGGCTTGGGCGCATGAACAGAGTTCGACGGTCGTTGCAAGGAACAAAGGACGGCTCGCCTGCGAAAGACCGCGTGGGTCCGGCGGGGCGTCTTTCGCCGCGATCGTGGTGACCGGCGGATTCTTACCCAAATGCCCGCTGCTGGCAAATTCGCCTGACTTGCGGCGTTCCCGGGAATATTCGCCGGCGTGCGGCGGCTATCTTCCGCGGACCGGACTGTGTGCGCAGGCACATGCTTTTCGCAGGATCCCGCCACCGGAAATCGCCGTCGTATTGGCGGGGAGCGCGCGTTTGGCGCAAAATGCGCAGTCGGATCGCGGCAACCTTTGATTCCACCCGGATCGTCCATGCACGGGAACACGATGAACACGATGTCGTATCGGTCGGCCTTCAGGAGCATCCTGGGGGCACTTGCCACAGCCGGCCTGCTCCTGGGCTGCGCGGCGCCGCAAACCGGGGCGGATACGTCGCAGGGCGCCGTGCGGCCAAAGCTCCCGCTCGCCGCTCCCGCGCCGGCCCCTGCACCCGCACCCGCCGCCGGCGCCGGAACTCACGCCGGCCCAGGCCAAGGCCCAGGCGCAGCGCCTGGCGCTCGAAGCGGTCGACCAGTTGCAGAATGGCGACGAGACCGCGGCGCGACTCACGCTGGACAAGGCCGTCGCGCTCGATCCGACCAACGATCTCGTGAAGAAGCTCCAGGAACAGATCAAGGCGGACGCGCAGAAGGAACTGGGCCCGGTGTTCTTCCGCTACACGGTGCAGAAGGACGATTCGCTGTCCAAGCTCGCGCAGCAGTACATGGGCGACCGCTTCCGCTTCTACATCCTCGCCAAGTACAACGACATGGCAAGCCCCAACAAGCTTGCCGCGGGGCAGGTGATCAAGATTCCGGGACGCGCTCCGGCAACACCGCCCGCCGCTGTCGCGCCGGCCGCGGAAGCCGTCGCTGCCCGGCGCGGCCGAGGCCAAGCCGCGCGACGACGTCGCCGAACTGCTGCAAAAGGGCAAGGACCTGGAGGCCAAGGGCAATCTCGAAGGCGCGTACGCGGCCTACGCGGATGCCGCGAAGAAGACACCCGTCAACGCCGAGGCCGTGCGCCGCCGCGATGCGTCGCGGACCGCGCTGCTGCGCAGCCTGGATCGCGAGGGCACGCAGGCGTTCCAGCGGCAGAACCTCGATCTCGCGATCACCAAGTGGGATCGCATTCTCGAGATCGATCCCAACAACCAGAAGGCCAAGCTCGAGCGCGAGCGCTGCCTGGAGCTCAAGAAGAAGATGGCCGACAAGTTCGGCGGTGCCGCGCCGGCTGCGGCGCCCAAATAGCGGGCGTTATTTCGCCGGCGGGATGTTCTTCAGTTTTTCCTGCGCCGCGCGCGCGTCGCGCAGCCGTGTGGAAGCCTTCAGGTTCTGCGGGTCGTAGCGCAGGCTGGTTTCCCACTGCTTGATCGCCAGCGCCACGTCCGTGCGGTACGCGCGTTCCCCATTGCTGTAATACTCGTCCGAGAGCGCGCGGCGCAGCGCCTGCATCTGCGCGTTCCACTCGGGCGTGCTTTCGCCGCGCAGCGCGACGGCCTGCTCGTAGAGCTGGTAGGCCTGCTCGCGGGAACCCTTGACCTGCAATTCGCGCGCGCGATCGGCCACCGCGGCGCCGATCTTCTGCCGCGCGGCGCGGTTTCCCGGATTCGCATCGACATAGGCGCGCAATTCGCGCAGGCCGCCGTTGACATCGCCGGCGCGCAGCATTTCCAGCGGTTGCTCGAGGTCGTAGATCGCGCCGTTGTCGGCCGTACCCGACTTCAGCGCGGCGACGTCGACCGGTCGCAGCTTCTGCGCGCGATCGCCCTGGATGCGGGAGATGCGCTGGCGATCGATGTCGCGCAGCGCCTTCGCGGCCTCGTCATTGTCCGGATCGAGCGCCAGCACGCGCAGCATCGCCTGCGTGGCGCGGTCGTTGTCGCCGGTCTTCAGCGCGCCTGTGCCGATCTGCAGTTGTTCGCGCACGCCCTGGCGGATCGCCGCGTTGACCGCTTCCTCTTCGCGCATGTATTTCTGCTCGCCGGGCGCGAGCAGCACGACAACGTGCCACTGCTGTGCCGCGGTGGCGAGATCGCCCGCGTCGCTGGCCTGCCGGGCCAGATGCTGATGCTGGGCGATCGCGCGCGTGCGCGCGTCGTCCGCGAAGCTCGCGCGCGGCGCGGCCGGCGGCGGCTCGGTGGCGACCGGCGCCTGCGCGCATGCGGCAAGCAGCGTGGTCATGACAAGCGCCGCCGCGCCGCGCAACCGCTGGTCCGCGCTCAATGCAGCGTCGCCTGCGTGAAGGTGGCGAGCTTCGAACGGAAGACGTCGATGCCGTCGCCGCCAAAGACCATGCTCCGGCGCAGCATGAACGGATAGGCGAAAGACGCGTTGCCGCCGGGAGTCACGGTGACGCCCAGCGCGCACGTTCTGGCGCTTGAGCAGGTCGACGACCGTTTCGTTGACGTCGCCGTAGGGAAACGCGTAGGCGACGCTGGCCACCGCGAGACGATCCTGGATCAGGCGAATCGGCATGTCGACTTCCGATCGCAGCCGCTCGCGGTACTTTGCGTCCGTTTCGCCGGGCAGGCGCAGCGTCAGGTTGGCGTGGGTCTTCGAGTGCGGCTGGATGCTCACCAGTCCCGATGCTTCCATCTCCTTCATCTGCGGCCAGGTCAGCGCGTCCGGCGCGCCGACAAAATCGCCGTAGAGAAAGACCGTTGCCGGAAATCCGTGCTTGCGCAGGATCGGAAACGCGACTTCATACGTCGACCGGTAACCGTCGTCGATCGTCAGCACGACCGACTTGCGAGGGACCGGCTCGCCGCGCTCCAGGAATCCAATCAGGCGCGACAGCGGGATCACGTGGTAGCCGTTCCTCGCCAGGTACTCCATCTGCGCCTCGAACGCCGCCGGCGTGACCGCCAGCTGGCTTGGCCGCGGGCCGAAGCGGTGGTAGCAGAGGATGGGGACGGTCAGGTAGCCGTTGGCGTACACGCCGGACGGATTGGCGGCCTTGAGCGGGATGACGACCGTCTGCCCCGGTCGCACTTCGTCGATCGCGTTGAATTCGGCGATCCACCAGCGCTTGGCGCGATCGCCCAGGTAACGCTGCGCGAGCACGCCCAGGTCCTCGCCCGGTCCCGCGACCACGACGGCAAAGGCATCGTCGCGCGCGAGCAGTTCGCCTTGCTGCGCGACGGGGACTTCCGGCGCCGCGGCCGGACGCTGCGGCGCTTCCGCGCACGCCGCCAGCACGACCGCAGCAACGACGGCTGCACCGAACGTGACCGCGCGCATGCGTCTACGCCTGCTTGGGCGACGGCGAATCGGCCGGTGGCGCGCCCGCTTTTTCGGACACTTTCACCGCCGTCTCGTCCCCCGGCCGCGGCGGGTCGTGGCGCGCTTCGAGCGCGGCGGCCGTGCGGTCGAATTCGGCGTACAGCTCGCCCAGTTCGTCCTTGCGCTGGTCGTGGATGCGATAGTCGTAGCGGCCGTTCGCGAGTTCGTCGAGGGAATTGCGCAACACGCGCATCGGACCCGACAGCCCGCGCGCCAGCAGGTACGTGCCGCCACCCACGGCCGCGATGGTCACCAGCGTGAGGATCGCGAGCATCGCCAGCATGAAATTGGCGACCTTGGACAGTGGCGCCTCGTAGATGCCCAGGTGAACCTGCCCGATCTCCTTGCCCTGGAACAGGATGGGCGTCCCGAAGTCGAGCACGTCGCGTCCGTCGGCCAGGCGGTGGCTCCCGACCTTGACGTCGGACTTGTCGCTGGACAACGGCTTCGCCGCCAGCGGCACGTACTTCTGGTTGACCTGATCCGCCTGGTTGCTGCCGCGCACCAGGCCCTGGTGATCGACGATCGTGATGGAATTGAAGTCCTGGCGGCCCAGTGTCTCCTGGATGAACACGTCGAGCGCCGTCCAGTCCTCGTCGAGCAGCGGAACCGCGCTCTGCGTAGCGATGAACTTGGCCAGCGAACCGCCGTAGTCCTGGACCTGGTCCATCATCGCCTGGTACTGGCGCTGATAGAGAATCGCGGCGGTCACGGTCATCGTCACCGCGACCAGCGCGACCATCATCAGCGCCCAGCGGATTCCCAGCGGGATGCGGCCCGTTCCCTTCTTGTTTTCCTCCTCGTTCAATTCACGCGCGACGCCGATCAGCGCCTGCGCAAGTTCCTCCCCCGTCTGGAAGCGCTTTTCCGGCTGCTTCTTGAGCGCCCGTTCGACGATGCGGCGCAACGTGAGCGGAATCTCGGGACGCAACTCCTGCACTGACGGCGCCTCGCTCTTGGCGATCTTGTACGCGACGCTGATCACCGAGTCGCCCTCGAAGGGCAGCGCGTTGGTGAGGAGTTTGTACAGGACGACCCCCACCGAGAACAGGTCGGAGCGCGAGTCGACCTTCTGTCCCATCACCTGCTCGGGGGACATGTAGTTGGGCGTGCCCAGCACGTCACCCATTTGCGTCTGCTGGTTCTGCTCGCCGCCTTCCGGATCGTCGATGCGGCAGATGCCGAAGTCCGCGACCTTCACCGTGCTGGTCTCGTTGATCAGCATGATGTTGCCGGGCTTGATGTCGCGGTGGATGATGCCTTTCTTGTGCGCGTAATCGAGTGCCCGGGAAAGCTGGATGCCGATCTCGACGATCTCCTTCACCGACAGGATCTTGTCGGTCGCCAGCAGCTCGCCCAAGCGTCATGCCGTCGATCAGCTCCATCGCGATGTACGGCTTCTTGCCGTCGACGCCGACGTCGAAGATCGTGACGATGTTGGGATGCGACAGCACACCTGCCGCGCGCGCCTCGCGCAGGAAGCGCAGGCGGTACTGGTCGTCGTCGGCGAGCTGCGACTTGAGCAGCTTGACCGCGATCGTCCGGTCGATTTCCGGATCGTAGGCCTTGTAGACGCGCGCCATCGCGCCCTCGCCGACGATTTCGCGGATTTCGTACCGGCCTAGTTTTTCCATCGAGTCCAAGCTCCTTCGGTTCGCCCGGCCGCCCCAAGAACGTGCGGTCAATTCGTTGAACATACCGTGGCACCCACCCGTCCGCAAGCCCGGCGCATGCGGTTGTACTATACTTTCCAATTTCCCGTCACACGCCGGCATGGATTCCGTTCCCCGAAAACTTGCCATACTTTTTGCCGATGTCGCGGGCAGCACCAAGCTCTACGAGACACTGGGCGATGCCGAGGCGCTGGCGACGATCGGCCGCTGCCTCGACGTCATGAAGGCCGTCTGCGACGAGCATGGCGGACGCATCGTCAAGACCATCGGCGATGAGGCGATGGCCGTCTTCCCGTTGCCGGCGAATGCCGCCTATGCCGCGATCGCGATGCAGACGCAGATTTCCGCGTTGCGCACCAGCGCCGGCGCGCCTCTGGCGATCCATGTCGGGTTCCATTTCGGACCAGTCATCGACGACAACGCCGACGTCTTCGGCGATGCGGTCAACGTTGCTGCGCGGCTGTCCGCGCTGGCCAAGGCCGGACAAACGCTCGCTTCCGCCGAGACCGTCGAGGCGCTTTCGCCCGCACTGCGTTCCCGCACCCGCGATCACGATGCGCACACGGTCCGCGGCAAGCTGGCCGACATCCAAACCTTCGAGTTGATCTGGCAGGAGTCCGAGGAAGAGTTGACCGCGCTGTCGACGCGGCCGGCGACCCGGCCCGTGGGCCTCAAGCTGACGCACGGCGCGCGCGAGCTGGACCTGGATCAGAACTCGCCGCCGATCACGCTTGGGCGCGATGCGCAGAACGACGTCGTGATCATGGACCGGAAGGCCTCGCGCCTGCACGCGCGCATCGAGCGGCGGCGCGACAAGTTCGTGATCGTGGACGTGAGTTCCAACGGCACCTACTGCACGATGGACGGTGAGTCCGAGATCATGTTGCGGCGGGAGGAACTCATCCTGCGCGGCAGTGGCCGCCTGTGCTTCGGCCACCCGTGCGAGGACAACAAGGGGGAGGCCGTCGAGTACGTCTGTCTTTAGGAGACGCCAGCACCCCCCGATTCCGATGGCGACTGTGCTGCGTCAGCGCGTAGCCCTGCCGGAGGGTGAACCCGCGGCGAGCGCCCGTTCCAGCACCCGCACGACATGCAACGCCCGGCGGCGGTTCGCGCCCCGCACCCCGTCATCGATCTGGTGCCGGCAGCTCGTGCCATCCGCGACGATGAGCGTATCCGCGGCGGCGGCCCGGACGGCCGGCAACAGCGACAACTCGGCCATGCGCATGGAGACGTCGTAATGCGCTGCCTCGAAGCCGAAGCTCCCGGCCATGCCGCAGCAACTCGATTCGATCGGCTGCACGTCCAATCCCGGAACCAGCTTCAGCACGGCCAGCGCCGGCGACAGCGCATCGAAGGCTTTCTGGTGGCAATGACCGTGCAGCAGAGCGCGGGGTTCAGGCAGCGGCGCGAGCGGCAGGTCGAGCCGCCCGGCGCGATGCTCGCGAGCCAGGAATTCCTCGATCAGGAACGCGCTTTCGCTCAGCCGCCGTGCGGCGTCGCCCATCCCCATGACGAGGAACTCGTCGCGAAGCGTCAGCAGGCACGACGGCTCCAGCCCGACGATGGCGGCGCCACGCGCGACATGTGGCGCCATCGCGGCCACGACGCGCCGCGCCTCGCGCTTCGCTTCGTCGACCATTCCCGCCGCGAGGAACGTGCGGCCGCAGCAGAGCGGGCGGTCCGGTTGCGCGTCGTCCGCGGCGGCGCGCGCGACATGCACGTGGTAATTCCCGGCGCGCAGCACGGCCACGGCGGCGCGCGCATTCTCCGGCTCGAAGTAGTTGGTGAAGGTGTCCACGAAAAGCACGACGTCGGCCGCATCGTCGTCTCGCTTGCCAATCGAGGTCGCGCCGCCCCGAAGAAAGGTATCGCGGCGCCAACGTGGCAATGAGCGTTGCCTGGCGACGCCCAGGCATTTTTCGCCCAGGACTTTCATCCCCGGGATGACGTCGCGCAGATTGGACAGCCAGGGCATTGCCGCAGCCTTCGGCGCCCAGTGCGGCATGCGGGCGATCATGCGTTCGCGCAAGCTTAGCCCGTGCGCGCGCTGCCAGTGGTACATGAACTCGATTTTCATCTTCGCCATGTCCACGCCCGTCGGGCAGTCGCGGCGGCAGCCCTTGCAGCTCACGCAGAGGTCGAGTGCATCGCGCACCGGCTTGCGACACGAAGTCCGGACCGAGCTGGCCGGACAACGCCAGGCGCAGCGTGTTGGCGCGGCCGCGCGTCAGGTGCGCCTCGTCGCGGGTGACGCGATAGCTCGGGCACATCGTTCCCGCATCGAACTTGCGGCAATGGCCGTTGTTGTTGCACATCTCGATGGCCTTGGCGAAGCCATGCGCCGGATCGCCCCCGGTGCCCGGCGCCGACACCGTTTCCGTGAGCGGATCGTTCTGCACGTTCCACGCCGACCAGTCGAGCGCGGTGGCGACCGGCAGCGTGCGATAGCCGGGAGGAAACCGGAACAGGGACGGGTCGTCCATGCGCGACGCGCGCACGATCTTGCCGGGGTTCATCAGTCCCGCAGGGTCGAACAGGTCCTTGATCTCCACGAACGCGCGTGTCAAACGCGGACCGAACTGCCACGCGACCCATTCGCTGCGCACGAGGCCATCGCCGTGCTCGCCCGAAAAGGCGCCCTTGTATTCGCGCACCATCGCGCTCGCTTCCTCGGCGATGGCACGCATCTTGGCCGCGCCGTCGCGACGCATGTCGAGGATGGGACGGACGTGCAGCGTCCCGACCGACGCATGCGCATACCACGTTCCCCGCGTGCCGTGCTTGCGGAAGATCTGCGTGAGACGGTCGACGTAGTCCGGCAGATGTGAAAGCGGCACCGCGCAGTCCTCGATGAACGACACGGGCTTGCCGTCGCCGCGCAGGCTCATCATGATGTTGAGGCCGGCCTTGCGCACGTCCCACAGCGCCTTTTGCGCGGCGGCCTCGGTCATCCGGACGACGCTTCCAGACAGGCCCAGGTCACCCATCAGCGCGACCAGGTCCTCGAGCCGCCTCCGTGGCCCGTCCGCGTCGTCGCCGGTGAACTCGACCAGCAGGATTGCCTCGGGTTCGCCCGTCAGCGCGGCGTCGATCACCGGCCGGAACGCAGGATTGTCGCGCGCGAGGTCGATCATCGTCCGGTCGACCAACTCGACGGCGGACGGTCCGAGTGCGACCAGGTGCCGCGCGCATTCCATGGCCCGATACAGCGACGGGAAATTGACGACCCCCAGCGCGCGGTGCAGCGGCAGCGGACATACCTTCAGCGCGAGCTGGCGGGTCCAGGCCAGCGTGCCCTCGCTGCCGACGAGCAGGTGCGCGAAATTCACGCTGCCATCGGTGGTGTACGCGCGGTCGCTTTGCGGGTTGAACACGTCGATGTTGTAGCCGCCGACGCGACGCATCACCGCCGGAACGCGAGCGGCGATCTCGTCGCGCTCGCGCGCGCCGATCGCCCGCAACCGGTCGAGCAGCATGCGCAGCGGCGCCGGTGCAGGCGCCATTTCCGCCTCCGGACCCAACCGCGCCTGCGTGCCGTCGGAGAGCAGCGCATCGACGGCATGGACGTTGTGCACCATGTTGCCGTACGCGATCGAGCGCGACCCGCACGAGTTGTTGCCGGCCATTCCTCCCAGAGTCGCCTGCGCCGACGTGCTGACGTCGACGGGAAACCAGAGGCCGTGCGGTTTCAGCCATGCATTGAGCTGATCGAGCACGACGCCGGGCTCGACCGTAACGGTCATCGCCTCCTTGTCCAGCGCGACGATGCGGTTGAGATGCTTGCTGTGGTCGATCACCAATGCCGCGCCGACCGTTTGCCCGCACTGGGAACTGCCGGCACCCCGCGGCAGCACCGGCACGCGCAGGTCGCGGCAGACGCCCAGCGCGGCCTCCACATCGGCGTTGCTCGACGGAACCAGGACGCCGACCGGTTCTACCTGATAGATGGACGCGTCGGTCGCATAGCGGCCACGCGATGCCGGATCGAACATGACCATGCCCGCGACGGCGCGGCGCAGTCGCGCCGCGAGATCGGCATTGCCGCGGCGCGGCTGGAACAGCATGGGCTGCGGCGTTGGGGCGTTCAAGGGAGGGCGCTGCAAGTCGGGGGAGGGAACGGCCATCGGCTCGGTATCGCGCGTTGGCGCGCCACTGCCGCATCGGCCATGCTATTTTGTAGACCCGACAGGTGCCGCGCAAGCCTTTTCCCAAGCGCCGATCATCGAGGCTTCCCATGCTCAAGCTCGACAGCCATCCCTCCGGACGCCATTTCCTGCAGATTCCCGGACCGACCAACGTGCCGGACCGCGTGCTGCGGGCCATCGACCAGCCCACGATCGACCATCGCGGGCCCGAATTTGCCGTGCTGGGCAAAGCCGTGCTCGCCGGAATGAAGAAAATTTTCCGGACGGATGCCGACGTGGTCATCTATCCGTCGTCCGGCACCGGCGCATGGGAGGCGGCGCTCGTCAACACGCTTTCCCCTGGCGATCGCGTGCTGATGGCCGAGACCGGTCACTTCGCGACGTTGTGGAAGCGCCTTGCCGAGCGACTTGGCCTGATCGTGGAATTTGTTCCCGGCGACTGGCGGCATGGCGCGCCGGCCGCGCAGATCGAGTCGCGGTTGCGCGCCGACGACACGCGCTCGATCAAGGCCGTGTGCGTCGTCCATAACGAAACGTCGACAGGTGTTGCGACCAACGTCGCCGACGTGCGCGCAGCCATCGATCACGCCGCCCATCCGGCGCTGTTCCTGGTCGATACGATTTCCTCGCTTGCGTCGATCGACTACAGGCATGACGAGTGGGGCGTCGATGTGACGGTTGCGGGATCGCAAAAAGGGCTGATGCTGCCGGCGGGACTGTCGTTCAACGCGATTAGTACCAAGGCGCTTGCTGCGGCCAAGTCGGCACGGCTGCCGCGATCGTACTGGGACTGGGGCGACCAGCTGGCGGTCAGCGCGACCGGTTATTTTCCCTATACGCCGGCGACCAACCTTTTCTACGGCCTGCACGAGGCACTGGACATGCTGCTGGCCGAAGGTCTGGAAAACGTCTTCGCGCGCCACGAACGTCTGGCCGAGGCAACGCGGCGCGCGGTGCACGCGTGGGACCTGGAGATTCTCTGCGCAAACCCAGCAGAGTACAGCGCAACGCTGACGACGGCGATGATGCCGGAAGGACACAACGCCGACGCGTTTCGCAAGGTCGTCCTCGACCGCTTCAACCTTTCGCTCGGACAAGGCCTGGGCAAGCTGTCGGGCAATGTGTTTCGCATCGGGCATCTCGGGTATTTCAACGACCTGATGCTCTGTGGCACGCTGGCGGGCGTCGAGATGGGCCTGGAACTGGCCAACGTTCCGCATCGCAAGGGCGGCCTCCTGGCGGCGACGGAATACCTTGCGGCGTCAGCGGCACGCGGGCTGGCACGGGCGGCTTAGGTTGGACGTGGTACCGCGCATTTTCCAATGGACAAAGGAGGAACCGGCATGAACAGATTCGTGAAGACAACGAGCGTCGCGCTGTCGATTGCGCTGGCGAGCGCGCCGGTCGCGGCCTGGGAGCCCACGAAGCCCGTCGAGATCGTGGTGGCCGCCGGTGCCGGCGGGGCTTCCGACCAGATGGCGCGCATGATGCAGGCCGCCATCCAGAAGAACAACCTGATGAAGCAGCCGGTGGTCGTCTCGCTGAAGGGCGGCGCGTCGGGAGCCGAGGCGTTGATTTACATGAAGTCCAGCGAAGGCGACCCGAACAAGGTCCTCATCGCGTATTCGCTGATCTACATGCTGCCTCTCGCCGCCAAGATTCCATTCAATTGGCGCGACCTGACGCCGGTTTCCGTCATCGCGATGGACGAATTCGTCTTGTGGGACAACGTGACGCTGCCCTACAAGTCGGTGAAGGAGTTCGTGGCGGCAGCGAAGGCCGCCGATCCGCCGTTCAAGATGGGTGGAACGGGCAGCAAGCGCGAGGATCATGTACTCACCGTCTTCATGGAAAAGAAGACCGGCGCAAAGTTCGCCTACCTGCCGTACAAGTCCGGCGGCGAGGCCGCCACCCAGTTGGTCGGCAACCACACCGCCGCCAACGTCAACAATCCTTCGGAAAATCTCGAAGTCTGGCGCGCGGGCCAGGTGCGCGCGCTCTGCGTGTTCGACAAGGAGCGCATCGCGTACAAGACCAAGGTCACGGACACCATGTCTTGGAACGACATTCCGACGTGCAAGGAGGAAGGGCTCGACGTGCAGTACCTGATGCTGCGCGCCATGTTCCTCCCCGGCAAGGTGTCGGCCGACCAGACCGCGTTCTATGTCGACCTGTTCCGCAAGCTGACGCAGACCGCGGAATACAAGGAGTACATGGAGAAGCAGGCGTTGAAGCCGGTCTTCCTCACGGGCAAGGACATGCTGACGTTCCTCGAGGAGGACGACACGCTGAACAAGGGCCTCATGACCGAGGCCGGCTTTGTCGCCCCCTAGCCTGGAAGAAATCGCCGTAGAGGATCCGACCGCGCCGGAGCCCAACTCGCCGGCGGTGGCGACTACGCGAACAGCGGAAGTCGTCGTGTATGTGCTGCTGCTCGCGCTGGCGCTGCTCCTGGGCTTCGACAACTGGCGCAGCGGCATGGGGTGGGCGAAGGACGGGCCGCAATCCGGTTACCTGCCGTTCTACCTCTGCGTGATCCTCGCCGGCGCCTCCGTGTTCGGGCTTGGCAGCGCATGGCTCAAGCGCCGGCAACCGTCCCGGACCTTCGTCACGCGCGACCAGTTGCGGCGCGTGACGCAGGTTTTCGTCCCGACGCTGCTCTTCTGCGCGGCAATGCAGTGGCTCGGGCTTTACGTCGCGAGCTTCCTGCTCGTCGCGGGCTTCATGCGCTTCATCGGTCGCATTGCGTGGTGGAAGTCGCTGCTCACCAGTTTCGTGTTCGCGTTCGCGATGTTCGCCACGTTCGACGTGGCGTTCGACGTCATCATGCCGAAGGGGCCGATCGAAGCGCTCTTCGGTCGCTAGGAATCCGACGCGATGGAGGCCCTCACGCTGCTGCTCCACGGCTTCGCCGTGCTGCTGACCTGGAAGACGCTGACGCTGATGATGATTGGCCTGCTGCTCGGCGTCTTCGTCGGCGTCCTGCCGGGCCTGGGCGGCCCGAACGGCGTCGCGATCCTGTTGCCGCTCACGTTCACGATGGACCCGACGTCCGCGATCGTGATGCTTTCCTGCATCTATTGGGGCGCGCTGTTCGGTGGGGCGATCACGTCGATCCTGTTCAACATCCCGGGAGAAGCCTGGTCGGTCGCGACCACGTTCGACGGCTATCCGATGGCGCAGCAGGGAAAGGCCGCGGAGGCACTGACCGCGGCGTTCACGTCGTCGTTCATCGGATCGCTGGTCGCGGTGATCCTGATCACGTTTCTGGCGCCCCGTATCGCGAGCTTTGCATTGCGCTTCGGTCCGCCGGAATTCTTCGCCGTCTATTTCCTGACGTTCTGCTCTTTCGTCGGCCTGGGTCGCGAGGAAAAGCACAAAACGATCATCTCCATGGCCCTCGGCCTGCTGCTGGCCGCCATTGGCATGGACACGGTATCCGGGCAGTTGCGCATGACGTTCGGCTTCGATCCGCTGTTGCGCGGCGTCAACTTCCTGGTGGCGGTGATCGGCCTGTTCGGCATCAGCGAGATCCTGCTGACGATGGAGGAACGGCTGGCGCTGCGTGGCCATTCCGCGAAGATCAGCCTGCGCGTGGTGCTGAAAGTCTGGAAGGAGCTTCCGCGTTACTGGGTGACGCTGTTGCGGTCCTCGGCCATCGGCTGCTGGCTCGGCATCACGCCCGGGGGCGCGATCGCGGCGTCGTTCATGGGCTACAACCTCGCCAAGCGATTCTCGAAGGATCCGGCGAGTTTTGGCAAGGGTCGCATCGAAGGCGTGTTCGCCCCCGAGACGGCGGCGCATGCCTCGGGGACGGCGGCGTTGCTGCCGATGCTCGCGCTGGGCATCCCCGGATCGGGCACCGCGGCGATCCTGCTCGGCGGTCTCATGGTCTGGGGACTCAACCCCGGCCCGCTGCTGTTCGTCGAGCACAAGGACTTCGTGTGGGGCCTCATCGCCTCGATGTATCTCGGGAATATTGTCGGGCTGGTGATCGTGCTGACCACCGTGCCGATCTTCGCGTCCATCCTGCGCATTCCGTTTGCCGCTGTCGCGCCGATGATCCTGGTGTCGTGCGCCATCGGTGCCTACGCCATCCAGAACGCCATGTTCGACGTCTGGCTGATGCTGTTGTTCGGCGTCGTCGGCTATGTATTCAAGAAGATCGGCGTGCCGCTTGCGCCATTCACGCTGGCGCTGGTCCTGGGCAATCGCAGCGAGGACGCGTTCCGCCTGGCCATGATCGGGGCGGGCGGCGACATGCGCGTTTTCTGGTCCAACGGCCTGGTTGGCTCGATCACGACGCTGGCGTTCATCCTGCTGTTCTGGCCGCTGTTGAGCCGCATTGGCGCCGGCGCGGCGCGCTTGCGGCACGCGGCCGGGCCGTAACCTGGCCGCCGATACCGCCGAATGCCTATTCCAGCCGAATTTCGCCGTCGAACGCGACGTCGAGGTTAATTCCCGCGATGCGCAGAGTCACCTTTGCGGGAAGGACTTCGGTGCCCTTGGCGGCGCCGCTGGCAATCGCCTTGGCGACGGCCTGCTCGATCTCGCGCTGCGAGTTGACGCCGACCATTTTGAGGAACTTGCGAATGCTCAGGTTGAACGTCTCTTCGTTCATGGGGATCTCCGGTATTGTGGACGCCTGGACGAATCGTCAAAGCCGCATGATGGACGAGTTTCCGTCCAGGCCGTATCCCAATGAATCCTGCTTCCTTGGCTCGCTCCTTACCTTCATGGGGCGTGATGGCCTGTCCCTGGCATCGCTACGCGGCGTCCGAGCCTGCGTCGCGGCGGCAAGTCCGGCCACGACGAGCATTCCCACGCAGACAGCCAGCGCGGCGGCGGCGACGTAGGGCTCCTGGGCGCGCTGCGCGACGAATACTGCGCCCGCGCCCCATGCAATGACCGCGGGATAAAAGAAATCGCCATAACGAAGTGCGACGTATCCTCCCGCCAAAACTGCAATCGCAAGAAATGCGACAGTCACGTCGTCCGGCGCCAGCGTGTTGGCTGCCAACCGGCCGCCGGCATTCAGCCACTGGGTGAGAGCAATCAGCAGCGTGATGGTCGCTGCGCCGAAATAGAGGCTGAACGGGACCCGCAGCCAGAGAGAATGCCGGCTCGGAGACGCCGAAGCTACGCGCGCGAGCATGAACGCACCCAGCGCGACGCTGAGGACAACGAGCGCCATCGACAGTCCGATCTCACGGTTCTTCGCCGCGACGATCCAGAACGAGACCAGAACGCTGGCCCCCGCGAGCGGCGCGACCAATGCGTGGTAGATACTCCTGCGGCGCCGGCTCGGCGCCAGCGCGGCAACATAGAAACCCATGATCGCGGCCAGCAGGACCGCGCAAATCGCCTTGACGAAACTGGCCGGCACGAAGGTGTAGCCGTATAGGGCCATCACCTCGGCAATCGTCGGCGGTTCCCCGACTCCGGTGTAAACGACGATGAAAGCGACGTTCGCCGCGACAACGATCAGCGTAGTCCAGCGCAACAAAGTCGAGGATGAGGGTGCGCCCGCAGAATAGGACATGGCCACTCCAGACCGTTCACTACAATAAGTATGCCACGGGGCGGCCGCTCGTGAAAGCCGGTAGATGACCGTCGATGCCGCCCCGCGGGCCTTATGTCGGGAGGCGGTCAGTGCGTCGGAACGCGACGCGATCCAACTCCGCCGGCTCAGGCGCGTTGGCCTGCCGCGGAAAATTTTCCTGCCTGGTAGTCCTGCACGGCGGCGATCAGTTCGTCGCGGGTGTTCATGACGAACGGTCCGTGTTGTGCAATGGGCTCGTTCAGCGGCAGGCCGGCGATCAGCAGCGCGCGTGCCGGTTCCGTCGCACGCAACGCCACGCCGTCGCTGTCCGCGGCGTTCTTCAGGATCGCCATGCGTTGCGCGGGCACGCGCATGCCGGCGATTTCCACCGCGCCGCGATAGACGTAAACGAACGCGTTGAACTGCGCCGGCATCGCGTGCGTGAAGGTCGCTCCCGCCGGCAGATGCAGGTCGAGGTAGAGCGGCTCGGTGACTTCGCGCTCCATCGCACCGCCCACGCCGTGACTGCGTCCGGCGATGACGCGCGCGGTTACGCCGTCGGGCGTGGTGAATTCCGGGATCTCCGCGCTTTGAATGTCGCGATACCAGGGCGCGCGCATCTTGTCGCGCGAGCGCAGGTTGAGCCAGAGCTGGAAGCCCTCCATCCGCCCGTCGGCCTGCTCGGGAAGCTCCGAATGGACGATGCCGCTTCCGGCGGTCATCCACTGCACGCCGCCATTGCGCAGCACGCCCTCGTGGCCGAAGCTGTCGCGATGGCGCATCTGCCCCGCGATCATGTACGTCACGGTTTCAAATCCGCGGTGCGGATGATCGGGGAACCCGCCGATGTAGTCCTCCGGGTTTTCCGTGCCGAAAGCGTCGAGCATCAGGAACGGGTCGAGCCGGCGCTGGAATTGCTGCGTCAGCACGCGCGTGAGCTTGACACCCGCGCCGTCGGACGTAGCCTGCCCGGTGACGAGCTGCTCGACCGCACGCGGCCGCGTGACGGTTTCGGGTTGCAGCGCGTGGGCGATTGTCGTGGTCATGCAGGTCTCCTTCAGTGAAATGCGAGATTCGCTGGTCGCGGGTCGGACGGCCACATTCACGCGGCCGCCATCATGCAGCGACCCTCATGCGGTCCTCTTCATTCGACAGCAACTCCTCGATTTGCGATCGCGCCGACGCGAGGGCATTCTGCTCGGCCTCCGGCCCCATCGCCAGGCCTTCCGCGTAAACGAACTGCACGTCGGTCATACCCAGGAACGCGAAAATCGTCTGCAGATACGGAACCTGTGTGTCGCCGGGCGTGTTGCGGTATATGCCGCCGCGCGTCAGCGCCACGTAGACCTTCTTGCCCTTGAGCAGTCCTTCCGGACCGTTGGCGGTGTAGCGAAACGTCACCTGCGCCCGCGATATCGCATCGATCCAGTTCTTCAGTTGCGCCGGAACGCCGAAGTTGTACATCGGCACGCCAAGCACCACCACATCTGCGGCCTGAATCTCGGCAATCAAGGCATCGTCCAGCGCGACGCGCGCATGGTGTTCCGGCGTGCGTTGGTCTGCCGGCGTGAACAACGCCTGCAGCGTGGATTCATCGAGCGGCAGGTGCGGCGTGCGGGAAAGGTCGCGCACGGTCAGCGTCGCGCCGGGATTGTCGGACCTGATGCGCGCGACCAACGCTTGCGCCAGTTTCGTGGAATGGGAACCTTCGATCGCGGGCGCTGGAATTGACTTGCAGGATGTTCATTTTCCGTTCCTTCCAATTGACGTTGAAGATGGATTGACTATAATTGTCCTGAAATCATTTATTAAGTGGCATAAATGGAATTACATTGTTGCTCCAGTGGAACAATAGAATGGATACAGGGTTGGAGCCGAATGACTTGCTGCTATTCGCGCGGGTAGCGGACGAAGGCAGCTTCACCCGCGCTGCCGAGCGGCTGGGGCTGCCGAAATCGACGGTCTCGCGGCGCCTGTCGGCGCTGGAAGCCCAGCTTGGGGAGCGGCTGCTGCTGCGTACGACGCGCAAGCTCTCGGTCACCGACTTCGGCCGCAGCGTGCTCGAGCACGCGCACCAGGTCGTGGCGGAGGTCGAGGCCGCGACGCAGCTCGCCCAATTCCGCCAAATCCAGCCAAGCGGGCGGCTGCGCGTGTCGATGCCCGGCGACTTCGCCACGCTGGTGATGGGCGCGGTGCTCGCCGAATTCATCTCCAAATACCCGGCAATTTCGCTCGAGGTCGACCTTTCGCCCCGGCGCGTCGACCTGATCGGCGAGAACTTCGACGTCGCCATCCGGATGGGCGATCTGCCCGATGACGCGACGCTTGCAGCCCGGCGTCTCGCCGTCTTTTCGACAAGCCTGTACGCGGCACCCCACTACCTTGCGCGAAGGGGCGTACCGTCCGAGCCCGAGGCGCTCATGGAACACGATGCCTTGCGGCTCCTGCTGCGCACGGGCGAACCCATGACCTGGGTGCTGAATCGCGGCGACGAACGCTGGGAGGGCATTCCTCCCGGTCGCGCGACCGCCAATTCGCCTGAGTTGCTGATCAGGTTGGCCCGGTCCGGTGCCGGTATTTCTATAGTGAGCGATCACTTCGCAGAACCCTACATCCGCAGCGGCGAACTGGTCCCGGTATTGGCCGACTGGAGCCTGCCGCCTGCGTCGGCCTGGGCGGTCTTTCCCGGCCGACGGCTGATGCCAGCCCGGACGCGCGTCTTCCTGGACGCCCTGCAAGCGGAGTTCTCCGGTCCGCGCTGCCAGGCCGAACAGGATCGGGTCGAGGCGACGAAAAGGGAAGTTCGCGCCCGGAAGGGCACCACCACGCCGAGGTCGGCATGACTTTTCTAGCGCAGGCTGCGATCTTCCTGGGTACCGCTGTCGTCGTCGTTCCGCTGTTCCGCCGGCTGAAACTGGGCGCGGTGCTGGGCTACCTTGCCGCGGGCGCGATCATCGGACCGTGGGGCTTGGGCGTCGTGCCGCACGCGGAAGCCACGCTGGACTTCGCGGAATTGGGCGTAGTCCTGCTGCTGTTCCTGGTCGGACTGGAACTGGAACCCTCGCGACTGTGGGCATTGCGGCAACCGGTGTTCGGACTGGGCGGCGCGCAGGTGCTCGTCACCGGCGTGGTGCTGACTGGCATTGCGCAATGGCTGGGCCTCGGATGGCAGGCAGCGACGGTCGTGGGCTTCGGGCTGGCGATGTCGTCGACGGCGATCGTGCTGGCATGGCTCGGGGAGCGCGGCGAACTGAGCAGCCCGAGCGGGCGCCGCGCATTCGCGATCCTGCTGTTCCAGGACCTCGCCGTGATTCCGCTCATCGCGCTGTTGCCGCTGCTGGCGCCGGAACGGACCGGCGCGGCCAACCCGTGGGCGCTTGCGGCGAAGGGCGTGGCCGCGATCGTGCTCGTCGTCGTCGTCAGCCGCGTGCTCGTGCGTCCGCTGCTGAAGATCGTCGCGCGCTTCGGCGGACGCGAGATCTTCACCGGCGCAGCGCTGCTGGTCGTGCTCGGCGCCGCATTGCTGATGGAGGACATCGGGCTGTCGATGTCGCTCGGCGCGTTTCTCGCCGGCGTGCTGCTGGCCGATTCGGAATTCCGGCACGAGCTCGAGGCCGACGTCGAGCCGTTCAAGGGATTGCTGCTCGGCCTGTTCTTCATGGCCGTCGGAATGAGCGCCAATCTCGCGTACCTGGCGGCACACCCGCTACCAGTGCTTGCAGCCGCAGTCGGCCTGATGCTGGCGAAGTCCGCGCTGCTCTGGGCGATCACGGGCGTTACGGGCACCCGCAACGACGACGCGCAACGGATCGCCGTGCTGCTGGCGCAAGGCGGCGAATTCGCGTTCGTGCTGTTCACGGCGGCGCAAGCCGCGGAAATTCTCGCTGGCGAAACCGCGCAGTTCCTCGTGCTGGTGGTCACGGTCTCGATGCTGCTCGCGCCGCTGTCGTTCGTCGTGCATGAACGATTGCTCGAGCGCTGGCTCGAACGCAGGAAGCCGCCGGAGTTCGATCTCATCGATGGCCCCGGCAACCCGGTGATCATCGCCGGCTATGGACGCTACGGGCAGATCGTGTCGCGCGTGCTGCGCATGGCGGGCATTCCGTTCACGGCGCTCGAGGTCAGCTACCAGCAGGTCGATTTCGTGCGCAAGTTCGGCAACAAGGTGTATTACGGCGACGCGTCGCGGCTGGAACTGCTGGAGTCGGCCAAGGCGCGCGACGCCAAGCTCTTCGTGCTGGCCATCGACGACGTCGAGGCGTCGGTCAAGACGGCGGCGCTGGTGCGCAAGCACTTTCCCAACCTGCCGATCCTGGCGCGCGCGCGCAATCGCGTGCATTACTACCGGCTGCGCGACCTCGATATCGAGGCGATCGAGCGCGAGACGCTGCTGTCGAGCCTGGAAACGGCGCGGCAGGCGCTGGAACAACTTGGCCTCGAGCCCGCACAGGCATCGCGCGCTGTGCAGCTGTTCCGCGAACACGACGCCCGCCAGCTCGATGCGCAATACGCGGTGCGCCAGGACGAGGCGCAATTGATCCAGACGGCCGCGCAGGCGGCCGCGCAGCTTCAGGAACTGTTCGAGTCGGACGTCAAGGCGGACGCGCCGAACCGCGGACTTCGCTAACGCAGGACGGATGACGTGCGATCCGGCGCCGTTGCCCTGCCCGCGCAACCGCCAGACCTGCCATGCGGCGCCCGCCAGGAACAACACGAACAGGACGCCGGATGCGGTCTTGAGTTCGGGCGCCTCGGCGTTGGCAAGCAGCGGGTGACCGATCGGCAGGCGCGTCGTCGTCTCGGTGACGGCGGGAATCATGTGGAAGAGGAAGGTCGCCGTGTAGCTGATCGTCTCGACGTAGGCCGACGCTCGGCCGAACAGCGTCGTGCGTCCCGCGATCCACGCGATGCCCAGCACGACGAGCGTGATGATGCCGAGAATGTGCGGCTTGCCGAATCCTCCATGCTGGAAGATTCCGAAGCCCGTCAGGCACGTCAGGACGGTGGTCCAGATGTACACCTTGCCGATGGTCAGGGCTGCCGGAATCCTGCCGTAGCGGAAGAACGCAATGGCGCCCGCGGCCACGGCAACGAGACTGATGGCGGTGTGGACAACACCCAGCTGCGTCAATCCGAACATGGCAATCTCCTTGGCGTGGGAAACGCGCGACGGCGGGTCAAGGCGGCGAACGATCGCTTGCGTCGCGCAGCGTCGCCGTGAGATGGCCGACGACGACGCGCTCGCAGATGACGAAGAGCACGAAGAACAGAATGCTGAAGAACGCCGCGCCGAGGATCTCGGCCAGCTGCCGCAGCGCGCCGTCCTCGATCACTTGCGCACCGTACATGCGGAAGAGGTCGATGTTGGCCATCAGCACGACGTAGAGGTTGATGGAAATGGTTCCGGACAACAGGAAGAACGCGCCCATCAGCACGAACGCGAGCAGCGGATGCCTGCGCAGGAACGCTATCGAATGCTGCAACACGGGCATCGTGGCCATCCCCGCAGCTCCGGATTCACCGTTGCGCCAGTGTACGAAACTCCGCCGGACTTGACCACAACGCGGCGACCTTGCAAATCGACCCTCTCATGCGCCGAAACGCGCCAGAGAGAAGGCGCCCAAGTCGATGCGGCTCGCGCCATCCATCACGCGTTGCGCCAGCGCTTCGCCGATCGCCGCCGAATGCTTGAAGCCGTGGCCTGAGCACGGCGACGCGACGATGACCCGCTCGGCGCCGGGAAGCGCGTCGATGACGAAGCCGAAATCCGGCGTGACCGTGTACAGGCACGTCGCGGCCTTCACGCATCGGCTGCTCAGTCCCGAAATGTAGGGGGCGACATAGTCGTCGTACACTGCGCGCACCTCAGTATCGGACACACGCCGCTCGACGGATTCGGGTGTGGTCGCCGCGTGGTAGCTTTCGGTGGCGACTTTCAGGCCGCCGCGGGCGCCATCGATGGCCGGAAAGCCATAGATGCCTTGCGGGCGCCCCTGCAGTTCCCAGATGAAGACCGGGAAATTCTCGGGCAGGAACGGCGTGACCGGACCGTCGATATCGAACCAGCACAGCAGTTGGCGGTAGATCGTGAAATGCCTGGAGAGCGGCGCATCGACGAGACCCGGAAGCCATGGACCCGCGGCGACGATGAGCGCGTCGGCAGAGTACGTGTCGCGGTCGGTGGTGACCGTGACCCCACTGTCCGATGCATCGAACGACGTCGCGACCTCGCCCCGATGCAGTTCCGCTCCGCGCTGTTCGGCCAGCGCGAGCTGCACGCGAACGCATTCTTCGGGCCGCACGAAGCCCGCGCCGGGCTCGAAGTAACCCGACTCGTCGTCGGCAATCCGGAATTGGGGAAACCGGCGCCGGACCTGACCCGCATCCAGGATCTCGTGCGCGATGCCGTACTTCTCCGCGGCGGCGACGGTGTTCGCGAAGAAGTCTTCCGTGTGGCATTGCGAAGTCCGCGCCTTGCTCGACAGGACCAGGCCCCCATGGGCCACGAGCAGCGTGCTGCCGGTCTCGCGCTCGAGCTCGCGCCATATCTGGTGCGAGCGCATCGCGAGCGGCGTGTATTGCGCGCCTTCTCCGATCGCCAGCCGCGTGATGCGCGTGTCGCCGTGCGTCGAGCCTTGGTCGTGCGGCGGCGTGAAGCGGTCGATGCCGAGTACCCGGTTGCCCCGCTCGCGCGAGCTGCCAGGCGGCGGCGCTGCCCATCGCGCCCAATCCCAGCACGATGGTTTCGAAGCGTTTCATTCGCGAAACGACATCAGACGCTCAGGCTGGCGGGGGAAAGGTAGCGCTCGAGGAACGCGTCGAATGGCAAGGTATCCGCGGCTTCGATTGCGCGCTGCTTGCCCAGCGATTCCTCGGCCAGTGCCGCGAAACGCGCGGCAACGTCGGCGGCGAGCGGCAAACGGAGGATGGTCTCGCGATGCGCCGCCGACTGTGCGAGAGCGAAGCGGACGTAGGAATTCCCGTAATCTCGCCCCATGGCGCCGAGAACGCGCGCCGACGGCGTGGCTGCGGGATCGTTCAAGGCTGTGATGGCCGAGGCAAGCGCGTCGCGATGCGCGCGCGTGCCTGCCGCAGAATCCAGCGCCTCCGCGATGGGCGCGCATTCCGCGAGCACCTGCGCGCCCCATTCGCCGAGCGGCACCTCTTTCGTTCCGTCGGCGAGCTTGAGTCCCGGCTCGCGACCGCGCTCGGCGACCCGCCGCTTGTTGCGCACGATGGCGCCGAGTTCCTCCGGCGTATCGGGCGGACTCTCGCGCAGCAGGCAGTTGAGCAGGTACACGTCGAGGAAGTGCAGCGTGCCGGGCGTGATGCCGATCGGGCAGAACGGATCGAGGTCCATGAGTCGCACCTCGACGTACTCGACGCCGCGTTCGCGCAGCGCATGCAGCGGCCGCTCACCCGGCCGGATCACGCGCTTGGGGCGGATCGTGCCGTAGAACTCGTTCTCGATCTGCAGCATGCTGGTGGCGAGCTGGCGATAGTCGTCGCCGGTGCGAACGCCGATGTCCTCGTAGGGCCGATACGGACGGGTCAGCGCGTCCTGCAACGACGCCGCGTAGCTCTCCAGGCTGTTGTAGCTCACCTTGAGGGAGGACTGGGCATCGCTCTGGTAACCCAGGCGGCCCATGCGCAGCGAAGTCGCGTACGGAAGGTAACGCGTGCCTTCGCCCAGGTCCTGCAGTTCGTGCGGGCGGCCGGCGACGAAGCTCGAGCACACGGCGGGCGACGCGCCGAAAAGATACAGCAGCAGCCACGAGTGACGACGAAAATTCCGGATCAGCGCGAAGTACGCGTCGTTCGACTGCGTCCCCGGAAGCGAGAAGTTGTAATGGATGCCGGAAATCGTCTGCATGCGCCGACCGTAGCGATACGACAGGCCGGTGCGATAGACGTGCTTCGCGCGGCCCACGTTGGACGTCCCGTACTGGCCGAGCGGTATGGCGCTGTCGGTGGGCAGGCCGCACGGCATGCTCGCGCACCACAGCAACTCGTCGCCGATCGCGCGATAGACCATCTGGTGGATCTCGGTCAGCTCCTTCAGGCAGCCTTCCGCATTGGCGTGCACGCCGGTGATGAGCTCGAGCTGCGACTCGCTGAAGTCCGTCGTGATGTGCGGGTGGGTCAGCGCCGAACCCAGCTGCACCGGATGCGGCGTGATCGCGAGCTTGCCGTCCGGCCGCACGCGCAGGCTTTCCTTCTCGATGCCGCGACGCAGGCCCTTCAACGTTTCCGGAGGCAGCGCTTGCAGGCGTTGTAAAAAGGACATGGCGCACTCAAAAGGGATGCAGACAATGCCACCGACGACGCACTTGTGGCGAAGTCTTGCGGTTGCCGGATCGATGGAGGGGACGCGCATTGTATAACGGGCTTCGCGGCCCGTTGCGGTCGCGGCTAACCGCGGCTAGGGTGTCGCCCGCGCGTGACGGCGCCTGCGAGTGCGTGTGGTGGCGCCCGGCCCCGAGTAATGGCAGACTCGAATTCCCATGAGCGCCCTACCCAGCGGCACAGTCACGTTTCTCTTCACGGACATCGAAGGGTCGACGCGCCTGTTCGAACGCCATCCCGAGGCGATGAAGAGGCGCATTGGTCCGCCACAACGCGCTGCTGCAGCACGCGATCGGCGAACATCGCGGCCACGTGTTCCAGGTTCAGGGTGACGGCTTCTGCGCTGCGTTCGAGGAATCCGGCGACGCGCTTGCGGCCGCGCTCGACGCGCAGCGCGCATTGCACGAGGAGCGCTGGGGCGACGTCGGCGCGGTGCGCGTGCGGATGGGGCTGCACACCGGCACCGTGGAGGCGCGCGGCGGCGAGTATGACTCGTCGCTGACACTGGCGCGCGTGCAGCGCGTGATGTCCGCGGGCCACGGCGGTCAGACGCTGCTCTCGTCGGCTGCGGCGGACCGCGTCAGGCAGGTGTTGCCGGCGGGAACGACGCTGCGCGACTTGGGCGCACACAAGCTGCGCGGAATTGCCGAAGCGGAGACCATCTACCAGTTCGTCGCCGCCGATCTTCCGTCGGCATTTCCGCCGCTGCTGGTGGAGGACGTCGCTGCGGCGAATCCCACGCCCCTTTCGCAACTGGTGCGCGGACAACTGGTCGGCCGCGACAGCGAGGCGGCGCAATTGCGCGAGCACTGGGCCAACGCCCAGCAGGCACGCGGGCAGCTGGTGCTGCTGTCGGGTGAGCCGGGCGTGGGCAAGACCCGCCTCGCGCAGGATCTCGTGGCGCATGCGCAGAAAAACGGCGCGACGCTGCTGCGCGGAGGCTGCTACGAGTATGAGGCCACGACGCCGTATCTCCCCTTCGTCGAAGCGTTCCGCGAGTGGACGCGCCGGCAAGGCGTGGAACAACTGCGCTCGGCGCTCGGCGCCACGGCGCCCGAAATCGCGAAGTTCGCCCCGGAGATCGAAGCCAAGCTGGGCACGCTCACGCCGAATGCGCCGCTGCCGCCCAGCGAGGAGCGGATGCGTCTGTTCGACAATGCCGCGCGCTTCCTGCGCGGCCTGGCGGCGGAGCGCGGCTTGCTGGTCTTCATCGACGACGTGCACTGGGCGGACCAGGGCACGCTGTCCCTGCTGCATTACCTGCTGCGTCACTTGCGCAACGACCGTGTCCTATTTCTTGTCGCATACCGCGAGATCGAGCTCGACCGCGCGCATCCGCTGGCTGGGGCGCTGGTGGAGTGGAATCGCGAGCGGCTGGGAACGCGCATTGCGCTCTCCCGCCTGACCCGCACTGACACCGGGACGCTTCTGGCGACCCTGTTCGGCGTCACCACGGTGTCGGACGAATTGGCGGAGGCGCTCTACCGCGAGACCGAAGGCAATCCGTTCTTCGTCGAGGAGGTCATCAAGTCGCTGATCGAGCAGGGCGAGATCTATCGCGACGGGGACCGCTGGGGCCGCAAGGAAACGCACGAACTGGCGATTCCGCAAAGCGTGAAGGAAGCGATCGGACGAAGGCTCACCCGGCTCTCCGATCCGACCGTGGATGCGCTGCGCACGGCCGCGGCGCTGGGCAAGGTCTTCCCGTTCCGGGAGCTGGCCGCCGTTTCCGCCGCAAGCGAGGACGCGCTGCTCGATGCGCTCGACGAGGCGACCGCCGCGCAACTGATCCGCGTCGAACAGTGGCGGACCGGGGACGTCGTCCGGGGGCGGCGACGACAATTTCGCGTTCACGCACGACAAGATCCGCGAAGTGCTCTACGAGGAACTGAATCCCATTCGCCGCCGCCGCCTGCACCAGCGCATAGGCGAGGCGCTGGAAAAAGCCTACGACGCGTCCGTGTGCGACGGCGATGCGACGGGACCGGGTGCCGACTCGCACGCGCAGGACCTCGCGCACCATTTCATGCAGGCCGGGGACTTGCCGCGGTCGCTCGCGTATTCGCAGCGGGCGGCGCGCAATGCCACGCGCGTGTTCGCGCTGGACGAGGCGCTCAAGTTCCTGGACCAGGCACGGGAATCGGCCGAGGCGCTGCATCGCGAAGACGTGCTCGCCCACGTCTACGAGCAGATCGGCGACGTTCACGATTCGCGCGGCACCACGCAGCCCGCGGTCGACGGCTTCGAGCAGGCACTCGCGCGCGTGAGCGCACCCACGGCGCGCGCCGCACTCAAGGCCAGGATCGGCAGCGTGTATTGCCAGGTCGGCGACGCGCGCGGGATCCCGTTTCTCGAAGAGGCGCTTGCCGAACTCGATCCCGGCACGCAGACGAACGAGCTGGCGCTGTCGCTGGCGTTCATGGGCCGGTATTACCACTACCGGACCGAACAGCGCAAAGCCATCGAATTCCTCGAGCGGGCACGGCAATTGGCGGAACCGCTCGACGACGCCGCTACGCTTGCCGCGATCTATTCCTTCCTGGCCGGCGCCAACCAGCACATGCTGGCCTACCCTGAAAGCGACCGGTGGGCGCGCATGAGCATCACGTTTGGCGAGCGAAAGGATTTTCCTCATTCCATTGCCAACGGCTACGAGTTCCTGGCCGAGAATTGCGCCGGCCGCGGTCTTTGGAAGGACGCGCTCGCCTATGCCGAGCGAGATCGGGAGTTCGGCGCGAAGAGCGGGTCGCTCGCGCGCACGGCCTGGGCCGGCTTCGCTACCGTGCAGGCCCTGCACGGCACGGGCGAGCTGGCTTCCGCGCGGCAGGTCGCGGAGGCGACGTTGGAGATGTGCGGGCAGATCGGCGAAACCCGGCTGGCGACGTGGCTTGATCCGATGCTCACCATCGTCACGGCGGACTTAGGCGATGACGATGCGGCAAGGATGCACGCCGAACGCGGCTGGGCGCGCGCGCAGGAATTGGACCAGCTCGTGCTGACGGTATGGGCGCTGCACGCGGCTGGCCGGGCCGCAATGCAGCGTGGCGACGTCGCCGATGCGATGCGGTGGTACGAACAGTACGTTCCGCTGGTGCAGGAGACCGAAAATGCGCTGTCGCGGAACCTGATCCTGGGATGTGCGGCGGAGGCCTTTCTGCACGCGGGCCGCGTCGACGAGGCCGCGCGCATGGCGCGTCAGGCCATCGAGATCGGCGAATTCGCCGCGTCGCCGCATTACCTCGGTATCGACTGCCGCGTCTACGGCCAGATCCTCGCCGCGCAGGAAAAGCCCACGGAGGCGCTGCAGGCGTTCGACCGCGCGGTCGACCTGTTCAGGGAGACCGGCAGCCGCCTGGAGCTGGGTCGCGCTTTATGCCACCGCGCGGCGTTGAACCTCGCGCATGGGGACGCAAGCGCGCAGGCGGCCGCCCGGTCCGATCTTGTAGCCGCGCGCGATTCCTTCGCCGCGATGGGCGCGGTGCACGATCTTGCGATCGCGCAGCGCGAGCTAGCGCAATGAACTTGAGCTGATTCCGGAGGCCACCCTTGAATGCCAAGTCCGGCAAGTCCGACCCGTCGAAACTCGACCGGATCGTGGCCGATGCCCGCCGCGCAAACGAGCAGCGTTCGAGCGGCTACCGCGAGCAGGCGCTGAAGATCTATCCGTGGATCTGCGGCCGCTGCGCGCGGGAGTTCGATCGCAGCAACGTGGCGCAGCTGACCGTGCACCACCGCGATCACAATCACGACAACAACCCGCCGGACGGCAGCAACTGGGAACTACTGTGCGTCTATTGCCATGACAACGAGCACGCGCGCCAGCTCGAGGCCGCGCAGGGGCACGGTTCCGTCGGCGGGGCCCCGGCGTCGCGCGCGACGCACCAGCCGTTCGCCGACCTGAAATCGCTGCTGAAGCGCAAGCCCTAGGAACCTCTGCATAGGCCCCCTAGGTCGCGCGGCTCCCGATCAGCGCGAGGAATTCCTCGCGGGTGGCGGTGGACTCGCGGAACTGGCCGACGACCGAGGACGTCACCATCACTGAATTCTGCTTCTCGACGCCGCGCATCATCATGCACAGGTGCTGCGCCTCGATCATGACGCCGACGCCGGTGGCGCCGATCGATTCCATGACCGCCTGCGAGATCTGCTCGGTCAGGCGTTCCTGCAGCTGCAGGCGCCGCGCGTACATGTCGACCAGCCGTGCCAGCTTGCTGACGCCGAACACGCGGCCATCGGGAATGTAGCCGATGTGGCAGCGGCCGAAGAACGGCAGCATGTGGTGCTCGCAGAGGCTGTAGACCTCGATGTTCTTCACGATGACCATGCTGTTGGTCTTCTGCGTGAAGATGGCGTTGTTGATCAGCTTGTCGATGTTGGTGCGGTTTCCGGAGGTCAGGAAGGCGTACGCCTGCGCCACCCGGAGCGGCGTGCGCTGCAGACCCTCGCGGTCCGGGTCCTCGCCGATCTCGACCAGCAATTCGCGGATCAGCGCCTCGATTCTTGCGACATTCGGTTCCATGTTCTCGGTCCTTGGGTTCGGCATGAAGCAATCATACGAGCATGCGCGCGCGGGCGCGACGGCAAACGGCCTCACGCGGAGGACTGCGACTGTTCCTGCGCGGTGACGCCGATCAGCCGCGACACGCGAATGGGCACGTCCGCACGCTGCAATTCCAGCACGCGATCCTGCAGCTTACGGTCCGCCATCGTCATCCGCGTCCGCAGCCGGACGTATTCGGCCCACGAATTGATGATGTAGCGCTCGACGTAGTGGCCATCCTCGGCCACGTCGCGGAAGACGCGCCAGCTCGTCGCGCCGTTGCGTCGTCGCGTCGGTTCGACGGCGTGGATCGCGCGCAGGAATTCGCCGCGCATTTCCGGATCGACCTCGTACTCGATCTGGATCAGAACCGGGCCGTCGTCCGGCAGCGGCTCGACGGCGATCGCGAGGTCGGGCAATTGCACCGCCGGCGTGACATCGGCTTCGTTGCCCATCGCGACGCTGACGCGGCGGCTGAGCACGTTCAGCAGGAACATCGCCGTTGCCGACGTGGCGAGCGCCACGCGCGTCCCGCCTGCCGACGCCAACGTGCCCCAGAGCACGCTGCCCAGCGCCAGGCTGGCCTGAACCGCGACCAGGTTCATGGCGACGGCCCGCGCGCGCACCCAGGCGGGCGCGGTGCTCTGGGTTCCCGCCGAGAGGCTCGCGAGCACGCACACCCACGCGACGCCCGCGCCCAACGCGCCGGCCAGCGCGATCGCCGTGATGTCGGTCGCGGCGATGAGCAGCGTCGCGGCCGTCCACAACAGCACACCTGACGTCACCACGGCGTTCAGCGTGCGGCTTTGCAGCTGCCGCGGAATCGACAGCGCGCCGATGACCGCGCCGATGCCGAAGCTCGCCGAAAGGAGGCCGTATCCGCCGGCGCCGAGATGGAGCTGGTCGCGCGCGATCACCGGCAGCAGCGCCCACAGGCAGCTCGCGCAAACGCAGAAGCTCAGGTTGCGCGTGATCAGCGAACGCATCGGACGCGAGTGCCGCGCGTAGCGCAGGCCGGCCTGCACGCCTGAGATCAGCGTTTCCGGCACGCCGGGCAGCGCGAGATCGCGAGGCTTCCACTTGGTCACCGCGACGATCATCAGAGATGAAGAACAGCGCGCTGGCGATCAGCGCGCTGCCGGTGCCGAGCCACGCGGCAATGGCGCCGGCGAGCGCCGGCCCGACGGCGCGCGCCACGTTGAAGGCCACGGCGCCCAGGGCAACGGCGCGCGGCAGCTCGATGCGGGACACAAAGCCGTTGATGCTCGCCTGCTGCGCCGGCATGTAGAACGTGAAACCGGCGCCGATCAGGAACGTGAGCGCCAGCAGCGAGACGGGTCCCGTCAGTCCGGCGAGCGTGGCGAATCCCAGGATCAAGGTGGCCATGAGCAGGACGACCTGCGTCACGAGGATGACACGGCGCCGGTCGACGATGTCCGCGAGCGCGCCGGCCAACAGGCCGAATAGCAGCGACGGCGCAGTGCTTGCCGTCTGCACCAGCGCCACCATCAGCGCCGACGGCGTCAGCGTCGCCATCAGCCACGCGGCAACTGTCGCCTGCATCGTATAGCCGAGCGCTGCACCGATCGAGCCCATGTAGAACAGGCGAAACGGTGCATGCCGCAGCGGCGACGACTCGAGCAGCTGGGAAAGAAGCGCGGTTGCGGAACGGGGCACGCGTGCAGTCTAGCAGCCCTCGCGCTTGCCAACGGCAGGCGGCGGCTCCATCATCGTGCGACCGCACGACCCCCGCGACGAAAACCATGCAGACACTGGACGAGGTCGACTACGTATCAGGCAGGACACGCGTATTCGGTATCGTCGGACACCCGATCGCGCAGGTTCGCTCGCCGGAAATGTTCACGGCGGAGTTTCGCCGCCGCCGCGTCGACGCGATCCTCGTCCCGTTGCATGTGCTTCCCGAAGACTTCGACGTGGTCATGCCGCAGTTCCAGCGGCTGCAGAACCTCGGGGGACTCGTGTTTACGATCCCCTACAAGGTGCAGGCATGCGCGCTCGCGCAGACGCTGGGCGGTCAGGCGCAGGCCGTCGGGGCGATCAATGCGCTGGCACGGTGCGCGGATGGCAGCTGGCGCGCGGACATCTTCGACGGGTTGGGTTGTGTCGAGGCGTTCCGGCGAAGGTCGATTTCGTTCGCCGGCAAGCGCGTGATGCTGCTGGGCGCCGGCGGCGCCGGATCCGCAATCGCCGTCGCGATCGGAGGCGAGCGACCCGCTGCGCTGCGAATTTACGACGTCGACGCCGATCGCGCCGCAGCGCTCGCCCGCAAGGTCGTGCACGCCAACCCTGGCGTCGATGCGACGGCGGGCGCACCGACGGTATCCGACATGGATGTCCTTCTCAACGCTTCGCCGGTCGGCATGCTGGGCGACGCCCGGATGCCGTTCGAGATCACGACGCTGCCGCGCGATCTGGTGGTGTTCGATGCGATCGTCAAACCCGAGCGCACTCCCTTGCTGGCCCTGGCCGAGTCCTGCGGCTGCACGACTGTCTACGGCCGCGAAATGATGCGCGGCCAGATCTCCCGGATGGTCGACTTCTTCCTTGCGTGACGGCTGAGCCGATGATTGCGGGCGGTCAGCGGCCCGCGCCCTCGGGTGCGCGCAACATGCGGATCATGCGGATCGCCGTTTCGCGCCCCGAGTAGTAGCCGGGCAGGCGCAGCGTTTCCTCAAAGCCAATGGCGCGATAGAACGCATGGGCATCCGTGTTGCGCGCGCGCAGCTCGACATGCAGCGACGCGACGCCGGCGATTGCGGCCGACTCGACGAGCCATTGGATGATCCGCCGCGCGACTCCGCGCCGCCGGAAAGCCGGGCATACCGCCAGCAGCACGAGGTGCGCGCGCTCGTCGCCGAACTTCATTATCCCGAAGCCGGCGACGCTGCCTGCATGGCGGGCGACGAGCGTCACGGTCTCCTGGTCGGCGATGAGCTGCTGGACGGACTGCGTGCGGTAACGCCAGCCGAGTCCGTCTTCGATCAGGTCGCGCGACATCCCGGCGAGCGTCGCGGCGTCGCTTCGTTCGGCAAACTGCAGCGTGATGTCCTCGAGAGCCACGCGCGGATTCTGCCACGACGTGCGCCTTCGGGACATCGCGCAATGTTCTCCGGACTTGGGCGATAATCGCCAGTCCGTGTCAAAGGAGGCGGGTGGATGCCATGAAATTCGATCGAGCGACGTACGACGACGATAGGACGCACGGGAGTCCCGGCCCGCGGGCGGGCAAGCGCAAATTCCTGAGTGTGCTGGCCGGGGTCGCCGCCGTATCGCTCGTCCCGCGCACATTCGGTCAGGGCGGTTACCCGAACAAGACCGATCAAGATCATCGCCCCGGTGCAGCCGGGCGGCGGCGTCGACCTGGTCGCGCGCACGATCGCCGACCGTCTGGGCAGGGCGCTCGGACAGTCCATCATCGTCGACAACCAGAGCGGCGGCGGGGGAGTGGTCGGGTCGATGGCCACGGCGCGCGCGGCGCCCGATGGCTACACGCTGATGGTCGGCTACGTCGGCACGCACGGGACCAATCCCGCGGTGCGCAAGCTCCCCTACGACGCGGTGAAGGACTTCACGCCCATTGCGATGGTCGGCGGCACGCCGAACATCCTGGTCGTCCCGCCGTCGGTGCCGGTGAATTCGCTGAAGGAATTCGTGGCCTACGTGAAGGCGAATCCGGGCAAGCTGTCCTACGGTTCGTCGGGCCCGGGGACGCTGACGCACCTTGCGATGGAGCAGTTGAAGGTCGCCGCCGACCTCGACATCGTGCATGTCCCGTATCGCGGCATCGGACCGGCGATCACGGACATACTCGGCGGGCAGACGCAGGCGCTGTTTCCGGGCCTTGCCGCAGCGCTTCCCCACATCAAGGCGGGCAAGATGAAGCCGCTGGCGGTGACGGGCACCCGCCGCCATCCGCTGCTGCCCGACGTGCCGACGTTCGAGGAGTCCGGCTACAAGGGGTTCGACGGCGTGCAGTGGTACGGCATCGTCGGCCCGGCCAACATGCCGGCGCCGATCGTGAAGCAGCTGAACGAGGAGATCAACAAGCTGCTCGCGAATCCGGAATTGCGCGAGCGCCTGTCGGGCGAGGCGCTCGAGCCGATGCCGATGACGCCGGAGCAGTTCGGCCAGTACATGCGCGACGACATCAACAAGTGGTCGAAGCTCGCCAAGGACCGCAACATCCAGATCAGCGAATGACGCCGCAATCGACTAAGCGGCGCGTCGTCACGGAGACTCGATGGCTCACAACACCAAGGTAACGGCCGACGCCAATGCGCCGCCGATCACGGCGACGCTGGCCGGCTTCGCCGCCGGACATCCTTCCCGCGGCTGGGATGACGGCGTCGAGAAGGAAGCGCACCGCACGGTGCTGAACTGGGTCGGCTGCGCGATCGGCGCGTCGCAGCACCCGACGGTCCGCGCGGCGCTGGCGGCCGTGCAGGAGCTTGCGCCGAGCGCGCAGGCGTCCATCCTCGGGCGCGGCGAACGCGTCGACATCGGCAGCGCGGCGCTGCTCAACGGCATCACGTCGCACACGTTCGACTACGACGACACGCACCTCAAGACGATCATCCATCCCGCCGGGCCCGTCGCTTCCGCGGCCCTGGCGCTCGCCGAGCATCGCGGCGCCTCCGGCCGGCAGTTCGTCGACGCGCTGGTGCTCGGCATCGACGTGTCGTGCCGCGTCGGCAACATGATCTATCCGGACCACTACGACCGCGGCTGGCACATCACCGGATCAACCGGAATGCTCGGCGCCGCCGCGGCGTGTTCGCGCCTGCTGGGCCTCGACGCGGCGAAGACGGCGATGGCGCTGGGCATCGCGGCGTCGCAGCCGATCGGCGTGCGCGAGCAGTTCGGATCGATGACCAAGTCGTTCCACGTGGGCGCCGCCGCGCGCGCCGGACTCATGTCGGCGCTGATGGCCGGGCATGGCTATACGTCGTCCACCCGCGCGCTCGAGGCCCCGCGCGGCCTGGCGCAAACCTTCTCGTCCAAGTGCGACTGGCGCGAAATCACCGACCAGCTCGGGGAGCGCTTCGAAATCTCGTTCAACACGTACAAGCCGTTTGCCTGCGGCATCGTGATCCATCCGGCGATCGACGGCTGCGTGCAGCTCGCGCGCGCGCATGGCTTGCGCGCCGAGGACATCGAGCACGTCGACCTGCTCGTGCACTCGCTGGTGCTCGAGCTCACCGGCAAGAAGGCGCCGCGCAACGGCCTGGAGGCCAAGTTCAGTGTCTACCATGCCTGCGCGGCGGGCATTCTGTTCGGACAGGCGGGCGAGGAGGAGTTCTCCGACGGCATCGTCGTCCGTGACGACGTGATTGCATTGCGCGACCGGGTCCGCGCGCGCGTGGACGACGCCATTGCGGAGGCCGGCCGCCGACGTCGTCGTGACCTGCAAGGATGGCCGCAAGCTGCACCTGCGGGTCGAGCACGCGATCGGCAGCCTGCAGCGCCCGATGACCGATGCCGACCTCGCGCGGAAGTTCCATGGACTCGTCGATCCGGTCCTCGGCGCCTGCGCGCGCGGATCGCCTGATCGAGCAATGCGCCGCGCTGGCCGGTGCCGCGGACGTGCGAGAGTTGACGGCCGCGGCGCGGCAATGACGGCAGACACCGGCGACATCTATTCGCGCGTCCCGATCTTCGACGGGTTCGCGGACGTCATGAACCCGGCGCGCTATCGGCCGCTGCCGGACGACTGGCTGATCGGGCTGACCGATGTCGTGAGTTCCACGCAGGCCATCGAGGCCGGCCGCTACAAGGCGGTGAATACCGCCGGCGCATCGGTCATCGCCGCGGTCACCAATGCGCTCGGTGGCGGCAAGTTTCCGTTCGTCTTCGGTGGCGACGGCGCCAGTTTCGCTGTCGCGGCACGCGACGCCGACCGCGTGCGTGCCGCGCTCGCCGCGACGGCGGCGTGGACGCGTGACGACCTGGGGCTGGACCTGCGCGCCGCGCTGGTCCCCGTGTCCGCGGTGAAGGCCGCCGGCCACAGCGTCGACGTGGCGCGCTTCGGGCCTTCGAAGAACGTTTCGTTTGCGATGTTCATGGGCGGAGGACTCGCCTGGGCGGAACGCGCGATGAAGGCCGGCCAATTCGCCGTGCCGGCCGCGGCCTTCGGGCACGCGTCCCGACTTGAGCGGATTGTCGTGCCGCTGGAACGACATTCCGGCGACGCGCGGTCTCATCCTGTCGCTGGTGGTCGCGCCCGTCGCCCATGGCGATCCCGCATTCCGCAAGCTGGTCGAAGACCTGCTGGCCGAACTGGAAAAAAGCGATGAAGTCGCGCGCCCGGTGCCCGACGGCGCGCCGGACGTCGGCTGGCCGCCGACGGGACTCGATCTCGAAGCCTACGCGTCACGCCAGCGCGGCGAGTCCTTTTCCGCGCGGCGGCTCAAATTGCTGGTGCAGACGCTGATCGCCTATGTCGTCCTCAAGTTCGGCATTCGCTTCGAGGGCTTCGATCCCGCGGTCTACAAGCGCCAGGTCGTCGAAAATTCGGACTTTCGCAAGTTCGACGACAACCTGCGCATGACGCTGGACTGCACGCACGCGTTGGCGGACCGGATCGAGGAGCGCCTCGCGGCGGCGCGTGCGGCGCGCATCGCGACGTTCGGCATGCATCGCCAGCCGGCGGCGATCATGACGTGCATCGTCCCGTCGATCTCGGAGAACGACCACGTGCATTTCATCGATGGCGCCGCGGGCGGCTACGCGCTGGCGGCGAAGCAAATGAAGCAGGCGAGGTGAACCAAGCGCGCCGTCAGCGTGCCGGCCCCGGCGGCGCTATGGCGGCCCCGGTGACGCCGTGGTTCTGCAGCGACTTCGCGACGAACCCGCCCGCCTTCATTTCCTCGACGAACGCATCCAGGTAGTTCGCGCCGGCATCGCGGCCTCGCGGCGTCGCCATGGCCTGGTTGATCACCATGAAGCGCCCGTCGAGGAGGCGCACGCCAGGCACGCGGCGCGCATCGGCCTCGAGCTGCTGCTTCACGCCGGCGGCTACGTCCAGTCCCTGCGCGACCAACATGTCCGTCACTGCGGGCGAGGTTGGCGCCCTGACCAGCGTCGCGTGCTTCAACTCGCGCGAAAGATAGAGGTCGTAGGCGCTGCCCGCGCCAACGACGACGCGCACGCCCGACCGGTCGACTTCACGCGTTGCTGCGGAGCGGCGACCGGTCCGGCACCAGATAGGACCCTTCGATCACGACATACGGCGCGGTAAAGCGGATTTCGGATGCGCGCGCCGGGTCGATGGCCACGAACGCGATGTCCCATACGCCGGCCTTCTGCCCGGCCACCACATTGCCGGCCGATTCGAAGACGACGAGCTCGACCGGAATACCCAAGCGCTTGCCGAGTTCGCGCGCCAGGTCGACGGAGACGCCACGCGGCTCGCGCGTCACCGGATCCCTGACCGCGAGAATCGGATTGCCGAGGTTGATGGCCGCGCGCAGCGTGCCGGAAGGAGCCAGGTCGGAAGCGGCGCCGGCGGGTGCCGGGGTCGCGATGGGCGTCGCCGTGCACGCGCCCAGCAACGCCATGATGCAAAATGCGGAAGCGATGCGCGTCATTACTGCTGCAATGGCCACTCAGCCGGCCAAGCGCGCGCCATACGCGCTCGGGCGTGAGCGGCATCTGCAGCGCCAGCGCCTGCTCGCGGCGGCCTGCGCGGTCGAGCGCGTCGACGACGGCGTTGACGACCGCCGGCGTGGCGCCGATCGTGCCGAGTTCGCCGACACCCTTCACGCCCATCGCGTTGTTGAGGCACGGCGACGACTCGTCCATCGTCATGCGGAAGTGCCGGATCATGTCGGCACGCGGGAGCGCGTAGTCCTGGAAGCTGGCGGTCACCGCCTGGCCGGTTTCGCGGTCGTAGACGAACGCCTCGCACAACGCCTGGCCGATGCCCTGCGCCGCGCCGCCTTCGAGCTGGCCGACGACGATCATCGGATTGATGACGCGGCCGACGTCGTTGACGGACCAATAGGCGGCGACCTCGACGGCGCCGGTCTCGGGGTCGATCTCGACCTCGCAGATGTGGCAGCCATTCGGCCACGTCGGTCCCGCGACGGAGCTGGTCGAGTCGAGCACGATCCGCTGCTGCGGCTGCCGTGCCGCGAGCTCGAAGAGACCGATGCTGCGATCGGTGCCGCCGATCCTGAACTCGCCGTCGCGATACTCGATGTCGCCGACCGCCGCCTCGAGTTCCTTCGCCGCCAGTTCCTGCGCGCGCTTGACCGTGCGTTCGGCGCCGACGCGCACGGCCGAGCCGCCGACGAAGAGCGAGCGCGAGCCGGCGCTGCCGAAACCCGTGCCGCGATCGGTGTCGCCCTGCACGATCCTGATCTTGTCGATCGGCACGCCGAAGACGTCGACGGCGATCTGCGCGAACGTCGTCGCCAGCCCTTGGCCCATCGCCTGCAGCGCGTTGAAGATCTCGATGTAGCCGTCGCCGGAGACCGTGACCGTCACGCGCTCCTCGAAGAGGTCGACGCCCGTCCACTCGAGGAACGTGGCCATGCCGCGTCCGCGCAGGCGTCCGCGCTTGCTCGCGTCCGCGGCGCGCGCATCGAATCCGCGCCAGTCGGCGAGCGCGGTCGCCTGGTCCATCACCGACGCGAACTTGCCGCTGTCGTAGGTCTTGTCCATCGGATTGTGATACGGCATCTGCTCCGGGCGGATCATGTTGCGCCGGCGCAGTTCCACGCCGTCGATGCCGGTCTTGCGCGCGGCGGCATCCATCAGCCGCTCGATCGTGTAGATCGCCTCGGGCCGGCCGGCGCCGCGATAGGCGCTGGTCGGCAGCGTGTTGGTCAGCACGGCCTTGATCCGGATGTCGATGGTGCCGATGTCGTAGATGCTGGTGGAAACCCACGGTCCGATCATCAGCTGGATCACCACGCCGGCGGGCATCGCGTAGGCGCCGACGTTGGCCAGCGAATCGATGCGCAACGCGAGAACCCGACCGTCCTTGTCGAGCGCCAGTTCCGCCGCGCTGTGCAGCGCGCGCCCGTGGCTGGCGCCCAGGAATTCCTCGATCCGCTCGGCGCACCACTTGAGCGGGCGCTTGAATTCGCGCGTGCAATACGCCAGTACGACGTCTTCGGGCGAGAGTCCGGTCTTCATGCCAAAGCCGCCGCCGACGTCGCCGACCTGCACGCGGACCTTGTCGTTGGGGATGCCCAGCACGCCGGCGCAAAGCTCGTCGCGCAAGCCCGTGGGCGTCTGGTTGGAAACACGCAGCGTAATGCGGTCGGTCGCGGTGTCGTAACTGGCGAGGATCGCGCGCGGCTCGATCGGGCAGGCCGCCAGCCGCTGGTTGACGAGGTCGAGCTTGACGATGTGCGCTGCCTTCGCAAACGCCGCAGCTGTCGCCGCGGAGTCACCGTGGCGGATCTCCGCGGCGATGTTGCCGGTCGCCTCGGGGCACAAGAGCGGCGCGCCGGGCGCAACAGCGTCGCTCGCGTCGACTACGCTCGGCAACGGCTCGTAGCGCACATCGATGGCCTCGATCGCGTCGCGCGCCTGCGCGATGGTTCTGCGCGACCACGGCGGCGACCGCCTCGCCGACGAAGCGCACGGTCCCGACGGCGAGCGCATGGCGCTGCGCGGACGCCGTGGGCGAGCCGTCGGCGCGCCTGAAATCGGCCGACAGCGGCAGCGGCTTGACGCCCGCGCGCATGAGGTCATCTCCGGTCACGACGGCGATCACGCCGGGGAGGGCGGCCGCGGCCTTGGTGTCGATGGCGGCGATGCGCGCGTGCGGGTGCGGCGAGCGCAGGAAGAGCACGCACGCTTGTCCCGGCAGCGACGCGTCATCGGCGAAGAGGCCGGCGCCCTTGAGCAGGGCCTCGTCTTCGACGCGAGGAACGGATTTGCCGCTGCCGAAGCGCGCATATCGGGATTCGGTGGTCACGGTCCGTCCTTTCGCGATCGCATCATTTGCCTTTCGCCGTGTCGCCGGGAAGCAGCATGTACACAATGATCGCGGCCTCGTTGCCCGCGCCCCGCGTGAGAACCGGGTAGGTCGTGGTCGACGTGAACAGCATATTGCCACCCGCGGTGATTGTCGCCCGCACGGAGTAGGCGTGCGACGGATCGATTCATGCCGGATCGTAGTCGATGCGAAACGGAATGGGCACCTGCGCGCCCTTGGTCTCGATCGTCGTCTCGCCGATGGTGCGCGCCGGTGCGTCGGCGAGGGTCGTGTCCTGCAGGCTGACCGTGACGACGGCGTCGGCAGGCAGGGCGATGCGGTGCCGGTAGGCGACCGTGCCGACGACGCTCGCCAGGTACTCGGCGCGCCGTGCGCCGGGCCGAACGCCGCGCCCAGCGACAGCGCGAACATGGCGAACAGCAACGGTTGCTTCAGGCGCGACATGGGCGGCTGGCGGGGACTGGCGTGCGGTGGAGGAACATGATGGCGGTGAGCGGCACCCGGAGCATTATAAGCGCGACTGCGTCATACGAACAGTCGGCTAGAATCGCTTCATGCCCGCCGCCACCGTCACGAACGAGCCGCGCCGCTGCTGGTGGTGCGGCGAAGATGACCTGTATGTCGCCTATCACGACCGCGAATGGGGATTCCCGGTGGCCGACGACCGGCGCCTGTTCGAGAAGGTTTGCCTCGAAGGTTTCCAGGCGGGCTTGAGCTGGCTCACGATCCTGCGCAAGCGCGAGGAATTCCGCGCGGCCTTCGCCAATTTCGAATTCGAGCGTGTCGCGAAGTTCACGGCGCGCGACGTGGAACGGCTGGTGGGCAATGCAGCGATCGTCCGCCATCGCGGCAAGATCGAATCGACGATCAACAATGCGCAACGGGCGCGCGAGCTCGCGGCCGAGTTCGGTTCGCTCGCCGCGTATTTCTGGCGTTGGGAGCCCCCGGCTTCGTCGCGCCCGCGCAAGCTGACGCGGGAGGCGCTGGCCGGGATGCCGACTTCGCCGGAATCGATCGCGCTGTCGAAGGACCTGAGGAAACGCGGCTGGTCGTTCGTCGGCCCGACGACGATGTACGCGTTCATGCAGGCGATGGGCCTGGTCAATGATCACGTCCACGCCTGCGACGTGCAAGGCGAGGCCGCACGGGCTCGCGCGAAGTTCAAGCCGCCCCGCTGAATTGTGGGCCGGGCCCCGCTGGCGTTACGCGGCAGCTTCCGGCGTAGGAGCGAAAGCGCGCTCCATTTCGCGCCGGAACGATACGGCCGTGGCCGACTCGTCGACCTGGACGTCGGTCCAGCGTACCGGCGCGCCTGCGGCAATGGGATGGAGCAGCTTGACGTTGTGCGCCAATCCCAGCGGAAGTCCGCCGAGCGCCAAGGAATCGCGGGACGGGTAGAGCTTGCCGTAAACCGTGTAGCCACCTTCGCCGTCCAGCATTTCACCCGGCACGAGGTCGCGCTTGGCGGTTGCCACCACGTCGGCGCGGAACCCGGTGGCGCAGCCGGTGGCTCTCCGCCCGCAGGCCCACCGACGCCACCGATATTCCCGCCTCGAGGCCGATCAAGTGCCAGCGCTTGTAGAGGCACGCGTAGCGGCCGCTCGGGTCGGTGCGCACCATGTATTCCTTGAAGCAGTTGCGGATGTATTCGGTCTCGCCCTCGAACACGACGAACACGCCGAAGCGGATGTCGTAGGGAATGACGCGGCCGTCGCGCTCCAGCGACGACACGACCTCGACCTGACCCTTCTGGTGCAGCACACCGCCCTCGCTGATTGGCCGGCAGACGAAAGGGATGTCGTCGACCGATGCCGGCGGGAAGGTCAATCCGCCGGGAGGCGCGACAAGACCGGTCGCGTTGCAGACGGCCGTGCTCTCGATCGCCGGTTTCGATCCGTCGAGGAACGAATTGAACATCTTCGGATTCAACCCGCCGACACGCGCCTGTTCCGGCGTCAGGCCATAGTGGCCCCACACTGTTTCGGGCGTCGACTGCGCGAAATGCGGCAGCCACTTGTGGCCGCGCCCGGCCGCGACGACGCTGAAACCGGCGGCTCGCGCCCAATCCACGAGATCGCAGATCAGCGCGGGCTGGTCGCCGTACGCGAGACTGTAGATGACGCCCGCCTCGGCTGCCTTGCGCGCGAGCAGGGGGCCGCAAAAGGCATCGGCTTCCACCGTGACGTTGACCACGTGCTTGCCGTGGCGGAAAGCGGCAAGGCAATGTTCGACCGCCGCCGGCGGGTTGCCGGTGCATTCGATCACGATGTCGATGCGCGGATGGGCGACGAGTTGCTCCCAGTCGTCGCTAACGAACGTGGTGCCTTTGGCCAGCGCGTCGTCGAGCGATCGGGCGGTGGATCGCTCCGGCGCCCAGCCCACGCGCGCCAGGTTGGCCCGCGCATTGGGCGGCGACAGATCGGCGATGCCCGCCAGATGCACGCCGGCGATCTTCGGGACCTGGGCCAAGTACATCGCGCCGAACTTGCCGGCGCCGATCAGCCCGACGCGCAGCGGATTGCCCTGCGCCGCGCGCTGCGCAAGCTTGGCGTGGAGGTTCATGCCGCAGCGCGGTTTGCGGTCAGGCGGCCAGCGACGGTTGCAGCGCGGACGGCGGCGTGCCGTCCTTCCACGGCAGCGCCACGTCGTACTCGCGCAGCAGGCAGTCGTCCGGGAGGCACGCGATCGGCGTGAAGTCCCGGTGCGCGATGTACTCGGGCCGCTTGAAGCGGCGGATGTGATTCGAGACCGCGCACAGGCTCAGGTAGACGCTGACCCGGTCCCACGGCGACAGGTTCGACGTCGACGCGTGCACCAGGCACGAGTGGAACAGGATCATCGAGCCTGCCGGTCCCTTCGGTGCGACGATTCCACCGCGTTCGACCAGCCTGCGGATCGTGTCGTGGTCGATCGTCCACAGCGGATAGCTCGTCGTTGCCAGGTCGTGCCGCGCGTCGAGCACGCCCAGCTTGTGGCTGCCCGGAATGAACATCAGGGGCCCGTTGAACTCGTTGACCTCACCCAGGAATATCGCGACGTTCATCGCGCGCGCCTCGGGCATCAGGTCGTCGTTCTTCCACGTGCCGTAATCCTGGTGCCATTGCCAGACGTCGCCATCGAACGCCATCTTCCCGTTGATCTTGAACTGGTGCATGTAGACGTCCTCGCCGAACATCTGCACCGCCGGCTCGACCATCCGGGGATGGCGCGCCAGCCGCGCGAAGGGCGCGCTGTACATGTGCGCGGCGAAATTCGTGCGCACTGCGTCGCTTCCCTTCTCGCGCACGTTCTCCGGGCGGCGCTGCGCATACAGCCGCGGCACTTCCGCCCTCAGGACGCCGATTTCCTCCGGCGCGAAAAGGCCGGGGAAGAAGAGATAGCCTTCGCGGTCGAAGCGATCCAGTTCTGCCTGCGAGAGCTTCATGGGCCTCCTCGGGTTGCCGGTCCGCCCGGCCGGGCGGCAATTGCGTCCGCCCGATCCGGCAGCAATTGCCCTACACGCGGCGCTTGTACTCGCCGGTGCGTGTATCGATCTCGATCTTGTCGCCGGTGGTCACGAACAGCGGCACGGCAACTTCAAAGCCGTTGGCGAGCTTGGCCGGCTTCATGACCTTGCCCGACGTGTCGCCCTTGACCGCGGGTTCAGTGTAGGCGACTTCGCGGTCGACGGTGTTGGGCAGTTCCACCGAGATCGCCTTGCCTTCGTAGAACGTCAGTTCGCAAGGCAGCCCTTCGGCGAGATAGTTGAGCGCGTCGCCCAGGTTGTCCTTCTCGACGTCGAACTGGTTGAACTCGTTGTCCATGAACACGTACATCGGATCTGCGAAGTACGAGTACGTGACTTCCTTCTTCTCGAGCTGCACGGTGTCGAACTTGTCGTCGGCGCGGTACACGGTCTCCGTGCCGCTGCCCGAGAGCAGGTTCTTCATCTTCATCTTGACGACGGACGCGTTGCGGCCGGACTTCGTGAATTCGGCCTTTTGCACGACCATCGGATCCTTGCCGACCATGATCACGTTGCCGGCGCGAACTTCCTGAGCGAGTTTCATAGCGATTCCTGCGTGTTGCAGCGGGCGGTGCGCGGCCGCTGGCTTGGGTTAAGTGTTCGAATTTGGGAAACCCTTAATTATAAACGATTTTCGCAAAACGTGACCAGCTGTTTGGCGAGGTCCTGCCTGGCGCGCCAGCGCGCTCGCCCGGACGCGCGCCCGCGCCTTGAGCACCGGCAGGGCGGCCCGGAAGGAGGGCCAGGCCGCGGCGGTCGCTTCCGCGTCCCCGGAATTCCACGCCTGCCAGAATGCGCGGCGGGCGCGAACGGCTTCCGCATCGAGTCCCGCGTCGAATCGGGTCAGCAGCGCGTCGAGCTTGAGCAGGTGCACGTCTTCCCGCCTGCGGATAGATGTGCCAGACCAGTGGCTGCGCCGCCCACAGCGCGCGCACCAGCGAATCCTCGCCGCGCACGAAGTTCAGGTCGCACGCCCACAACCGGCGGTCGAACGCGTCCTGGTCGACGAAGGAGGCGACGGCAAGCGTGAGGCGGCCGCGCGCGAACGGCTTGCCCGGATGGGGCACCGCGCCGCCGGTCCAGCGGTCAAGCTCCGCCTGCGCCACGCCCTCCGGAACCATGCACCACGATTTCCTCGTCGCCTTCCGCCCACGCGTCGAGCAGCGCGGGCAACGCGCTGTTGGCGTAGCAGAAGAGCGAGATGGTCAGCGCGGACTCGGGCGGCGCCACGCCGATCGCGCGCCACGCCGCGGCGCGCGCGGCCGGGTCGCGCATGAAGGCGTTGCGCGCCTCGGGCAGCCCGACTTCGCGCAGCAGGCCACCGGTGCTCGCCGTAAATCCCGGAAAGTAGAACCAGCAGGTCAGCGGCATGCGCGGATGCGGTGAAGGCAACGCATGCGCGCTTTCGACCCAGCTTTCCGCCGACAGGTATTCCAGGTTGACCCAGACCGGGGGCCGCGGCTGGGCGGCCATGGCATCGCGATAGGGATCGGAAAGGCCACAGGCGAAGGCTTCGATGACGACGTCGGGGTCGATGAACGTGGCCGGATGCGATTCGCTGTAACGGCGCACGCGGACGCCGCGAGCGACCTGGTCGTCGCGCCGCGGGTCGAGCGCGGGTTCGATCCGCGCCAGTGTCGCGACGTCATCGATCCACAGCGTGACGGCGAGGCCGTGTTCCGCGGCAAGCTGGCGTGCCAGCCGCCAGCAAACGCCGCCGTCGCCGAAGTTGTCGACGACGCGGCAGACGATGTCCCAGCGCAGCGATGGCGGCATGGTTCGGATTCGGGCGGCGGCGAGCCGTCGCGGGATCGGGTCCCGCGCATCCTTGCATTATCGCAAGCGCGGGGCGGCGGGCATAATCGAGGATTCCCGACGCACTGACGACGCGCAAAGAGCCATGGCCGACGACTTTCAGATCGACGTGATTTCCGACGTGGTTTGCCCGTGGTGCTATATCGGGCAACGCAGGCTTGCGGCCGCGATTTCGCGGCTGCCCGAAGACGACGACGCGCGCCGCGCACCTGTTCGCTGGCATCCCTTCCAGTTGAATCCCGACCTGCCGCGGACGGGCATTCCGCGCAAACGATATCTCGAGGACAAGTTCGGCGACCCGATACGGGTGGCGCAGATCGCCGCGCGGGTTGCGGCGGCCGGCGCCTCGGCGGGAATCGCCTTCGCCTTCGACCGCATTGAGATTCAACCCAACACGCTGGACGCGCACAGGCTTATCGGCTGGGCGCAATCGCGCGGCGATGCCAGCGACTTGGTCGAGCGGCTCTTCCATGCCTATTTCGTCGAAGGCCGTGCGCTGGGCGATCACGCCGTGCTGGCGGCGATCGCGGGCGAAGCGGGGCTGCCTTCCGACGCAGCGCGCCGTCTGCTCGATTCCGATGAAGGAATGGATGCGATCGCGCTGATGGACCGGAGGGCGCGGGAAATCGGCGTGCAGGGCGTGCCGTTCTTCATCTTCAACCAGCGCGTCGCCGTGTCGGGGGCGCAGGAACCCGAAATGCTGCTCGACGCTATCGCGCAGGCGCGCGCCGGCTAGAGGAGGCGAACCGGCGCGACGTGAGAACGTATCAGGCGGGGACCGACCGGCGGCGTGCGGACCAGGCGTTCCAGCCCAGTATTGAAAATACGACGGCCAACCCGATCAGGTTCGGCCAGAACTGGTTGAACACCAGCACGAGTCCGGCGCAGGACAGCGCAAACTTAGCCAGCCGCGATAGCGGCGCGCGGAAGTGCCCGATGTACGCCGCCGACAACGCGATGATGCCCATCACGCCACAGAACGCGGCGGACAGGAACGCGCTCCACGTGAAGCCGATGAACAGCAGCGCAGGCGTGTACACGAACATGAACGGCACCAGCGCCTTGCCCATCGACAGGCGGAATGCGGTCAGTCCGGTGCGCATCGGCTCCGAGCCGGCGATTCCCGCCGCGGCATAGGCGGCCAGCGCGACCGGCGGCGTCACGTCCGCGAGCACGCCGTAGTAAAAGACGAAAAAGTGGGTCGCGAGCAGCGGCACGCCGAGGAGCGCCAGCGCGGGTGCCGCGATCGACGCCAGGATGATGTAGGTCGGCGTGGTCGGAATGCCGGTACCCATCATGATGCAGGCGATGGCGACGAAAATCAGGCCGAAGAACACCTGGCCGCTGGTTTCCGTGAACAGGCTGAACGGATCGATGGCGCGGAACAGGTGCGAAACCGATGCCGCCAGCTCGACCACGGCGCCGGAGAACTTGAAGCCCAGGCCGGACAGAGTCAGCGTGCCGAGGATGAGCCCGACGCAGGCGCAGGCGGCGCCGATCGCCAGCGCATACTTGGCGCCTTCGGACAGGCCGGCGATCAGTGGCTTCCATGTCAGTGTTTCGCCATGCAGCCGGTGATTGCCGAAGTGGCGCGCGATCAGCGGGATGTACGAGCAGACGAAGCACAGCACGATGCCCCAGAACGCCGACAGGAATGGCGTGAAATCGAGCATCAGCATCGTGACCAGCGCCACGAGCGGGAAGACCAGGTGCCAGCTCGATCCGATGACGCCGGCCAGCTTCGGAATCAGGTGCGGCTCGACCCCTTTCAGGTGCAGGCGTTTGGCCTCGAAATGCACCATGAGCAGGCAAGCAAGGTAATGGAACAGCGCCGGAACGATGGCGATGATCACCAGTTCCTTGTACGGCACGCCGAGGAGTTCTGCCATCACGAACGCCGATGCGCCCATGACCGGCGGCGTGACCTGGCCGCCGCACGACGCCGAAGCTTCCACTGCGCCGGCGAAGCGCGGCGTGAAGCCGTATTTCTTCATCATCGGAATGGTGAGCGAACCGGTCGTCACCGCATTGGCGACGGCGGAACCGGAAATCATCCCGAACAGGCCCGACGACACGACGCAGACCTTGGCCGGGCCGCCGGAATAACGGCCCGCCACGATGGTCGCGAGTTCCATGAACAGGCGGCCCAATCCGGTCATCTGGGCGAGGATGCCGAACAGCACGAAATGGAAAACGTACGTCGCCACGACGCCGACCGCGATGCCGTAGATGCCTTCCGTGCCGACGTAGATGTGGTTGACGACGCGCACGACGCTGTAGCCGCGATGCGCGAGCACCCCCGGCATGTAACGGCCCAGCAGCGCATACAGCAGGCACAGCATCCCGATGGCCGGCAGCAGCGGGCCCATCGTGCGGCGCGACGCCTCCATCACCATGATTATCGCGAGCACGCCCATCATGTAATCCTGCGCGATGGGAGATCCGACCCGCGCGATGAAGATGTCGTCGAAGAATGCGATGAGATAGAGCGAGACCGCGGCGGCGGACACGGCAAGCGGCCAGTCGATCCATGACGGCTTGTCGTCATAGCCCGCCGTACTGCTTGACGGGGAGCGTGATCGCGGCCAGGAATGCGACCAGCACAAGAAAGGCCCAGCCGTGTTGCATTTCTCCCGACGCGGAAAGCCGCTGCACCAGGTCCCACGCCAGATAGACATAGAAGACGGCAAAGGACAACGCCCACGCCCACTCGGTGGTGATGGCCTTGGTGTGGCGCGCAGGGTTCGGCCGCGGAAACACGAGGAAGATGAGGCCGAGGACCAGCGCCAGATGGAACGCGCGGTGCTTGATCTCGACCAGCAGGCCGAAGCCCGCCGTGTAGATGTGGAAGCTCGACAGCACGACCGCGATTGTCGTGACCAGCATGCCGACAGGACCGACGAGCTTGCGGAAGTTCGACTCGTGGTCGAACTGGCGGATGAGCTTGGCCTGTTGCTCGGCGGAAACCGCCTCGATCTGATCGGTCAGCGTTCCGCCATGCGGCGCGGGGGCTGGCATGGTCATCGCGTTGCCGTGAAGCCGCGTCGGATTACGGTCCGCCGCAGGGGTCCGCGATGACGCCCAAGGCCAGCGCGCGATTCCCCCACTGCGCGAGGTCGAGCGAGCGCATTCCCGCGACGAGACGTGGCGATTGATCCGCGTGCACCTGCATCACGATCGCGGGAAAGCTGCGATTCATCGTGACGATGAAGTGGGTGCCGCTGCGCGTGAACGTCCCGCCCGCGTCCGCTTCGGTAGGCAAACCCGGTCCGTGCTGCTCGAAGCGCATTTCTGTCTCGACGATTTTGCCGCCGTCGACGCGATACAGCTCCGTCACCGGCGTGCGCGTGACCGAATGCGTGTAGACGATCGCGAACGACGTGTCGTCCGGTGGAAGCGCGAGCAGCCAAAGCCGCGCGCCGTCCTGATGACTGGTCAGTGCCAGGCAGGCGGCGAGGGAAGGGGGCGACGCGGCCACGAAGGCTGCGAGCAGGCCGGCTCCGGCAATGCGCGCGAACAACGTGCGCCATCACTCCCGCTCGTCGTGGCGACCGAGCGGGAATTCGGACATCACTTGAGCAGGCCTTTTTCGCGGTAGTACTTCTCGGCGCCCGGATGCAGCGGAATCGAGACCGACTGCAGCGCCGTCTTGAGCGAGATTTCCTTGCCTTTCGGATGGACCTGGCCCAGCGTCTCGGTGTTCTCGAACAGCGCCTTGGTCACCTCGTAGGCCATCGCATCGGTCACGCCGTCGTGCGTCGCCCAGATCGCCATCACGGCCAGCGTATCCACCGGCGCCGCCTGGCCCTTGTAGGTGTTGGCAGGCAGCTGCACGTTGGCGTAATACGGCTGTTTCTTGCGCATGGCTTCGATTTCCGGACCTGCCAGCGGAACGACGCGAATCTCGCGCGCATTGGCCAGGTCGACGATCGACGACGTCGGCGCACCGGCGGTGATGAGCGATGCGGTCAGGTTGCCGTCCTTGATCTTGTCGACCGATTGCGCGAACGACGACAGGTCCTCGCCGATGTCCTTGCGCGTCATGCCATACGTTTCGAGCAGGTCGCCCAGCAGTTGCCATTGTCCCGATCCGGGAGAGCCGGACGATACGGACTTGCCCTTCAAGTCCTTGAAGCCCTTGATGTTGGCCGACGCGAGCGTGACGAGCTGCACCTGTTCCGGATACAGCGCGCCCAGCGCGCGCAGGTTCTTCAACGGCTTGCCGTCGAACTGGCCCGTGCCCTTGTACGCTGAGTCGAGGATGTCCGCGGCGACGAAGGCGCTTTCGATGTCCTTGCGGCCCAGCAGCTGGGCATTGGCGACGGACGCACCGGCCGTTTCCGCGGTTGCCGACAGCTTCTTGCCGCTGATCGTGACCTTGTTGGAAATGAGCTGCGCGAGCATTCCTCCGAGCGGATAGTACGTGCCGCCGGTGCCGCCGGTGGCGATGCCGAAGAACACCCGCTCCTGGGCGAGTGCCGCTGGCGAAAGCGCGACCGCCGCGGCGAGCGCGCCGACGGCAGCCATGTGAAAGGCGGACGAGCGATGACGAAACACCATGTAGATTCTCCCCTGGGGTTCAAGGCGGTCTGCAGCGGACCGCGCGGCAAGTATGCCCAAAACCGGCAATTCTAGGAAACCGCGCCAGCGCCATAGCGGCCCTGCAGCAGGCGCCCGCCCGAGAATCGCGCCAGCGAGTACGGTTCGAGCGCGAAGTCGGGAGCAATTCCCAACGCATTCTGTGCCACGATCCGGCCGACGATGGGCGAGAGCTTGAAGCCGTGGCCGGAGAATCCGTATGCGACGTGCAGGCCGTGGACGCCGGGCAGTGCGCCCAGCACCGGATTCCAGTCCGGCGTGACGTCGTAGACGCCGGTCCATGACGCAACGAGGCCCGCCGTGGCGAACTCCGGCATGCGGTGCGCCACCTGCTCGCCGATCTCGGCAACGTAATCGAGCGGAACATCCGCCTGTTCGATGTCCGGCTCGTGAATCGTCTCGCCTTCGTTGCCGTCGCCGACCAGCAGTTGCCCGCCGCCGTAGCTGCGCATGTAGAGCTTCCCGGGTGAAGCCAGGTCCTTGAGGATGGGCAGGTCGCGCGTGTACGGCGCGGGCGCTTCGAGCGTGAAGACCGCGTGCCGCGACAGCGCGAGCGGCAGCGCGATGCCGGTCCACGCCGCCACTTCCTGTGACCAGATGTTCTGCGCGCTGATCACGAGCGCGGCTCCGATGTCGCCGCCTGGTGTTTGCACGCCGTTGACGCGACCTTGTCCGTCACGCAGGAGCCCGGTGACCGCGATCCCTTCGCGCAGCGTAGCGCCGAGCCTGCGTGCCGCGCGCGCGAACGCGCTCAGCGTCAGGTAGGCGTCCGCATAGCCCGCCTCCGGCTCCCAGCCGATCGCGGCGATGTCCCCGAACTGCACCAGCGGATGCACGCGCCGAGCCTCCTCGACCGGAAGTTCCCGCGCGTCGATGCCGAGGCCGCGCTCGATGGCAAGCGTCTCGCGCAGTGCGGTGGCGCGGGGGCCGTCGCCGGCGACCAGCATCATTCCGCAGCGGTTGTAACCGGATTCCGCGTCCGCGTCGTCGAGATAGGCCGGAAACTGCCTGAAGATGTCGATGGCCGCCTTGGCCAGCGCGACATTTTCCGGAACGGAGTAGTGCGTGCGCAGGATGCACGACGACTGCGCCGTGGTTCCGCTGCCCAGTTGCCCGCGTTCGAGCAGCAGCACGCGCGGGCAGCCGAACCGCGCCAGGTGATACGCGATCGAGACGCCGATCACGCCGCCGCCGATGACCACGATGTCGAATTTTTCCATGGAGGTGCGTCGTCTGGGCCGGGAATTCAGCTGCCGTTCACGAGCATGCGGGCGAGGGTGCGGTGGCGCTCGACGATCGACGGCAAGTCGATCGTCGCAACTGGCCCTCGCGGACCACGATGCGGCCATGGATGATCGACAGGTCGGCGTAGACCGGCGCGCACAGCACCAGCGCGGCCAGCGGATCACACTCGCCTCCCGCGAACCCGAACTGTTCGAGATCGAAGCCGACGATGTCCGCGGCCATGCCCGGCGCAAGATGACCGATGTCGTCGCGTCCTAGCACTTGCGCGCCACCGCGGGTGGCCAGCTCCAGCGCCTCGCGCGCGGTCAGCGCATGAACACCAAAGCCGACGCGCTGCAGCAGCAGGGCCTGGCGCACTTCGGCGAGCAGATGCGACGAATCGTTCGATGCCGAGCCGTCGACGCCCAGCCCCACGTGCACGCCGGCGTCGAGCATCGCGCGCACCGGCGCGATTCCCGAAGCCAGCCGCATGTTCGACGTCGGGCAATGCGCGACGCCGGTGCCGGTCCGGGCGAAGAGGTCGATGCCATGCGCATCGAGTTTCACGCAGTGCGCATGCCAGACGTGGGAACCGGTGAATCCCAGTTGTTCCGCATAATCTGCGGGAGAGCAGCCAAAGCGTTCGCGCGAAAAGGCGACGTCGTCGTCGTTTTCGGCAAGGTGCGTGTGCAGGCCCACGCCATAGGCGCGCGCAAGCGCCGCCGTCTCGCGCATCAGGTCGCGGGAAACTGAGAAGGGCGAGCACGGCGCCGCGGCCACGCGCAACATCGCGAAGCGGCGCGGGTCGTGGCACGCTTCGATCACTCGGCGCGTGTCCACGAGGATGGCGTCCTCGTCCTCCACGAGTGCGTCGGGCGGCAGGCCGCCGGCCGACTCACCCACGCTCATCGCGCCGCGGCAGGCGTGGAAGCGCAGGCCGATCGCGCGCGCCGCGTTGAATCGTGTCGTCGAGGCGGCCGCCGTTGGGAAACAGGTACAGGTGATCGCTGGCGGTCGTGCAGCCGGTGAGAATCAGCTCCGCCATGGCGACGCTCGCGGAGACGTTGAGCATTTCCGGCGTGATCCGCGACCAGATGGGATACAGCGCGCGCAACCACCCGAAAAGATCGGCGTCCTGTGCCGCGGGAACCGCGCGCGTCAGTGTCTGGAAGAAATGATGATGGGTGTTGACGAGACCGGGCAGCAGAACCTTGTCACGGCAGTCGATGACTTCATCAGCCGTGGCCGGCAACTCGCCGGGAAGCCCGACTGCGACGATGGTGTGGCCGCGGATGAACACGCCGCCGCCGACGATTTCGCGGCGGACGTCATCCATCGTCGCTACGAGCGTAGCGTTGCGGAGAAGCATCGTGCGACCTGTGCTCATGCCGGCAATTTACCGCATTCCTCGCAACGCCGACCCGGTAGAATGCGCGGTTGCCGGATTCTTCGATCGCTGCTCATGAGCATTGCGCGCTTTCCGCTATTGCCTATCCTGGCTGCCTTGGTGCTCGTTGCCGGCTGCGCCAGCAGACCGGTCAATCCGCCGATCACGGAAGTGAACCGGAACAGCGGTTATCGGTTCGCAACGCGCCAGCTTCACGACGACGACAAGGAAAACCTGGTCATCCTCGCGTTTTCCGGCGGCGGCACGCGGGCCGCGGCATTTTCCTACGGCGTGCTCGAAGAGCTGCGGCGGACGCAACTCGTCAACGGCAAGGGCAAGCGCGTGCGGCTGCTCGACGAGGTCGACGTCATCACCGGCGTGTCCGGCGGCAGCTTCACGGCGCTGAGCTACGGTCTTTACGGCGAAAAGCTGTTCGACGACTACGAACGGCGGTTCCTCAAGAGGAACGTCCAGGGCGACCTGCTTTCGCGGTTCGTCAATCCCGAGAACTGGAGCGCGCTGTGGTCCAATGGCTGGGGCCGCTCGGAAATGGCCGCCCAGATGTACGATGAGATCCTGTTCAACGGCGCGACCTTCGGCGACCTCGACCGCCGCGATGGCCCGCTCATCATGGCCACGGCCACCGACATTTCGACGGGGTCTCGATTCACGTTCGTGCAATCGGAATTCGACCTGATCTGCTCCGAGCTCGACGCGGTGCCGCTGTCGCGCGCGGCCGCCGCGTCGTCGGCGGTGCCGTTGGTCCTGTCGCCGGTCACGTTCAACAACTACGGCGGCACCTGCGAGTACCAGTGGCCGAGCTGGGCGAAGGCGCTGATGGACCCGGCGAGGCAGGCGCGTCCCGCGGGTCGCTCATTGCAGCGCCTGAATGAACTCCAGAACCGCGAGGATGGCGCGAACCGTCCGTATCTCCACCTCGTCGACGGCGGCATTTCGGACAACCTGGGCATGCGCGGCGTGCTGGAGTCGATGGAGGAACTCGAGGCTGTGCGCGGCTTGCGCAAGCAGACCCGGCTGGACGACGTCCGCCGCATGATCGTGTTTGTCGTCAATTCGTTGTCGGTCCCGAAGACGAACTGGGACAAGTCCGAACGGCCTCCCAACGACGTAGCCATCCTGCTCAAGGCGACGGGCGTCCCGATCGACCGCAATTCGTACGAGGCGGTCGAACTGCTGAAGGACATCGTCGCGCGCTGGAAGACAATGCGCCAGGTGCGCGAGAGCAAGCAATTTGCCATCGGCGCCAGCGGCGCCCTGAAGGAGGTCGTCGACGTGCCGGACATCGAAATCTATCCGATCGACGTGTCGTTCCAGGCGCTGGATGACGCGGCGGAACTCGAGTACCTGAACGACCTGCCTACGTCGTTCGTGCTGAGCGACGAAGCGGTCGACAGGCTGCGCGCGGCGGCGGGCAAGATCATTCTCGCCTCGCCGGAATTCCAGCGACTGGTCAAGGATATGGGCGCCACGGTGGTTCCGGCTTCCGCGACGGCGCTGCCGGCGGCCCAATGAACGGTCCCGAACTCGACCGGCTCTTCTCGCTGCAACGCGCCGCATTCGCGCGCGAACGGTATCCCGACCTGCGCACGCGCGTGGACCGGCTCGCGCGGCTCAAGTCGCTGGTCACGGAGAACGAAGCGCGGTTCGCCGCCGCTGTGGACAGCGACTTCGGCGACCGGTCCGAGCACGAGACGCGTCTTGCCGAGCTGTACATCGTCGCCGCGGAAATCGCGGACGCGCAGGCGAATCTTCCGCGCTGGATGCGACACGAGCGCGTAGCGACCCCGCTGCACCTGCAGCCGGGACGCGCGCGCATCGAGCGGCAGCCGCTCGGCGTCGCCGGGATCATCAGCCCATGGAATTACCCGGTGCAGCTGGCGCTGGCGCCCGCGCTCGGGGCGCTGGCCGCCGGCAACCGCGTGCTGCTCAAGCCTTCGGAGCTGACGCCCGCAACATCGGCGCTGCTGCAGGAACTCGTCGCCGCGCGTTTCGGCGAAGACGAATTTGCCGTCGTCCTGGGCGATGCGCAGGTCGGGCAGGCGTTCACGCGCCTGCCGTTCGACCACCTGTTCTTCACCGGCTCGACGGCGGTGGGCAGGCACGTCGCGCGCGCGGCAGCGGAAAACCTGACGCCGGTCACGCTGGAACTGGGCGGCAAGTCGCCGGCGCTGTTCGCCCCCGACGCCGATCTCGCGCTTTGCGCGCCGCGGCTCATGTCGGGCAAGCTGTTGAACGCGGGCCAGACCTGCATCGCGCCAGACTATGCGCTGGTGCCGGGCGACCGCATCGATGCATTCGTCGCGGCGGCGCGGGCGGCCGCTGCGCGGCTCTATCCGTCCTACGCCGGCAACCCTGACTACACGGCGATCATCAACGAGCGGCACTATCTCCGCCTGACGGCGCTGATCGAGGATGCGCGCGCGAAAGGGGCGACGATTATCACTCTCGCTTCCGCAGGCGACGCGCCGGAACCGGCGTCGCGCAAACTGCCTCCGGTGCTTATCGTCGGCGTAAACGACGATATGGCCGTCATGCGCGAAGAAATCTTCGGGCCGCTGCTGCCGGTGGAGTCCTACGCAAATGTCGGGGACGCCGTCGCGAAGATCAACGCCCGCCCGCATCCGCTTGCGTTCTACTACTTCGGACGTGACCGAACCGAGTGCGGCAGCGTGCTGCGGCAGACGCTGGCGGGCGGCGTGACGGTCAACGACACGCTGTGGCATTTCGCGCACAAGAACCTGCCGTTCGGCGGCGTGGGTGCGTCGGGGACCGGCGCGTATCACGGCGAGGCGACGTTCCTGACGTTCACGCACCGGAAGCCCGTGTTCGTACAGCCACGGTTCGCCGCGGCGAAGATGCTCTATCCGCCGTACGGCAAGCTGTTCGAGAAAGTGCTGGGCCTGCTCGGCCGGCTCAACGGCTGAGCCGCGGCTGCCCACGTGGCGCCGGATCAGACGACGCCGGTTCCGATGTGCTCGCCGCGTTCGTGCACGACGTGTGCGCGCCCGACGAGCAGCGGGTCGACGGCGCCGATGCGATCCGGGTCCTTCGCCTCGTAGGGAAACGAGTGGAGCAGGTAGCGGAGCGCGTTGAGCCGCGCGCGCTTCTTGCAGTCGGACTTGATCACCGTCCATGGCGCGTCGGCCGTGTCGGTGTGGAAGAACATCGCCTCCTTGGCGCGCGTGTAGTCGTCCCACTTGTCGAGGGACGCCTTGTCGATCGGCGACAGCTTCCATTGCTTGAGCGGATGCGCCTCGCGTTCCTTGAACCGGCGCCGCTGCTCCTCGCGGCTCACCGAGAACCAGAACTTGACGAGGTGAATGCCGCTGTGGACGAGGTTGCGCTCGAACTCCGGCGCCTGGCGCATGAATTCGAGGTATTCCTGCTCGCTGCAGAACCGCATGACGCGCTCGACGCCGGATCGGTTGTACCAGGAGCGGTCGAACATCACGATCTCGCCGCGTGTGGGCAGGTGCCGGACATAGCGCTGGAAGTACCATTGGCCGCGCTCCTCGTCGGTGGGCTTTTCCAGCGCCACGACGCGCGCGCCGCGCGGGTTGAGATGCTCCATGAAACGCTTGATCGTTCCCCCCTTGCCTGCGGCGTCGCGGCCCTCGAACAGCACGATGACTTTCTGCCCCGACTCGCGCACCCATGCCTGGAACTTGAGCAGTTCGACCTGCAGACGGTATTTTTGGCGCTCGTAGCTCTTGCGCGGCAGCAGGTACTTGTACGGGTAGCCGCCGTTGCGCCAGTCCGCGTTCAGTTCGTCCTCGGTCTCGGCGGCCGCCTCGCGCGCTCGCTTGCGCTGTTTGCGCAGCAGCGCTCGCGCCAATTCCTGCGCGTCGACCGGGGAGCGGCCGGCGAGGATGTCCTGCAGCGCGTTGCTCTCGGCTTCGGTGGCGGAAGCGATGTTTTCCCCGACGGCGTTGCGTTCCACGGCGGCCGCGCCGGTGGTGGGTCCCGTGTCTCCGGCCGTCACGCGGCGCCGGCGCGGAACGGGCTTGCCCGCGCCCTTCGCGGCCGTCGCGGCGCGGCCGGTTCGACGTGTCTTGGTAGTTGCCATGGGATTATTTCGACGCCGGCAACTTTCCGACGACACCCTCGACGTAATAATCCATCTTGGAGAGGTCGGCGTCGGTAATCGTCTTGCCTGTGGCGAGCACTTCCTTTCCGTCGTTGGTCTTCATCGGTCCGGTGAACGGATGGAGCTTGCCGGCGGCAATTTCGCCTTCGGCCTTCTTCACCATCGCGACGACGTCGGGCGGCACCACCTTGTTGAACGGCGCCAGCTTGATCATGCCGTCCTTGATGCCGCCCCAGACGTTGTCCTGCTGCCACTTGCCGTCGACGACTGACTGCGCGACCTTGGTGTAGTAGTCGCCCCAGTGGTGCGTCACCGCCGTGAGCTGCGCATTCGGACCGTATTTCGACATGTCCGAGTGGTAGGCAATCGCGTAAACCTTCTTGGCTTCGGCAGTCTGCACGGCCGCGGTGGAGTCCGTGTGGTGCGTGAGCACGTCGGCGCCCTGCGACACCAGCGTGCTGCCGGCCTCGCTCTCGCGCCCGGGGTCGAACCACGAGTTGACCCAGATGACCTTCACCTCGGCTTTCGGATTCACGCTGCGCATGCCGCGCGCGAATGCATTGATGCCCATCACCACCTCGGGAATGGGGAATGCGGCGACGTAGCCCGCGACGCCCGTCTTGGTCATCTTGCCCGCGACGATGCCGGCGAGATAGCGTCCCTCGTAGAAGCGCGCGTTGTAGATGCCGACGTTCTTTGCCGTCTTGTACCCGGTCGCGTGCTCGAAATTCACCTTGGGAAACGCGGTGGCGACCTTGAGCGTCGGATTCATGTAGCCGAACGATGTCGTGAAGATCAGGTTGTGCCCCGACTGCGCGAGATCGCGGATCACGCGCTCGGCATCCGCCCCTTCCGGGACGCTTTCGACGTATTTGGTGGTGACCTTTCCCCCCAGCGCCTTTTCCATTTCCTTGCGGCCGGTATCGTGCTGGAACGTCCATCCGGCGTCGCCGATCGGGCTCACGTAGACGAAGCCGATTTTCAGCGGTTCCTTCGTCTGCGCGGCGGCGTGGCGCGGCCAGCGCGATCGCGCAGGCGGCCACGGCCAGGATCGTCATGCAGCGGGTCAGGCGGATCATCGTGGTTCTCCTCGAGGCGGGAAGGGTGCGAGCAGGTCAATTGGCGATTCTATATAAATCGCCGCGAACTTGCCCTGCGGCCGCACGCTGTCGATCAGGGCGTGCGCAGGCTGTCCGCCAGGCTGTGCAGATTTTGCGGCGCCACCCGGATGAGACCGCCGCGCGGACTGTCGATGTCGGCGATCAGCATGAACGTGATGGCCGCGACCAGCGGCAGGACCAGCAACAACTTGCGGCCCAGCTTCACCGACCGCACGCCGTAACCGACCAGCAGGTTGCTGACGACGGCAATGGTGAGCATGAGCACCCACGCGGTGACGGGGAATTCGGTTCCACCATGCGGCCTGTGTGTAGCCTTGGGAATTGAGCACGTCGTTCATGCCGGCCGCGGCGAGCGCCGTGATCGGCGACGGCTGCGCGACGGCCGGCGCCTGGACCGCATTCCACAACTCGGTCTGGAGCTTCGCGGTGCGCGCGTTGATCTGCTGATACTGCTCGGCATCGCGAACGACATAGAACTGGATCCGCAGATCGAGATAGTCCTTGAGCAGGCCGCGCACCTTCGCGGCGTCCGCCGCGGGCAGCAGCCCGGCGCGCAGGTACTGCGTGCCGATGGCGTTGGCTTCCTCCTCCTCGAGGTTCTTGCGCTGGTCGTAGCGGCTGATCGCCATCGAAAAGCTGAAGCCGAGAATGAGGCCCAGCAGCGTCAGCGTCGCCGCCAGGACAACGCCGAAGTCCTCGCGCACGCCTTCGTCCAGTTCGCGGTGCCTGCGCAGGAACGTGACGCCGATCCATGCCGCCAGCCACAGCAGCAGGAACGAGAGCAGGCCGAAGATGATCGGGTAGTCGGTCAGGCGGGTCAGGTGTGGCATCAATCCCTCGTCTGTCAATCGTAGCCGGTACAGCCGCGCGTCGCCGAACCGCTTCGCAAGTTGCATCTTACCGATGTAGTCGCAGGCAAAGCGATCCTGGTCCTCCGCGACCAGCGACGCCGCGAACTCCTCGGTCACGAAGATGCTTTGCGGCTGCACGACGGGTTCCAGCCGCGCCGTGCGATTGACATGCGTTCCGTAGAACGTGTTTCGCGCGGTGACCGGGTCGTAGATGCGAAACAGCGGGCCGGTGTGGAGCGCGATGCGCACGCCGGTTTCCGGCGCCAGTCCCAATGCCGGCCAGTCGAAGCGGCCGATCTCCTGCTGCAGGCGAAAGCGCGAACTCCGCCGCGTGGCTCGGCAGGTCGAACACGAGGAAGAGTCCGTCCCCGTGCGTGTTGGCGTGGACCGCACGGTGCGGCCAGCGAATCGAGGATGCGCTTGCAGGTCCCCAGGAACAGTTCCGCGAACCGGGGCGCGTATTGCTCGGGCATCTTGGAAAAGCCGCTGACGTCGGCAAACAGCAGGCTCTGCAGCATGCGCCGCTGAGACGATTTTCCTGCGTCCGGATTCTGCGGGCCCCGTTTCGATTGTGCTGCGGCCGATTTGCGGCGCGCCGCCGCGCAGCGAGGCGATGTCGATGTTGTCGACTCGCCCACCTCTGCGCGCCCAATTGCGTGCGGTTGCGGCGGTGCCGCCGACGATCTCGGGCCCGCTGCGCTCCAGTACGGTCAGCATCAGCGGATGGGTCGAGAGTTCCCGCGCGCGCAGGTACGCCATTCCCTGGATCAGGTTGGCCGCATGCTCGAACAGGACGTCGTCGCCCAGGAATCCCTCCTCGGTCGCGAGGACGACGCGGGTCGCGCCGGCGACGACGCGCTCGAAGCGCCCGATCCAGGCGTCTCCCGCGAAGCTCACGCTGGACTTGATGAAGTCGGGCACCGGGAATGGCAGCACGATCTGCGTCTGCATGCCGGCGTCCTGCATCGCTTCGAGGAACAGGATGTCCGCGCCACAGGCAGCCTGCGCGTAACCGATCGAGGGTCCGAGCGACGCGATCCGTTCACGCAGCGCGGCGCCAACCTGCGCCTCGAGTCGAGGCGGGAAGCGCGGCGACGGCCGGGCGGGGTGATCGATCATGTGCCCGGAAAACGCGATCACCTGCGGTGGCGGCAGCCTGTCGGCCAGTTCGCAGGCTGGCGCGGTTCCGATCAGCAGCAACTGGCGCCGCATGGAGGCGATGTCGCCGAACCGGTGACCGGCCAGCCGATACGCTTCAGTGTAGCTGGTACGCGGGCCTCGTCGACGCGACCGAGGACGAGCAACGCCTCGCCCGACGTGGCATGGTGCCAGTGATCGTTCGCGGTTTCGCGGCGCGGCAATCGCCTGCCGCGCGAGCCGCTGGGCAAGCGCCGCGTCGCCCAAGAGCATCGCCATCGTCGCCGCATTGGCGGCAGGGTAGGCGCTGCCACCGAGCGCGTGGGCGCGTTCGTAGTTGTCGGATGGCTGCGCACGCGAATTCGCGTGCAGCGGCGCTCGACGCGGTCGTGCATCGCGGCAAAGCGTTCCTTGGCAATCCTGCCGGCGAGGCTCCAGACCTCGACGGCGAGCGGACTGTTGCCGAGCGTTTCGCGGTCGATCTCGCCAGTTGACTTCTCCGCTTCGCCGATCGCGCCCATGCGCGCCGATGCCAGCGCGCCGAGGTAGAGAAATCTCGGCGCGTGTCGCGTCGCCGGATGACGCGCCGCGCGCCAGGTCGAGTGCGTGCAGGTTGAGGCCGGTGTCGAGCGCTTCGCGAATCGTCGATGCTGTGTCAATCAACGCCCGGTCTCCGCGCTTGGTCGATCGTTCTGGATACGGGCAGATTCGGAGCGTGAGATGGCGACACTCCGACCTGCGGCGAAGAGCCGCCTACTTGCGCCGGCTCTTCTGTTCGTCGGCGATACGACCGCTCCAATCCGCGACAAACTTCAGGCCCTTCATCTCGGCGGGCAGCTTGTCGACCAGCGCGGCGGCCTCGGCGAGTTGCGCGGACGGATTGCCGACGCCGGCCAGTGCCGCGACATAGAGCGCCCCGGCCAGGTCGAGTCGCTGGCTCGGGTCGTCGACATTGCGTGGGGCCAAGTCACGTTGAAACTTGAGCGCCGGCACGATGAGCGCGCGCGCGGCCTCTGGCTGGTTCAACCGTACCTTCACGAGTGCGGCGAACGTGCGCTCCGCAACGCCCGCGCGGACAAAGCCGAGGTCCTTGTCGCCCAACAGATTGCGAGCTTCCATCACCAGCGCCATCTCGCGGTCCGCTTCTGGAAAATCGCCGATCTCATACGCCGAAATCGCCATCGACGTGTGCAGGATGATGCGGCTAAACGCATACCCTTGCTGTTCGGACCCCTGCGGTGGCTTGAGTTTGTCGAGTTCCGGCGCCACCGCCCGGCCCTGCTCGAGCGCCGACGCGATAATCACCCAGGCCTTCCGCGACCGCCACCGGCCAGATCCTGCGGTAGACCGGCCTCGACAGTGCGTTCCACGAGCCTGGAGCCGCGTTCTTGGAAACCCATTCGCTGTGCGACGCGCCCAGCGCCAACGCCTCTTCGGCTTCTCGACGTTTTCCGCGCTGGGCCTCCAATATGGCCAGGCGAAAGGCGTGAACAGCCAGGCTATTCGCCGTCATCGCGCTGGCCGGCGCCCGGCTCGCAAATGCCTCCGTGGAGCGCCAGGTGGCTGCGGCGTCGGCCGCACGTCCCATGGTCTCCTGGATGCTCGCCTTGATGAAATGCGACACCGCCAGGTTGTTCCACGAGATGACGTTGCCCGGGTCCAGCCGAGCGAGCTCACCCCATGCGCGCTGCGTCGTGTTCACCAAGGCGAGCGCCTCGGCGAGATGCATTTCGTCGGCGAGCAGGCCCGCCAGCGGCGACGTGGAGAGCGCCTGGGCACGCAGCGCCTGCATGTGGCCGGGGCGTTGTTCGAGCACCTTCGCCGCAACCGCAAGCCCCTCCTGGCTAGCGCGCTTCGCCTCCTCGCTGCGTCCGAACTGAGAATGCGTCTGGACCAGCCAGGACGACGCCTCGGCATAGCCCGCGGCGGACGCCAGGTCGGTCAGCGCCAGATCGTCGATCGACCGGTACGCCGCGCGCGCTTCCTCGAGCGTGGCGACTGCCGCTTCCTGTTGCATGCTCCGCTGCAGGAAGCCGTGCATGTTGAGGACTTCGCCGTACGCGCGGCGCAGCGCAACCGATGCATTCGGCGCCGTCGCCAGCGGCTTGAGGACGTCGACCGCCCGCGCGCTGTTCGCCAGCGCCCTGTCGTCGTTGTCGACGCTCGAGCCCAGCCGAGCCTTGGTGCTCAGGCCCAACGCCAGACCGATGGCGGTGGTCTCCGACAGATCCCCCTGCTCGCGCATCGCCCCCAGCACCTTGACGGCCTCGTCGATGGCCTTGTTGCCTTCGTCGAGCCGCGCCTGGGTACGCAGAACCGAACCGTAGCGCACCAGCGCCAGCGCGCGATTGCGCTCGGTCTGCGGCGTGCGCAACGCCGCGGGCAGCGCGTTGTAGTAGTCGACCGCGCGCTTGGCCAGCGCGCCGACGATGTCGAGCCGGCCGACCGGCGCCAATTCGAGGTAGAAATCGTCGAGCAGGTAGACGACGAGCTTTTCGGACTCGCCGCGAGCCTGTTCGGCCATCAGGCGCGTCTGCTCGGACTTCGCCTCGGCTTCCTGCGCGCGTTTCATGCTGAAGAAACCGAAGACCGCGCTGCCCAGCGCGGCGATGGCGAGCACCGCGCACACCGCGGCGATCTGCCGCGCGCGCACCAGCGCCTTGCGCGTCGCCAGTTCGCGTTCGCGCTGCGCAGCCAGCTTGCGCTCGGCCTCGTCACGCGCCTCGCGCTCGAGCCGCAGATCGCGGCTCGCGCGCACGACGCCGGTCAGCACGTCGTGCGTCAATTCGACGCGGCGCACGTCCAGCCGCTCCTCGATGCGCAGCAGCCGCCGGTTGACGAGCTTGGCCAGCGTATCGGGCGGCGCTCCTGCGGCCGCCAAGCCCTTCTGCACCCGCTCCTCCGCCAGACTTTCGCGATGGCCGGACTCGGTGAGCAGGTTGTCCTCGATGAACTGGCGGACGCCGGCGGGCTGGTCGGCCAGCGCGCGCTCGTAGAATTCGGACTGAGGATGGTGTCGCGCGAGCCGGCCAGCAGGTCCGCGGAAATCTCGCGGGCGGCCTTGCGCGATGCGCGCGTTGTTGAGTTCGCGGCAGATGAGGGACAGCAGCGCGGGCTCGACTTCGGCGTTGGCCAGTTCCGCGCCGCCGGCGACGAAACGGACGATGGATCCCGCCACCTCCTCGGACACGAGCTTGCCGCCGGGCTTGACCACCGCGCTCAATGCCTGCGCGCCGGTCATGCGCGCCAAGCGCATCCGGTTCTGCGAGATCGACGGCATCTTGCCCTTGAGGCCCTCGAGGTGTGCGAGGTAATCCTCGCGCAACGCGATCAGGATCCGATAGTCGCTGCGCGTGAAGTCGAAGCGCTCGACCGCGGACTCGTCCTCGTCCATCTTCGCCTCGAGCGCCTTGGGCGCGCGATTCTCGACCAGGTCGGCCAGGTCCTCGACGAATTGCGCCGCGCGCTGGCGGCCGAACTCGTCGCTTTGCGCGAGCGTGAACAATTCCTCGAACTGGTCGAAGATCAGCAGCGGAATGAGCGTCTTGCCGGACGCGTCGCGCAGCACGTCGTCGCGATGGTGCAGGAATTCCCACAGCGACTCGCCCGACACGGCGGTAGCCGGGTTGCGACCACGCGCCGGCAGACTGGGTTGCGCGGAAGATCGCCTGCTTGATCTGCTCGGTCGGCGCCGGCGACTCGGGCGAATAGTCGATCCGAACGTACACCGGACAGTAGCCGTCGGGCCGCAGCCGCGGCACGATGCCCGCGCGCAGGATCGACGTCTTGCCCAGGCCCGGACTGGCCGAACAGGATCGTCAGCAGCTTGCGCTGTACGCGGCGGCCCAGCTCGCCGACTTCCTCCTCGCGGCCATAGAAGTAGCCGCGCGTCTCCTCGGTGAACGACGCCAGGCCGAGCCACGGGTGCTCGGCGTCGACCGCGAGTCGCACGTCGTCGGTGGCGAGGCGCGCGTCGCCGTGGCGTGCGGCGTGGCGAGTTCGTTCATGCGTGGCGGGACGACAGCAGGTCGCGCATCGCTGCGCGAACTCCGGCGACACTTCGCCGCCCGGCAGCCGCGTGAAATGAACCGACGCGGAACTTGTCCGGCACCTGCGCGTCGCCGCTGTTGGTGTCGTCGATGCACACGGGCAGAATGAACAGCGCGCCCTCGGCGATGTTGCGCGCCCGGTCGATCGCGTAGCTCCATTCGCGGCGAAAGAATCCTTCCAGCCGGCGCTGCGTCGTCGCCGAAACCACCGGAATGAAGAACGAGCAGCGGGCGATGTTGCGCTGGATCTTGCGGTCGTAATCGTCGCCGCCCTCGAGGCGATCGAGGTCGAACCAGGTCTTGATGCCCGCCGCGTCGAAGCCCGCTTTCATCTTCTGCACGGCCGCCAGGTCTTCGCGCGCATAGCTGATGAAGACGGCGTTGTCCGGCATTTCGTGCTCGGGAGGCAGGAAACGCTGCGGCGCCGCGTGCAGGGGAATGACTTCGCCCGGCTTGGTGCGGATCAGCCAGCGGCGGTGCAGCTCGCTGACGAAGTTCTCGGCGCCGCTGTAAATGCGCGTGCGCACGCTGACCTGCTGCAGGAACGCCATCAGGCGGCCGTCCTTGCCGGAATGATTGTCGGCCAGCACTTCGCCCACGTCGCGCGGGTCGGAAAGCCGGCGCCGCTTGGCCATGCGCAGGAACAGGCGCGCGAGCCAGTTGGTGAAGCTGCTGCCGATGAAGAGCAGGTGGTTGTGCTCGAGTTCGTGGAAGAGCTTCTCGGGCGTCAGGTGCTCGCTTTGCAGCGCGCAGATGAACTCGAGCGTGTCCTCGTCCGATATGACGTACGTGGGCGACGCCGACAGGCGGCCCAGCAGGTGGTAGACCACCGGGCGCTGAAACGCCTCGCGCTCGGTCGGGAGATCGGCGACGCGGTTCGGCGCATAGGCGATCACTTCCGTCGACTGGGCGCCGCCGAAGCGCTCGGCGTTGATCGCCTGCTCGAGCAGCGGGTCGAACGTGGTGGTGACGAAGAGGTTGAAGTCGGTGATCTGCGCCAGTCGGCGGAGCGCCGGCGGCGGGGCGAAGTTGGCGTCGCGCAGGAGGCTGCGCAGGCGCGTGTAGGCTTCTTCGCGCCGGCCGCGCGACGACAGGAACCAGCAGACGACGTCGTTGAGCGTGTAAGGCTGCGGAAGCTGCGTCGTGTCGACGTTGAGTTTGGCGGCGAGTTTCTCCGCGATCCACTCGTACAGGAGCCGCGGTCCGGCGTCGGTCTCGACCGTGAGCAGTTCCGGCCCGATGATCGGGATGACGCGGCGCTCCTCGATGAAGTTGAGCAGGTCATCCCATGCATCCTCGTCGAGCGTAGACAGCGGAGGGTGCATCGGCAGCAGGTTGCTCACGAGGCGGGCTTTCGGGGTGGTGGCGACGCTTAGGTGACGATGAACCGGGTGGTGCCTGCGGCGCGCAACCGCATCGAAGTGTCGACCATTCCGCAACCGTGGTCAATATTGCGCCACCGAACGGCGGCCGGGCACTTCTAGGAATCGGGATGGAACGGCTTGCCGAGCGAGGCGGGCGCGTTGAGGCGGATCGCGGCGGCATCGCGGGAGATGATCGCCAGCACGACGATGGTGGCCAGGTACGGCAGCATCGACAGGTATTGGGATGGAATGTCCACGCCGATGCCCTGCGCCTGGAACTGCGCGAGCGTGACGCCGCCGAAGAGATAGGCGCCGGCCAGGATCCGCCACGGCTTCCAGGTGGCGAACACGACGAGTGCCAAGGCGATCCAGCCGCGACCCGCCGTCATGCCCTCCACCCACAACGGCGTATAGGCGACCGCCATATACGCGCCGCCCAGTCCGGCGCACGCGCCGCCGAACATCACCGCGCAGTACCGAATGCGCGCGACCGGGAAGCCGATCGCGTGCGCCGACTGCGGCGACTCGCCGACGGCGCGGACGACGAGCCCCGCGCGTGTACGGTACAGGAACCGCTGGATCGCCACGAGCAGGACGATGGACAGGTACACCAGCGGGTTATGCCCGAACAGCAACTTGCCGACCACGGGCAGGTTCGAGAGGATGGGGATGTCCAGCGGCGTAATCGGTTGGATGACCACGCTGACGTAGTCGAGACCGACGAACGCCGACAAGCCGATGCCGAACAGCGACAGCGCCAGGCCGCTTGCCACCTGGTTCGCCATCAGCGATAGCGTGAGCACGCCGAAGATGAGCGACAGCGCGGCGCCCGCCGCCACGCCCGCGGCCACGCCGAGCCAGGCGGAGTGCGTGGTCGCCGCGACGATGAACGACGTGACGGCGCCTGCGAGCATCATGCCTTCCACGCCGAGGTTCAGCACGCCCGATTTTTCGGCGACCAGTTCGCCGAGTGCGGCATACACGAGCGGCGTGCCTGCGGCGAGCGTGAGAACGATCAGCTGCGCCAGGTGATCCATCAATGCGGACCCAACAGGCGCGCGCCGCGAGCCGGTCCGCGCGCGACCCGAAGGCGGTAGTGGATGAAGACGTCGGCGGCGAGAAGGAAGAACAGCAGCGTGCCCTGGAACAGGCCGGTGACGGCGGATGGCATGGCCAGGTTGATCTGCGCCGATTCGCCTCCCAGGTAGAGCAGCGACATGAGCAGGCTGGCGAACACGATGCCCAGCGGATGCAGACGGCCGACGAACGCGACGATGATCGCGGCGAACCCGTAACCAGGCGATGCCGTCGGCAGCAGCTGGCCCAGCGGACCGGCGACTTCGCCGACACCGGCCAAGCCGGCGCACGCGCCGCCGATCAGCATGCCCAGCCAAATGGTGCGGCGCGAGGAAATTCCCGCGTAGATCGCCGCCGCCGGCGCGAGTCCCGCAACGCGCATCTGGAAACCGGCCAGGCTCCTGCGCATGAAGAGCCACGCCGATCGCGACGACGGCAAGCGCCAGCGGCAACCCGATGTTGAGGCGCGTGTCCGGCATGCAGGATGGGCAGCAGCGCTGCATCGCCGAACATCCGCGACTGCGGGAAGTTGAAGCCTTCCGGATCGCGCCACGCGCCATGCACCAGCAGCGACAATGTCAGCGTCGCGACGTAGACCAGCATCAGCGACGTCAGGATTTCGTTGGCGTTGAAGCGCGTGCGCAGGAACGCGGGGATGGCCGCCCACAGCATGCCTCCGGCAACACCCGCGAGCAGCATCGCCGGCAGCAGCAACGGCGACGTCGACTCCTGAAAGCAGAGCGCGACGCCGCCGCCGAAGATCGCCCCCATGGTCAGCTGGCCTTCCGCGCCGATGTTCCAGACGTTGGCGCGATAGCCGGCGGCGAGTCCCACGGCGATCAGCATCAGCGGTGTCGCCTTGAGCAGCAGTTCGCCGACGCCGTACTGCGTCGTCAAGGGCTTGATGAAGAACGCGTGGAAGGCGAGCCACGGATTCTTGCCGAGGACCGTGAACAGGATGAAGCCGACGACGACCGTCGCCGCGGCGGCCAGCAGCGGCGACAGCCAGCCGGCGACGCGCGACGGTTCGGGGCGCGCTTCGAGCTTCAGCATCCGGCGGCCTGCGCGAACCCGCCGGACATCAACATGCCAATTTCCTCGACGCTGGTTTCGCGCAGGCGCTTCACATCGGACAAGCGCCCGCGCGCGATCACCGCGAGGCCGTCGCAGATCTCGAACAGCTCATCCAGTTCTTCGGAGACGACCAGGATCGCCACGCCGGAATCACGCAGGTCGAGCAGCGCCTGCCGGATCTGCGCGGCGGCGCCGACGTCCACGCCCCACGTCGGCTGCGCCGCGATCAGCACCTTGGGCCGCTGCCGCATCTCGCGCCCGACGATGAATTTCTGCAGGTTGCCTCCGGACAGGCTCTGCGCCACCGCATCCGCACCATTCGGCCTTGATGCCGAACGCCGCGATGGTGGCGGCGGCATAGTGGCGCGTCACGCCCTCGCGGATGAATCCGTGCCGGACCATTCCCTTGCGATGCGCGGTGAGCAGCGCGTTGTCCGCCAGCGACATCTCGGGAACGGCGCCCCGGCCGAGGCGATCTTCCGGAACGAATGCCAATCCCAGCGCGCGCCGCTGCGCGGCATCGAGCCCGCCCGCCGCGGTGCCCAGGATCGTCACGGTATTTGCGTCCGCGCAGGTGCGTTCCCCCGAAAGCGCCGCCATCAGCTCGTTCTGGCCGTTGCCGGACACGCCGGCGATGCCGACGATCTCGCCTGCGCGGACGCACAGGTCGATTTCCATCAGCGACGTGCCGAACGGATCTTCCGCCGGCAACGTCAAACCGGAGACCACCAGTGCCGGCTCGCCGACGTGCGCGTCGCGATGCCGCGGATGCGGAAGGTCGCTGCCGATCATCATGCGCGCGAGCGATGACGACGATTCGCGGCGCGGATCGCACTCGCCGGTGACGCGCCCCGAGCGCAGCACCGTCGCCTTGTGGCAGAGCGCGCGAATCTCGTCGAGCTTGTGGCTGATGTAGAGGATGCTGCAGCCTTCCGCGGCGAGCTGTCGCAGCGTCTCGAAGAGCTTGTCGACGGCCTGCGGCGTCAGCACCGACGTCGGCTCGTCCATGATGAGCAGGCGCGGGTTCCTGCAGCAGGCAGCGGACGATCTCGACACGCTGGCGCTCGCCGGCGGACAGCGAGTAGACGGGACGATGCGGGTCGAGCGGGAGTCCGTACCGGGTCGAGACTTCGCGGATGCGCGCGGGCAGGCCGGCACCGGCGCGATCCGCCTCGAGCGCCAGCGCGATGTTCTCGCCGACGGTCAGCGTCTCGAACAGCGAGAAGTGCTGGAACACCATGCCGATGCCAAGGCGCCGTGCGGCGGCGGGGCTGGCGATGGCGACTTCGCGGCCTTCCCAGAAGATCGTTCCGTCATCCGCCTGGACGACGCCGTAGATGATCTTCATCAGCGTCGACTTGCCGGCGCCGTTCTCGCCCAGCACCGCGTGAATTTCCCCGGGCAGCACGGCAAGGTCGATGTCTTCGTTGGCGACGACCGACGGATAAGCCTTGGTGATGCCGGAGAGCCGCAGGCGCGGCGCGACGATGGCGGCGGTATCGGTCATTCCGGCGGGAATCATGCGAGGGTCGTCAGATCCGGATCAGGCGCGGAACGCGTGGGCCATTCTGCCAGTATCGCCATTCGAGCGGGACGCAGCGAGCCTTGCCGGCGAGTCGGCCGCCAAATCCGCCAAAGGAAAGGGCCCCCGCAGGAGCCCTCTTCCGGAAACGCGAACGGCCGAACTGCTACTTCTTGGTGGCCTTCGTCACCTGGGCCAGCAACGGATCGGCCTGCTTGTTGTGCACGTTCATGCGGATCAGGATGTCCGGCGGCAGCACATCCTTGCCGAAGTACGCCTTGTTCCAGTCGTTGGATAACGCAATCACGGTGCCGTCGAGATTGAGGCCGCCGTAGACGCCCTTGGCGCGGCTGAACGTAACGAGGTCGGCAACGATGTCCGACTTGGCGCCGGCACCCACAGGGCCCGCGGCGACGCTGGCGTCCCCACCCGCCTTGACCGAGCTGGACAACAGCGAATTGAACGCCTTTTCAGTCATGACCAGCGTGACGTTTTCCGAAACCGAGACGCCGGCCTGGAAGCCGACGCTCGCCGTCGCCATCGTGTAGAACGCCGGGCCCGCCCACTTGCCCGTGGCCGGGTCACGCGCGAGCAGGACGGCGCGTCCGCCCGAACCGCCGAAGATGAAACCGGCCTTGGCGATCTGCGGAGCGATCAGCACGGCCCTCGCCCGGCCGATGTTGCCTTGCAGCCAGCTCATGTCGGGATCGCGCAGGAAGTTCGACAGCGTCGTGCTCGCTTCATTGACCAGTTTCTGCTGGTCGGATTGCGCCTGCGCTGGCGCGGCCAGCATTGCCGCCGATGCCAGCACGACGAACGCGGAAGCGGCCATGCGTTTGATTGTTTGGTTCATGGGGTCTCCTCGGAATGTACAGCGCGGACGGAACCGTGACATGTTACACCACTCCGGCAGGCGCCTGCCACAGGGAAATCGGGCACGTCCTGCATGCTAGACTTCCACCGGAAATCGCCTGCCTTTCCGAATCTTGCACACCCCCAACACTTCGCTGCGCCTCTTCCTCTGTGCCGTTGCAGCATCGGGGATCGTCGGCGTCGCCGCGGCAGCGTCCCCGACGCTGGACCGGATCAAGGCCACCGGCACCGTGACCTTCGCCTACCGCGACGGAGCGGCGCCCTTCTCGTTCAAGGCGCGCAATGGACGGCCCCAGGGCTACTCGGTCGAATTGTGCGAGAAGGTGGCGGTGGCCATCGGCAAGGCGCTCGCCGTCCCTGCGCTGAAAGTCGAGTGGCGACCGGTCGACGCGGCGAATCGCCTGGACGCCGTAACCTCGGGTCAGGCCGACGTGGAATGCGGCACCACGACGATCACGCTGTCCAGGATGGAACGCGTCGACTTCTCGGTGCCCATATTCGTCGATGCCGGCGGCGTGCTGGTGAGGGAAAAGGATCACCTGGCCCGCCTCACCGACCTCAAGGGCAGGAAGATTGCCGTCATTCCGGGCACGACCACCGAGCCCGCGCTGCAGCGGGCGCTCAAGGTTATCTCCGTGACCGCGGAGTTCGTTCCGGTCAAGTCGAGCGCGGAGGGCGCGGCGTTGCTGCTGGCCGGCAAGGTCGATGCCTATGCGTCGGACCGCGTGGTGCTGGCGGGGATCAAGCTCGCGCAGGACAACGACGAGCTCGAACTCATCAATCAGGACTTTTCCTTCGAGCCCTACGCGCTGGTGGTGCGCCGTGACGATCCCGATTTCCGCCTGGCCGTCAATCGCGCGCTCGTCGCCGCGTACAAGTCCGGCGAAATCGACGCCGTGTACGTGAAATGGCTGGCGCCGCTCGGCCAGCCGGGACCGCTGCTCAATGCGATGTTCTATCTCAATTCGCTCCCCGACTGATGGCACGCGCGATCCTCCTGGCACTGCTTGCATTGTCCGCAGCGGCGGCGGTCCCCGCGACGGCGCAGATCAAGCCCGCCGACGCGGCGTGCGGCAACTGCGGCGTCGTGCAGTCGATCACGCCGGTGAACCAGCGGCAGCAATGGACGCCGCTTGGGTCGGTCCCCGAGGCTAGCGCCATGGGCGGTGGTCCGGGCGGACAAACGGGAAGCGCGACAATGCTTTCGATCGGCCCCGGCTTCACCAATCGCGGCATGGTCGTCGTCGGCGCCGCCGGCGGCGCCGCTTACGCACAGAAGCCCAATGAATACCAGCGGCAGCGCTGGGACGTCACCATCAAGATGGACAGCGGCCCGCCGCCGCGCGTCGTCAATCTGTCCTATGAGCCGTTCGTCCAGGAAGGCGATCGCGTCCGCGTCTTCGGCAACCAGCTCGAGCTCGTCAATCCCTGATCCGCCGGACAAGTCATGACCAGCGCGGTCCTGGCGGTTTCCGACGCTTCCGACGGCGGCCGCGTGCTCGCACTGTCGGGGCGCCTGGATTCCGAATCGGTAACCACGTTGTGGGAATCGGTGCGGCGCGCAGTCGCCGACGTGCCGGCCCGGCGCGTGGTCGTCGACGCGAGTGGCGTCGACTACTGCGACGGCGCAGGCATTGCGCTGTTGGTCGACTTGCTCCGGCATCCACGCGAACCGCAAGTCGAGATCGCGAACCTGAAGCCTGCCTTCGAGGTCCTGCTCAAGCAGTTCGACCCTCGCGTGCTCGAGCACGATCTCGACCCCGAGCCGCCGCGCGGTCCGGCGGTCGAGGAAATTGGGCGCGCGGCGTACACGGTGTGGCGCGACATCCGCACCCAGGTCACGTTCGTCGGCGAAACCACCGCCGCGCTCATATACGCCTTTCGCAATCCTGCGTCGGTGCGCTGGCGCGACGTCTGGCGCATCTGCGAACAGGTCGGCGCCGACGCGCTGCCCATCGTTGCGCTGATCTCCTTCCTGCTCGGGATGATCCTGGCTTTCCAGTCGGCCGTGCCGATGAAGCGGTTCGGCGCCGAGATCTTCGTGGCCGACTTGATCGGACTGTCGATGCTGCGCGAGCTGGGTCCGTTGATGACCGCGATCCTGCTCGCCGGCCGTTCCGGCGCCGCGTTCGCCGCGGAAATTGGGACGATGCGCGTCAACCAGGAAGTCGACGCGCTGACGACGATGGGCCTCGACCCCGTGCGGTTTCTGGTCACCCCGCGCGTCATCGCCGCGTTGCTGATGACGCCGTTGCTGACGCTGTTCGCGAACCTGGTCGGGCTGATCGGCGGCGCGATCACCATGACGACGTTTTCGATTCCGGTCGTCGCGTTCCTGAAGGAGGTCGACACGGCGGTCACGATGACCGACTTCCTGGCCGGATTCGTCAAGTCGTTCGTGTTCGCCATCCTCGTCGCCGGCATCGGCTGCCTGCGCGGCCTGCAGACGGGGGCGGGCGCGTCTGCCGTCGGCGATTCCGCGACCAAGGCCGTCGTCTCGGGCATCATTCTGCTGGTCGTCGTCGACGGCATCTTCGCCGTCGTGTATTACATGCTCAACATATGAACACGGATCCGATCATTCGCGTGGTTGCGATGGACGCCGGCTACGAAGGCTTTCCGGCCATCCTGGAAGACGTCAACTTCGAAGTTGGCCGCGGACAGGTGTTCGGCATCCTGGGCGGATCGGGCTGCGGCAAGAGCACGCTGCTCAAGCACATGATCGGGCTGCTGCCGCCGCTTGCGGGACAGGCGTGGATCGACGGCGCCGACATCGTCACCGCCGACGGTGCCGACCTGCTCGCGATCCGGCGCAAATTCGGCGTGATGTACCAGTCGGGTGCGCTGTTCGGCTCGATGACGTTGCTGGAAAACACGCGTCTGCCGCTGGAAGTCTGGACCGATCTTCCCGACGACGCGGTCGACCTCGTCGCGCGAATGAAACTCGAGCTGGTCGGTCTCGAGGCATTCACCGGGCACATGCCGGCCGAACTGTCCGGAGGAATGCAAAAACGCGCCGGCATCGCCCGGTCCATGGCGCTCGACCCATCGATCCTGTTCCTCGACGAACCGTCGTCCGGCCTCGACCCGATTACCGCGGCGTCCCTCGACGCCACCATCCGGCGGCTGGCCGACAATCTGGGCGTGACGTTCGTGATCGTCACGCACGACCTGGGCAGCACCTTCGTTGCCATGGACCGCGTTATCCTTCTCGACCGCCGCGCCAAAGGGATCATTGCCCAGGGCGATCCACGCCGGCTGCGCGACGAAAGCGACGATCCGCGCGTCCGCGCTTTCTTCCGCCGCGAAGCCGAGCCCGCACCCGCCTGATGAGCCTCAAAGCCAACTACTTCAAGCTGGGCCTGTTCGTCATCGGGGCCGTCATCGCCGGCGTGCTGCTGCTGGTGGTGGTCGGATCGGGCCGCTGGTTCCAGCCCAAGCTCACCATCGAAACGTACTTCAACGAATCGGTGCAGGGGCTGGATGTCGGCTCCAAGCTCAAGTACCGCGGCGTGGTCATCGGCGATGTCACGAAGATCGGCTTTACGTACAACAAGTACCAGCAGGACCGGCCGATGTCGCAGCGCGCGCGATTCATCCTGGTGGAAGCGCAGATCGAACCCAGGCTGCTCGGCGGCCGCGTGGCGACCGGCGACCTCACCGACGAAAACACCGCCAGGATGGAGGTCGAAAAAGGCCTGCGGATGCGCCTTGCGCCGCAGGGAATCACCGGCACCAATTTCCTCGAGATCGACTACGTGGATCCGCCGACACCGCTGCTGGAGATCGACTGGAAACCCGACAACGTCTACATTCCCAGCGCACCGTCGACGGTGCGGACCTTCGTCAACGCTGCCAGCGAAATCATCGACCGCCTGCACAACCTCGACGTCGAAGGGACGCTGGCCAATCTCAACCGGTTGATGGTCACGACCAACAATCGCATCGAAGCCCTCGATACGAAGGCACTGTCCGAGCGCAGCGTGCGTGTTCTCAACAGGGTCGAGAGCACGCTCGACAGCATCGCGGCGAAAAAGCTTTCCGACGAGAGCGTGGCGCTTCTGGGCGAATTGCGCGCATCCAACGCCGAGTTGAAGAAGATGCTGACCAACCCGGCGCTGCAGAAGCTGCCCGACGACACGGCGGCAGCCATGGCGCGTGTCAAGGAGCTGGTGTCGGATCCGAATCTCGCGAGGGCGCTCACCAACATGGAGCGCTCGATGACACGCGTCGACCGCCTGTTGGGCGGCGGCGAGGCCGACCTTGCGACATCGCTCGAGAACCTGCGCCAGATCACCGACAACCTGCGCGACCTGACCGAGGAGACCAAGCGCTATCCGGCGAACCTGTTCTTCGGCGCGCCGCCGTCTCCGCTGGAGCGCAAGCCATGAAGTTCCATCGACTTCTGCCCGATGCCCATCCCGGGCGCAGCCCGATCCGCCGTCTGGCGCTGATGGTGGTGCTTGCCGCGGCCATGTTTGCCGCGGGCTGCAGCCTGACGCGTGCGCCGCTGGTCAAGCAGACCTACCTGCTCGATCCCGCATTTCCCGCGCCCGTCGCCAAAGCGCAGGCGGGGACGTTGCGCGTCGGCACAGTCAATGTGGCCGCGCCGTTTCGCGGCCGGTCGTTCGTCGTGCGCGCTTCGGAATTTGCCTACGATACCGATTTCTATCATGAGTTCTTCGTGCCGCCGGGCGTGATGGTCGCCGATGCGACCGCGCAGGCGCTGACCCGCAGCAAGGTGTTCACCGTGGTTGCGCGGCCGGGCATCGTCGTCGATTCGGACTGGATTCTCGATGGTTTCGTCGGCACGCTGCACGCCGATGCGCGCGATGCTTCCCATCCCGCCGCGGTGCTCGAAATCACTTATTTCCTGTCGCGCGACGACGGCGGCGCGAGCGCACCCGTATGGTCGCGAGCCTATGCCAGGCGCGTGGCGTTCACCGGGTCGAGCACCGATGCGTTCGTGACTGCGCTCAATGGTGCGCTGTCGGACATCCTCGGGGAACTGGCGCGCGACCTGGCGGCCGCCGCGCTGCCGGCGAAGTAGGACCGCCGCGCGGTATCAGAACAGCGGCGGCGGCCCGGTGCCGAGGTCGCTGGCGGGCACGGGCGGCGTGCCGGTCGTCATCGTGTCCGCCGCGACGACCCAGCCGCCCCCCATCGCCTTGTAGATATTGACGTTGGACGAGTACACGGACGCTTGCACACTGGCCAGCGTGAGTTGCGCCGGGAACAGCGACTGCTCGGCCTGCAGCACGGTCGTATAGGACGTGTAGCCCCCCGTGTACTGCAGGTTGGCGAGGCGCGCGTAATCCGACAATGCGGCGACGAGCTTTCGTTGTGCCGCGAGCTGCTCCTGCAACTTGCTCGCCGCCACCAGAGCGTTTTCGACGTCGGCGAACGCGTTCTGGATCGACAGTCGGTAGTTGTACAGCGCGGCTTTTTGCGAGGCCTCCGCCTGCGCGACCTGGCCGCTGACAGCGCCGAACGTGAAGATGGGCCCGATCAACTGGCCGGCGTAGCTCCAGACCTGCGCCGGGCCGGTGAACAGGTTGGACAGCGCGGCGCTGGATCCGCCGCCGGCTCCCGTCAGCGAAATGGTCGGGAAATAGAGTGCCTTGGCCGCACCGATCTGGGCGTTGGCCGCGATCAGCGTTTCTTCCGCCTGCAGCAGGTCCGGACGGCGCGTGAGGAGTTCCGATGGAATACCGGACGGCACGCGCGGCAGCGTCAGCTCGTCGATCGTCTTGCCGCGCTTGATCGGACCGGGATTGCGGCCAAGCAGCACCGACAGCCCATTCTCGGTCTGCGCGATCTGCGACTCGATTTGCGGAATCTGCGCCGCCGCGGTTTCGTACTGCGACTGCACCTGCGCGACGTTCATCTGCGACACCTGGCCATACTGGAACTGCAGCGTGAAGAGCCTCACCGATTCCGCGTAGGTGTCGAGCGTCTGCTTCGAGATCACGAGCTGGGCGTCGAGCCCGCGCAACGTGAGGTAGTTGCCGGCGACCTGGGATACGAGCGACAGGATCACTCCGCGCCTCGCCTCGTCGGTCGCGAGCAGGTTGGCGCGCGCCGATTCGCTCAGGCGGCGTATGCGGCCCCACAGGTCGACTTCCCAGCTCACCTGCAGCAGCGCCTGATAGGAACTCTGCGGATTGGGGATGAGGCGCGCGACCTCCGGCGACACGCCGGATTCCGTCGTGCGCGCGCGTCCGCCGATCGCGTCGTAGTTGAGTTGGGGGAACAGCGCCGAGCGCGTCTGCGTCAGCACGCCTGCCGCCTGCTCGACATTGGCGGCCGCCGCCTTCACGTTGAGGTTGTTCGCGAGCGCTTCGGCGATCAGCGCGTCGAGCACCGGGTCGTTGAACTGCTTCCACCATTCGGTGTTGACGGTATCGGCAGCATCCTTCGCCTCGTACATGAAAGCGGCGGGCGCATCCACGGCCGGACGCTGGTAATCGGGCCCGACCATGCAGCCGGCGAGCAGCGTCGCGACAACCAATGCGGCGAGCGGGCGGCGCACGTCGGTTCCGCCGGGCCGCCCCAAGGAACCGACGCTCCCCCTTTTGGGGCAGCGATGCCGAACGCAAGTGAGGCGAGCGTGGGGGGTCACCCTAGTCGCCCTCCGCCTTGGGCGCCGCCATCGGTGGCGGCTCCGGGGTGGTAGCGGTTGAAGAATCTGCCGCCGACGCCGGCGCCCCGCCTTCGCCCTTGCCTTCGCCCTTTTCCTTCAGGCGATCGAACAGGTAGAACAGCAGCGGCACGTACAGCATCGCGAGCGTGGTCTCGCCCAGCATGCCGCCGATGATGCCGGTGCCGATCGAATGCCGCGCGTTGGCGCCGGCGCCGACGGCAAGCGCTAGCGGCAAGCAACCAATCGCGAATGCGAGCGATGTCATGATGATCGGGCGCAGGCGCTGCTCGCCGGCCAGGATGGTCGCCTCCATGATCGACTTGCCCTGGTGGCGGAAGTCGATCGCGGCGGAAACGCGCAACACCGCGTTCTTCGCGCCGAGGCCGATCAGCACCAGCAGGCCGATCTGGAAGTAGACGTCGTTGTCGAGCCCGCGCAAATGGTTTGTGAGCAACGCGCCCAGGATGCCGAACGGCACGGCCGACATCACCGCGCCCGGCAGCGTCCACGACTCGTACTGCGCGGCCAGCACCAGGAACACGATGATGAAGCCGAACACGAACGCGAGCCCCGACGTGCCGCCCGATTTCTTTTCCTCGTAGGACAAGCCGGACCACGCGAACGCGTAGTCGGCCGGCAGCACTTCCTTGGCCACCGCCTCCATGGCCGCGATCGCGTCTCCCGAGCTGTACCCCGCGGACGCATTGCCGTTGACCTTGGCGGCGGTAAAGCCATTGAAGTGCGGCAGCAGGTCCGGCCCCGCGGTCCACTGCGTCGACACCACCGACGACAGAGGCACCATCTGGTTCTGGTTGTTGCGCGTGTACAGCCGTGTCAGGTCCGCGGGGTTCTGCCGGTATTGCGCGTCCGACTGGATGACCACCCACCAGACGTTCGAGAACATGTTGTACTGACTCACGGTGAGCGAGCCGAACTGCGCCTGGATCGCGCTGTACACGTCCTGGATCGGGATGCCGAGCAACTGCGTCTTCTCGCGATCGACGCTGACCCGCAGTTGCTGCGTGCTCGCCGAGTACGTGGTCGCGAGCCCGGTCAATTCCGGCCGCTCGCGCGCCTTCTTCAGGAAATCCTGCAGCACGCCGCCGAGCGCGACAGGGTCGCCGGTGCCGGTGTTCTGGATCCAGAACTCGAAGCCGCCGGTCGTGCCGATGCCGGGAATGGCCGGCGGCGCGATCGGAATCACGATCGCCTCGTCGATCATCCGCGCCTGCGCGAAAAACCCCTGCAGGATCGCGCGTACATTTTGCTGCTTGGCGGTGTCAACGCTCTTGTAGCGTTCGTCGAAGTCCTTGAACGTGACGAATATCGTGGCGGCGTTGGTCTTGAAGCCGCCGTCCAGCAGGCTGTACCCGGAGATCGCCGTGCGCGTCTCGACGCCGGGCAGGCTCTTGAAGATGGCGTCGGCCTTGGCGGCGATCTCCTGCGTGCGTGACAAGCTGGCGGCCTGCGGCATGATGATCGCCGCGAACGCGTAACCCTGGTCCTCGTTCGGCACGAAGCTCGTCGGAAGGACCTTGAACAGGTGGAAGATCGAGTACAGGAACACGGCCAGCAGGACCAATGCCACGACCGCGAACTTGATGACGTAGGTCACGGCCACGCCAAACGCCTGCGTGACGCGGTCGACCTGGCGGTTGAACCACGCGAACGGACCGCGCGTCGGCTGTGGGCTGTGCTTGAGCAGCGCGGCGCACATCGCGGGCGTCACCGTCAGCGCGACGAAGCCGGACACCGACACCGAGATGACGATCGTGATCGCGAACTGCTTGTAGAGCTGGCCGGTGGTTCCGGGCAGGAACGCGGCGGGAATGAACACCGAGCACATGACGAGCACCACCGCGACCAGCGAGCTCGCGATCTCGTCCATCGAGCGGATGGTCGCCTCCTTCGGAGCGAGGTGGTGCTCGTGCATGTTGCGTTCGACGTTCTCGACCACGACGATAGCGTCGTCGACGACCATGCCGATGGCCAGCACCAGTCCGAACAGCGTGAGCAGGTTGATCGAGAAGCCCAGCGCGAGCATCCCGGTGAACGTCGCAACCAGCGCGATCACGATCGCCACGCTGCAGATGATCGTCGTGCGGAAGCTCTGCAGAAACAGGTAGACGACCAGCACGACCAGCACCATCGCCTCGATCAGCGTCTTGATCACCTCCTTGATCGACAGCCGGACGAAGTCGTTGGTGTCGAGCGCGACCACGTAGTCCATCCCCTGCGGGAACTGGGATTTCATCTCCTCCAGCGTCTTGCGCACCGCGGCCGAAACCACGAGGCCGTTCGCGCCCGGCTGCTGGTAGACGGCGATGATCGTCGCCGGCACCCCGTTCATCTTGCTGTCGACGATGTACTGTTGCAGCCCGATCTCGGCTCGCGCGACGTCGCCGACGCGAACGATCGCGTTGCCATCCTGGCTGGCGCGCAGGATGATGTTCAGATACTGGTTGGGGTCGGTGAACTGCGGCTGGGTGACGACCGGGAACGTGAGTTCGACCGGTCCTGCGTTCGGCTGCTGACCGATCTGCCCGGCGCCGAACAACTGGTTCTGCTGGCTGATCGCGTTGGCGATGTCGGAGGTCGTGATCTGCAATGAGGCCATGCGATCCGGATTCATCCAGATCCGCATCGCCTGGTTCGGCACGCCCATGATCTGCGCCTGACCCGCGCCGTTGACGCGCTTCAGCGCATCGAGCACATAGACGTTCGCATAGTTCGCAATGTAGTTGGCGCTGTAGCGATCGTCCTTGGCGTAGACGGCCACCAGCATCATGATCGACGAAGATTTCTTCTGTACGTTGACGCCCTGCTGCACGACTGCGGACGGCAACTGCGGCATCGCCAAGTTCACGCGGTTCTGCACCTGCACTTGCGCGATGTCCGGATCGGTGTCCAGCGAGAAATAGATCGTCATCGTCAGCTGGCCGGTCGACGAGCTGGTGGACGACATGTACAGCATGTTGTCGACGCCGTTGATCTGCTGCTCGATCGGTGAGGCAACCGAATCGGCAAGCGTCTTCGAATCGGCGCCGGGATACGTGGCCGACACCGTCACCTGCACGGGCGTGATCGACGGGTATTGCGCGACCGGAAGCTGCGACATCGACACGACCCCGGCCAGGCAGATGACCAGCGCGACGACCGCCGCGAAGATCGGCCGTTCGATGAAGAACCGGGAGAACATGAATGCGGCGCCGGTCAGTGAGCGACGCTTATATCGACGCGCCTGGCCTGATCGTCGCTGCCGCTACCCGTCACGATGACGGGAGGCGCGAGCTGGATGCGCCGGGGTTCGACGCCCAGATGTACAAGCTCGTCGCGTACGGCAATGGCCCGTTTCTTCGCCAGTTCGACGTTCGCCGCGGCATTGCCGGTCTTGTCGGCGTAGCCAGTCACGTTGATCTGTGTGCCGATGCCCACGTAGGCGGCCGTCGCCGTGCGCAACGCGCGCAATGCCCCGGTGTCGAGAGTGGCCTGCCCGGTCGCGAAGTAGACGGAGACGAGGGACGACGGTGCGTTCAGTGCGGCCGACGTCTGCGGTGCGCCCTTAGTGGGCACGGGCGCCGGCGGCACGTAGGTTGTTGCCTTGACTATGGCACCCTGTGTGAGCCGGACGCCGCCGTCGACGACGACCTGGTCGCCATCGACCAGGCCATCGGAGATGAGCCAGCCGTCGCCGCTCCAGTCGCCCACCGTGACCGGACGCAGCTCTGCCGCACTGTCCTTGTTGATGACCCAGACAAAGTGCCCCTTGGCGCTTTGCTGGACCGCCCGCTGCGGAATGATGATCGCGTTCGGCCGGATAGCGCCCCTCAGCCGCACGCGTACATACTGGTTCGGGCGCAGCACGCCGGCCGGATTGTTCACGGTGGCGCGCAGCAGGAACGTGCCCGTTGTCGAGTTGTACGACGGATCCGCAAACGTGATCGTTCCGGTGAATGGAAAGAGATTGCCGTCGACCATCTCGACCTCGACGACGAACCTGCCGCCCTCGGGCAGCTTGAGTTCTCCGCTGCGCACCTCGTTACGAACGCGCTCCATCTGGTTTTCCGAGACGCTGAAGTTGATCCACATCGGTGTCAGTACGGACACCGTCGTCAGCTGCGCATTCTGCGGATTGAGATAGGTGCCGTCGGCGACCGCGGCATAGCTCGACACGCCGTCGACCGGCGAGCGGATCGTCGTGTACGAGAGGTTGAGCTGCGCGGTCTCGAGCTGCGCCTTCGCCTGCTCGACCGCGGCGGCGGCTTGCTCGTACTGCCCGGTTGCGTCGTCGAGGTCCTTCTGCGAAAGGGCGTTCTGCTGGGCCAGCGGCTTGGTGCGGTCGAGATTGGCCTTCGCCACTTGCAGCGCCGCCTGGCTTCGTTGCAGGGCCGCCTGCTGCCCGTCCACCTGCGCCTGGAACGGCTTCGGGTCCATCTGGAACAGCACTTGGCCAGCCTTGACGACGGAGCCTTCGACATACATCCGCTTGTCGAGCCAGCCGGAGACACGCGCCTGCACGTTGACTCCCTGCGAGCTCTGGGTTTGTGCAACGTAAACAGTCGTGCTTGGGACATCCTTGCGCGCGACCGCCAGCACGGTAACGTTGGGGGGTGCCTTCTCGAGGGCGGGAGCTTGCTTGCTGCAGCCCGAGAGCAGCGCCAACGCTGCGATTGTCGCGCCGGTAAGCGATCGCCATCCGGGTTTGCAGGCAAAAAATCCATCCGCAGCGTTCATCGGCGGATACTCCAGGCAAGATGGGGAGGGGAAAATCCCGTCCGCGGCGACTGGCGAACAAGGTCCCGGCAGCCGGCATTTGTACCGCATTGCCCCGGGTTTGTCGACTTGTCGAGCGCGTCCGATGGTCTCGGGGGCCGCGCATCGCTACACTGTTGGCTTACGCGAAAAAGCCGACGATGGAAACCGATTTCACCGCCTTCGACGCCACCTTGCGCGATGGTCGCGGAGTGCATCTGCGGGCGATCCAGCAATCCGACGAAGCGGAATTCCTGCAGGCGTTTGCGAAATTGAGCGACGATGCCCGCCACATGCGTTTCATGCGCTTCGTTCGCGAACCCGACTTGGTCCGGTTGCGGCGCGTACTGGCCTCCTTTCCCGAGAGCGGCTGCGGCATCGTGGCAACGGTTCCGGCGGACGACGGCGCCGACATCGTGGGCAGCGCAACCTTCTTCATCGGCAACGACCCCGCGACCTGCGAGTTCGCCATCACCGTCACATCCGAGTTTGGCGGAGCCGGACTTGCGACCATTCTGATGACTTCGCTCATCGGTGCTGCGAAGGCGCGCGGATTGACCGAGATGGACGGCTATGTGCTTGCGGCGAACCATCCGATGCTGCGCCTTGCGCGCCGTCTCGGTTTCAGCGTCGCGCCCGACCCCGAAGACGGGACCGTGCGCATTTGCCGCCTGCGTTTGGTGGACGCCTAACTCACCGCCTTGGCCTGCAGCGACTGGTAGCGTTCGATCGCCGCGCGCGCGTTGAACAGCAGGCGCTCCCGGCCGAGCTTCTCGTCCAATCCCGCACGCCGCACCACCTCGAGGACACTCGGGTTCAACCCCGCCAGCCATACGACGGTGCCGTGTTCGGTCATGCGCTTCTCGCCTTCCATCAGTGCCTGCAATGCGGAGTATTCGATGTCGGGAACGCGGCTCATGTCCACCGCCAGCACGCGAGGCTTGTGCTGCGCCACGAGCGCGTTGATCTGTTCGGCCACATACTGCGCGTTGACGAAGAATAGCCGCCCTTCCGGACGCACGATCAGCAGGCCCTCGAATGTCTCGTCGTCGGGGTGTTCGGAAGACAGCGGCCGAAGCACGTCGGCACCGCGCTTGCGGCCGATGACGGACACACGCGGATGAGCGGATTGGCTGGACAGGCCGATCAACGACGCAATGATCGCCACGACGATTCCCTGCAACGTGCCGAAGAGCAGCACGCCGAGCGCGGCGAAAATCGCCCAGCGAAACTCCATCGTGCGCACCTTGCGCACGGCAAGGAATTCCATCGGCTGGATGAGTCCTACCGAGTAGACGATGACGACCGCCGCCAGCGTGGCATTGGGCAGCAGGCCGAGTATCGGCGCTATGATCAGCATCGTGGCCAGCGCGGCGCCCGCGGTCACCAGCGATGACTTCTGCGTTTGCCCGCCCGCGGAGCGCACCACCGCCGTTTGCGACGTGCCGCCCCCTGCCGGCATCGCGCCGAACAGCGCGCCCGCCACGTTGGCGGACCCGGTGGCGATCAGTTCGCGATTCGGATTGATGGGGGGATCATCGGGCCGCGCAAAGGCGCGACCCGCGGCGATCGTTTCAGTGAAGCTCATCAGCGCGATTCCGAGCGCCCCGGGCAGAAGTTGCTGGACGAGCGCGACGTCCGGCAACGTCAGCGAAGGAAATCCCTGCGGAATGTGCCCGACCGTCGAGACGCCGAGCGCCATCAGTCCGAAATACCAGGAAGCGGCGATGGCGCCGCCGACGGCCACCAGCGGCGCTGGAGAGTGCGGCCACAGCCGCTCCATGCCGACCAGAATCACGAACGTCGCGGCGGCGACTGCCAGCGTCAGAAGCGATGCCTCGGGAACTTGGTGGACGATACTGAGGAGGTCGGCAAAGAAATTCTGCTTGGTGATGTGGATGCCGAGGAGCTTCGGAAGCTGGTCCAGCACGATGACCAACCCGATGCCGGCCTTGAAGCCGGTCAGCACCGGCGCCGAAATGAAATTCGCGACGAAACCCAGTCGCAGCAGCCTTGCCAGCAACAGTATCGCGCCGACCAGCGCGGTCAACGTGGCGGTGGCGGTGACCAGCCTGGCGGGATCGCCATCCGGCACCGCGAGACCGAGTTGCGTACCGGCCAGGATCGCCAACGTGGTCGTGGAGCTGACGCTGAGCACTCGCGACGAGCCGAGGATGGCGTAAATCGCCATCGGAATGAATGCGGTATAGAGGCCGACGGCCACGGGCAAGCCGGCGACGGTTGCGTACGCCATCGCCTTCGGCAAAACGACTGCTGCCGCCGTGAGTCCGGCGACGATGTCGAAGCGCAACGCTTTGGAGCCTGGCTGACTAGCCGGTGTGCCTGTCGTCGATTGATTCATGCCGCATTATCCACGTCGCTGCGCGAACGTGCCCGAAGCCGCGCATTGCAGCACACCGCGTAGCCCAATGCTATTGTATTCCCTGCATGAGGGTTCGCTGCGCGCAGATTGCGCATTGAACTGGCGAATCCTGACCTGAGCAGCGAACGGTGACCGACGACAACATTATCGACAGGAATGCCCGCGAGCCCGTGCTCAATCCCGTGGATCGGGTATCCGAAATGCTCTTTGGGTTGTTCATGGCACTCACCTTCGTGGGTGCCGTCTCCGTCGCGGACCGCGGCGATGCGCAGATCCGCGCGATGTTCATCGCGGCGCTGGGCTGCAACTTAGCCTGGGGCCTGGTCGACGCGGTCATGTACCTGGTGCGTGCCGTCACGGATCGGGGCAGGTTGCTGACGCTGCTCCGCTCCGTGCGGGACGCGCCCGACGCGAAGTCGGCACATAGGCTCATCGAAAATGCATTGTCTCGGGTTGCGGCGGGACTGGTCTCGGCGGTCGAGATCGAGGCCATGCGGGTGCGCATCATGGCGCTTGCCCTCGCCGCCGGCGCGTCCGAGCCTGGAACGGCGTGACCTGGTCGCCGCGCTCGCGATATTCCTGATCGTCGTCGCGTCGACCTTTCCCGTCGTGTTGCCTTTCATGCTGTTCGAAGATGTTCGAACGGCGAAGTACGTATCGTGGGCCGTCGGCCTGGTGATGCTGTTCGTCGGAGGGGTTGCGCTCGGGCGCTACGCTGGGTACGGAAATTGGAAAGTGGGCTTCCAAATGGCAGGGCTGGGCAGTGCGCTGGTGATCGCCATCAACGCGCTCGGCGGATGAAAGCTGGGCCATGGACCCTGGGCGTCGTCGCGGCCATCACGGCCTCGACCGCACTCGCGGGGGAGTACGACCTCAGTGGACGCCGCGCGTCCGCCTGCCGAGAAGCCGTCATGGGAATTCGCGATCACCGCCTATCCGACGATTGTCCGTGGCGGCGACAACTACACGTCGGCGATTGCGGCGGCCGACCGCGGTCCGCTGCATCTCGAAGTCCGAGTACAACTACGAGTCGGTCGGCGCGCGTTCGGCGTTCGTCGGCTGGACCTTCTCCGGCGAGGACGCGGTCACGTGGGAGTTGACGCCGCTGCTCGGTGGCGCGTGGGGCTCAGTGCAAGCATTTGTACCCGGACTCGAGGCAAGCGTAGCCTGGAAGCAGCTCGATTTATACATCGAGGCCGAATACGTGCGCGACAGCAACGAGCTGAGCGCCAGTTATTTCTACTCGTGGAATGAGTTGGGATGGCGACCGGTGGAGTGGCTGCGCATCGGGATTGCCGGCCAGCGCACGAGGACCTACGACAACGGACGTGACTTCCAGCGCGGTCCGTTCGCGCAGGTCACCTGGGGTCCTGTCACGATCGGCGGCTTTTGGTTCAACCCGGGTTCGCGCGAACAGGTATTCGTCGGCTCGATCGGAGCGACGTTCTGAACGGCATTTGCAACGCTTGCAGATGTCATCCGATGGACGATGCGCTAAACTGGCGTGCTGTCCAAGGTGCGCGCAGCGACAGCAGTCCGCCGCACAGCAGCAGCAGGCGGCGTTCGCGAAAGCGCGCGGCGCATGCCTCGACGACCGCAGGTACACCGTCAAATGATGCATCGGACAGGGGCACGCCCGGTCGCGTCGACTCACTGTACTCAATCAGGAACTGGAGCGGGCATGATGAACAGCATTCGTACCGTCGAAGCCGGAATTCGCGGAAGCCCTTCGCGCTGGCTTGGACGCTTGTCGGGAATCGTCATGATGGCCTGCGCCTTGAGCGCCGTCGCGCAGGCGCCGGCGGCTGCTGGAGGCGCCGCGACACCGCAATCCAGCGAGGCGCTCGACAACCTCGTTGGCCCGATCGCTCTGTACCCGGATGACCTCGTCGCGATCATCCTGCCGGCCTCGACCAATCCGCTGCAACTGGTGCAGGCCGATCGCTACCTCGACAAGCGGAAGTCTGACCCCCAACTTCCCGTCGATGAAAAATGGGACGACGCGGTCAAGTCGCTGCTCAACTATCCCGATGTCGTGAAGTCGATGAGCGCCGATCTCGACTGGACGAGCGCGTTGGGTGAAGCGGTCGTCGAGGACCAGGGCGCGGTGCTTGATGCCATCCAGAGTTTCCGTCGCAGGGCGCAGGCGGCGGGCAACCTGAAGTCCGACGGCAAGCAGGTCGTGGCGGCCGAGCAGGAAATCATCACCATCGTCCCGGCCGATCCGCAGGTGATCTACGTGCCGCAGTACAACCCGTCGACGGTCGTCGTCTACGGCGCGCCGTACTGGGGCTACTATCCGACCCCCTATCCGTCGTACTACTACCCCTACGCGCCAGGCGCAGCGCTGGCGGCAGGTGTCATCTGGGGTGCTGCCATCGGCGCGGCCTGGAGCGGTGGCCGCTACGTTTCGCACTATGGCGGGGACGCCAACATCAACATCAACCGCAACACCAACATCAACACCGGGAACATCAACCGCAGCGGTGCGGCAGCCGGCTCCGGTACTGCGTGGAAGTCCAACAAACAGCCCGGACAGGTCAGCAGCTCGGTCGGCAAGACTGCCCCGTCCACGCGAGTGGGCGATGCGCGCAGTGGCGGCGGAGCCGCGTCGGCAGGCGCCGGCACGCGGGCGTCGGCGCAGCCGGGCGGTGGAGGAATGGGTGCCAGTGCGAGTGCGCGGGGCGCGGCCTCGGCCAGCGCTTCGCCGCGCGACAACTATGGCGGCAGTCGCGGTGGCGGCGGGGGCGGCGATGCCTTCGGCGGTTACGGTTCCGGGCGGCAGACGCAGATGGACAGTTCGCGTGGCGCCTCGAGCCGCAGTTCAATGTCCGGCGGCGGTGCGTCGCGTTCGATGTCCGGCGGCGGCGCGCGTGGCGGTGGCGGGCGCGGGGGCGGGGGACGTCGGTGACGGCGGCCGGAGCATCCCCCACGCACACATTCCCGACAATCGATAGCAAGGCAATGCCCATGAATAGCACACTTTTCTGGACCAACCTGCGCAGGTTCGCGCTGGCGCTTCTGCTGGCCGTACCACTCGTGGCGGCCGCGGCCCCGCAGGAAACGTTCGCGACTCCGGAAGCGGCCGTCGACGCGCTGATGGCCGCGCTCAAGGCTGACAACGATGCGGCGATGATTGCGATCTTCGGCGAGCAGCACAAGGATCTGGTCGTCAATTCCGATCGCGCGATGGCGAGCGCGACCCGCGCGAAGATCCTTGCCGCGATGCAGACGCTGCGGGTGCTGCGCGAGCCTGACAAGGACCGCCGCGTGCTGGTGATCGGCGACGAGGCGTGGCCCGTGCCCATTCCCATTGTGCGCGTCGGGGAGCGCTGGCGCTTTGCCACGGAGGAAGGCGAGGTTGAAATCGTCAACCGCCGCATCGGCGGCAACGAGCGCAACGCCATCTACGTGCTGCGAGCCTACATCGACGCGCAGCGCGCTTATGCCATGCGGGATCGCGACGATGATGGTGTGCTCCAGTACGCGCAGAAATTGGCCAGCGCGCCAGGCAAGCACGATGGATTGTATTGGCCAGCCGACGCGGCGAAGGGCGAAGAGATGAGCCCGTTCGGACCGCTGATCGCTGAAAGCGCTGCCTACCTCAAGGGGCACACTGCGGACGACGCGTACCGCGGCTATCACTTCAGGATCCTGACGCGCCAAGGCAAGGATGCCCCGGGCGGTGCCTACAATTATGTGATCAACGGTCGCATGATCGGCGGTTTCGCCATGGTTGCCTATCCTTCCGAATACGGCAAAAGCGGCGTGATGACGTTCATGGTCAGTCACAACGGCAAGCTCTACGAGAAGAACCTCGGCAAAGACTCCACGGCCGTCGGCGCGAAGATGTCGACATTCGACCCGGGCGCCGGATGGAAGGCAATCGCGCCCTGAACCGGAAATCCTTGCAGTTCGCCGGCGTCCGCGTCCAGCTGGCGGGCCGCTAACGGAAATGGCGGAGGAGTTCATCGACGGCGTGCCGCAGCCCGATGATCCTTTGCGCCGCCAACTCAATCGGTTGAGGCGGTGCGGATCGAGTTTCCTCGGTCCTGGACACCGCGCGCGCTGCGCCCGGCCACTCGCAGGGGACGTATACGGCGACCGAAAGGGAGTTCGGAAAGTAACCATTTGATATAGCGCAATGAATGCAAACGTATTCGCGAATTTGTCCTGACCGGTGCGCAGTGCACGAGGATAATTTCACTATAGGAGACGATGGATTCGATAGCTGCTTTGTCGATGCCGAACTGAAAGGAATCCGCCATGGACGCCACCAAGCAAGTCGCACGAAGCCTGGACATCTCGACGAAGGTCGCGCAGCTCTACGGCAAGCGGAGAAAGCTGGCTCAGGACCGCTTCAGCGAACGGATCGGCAGAGCCTATGCGGAGTGCACATCGGGCCTGGCCGAAACGCCTCTCGCACCCGCCGATGCATGGTCGCAATGGAACGCCTACGCAACCGATGTCGCACAACGCTCGATCCTGTTCCTGGACACGTTGCGCGAGCGCGGCAACGACTTCGTCGAGCATAACCGCGAGGGCCTGACGCCGGTCCTGCATTTCGACTACGAAACGGTCGTCGACGGACGCACGCTTGCGCGGCCGGTCAACTACGCATTGGTGCGCATCATCCCGCCGGAAGGCGTGAAGATAGATTCGAAGTTGCGGCCGTACGTTATTATCGATCCGCGCGCCGGCCACGGCCCGGGCATCGGCGGATTCAAGGACGACTCGCAAGTCGGTGTCGCGCTGCGCGAAGGACACCCGGTCTACTTCGTGATCTTCTTCCGCGACCCCGAGCCGGGACAGACACTTCTCGACGTTTGCGCTGCCGAGCAGCAATTCGTGAAAACGGTGCGCGAGCTGCACCCGGCGAGCGCGAAACCGGTGATCGTTGGCAATTGCCAAGGCGGCTGGGCAGCGATGATGCTGGCGGCCGCGGACCCGGAAGATACCGGTCCGATCGTCATCAACGGCGCACCGATGTCGTACTGGGGCGGCGCGTTCAACGAAGGCGCCGGCGACAACCCGATGCGCTATGCGGGCGGCATGCTGGGCGGCACCTGGCTGTCGTCGTTCGCCGCCGACATGGGCAATGGCATCTTCGATGGCGCGTACCTGGTCGAGAATTTCGAGAACCTCAATCCGGCAAACACATTCTGGGACAAGTACTACAACCTGTACGCGAACGTCGACACCGAGCCGCCGCGCTTTCTGGAGTTCGAACGCTGGTGGGGCGGCTTCTACCTCATGAACCGCGAGGAGATCGAGTGGATCACTCGTAACCTCTTCGTCGGCAACAAACTTTGGACCGGCACCCAGAGCGCGGGCGGCAAGTCTTTTGACCTGCGCAACATCAAGGCGCCGATCATTCTCTTCGCGTCGATGGGCGACAACATCACGCCGCCGCAGCAGGCGTTCAACTGGGTGGCCGACGTCTACGGCTCGACCGACGAGATCAAGGCGCGCGGCCAGGTCATCGTCGGATTGCTGCACCAGGACATCGGTCATTTGGGGATTTTCGTATCCGGCAAGGTCGCCAGGAAGGAGCACGCGCAGATCGTCGAAGTGTTGAAGTCGATCGAATCGCTGCCGCCGGGCCTCTACGGAATGCGCATCCACGAGGTCAAGGGCCGCGATGGCAAGGTCGCGTATGAGGTCGATTTTCAGGAGCGCCGGCTCGAGGATCTCGCCAAGCAGTTGAATCGTCTCCAGCGCGCCGACGAGAAGCCGTTCGAAGCCGTGGCAGCGATTTCGGAATTCAACCAGCGCGCGTACGAGTTGTTCGCGCAGCCGTTCATCCAGTCGCTGGGCAACGAGGTCACGGCGAAGGTGTCGCGCCAGTTTCATCCCTTGCGCTTCCAGCGCTGGGCGTTCTCGGACCTGAACCCATGGCTCGCTTGGCTCGGCCCGGCGGCGCGGGCGGTCAAGGGGCAGCGGCAGGCGGCTGCCCCGGACAATGTCGGCATCAAGGTCCAGAAAATGATGTCCGAGACCATCAGCGCGTCGCTCGATTACTACCGCGAGAACCGCGACGCGGCCAGCGAGGCGACGTTCTTCCAGACCTACGGCAACGTGTTCTCGCTGTACCTCGCCGACAAGCACCAGGCCAAGGAGCTCGCGGGGAATGGCATGGTCGAGCCGCGCGAACTGCCGTTCGTGAAGGAGGCATTGGCGTCGATCGAGGAGGGCGGCTTTGCGGAGGCGCTTGCGCGCGTCGGTTCGCTGCTCGCCAGGCGGGGGGCACCGCTGCCGCTGGCGCGGCTCGCGCTCAAGCACGAACTCGCCGCCGAGTATCGCGATCTATTGCCCGACGTGGCGCCCGACGAATGGCGGCGCATCCGCGGTGAGCAAGACATCGTCGTTCGCTATGAACCTGAAAAGGCGATTGCGGCGCTGCCCAGGCTGCTTTCGAAGCCCGGCGATCGCGATCGCCTGGTGACGCTCGTGCGGCGTCTGCTGGCCGACGAGCGCATGCGGCGTTTCGAGCCGACGACCGAGCAGCTTGCGATGCTGGAAAACATCGGAGACACGCTCGAGGTCAGACCGGCCCGGGGCCGCGGCAAGGCGACGCCGCGAACAACCGCGCGCAAGGCTGCCGCGAAGCGGCGCGCGCGAAGCTGACGCATGCGCATGGCAACGGAGACGCGCATGGACCGCAAGCACGAAAAGTATCAACGCCTCATCGATGTCTGCAAGACGCTGCCACCCACGCCGACGGCGGTCGCGCACCCTTGCGATGAAAGCTCGCTGCGGGGCGCGGTCGATGCCGCAAGGCTGGGACTGATCGCGCCGATCCTGGTCGGTCCGCGAATGCGGATCGAGACCATTGCGAAGGAAAATGGCATCGACATCGCCGGGTTGCCGATCGTCGATACGCCACACAGCCAGGCCTCCGCGGAAAGGGCGGTGGAACTGGTGCGCGAAGGCAAGGCCGAGGCGCTGATGAAGGGAAGCCTGCACACCGACGAGCTGATGGCTGCGGTGGTAAAGCGGGAGACGGGGTTACGCACCGCTCGCCGCGTCAGCCATTGCTTCGTGATGGACGTGCCGAGCTACGCGGAAACGCTGATCGTCACCGACGCCGCGGTCAACATCGCACCGACGATGGAAGACAAGGTTCATATCATTCAGAACGCGATCGACCTCGCACACGCGCTGCGCTTTCCGGAAGTCCGCGTGGCGATACTGTCGGCAATGGAGACCGTCAATCCGAAGGTGCCGTCCACCATCGAAGCGGGAGCGTTATGCAAGATGGCCGATCGCGGCCAGATCACCGGCGCGATTCTCGACGGGCCGTTGGCTCTCGACAACGCGATCAGCCTGGAGTCGGTGGCGATCAAGAAGATCGACTCACCGGTAGCGGGGCGCGCCAACGTGCTCGTGGTTCCCGATCTCGAAGCCGGCAACATGCTGGCGAAGAGCCTTTCGTTCCTGGCCGGCGCGGACGCTGCCGGCATCGTGCTCGGAGCGAAGGTGCCGATCATCCTGACCAGCCGCGCCGATTCGGTGATGACGCGACTCGCTTCGTGCGCCGTCGCGGCGCTTGTGGCGAGCGTCCGGCGCGAGAAGGCCGGCAAGGCGCTGTCCTGAGATGCCAGACGCGATTGCGGTTCTGAACGCAGGCTCGTCGAGCCTCAAGTTCTCGGTTTTCGCCGAGCGCGATGGCGGATTGGACCTTACCGCGCGCGGTCAGGCCGAAGGACTCTACACGTCGCCGCAATTCGTCGCGAAAGACGCGGCTGGAAGCGTGCTCGGCGAGAAATCGTGGGGCGAAGGCGTCAAGCTGGGGCACGAGGGCGCGCTCGACCACCTGGTTGCGTTCCTGCGTACCGAATTTACCGGACATCGTCTGGTCGGCATCGGCCACCGAGTCGTGCACGGCGGCGTCGCGTACACGAGCCCCGTCCTCGTCGATGCGACGATACTGAAGGCGCTGGAAAAGTACGTTCCACTTGCGCCGCTGCACCAACCGCACAACCTCGCCCCGATCAAGACCCTGCTCGAACGCTCGCCGCAATTGCCGCAGGTGGCATGCTTCGATACGGCGTTTCACAGCCGGGCGCCCGCGGTGGCGCAGGCCTTTGCGCTGCCCAAGGCGATCACCGACCTTGGGGTGCGCCGGTACGGATTTCACGGACTCTCGTACGAATACATCGCGCACGTTCTTCCCCAGTTCGACGAACGCGCCGCGCGTGGCAAGACCGTGGTCCTTCATCTTGGCAATGGCTCCAGCATGTGCGCCATCGCGGACGGCCGCAGCGTCGCCAGCACGATGGGATTCACGGCCGCGGACGGCCTGCCAATGGGCACGCGCTGCGGCAATCTTGACCCCGGCGTAATCCTCTACCTGATGGACGAACTCAAGATGGACGCGCGCGCCATCGAGAAGCTGATCTACCAGCAGTCTGGCTTGCTCGGCATGTCGGGCATTTCCAGCGACATGCGCACGCTGGAGGCAAGCGCTGCGCCCGAGGCGAAGGCTGCGGTCGACGTTTTTGTCTACCGGATCGGCCGCGAGCTGGGTTCGCTGGCGGCGGCACTGGGCGGCCTTGACGCTGTCGTGTTCACCGCGGGCATTGGCGAGAACAGCCGCAGCTTGCGCGAACGCGTCTGCGGGGACGCGGCGTGGCTCGGAATCGAATTCGACGGGGGGGCAAATGAGCACAAGGGGCCGTGCATCAGCACCGCGGGTAGCCGCGTCTCCGCTTGGGTGATCCCAACCAACGAGGAGCTGATGATTGCGCGGCACACGCAGCAATTGCTGATGAAGGAACGACGATGAAACTATGGATCGCAAATATCGCGCCGGGCACGACCGACGACGAAATCAAGGCGCTCGTGAAGAAATACGGCACCGGACTCGAATGCATCAGCATTCAACGCGAAGAGGGTGACGGCTCGCGGCCCGCTGCGGGGATCGAGTGCACCGGAACGCGCATCGAGGTAGGCAAGCTCAGCCTGCGTCTCGATGGCATGTACTGGAAGGGGCGCCCACTGACTTCCACGACGACGATCTCCACTTGAATCCGCGCACGGCCAATCCCGGGCCGCGCGGGGCGCCGTGCCGGGCATCACCGAAGGAGAGCCCCATATGACGATGGAAATTCCGCGCCCGGTGCTCAAGGGCTGCAAGGCGCTGGTTGTCGGCGTCGCCAACGAGCATTCGATTGCCTATGGCTGCGCGAAGGCGTTCCACGAACTCGGCGCCGATCTGGCCCTCACGTACCTGAACGATAAGGCGCGTCCCTACGTCGAGCCGCTCGCCCGCTCGCTGGAAGCGCCATTGTTCCTTCCGCTGGACGTGAGCGTCGAAGGCGAGCTGGAAGCGGTGTTCGCGGCCATTGGCCGGCAATGGGGCCGGCTCGACATCCTCGTCCACTCGATCGCCTTCGCGCCGAAGGAGGATCTGCAGGGCGGCCTGCTCAACTGCTCGGCTGCGGGATTCGCCAAGGCGATGGACGTGTCGTGCCATTCTTTCGTCCGGATGGCCCGGCTCGCCGCGCCCCTGATGGCCAACGGCGGGACGATGTTCGCGATGAGTTATCATGGCGCCAGCAAGGTGATCCCGACATACAGCGTCATGGGCCCCGTGAAGGCCGCGCTCGAAGCCTGTTGCCGCTACCTCGCGTATGAACTGGGCGGAAAGGGCATTCGAGTGCACGCGATTTCGCCTGGTCCGCTCAAGACACGCGCGGCGTCGGGTCTCAAGGACTTCGACCTGTTGCTCACCGAGGTGGAGCAGCGCGCGCCGATTGGCGAGCTGGTCGACATCATGGACGTCGGCTTCACCTGCGCCTACCTGGCTACGCCGTACGCGCGGCGGCTGTCGGGCGAGACGTTGTACGTCGACGGGGGCGTCAACATCATGGCGTGAGGTCCTCGCGGACGAAGCGGAACCGGGATGTCAACTCTACTGACAGTGTCGGGGGCAGCACGATGGAAGGACTAGGCACTACCAACACGGAGTCAGTTGCCATCGGCGGCCGAGGAAGGGGACCGGTGGCAGAGCGCACGCACGAGACACCGGCGGGACGGACCCCGAATGCCGGCACCGCGTCCGCGGGGCTCGGAATTGTCGCGGCGGCCATTGCGGACAGCGCCTATGCGTCGTTCCTGCCGCCGGAGATGATGGACACGATGGCGACATACGTCGCATGGTTCGTCATCATCGTCGTGCCCATCGCCGTCATCGTGCTGTTCTGGATGGTCCATGTGCTGCCGGAAAAAATCGCGCACAAACGGCACCATCCGCAGCGCGACGCCATCCACACACTGTGCCTGTTGTCGCTGGTGTTCGGCGGCTTGCTGTGGCCGATCGCCTGGCTATGGGCCTACACCAAGCCGGTCGTTTACCGGGCCGCCTATGGCACCGACAAGCACGACGATTATTACCACGAGCTGGGCGACAAGGCGAAGGCGGGCGAGTTGCTGGAGCATGAGCTCGCGCACCTGCGCGAGGAACTGGACGCGATGGCGGAAAAGGGAACGTTGACGGCGGAACTCAAGGTGCTGCGCCGCGACTTGGCCGCGGCCATGCCGCGCGCCGGCCGCACCGGGGCTGCGCCTACGGCGACCGCCGCCGCGATCGCCGCGAAGGGCGGGACCGCCTGATGGAAGCGCATCCTCCTTGCCATCTACTCATTCTTCGTCTGGCTGATCTTCATCAAATTCAAATGGCTGCCGTGGAACACCGCATGGCAGGTCACCGTGGTCATCATTCCGATCGTGGCGCTGGCGGTGCTGCTCCTGACGCTCAACGTGGTCGCCCCGTCGACCGCCGACGTTCGCGTCATCAAGTATGTGGTGCAAGTGATCCCGCAAGTGCGCGGGCGGGTCGTCGAGGTGCCCGTCGAGCCCAATCGGCTGGTCAGGAAGGGTGAGCTGCTGTTCCGGATCGACCCGACGCAGTACCAGAACGACTTGAACGTCGCCAAGGCGAAGCTTGCGGCCGACGAGGCGAAGTTCGCGCAGGCGGGCGCCGGTGTGGTGGACGCGTCGGCCGGCGCGCGGCAGTTGAAGGAAGAATTGAAGTCGCCAAGCGGACAGGTCCAGTCGCTGCAGCCCAAGCTCGAACTCGCTCGGCTGCGCGTGCGGCAGAACAGGGAATTGGTGGCGACGGGCGCCGGCGACAAGTTCGCGCTGGAACAGGCCGAGGCCAACGTGATCGAGCTGGAAGCCCAGATCGCGACGGCGAAGGCGAACGAGGCGCAGGTCACGGAGAAACTGTCGGGGCAGGTGAACGGCGAGCAGGCGTCGGTCGCCGCGGCGAAGGCGCAGCTCGCGACCGCGAAGGCGCAGGTCGACGTGAGCCGCGCCGACCTCGCGAACGCGCAGTGGAATCTCGACCAGACGTCCGTCTTCGCGCCGGCCAATGGTTACGCGATCAACGTGCAGCTGCGGCCGGGCTCCTATGTGACCGCGTTTCCGGTGGCGCCGGCGATGAGCTTCGTCGAGGAGACAGTACCAGGTCATCGCGCTCTACGGCAGAACGAATTACGACTGGTCGAACCCGGCAACGACGCGGAATTCGCGCTCAGGACGTACCCGGGCCACGTCATCAAGGCGAAGGTCGACTCCATCGTCTGGGCGCAGGGGCAAGGCCAGGTGCAGCAGTCCGGCATGCTGCCGCAGACCGGCGCGTTTCCGCAGGTGCCGGGCCGGTTCCCGGTCAAGTTCATCGTCGAGGGGCGCGACCGCGACCTCTTCCTTGCCGCCGGCGCGGATGGAGCAGGCGCGATCTATACCGAGCATGTGCATGCAATCCACCTCATTCGCATGGTAATCCTGCGCACCGATCTATCCTCAATTACCTGGTGCTCAAGTTGCATTGATGGATCGACGCCGCATGCTGCCGGAGGAATTGTTGCGGCGGCCCTCGCGGCCGCCGTGGCTGGCTGCGCGCTCAATCCGCCGCCGACCGCCGACGATTTGCGGCGGGACGCGCTGCCGCATACGGCGATTCCCGCAGCGTGGAAGGCGGGCGGCAGCGCCGCGGCGCCGGTGGCCGACCATTGGCTCGCGACGTTCGGCGATCCGGTGCTGTCTGCGCTGGTGGCCGAGGCATTGGCCTTCAACGCCGACGTGGAAGTGGCGGCGGCGCGCGTCGAACAGGCGGCGGGATATGTCGCCGTAGCCAGCGGCTCCCTTCTTCCGACGGTGGGTCTGGCGGCGACGCAGAGCGGCGCCTCCGGCGGCGGCGGTGGCATGAATGCGGTGTTCCTCAATGCCTCTCTCGAACTCGACGTCTGGGGGCGCCTGCGCTACGGCCGGGCCGCGGCGGAGGCGCAATCCGCGGCCGTTACGGCCGACTATGCGTACGCGCGCCAGTCGCTCGCGGCGAACGTGGCCAAGGCGTGGTTTGTCGCCATCGAGGCCAGTCTGCAGCTCGCGATCGTGCAGGACGTGCTGCGCTCGTCGGAGTCGCTGCTGCGCATCGCGCAGGAGCGGCTGCGCGTCGGGAACGGCAACGAGCAGGCGGTGGCGGAAGCGCGCGTCAGCGTGGGCACCTATCGCGACAATTTGCGGCAGACCGAACTGGCGCGCGAGCAGGCGATGCGTGCGCTCGAACTTCTCCTCGGCCGCTATCCCGCGGCGGAGATCGCCGTCGCCTCGCAACTGCCGCCGATGCCCCCGCCGGTGCCTGCCGGCGTGCCGTCCCAATTGCTGGAGCGCCGCCCCGACGTGGTCGCGGCGGAACGTCGCGTCGCCGCGGCATTCAACCGGATAGGCGAAGCGAAGGCCGCGCAGCTGCCGCGCATCAGCCTGACCGCCGGCGGCAGCACCATAACGAGCGACGTGTTCGTGTTGCAGGAACGGAGCAACCCGGCGTTCAGCTTCGGCGCGAACTTCCTTGCCCCGATTTATCAGGGTGGCGTATTGCGGGCGCAGGTCGAAGTTCGTACGGCCGAGCAGAGACAGGCGATCGCGGAATATGCGCGTACGGGGCAGCGGGCTTTCTCCGAGGTCGAGAACGCGCTCGCGGCGGAGAACACGCTGCGCGATCGCGAGCCCATCCTCGACGCCACGCTCCGCGACAGCGCGCGCGCGCTGGAACTCGCGCAGATCCAGTATCGCGTGGGTTCGGTCGACCTGCGCGCAGTCGAGCAAAACCACCTCGCGCTATACTACGACACGGATGTCGCAGCTGCGCGTGCAGACGGAACGACGCGCGCAGCGAGTCAACCTGTATCTCGCGCTGGGCGGCGGCTCCGACTTGCCGGCCATGGAACCCGTCGCGGCGAAGTAGCGCAACGACTCAATGGAGATGACGATGGCGAAGAAGAGCGCGGAAAAGAAGGTGGCGAAGAGCGACGCAAAGGGCAAGGACGTCGCAAAGTCGGCGCCGGCAGACGGAAGCGCCCGCCAAGGAATTGTCCAGCAAGGACTACGACAAGGAGCTCAAGAAGCTGCACGTCGAGCTGGTGAAGCTGCAGCAATGGGTCGTGCACAAGGGCCTCAAGGTCTGCATCATCTTCGAAGGACGCGACGGCGCCGGCAAGGGCGGCACGATCAAGGCGATCACCGAACGCGTCAGCCCGCGGGTGTTTCGCGTGATCGCGCTGCCGGCGCCCAGTGACCGCGAAAAGTCCCAGATGTACGCGCAGCGCTACCTGCCGCACCTGCCGGCCGCGGGAGAGATCGTCATCTTCGACCGCAGCTGGTACAACCGCGCGGGCGTCGAGCGCGTGATGGGTTTCTGCACCGACGAGCAGGCGCAGCAGTTCCTGAAAGTGGTGCCGCTGTTCGAACAGCTGATGGTGAAGTCCGGCGTCATCCTTCTCAAGTACTGGCTGGAAGTGAGTCCCGAGGAACAGACGCGGCGCCTCGCCGCGCGCATCGACGACGGCCGCAAGACGTGGAAACTGTCGCCGATGGACGTCAAGTCCTACGACCGCTGGGACGACTACACGAAGGCGCGCGACGCGATGTTCGCGGCGACCGACAACCCGTGGGCGCCGTGGTACGTTGCGCGTTCGGAGGACAAGAAGCGCGTGCGGCTGAACGTGATCAGCCACTTCCTGAAGAATGTCCCCTACAAGGACGTCCCGGCGACGAAGGTCAAGCTGCCCAAGCGCAAGATCGGCCGCTACAAGGCCGTCGACTATCCGTTCAAGTACGTCCCGGAACACTACTGACCGGAGTCGCGGCACGTTCGCGCGGTGCCCGACTCTGCAGGAGGTGCTGCCATGCGTTACGAACTTTTCTACTGGGCGTCGATCCAGGGCCGCGGTGAATTCGTGCGGCTTGCGCTCGAAGAGGCCGGGGCGGCCTATGTCGACGTCGCGCGCGACGAAGGCGGCGAGGCGCGCATGCTGGCCCTGCTGGATGGCGCCGGCCTCGCCTGTCCGCCGTTCGCGCCGCCGTTTCTCAAGGCCGGCAACCGGCTGATCGCCCAGACGGCGAACATCCTGCTTTTCCTGGGCGAGCGCCACGGCCTGGCGCCGAAGCGCGACGCGGGGAAGCTTTGGGCGCATCAACTGCAGCTCACGCTTGCGGACTTTGTCGGCGAAGTCCACGACACGCATCATCCGATCGCGGCCAGCCTGTACTACGAAGACCAGCGCCGCGAGGCGAAACGGCGCTCCACCGATTTCCTGGACAACCGCCTGCCCAAATTTCTCGGATACTTCGAGCGCGTGCTGGCGGGCAACTCAGAGCGGCCCCGGCCACCTTGTCGGCGCCCGATTGACCTACGCGGACCTGTCGCTATTCCAGGTCGTTGCCGGCCTGAAGTACGCATTCCCGAACGCCATGGCGCGCGTCGCGCGGAAGCATCCTGCGGTAATGGCGCTGCACGCGAGTGTCGCCGCGCGGCCGCGCATCGCCGCCTATCTTGCGTCGCCGCGCCGGCTGCCGTTCAACCCGCACGGCCTCTTCCGTCATTACGCGGAGCTTGATCGCTAGGCTGACGAAGTAATCTCGACAAGGGTCAACGCGATTCGCGGCGACGCACGCCGCGGGCGACGGCTAGCGGGCGATGCGCGCGTGCAGATCGTGTTCGGTCGCCGCGGTGACGATCACCCGGGCGAACTCGCCGGCGCGCAGCGCGCTGCCGCCGGAAATGCGCACGGTACCGTCGATTTCCGGCGCGTCCGCGCTCGAGCGGGCGATGGCGGTGTCGCCGTCGACCGCGTCCACCAGCACGTCCATCGTCCGTCCGACCTTGCGTTGCAGCCGCGCCGCACTGATGCGCGCCTGCGTGTGCATGAACCTGGCCTGGCGCTCCTCGCGCACCTCCTGCGGCACCGGATCGGGCAGCGCATTGGCCGCGGCGCCGTCGACCGGCGAGTACGCGAAGCAGCCGACGCGATCGAGCTGCGCCTCGTCGAGGAACGCCAGAAGCTCCTCGAACTCGCGTTCCGTTTCGCCGGGGAAGCCGGCGATGAACGTCGAGCGGATCGTGATCTCCGGACAGATCGCGCGCCATGCCCTGATGCGGGCCAGCGTGTTCTCCGCATTGGCTGGGCGCTTCATGAGCTTCAGTATCCGCGGGCTCGCATGCTGGAACGGCACGTCGAGATAGGGCAGCAGCTTGCCTTCCGCCATCAGCGGCACGACGTCGTCGACGTGCGGATACGGGTAGACGTAGTGCAGGCGCACCCAGACGCCCATCTCGCCCAGCGCCTTCGCGAGCTCGACCATCTTCGTCTTCACCGGCCGGCCCTGCCAGAAGCCGGTGCGGTATTTCACGTCCACGCCATAGGCGCTGGTGTCCTGCGAGATCACCAGCAGTTCCCGGACGCCGGCCTTCACCAGATTCTCGGCCTCCGCCAGCACTTCGCCAATCGGCCGCGACACCAGGTCGCCGCGCATCGACGGGATGATGCAGAACGTGCAGCGGTGGTTGCAGCCTTCGCTGATCTTGAGATACGCGTAGTGCGTCGGCGTGAGCTTGATTCCCTGCTTCGGCACCAGGTCGACGAACGGGTCGTGCGGCTGCGGCAGGTGCAGATGCACGGCCGACATCACTTCCTGCGTCGCGTGCGGTCCGGTCACCGCCAGGACCTTCGGATGGGCGTCACGGACGAACGCGCCGCCTTCCTTGGCGCCCAGGCACCCGGTGACGATGACCTTGCCGTTTTCCGCCAGCGCTTCCCCGATGGCGTCGAGCGATTCCGCGACGGCGGCGTCGATGAAGCCGCACGTGTTGACCACGACGAGATCCGCTCCGTCGTAGGATGGGCGCGATGGCATAGCCCTCCGCGCGTAGCTGCGTCAGGATCTGTTCCGAGTCGACCAGCGCCTTGGGACAGCCGAGCGAGACGAAGCCGACGCGCGGCGCAACTGCGCGACGACGGGCTTTGACAGCGTGAGGGGTGGACGGCATGCGCTAACGCAATGCAGCAACGCGCCGCAACAATGGTGCTATGTTGCGGTGCTCCGCCGGATCAGCGCTTGGAGTCGTCTTCGGCGCCCGTTTGCGGCGGTGCACCGAAGTTGGGAAAAGGGAACGCGGTGAACATGCCGCGGGTCTGGTCCTGCATCCGCTGCTGCATGTCCATGAACAGCTTGGCGCTCTGTTCGAGATAGTTGCCGAGCATTCCCTGCATCGCGGGCGCCTGCATCTGCATGAACTGCTTCCACAGGTCGGGCGTGAGCAGCATCTTGTCGCCATAGACCTGCTTCGCCTGGTCCTGCAGCTTCTTCTGGATGGTCAGGAACGCCTTCACGTTCTGCTCCATGTACTGGCCCATGATCGTCTGTTGCGCGCTGCCATAGAAACGGATCATCTGGGACAGCATCTCGGGACTGAACATCGGCACGCCGCCGCCCTCCTCGTCGAGGATGATCTGAAGCAGGATGCTGCGGGTGAGGTCGTCGCCGGACTTGGCGTCGATGACCTGGAAATCGATGTTCTCCAGAACCATCTGCTTCACATCGGCCAGCGTGATGTAGCCGCTGTTGGCCGTGTCGTACAGCCGCCGGTTTGGATACTTCTTGATGGTGCGGACCGGATCAGTCATTAAATCGAGCTCCTGCGAGTAAGTCCGTCATTATAACCCACTGATTTATCGGACGTTTGACTTTCAAACGACCGACCGTCGGGGCGTGTTGGTGCGATGCACAAAAAAATCCTTGACTTAAGGTGGTGCAGTCCCTACAATTGGATTTGTGCGGTGCAGCAATAGCGAGGAAAGCGTGATGAGATCCGAGCGAAAACTGCGACCGCGGGCGGTTCGTTCGGATTTACCGGGCCGCTCAAGCACCCCAGCAGTCCAGGCGGAAGCCGGGGGTGGTGGGCTTGCCGGAAACGGCGGGCATCGGAAGACGATCTGCTAACCATTTTCTTACAGGAACCTGCCATGTACAACGCTCAAGAGCAATTCGCTGAATTCAACAAGACCAACGTCGCCCAGGCGACGAAGTTCGCGGCCCTCTCGCTCGAAAACGCCGAGAAGCTCGTGAAGTTCAATCTCGCGGCCACCAAGGCGGTGATCGCCCAGTCGGTCGAAGGCGCGCAAGCCGTGTCGGCGGTCAAGGACGTGCAAGACCTGCTCGCGGTGCGCACCAAGCTTGCGGAAGCCCAAGTCCAGCAAGCGATGGGCTACTCGCGTCACCTGTACGAAATCGCCACGGAAGCGCAAGCCGGCTACTCGGCTTTCGCCGAAGAAGTGTTGGCCGTCTACACGAAGGGCATGGCGTCGTGGGTCGACCAGGCCAGCAAGTCGGCCCCGGCCGGTTCGGAATCCGCCATCAACGCGTTCAAGTCGACGATCGCCGCGACGACCGCCGCGTTCGACCAGTTCCAGAAGGCGGGCAAGCAAGTCGTCAGCCTGGCCGATGCGAATGTGCGCCGTGCCGCAGCGACCGCCTCGAAGTCCGTCAAGGGCCGCAGGGCTGCCTAAGTAACACCAGCAGCAACGCGCCGGCGGGTCGAACCACCGGCGCGGCCTTTTCGGGGCCGACGCAAGGGAACTTGAATAATCCCGCGCGGTCCCAATATGGAAGGCGATGTCTCCTTCTGTATCAGTTTCTTCCTCCTGATTGATACAGCCTCGAACCCTGCGATGTGAATCGCGGGGTTCCTTTTTTTGCGCGTTTCATCAACGCGGAGTTCGCCATCTGTCCGGCAGCAAATGCTGACTTTGTGCTGGCGCATAGCTCCCCATCTCATCGCGGGCTCAGGTGTCGCCAACCTTGTCGTCGGGTGCGTGTTTCGCCGCGCGTCGGGCAGTCAACCCACGACTACCCTCCGCGCAGCGCACGCACAGCGCCGACGGCGCCACATTCGCCCGCGATGAGATGGTCCGCTCCGCGCCCGACTCGCGCTTCGTCCGATGGGCATCGCAGCGGTTGGGCCGCATGGCGCCCGTGAGTCGCGCCGGCCGTCGCGGGTGGCGCGGCAAGCGAAGTCTTGTGTTGACGAGCGCCGGCGCGCCGGGGACCCGCAGGCTGGCGATCAGCGACTCCCGGGCGCCCATGCGGCCCAACCGCTGCGATGCATTCCGATCGGCACCGATGACTGCACGATCGCCGCGCGCGACCTATTGCTTCGCCGGCGCGCACTCGACGTTCATTTCCTTGCACACGCGCAGCACGCTGTCCATGACCAGCATCGCGGCGTTCGGCTGCGACCCGGCGTGGGCCGACGTGACGAGCAAGTGGGATACGGTATCGCTCAGCGCGCTGACCTTGATGCCCGCGATCTGGTCGCCATTGGTGAACTGGACGACGAGTGCGGAAGGGTCTTCGCGCGTGATCGTGAGGCCGCGCGTGTTGTTGCGCACGCCGGTCAGAACGGCCGCATAGACCTTGTCGGCGGGGGCCTCGAGCATCACGGCGGCCGAGTCGTAGCTGGGGCCGCCGGCCTGCGGCGACTGCTGCGACATCTGCTCCACCCTGCCGATCGCGCGCTTGGCCACCAACGCCCACTGCGCCTCGGCCGCGGTCGCGGCCAGCATCGTCAATGTGCCCAGCGCCAGCAGCGAAAGGCGAACGCGCATTTGCGGCATCGAATTTCCCTCCGGTTGGCAAGTTGGAAAAAAGATGGCGCGCGTCGCCGCGCGCCATCGTCGACGTCCGACTCCTTGCCTCAGAACATGTGCTGGCCGCCGTTGATCGCGATATTGGCGCCGGTCAGGAAGGCCGCTTCCTCGCTCGACAGGTACGCGACCAGGCCCGCCACTTCCTCGGGCTTGCCCAGCCGCCCCATCGGAATCTGCGGAATGATCTTGGAATCGAGCACTTCCTTGGGGATGGCCATCACCATCTTCGTGCCGATATAGCCCGGCGAGATCGTATTCACCGTGACGCCCTTGCGCGCGTACTCGAGCGCCAGCGCCTTGGTGAAGCCGTGCATCCCGGCCTTGGCGGCGGAATAATTGGTCTGCCCGAATGCGCCCTTCTGGCCGTTCACCGACGAGATGTTGATGATCCGGCCCCATCCGCTGTCGGCCATCGAGTCGCATACCTGCTTGGTCATGTTGAAGCAGGAATCGAGGTTGGTCTTGAGCACGGCGTCCCAGTTCGCCTTGTCCATTTTCTTGAACGTCATGTCGCGCGTGATGCCCGCGTTGTTGACCAGCACCTCGACCGGCCCGACGTCCTGCGTGACCTTCTTGACGCAGGCCACCGCGGATTCCCAATCGGCGACGTCGCAGGCGTGCGCATGAAACGTGAAACCCTGCTTCTTCATCGCATCCAGCCATTCCGCGGCCTTGGTATTGCCCGGCGAATAGGTCGTGACGACCGTATAGCCGAGCGCCGCCAGCTTGATGCAGATGGCCTCTCCCAGGCCGCCCATGCCGCCGGTCACGAGTGCTACGCGATGCTTGTCCATGTCGTGCTCCTCCTTGCTGTGATGTGACTGTTGGTCTTGTCCTGCATTGGCGCTGCTAGCGCTCCACTGCCAGGGCAACGCCCATGCCGCCGCCGATGCACAGCGAGGCCAGGCCCTTCTTCGCATCGCGCCGGCGCATCTCGTGCAGCAGCGTGACCAGTACGCGGCATCCGGATGCGCCGATCGGATGTCCGAGCGCGATGGCGCCGCCGTTGACATTGATCTTCGACGTATCCCAGCCCATTTCCTTGTTGACCGCGCACGCCTGCGCGGCAAACGCTTCGTTGATCTCCATGAGGTCCAGGTCGGCCGCCTTCCAGCCGGCTTTTTCCAGGCAGCGCGTCGACGCGCCCACGGGTCCCATGCCCATGATCGCCGGATCCACGCCCGAAGACGCGTACGCATGAATGCGCGCGAGCGGCGTGATGCCCAGTTGCTTCGCGCGTTCGCGGCCGTCATCACCAGCACGGCGGCCGCGCCGTCGTTCAGGCCCGACGCGTTGGCGGCCGTCACCGAGCCATCCTTCGCGAAGGCGGGCTTGAGTCCCGAGATGCTCTCCAGCGTCGTGCCGTTCTTGATGAATTCGTCGCTGGCAAACGCCACGGGATCGCCCTTGCGCTGCGGAATCATCACCGGAACGATTTCGTCCTTGAACTTGCCGGCCTTCTGCGCGGCTTCGGCCTTGTTCTGGCTCGCGACGGCGAACTCGTCCTGTTGCGCGCGGGAGATGGCGTATTTCTTCGCCACGTTTTCGGCGGTGGTGCCCATGTGGTACTGGTTGTAGACGTCCCACAGGCCGTCGACGATCATCGTGTCGGTGAGCTTGGCGTCGCCCATCCTGAAACCGTCGCGCGAGCCGAGCAGCACGTGCGGCGATGCGCTCATGTTTTCCTGGCCGCCGGCGATCACGATGTCGGCGTCGCCGCAGCGCACGGCCTGCGCGGCCAGCATCACCGCCTTGAGGCCGGACCCGCACACCTTGTTGATCGTCATCGCGGGAATCGAATTCGGCAGTCCGGATTTGATCAGCGCCTGGCGCGCGACGTTCTGGCCGCTGCCGGCGGTCAGGACCTGGCCCAGGATGACTTCGGAGATTTGCTCGGGCGCGACGCCCGACTGCGCGAGCAGCGCGCGTATGACCGTGGCGCCCAGGTCAGGCGCGGCGACCTTGGCGATGGAACCGCCGAATTTGCCGATGCCCGTCCGCAAGCGCACCGGCGATGACAATGTCCGTCATGTTGGAGATGCTCCTTCGATGATCGTGACGCCCGAAGCGAATGGCGGTCGGGCATCCGGCTGCATCTTAGCGCAGCGGACGGGTTCGCGGCATCACGCGCGGCCCGGACGTAGTCGCCCGGGGCAGGCGCCAGCGGCGGATACGCGTCGTTGCCGGCACGCCGCGGCGCGGTCCGGCGCGTTCCTCCGCCTTGGCCGGCCAGCCAACCGTGCCAATGCGGCCACCAGCTGCCGTGGACGCTTTCGGCACGCGCCAGCCAGTCGTCCGCGGCATCCGTGATGAGATCGTTGCGTCCAGTAGTTGCGCCGCGGCGGATGAGGGGGATTGATCACGCCGGCGATGTGACCCGACGCGCCCAGCACGAACGTGCAATCGCCGCCCAGAAGCCGCGTCGTCTCGAACGCCGAACGCCACGGCACGATGTGATCGTCGCGCGACGCGTAGATGTAAGCCGGAATGGTGATGCGCGACAGGTCGATCGCGGCGCCGGCCATCGTCAGCGCGCCGGGCTCGCGCAGCTTGTTGTCGAGGTACATGCTGCGCAGGTAGTAAGCGTACATGGGCCCGGGCAGGTTCGCCGAATCGCCATTCCAATAGAGGAGATCGAAAGCGGGAGGCGTCTCGCCCTTGAGGTAATTGCTGACGACGTAGTTCCAGACCAGGTCGTTGGCGCGCAGGCTCGCGAACGCGCCCGCCAGCTCCGCGCCGTGCACGCATTGGCCCGCGAGCAGCGAAGCCTCGCGCGCATCGAGGAATTCCCGCGAAACGTAGACGCCGATCTCGCCCGGGTCGGCGAAGTCCAGCATCGTGGTGAGGAACGTGACGCTGGAGACGCAAGTGTCGCGCCGCGCCGCGAGCACGGCCAGCGCGCAGGCGAGCAGCGTCCCGCCGACGCAGAATCCCAGCGCGTTCACCGTCTTGCTGCCGGCAGATTTCGCGGGCCTTGCGGATCGCGGTCAGCACACCCTGCTCGATGTAGTCGTCCCAGGTGAGACGGCCCAGTTCCGGCGGGATGTTGCGCCACGACACCATGAATACCGTGTGGCCCTGCGCGACGGCGTGGCGCACGAGCGAATTGTCCGGCGTCAGGTCGAGGATGTAGTACTTGTTGATGCACGGCGGAACGATGACGAGCGGCCGCCTGTACACGGTGGGCGTGACCGGATCGTATTGGATGAGCTCGATCAGCTCGTTGCGGAATACGACGCTGCCGGGCGTCATCGCCAGGTTCCTCCCGACGGCGAACGCATTTTCGTCGCTCATCGTGATGCGCCCCTTTTGCGCATCGTCGGCCAGGTTGCGAAGGCCCTGCACGAGGCTCGCCCCTTCCGTCTCGACAGCCTTCGCGAGGACGTCCGGGTTCGTCGCAGGAAAATTGCTGGGTGCGATTGCGTCCAGGTATTGCCGCGTCGCGAACTCGAGGCGGCGCTTGTCGGTTCCGGACAGCGGCGCGAGACTCGCCAGTTCGGTCAGGTACTCCGCATAGAGCAGGTAGGCCTGCTTCAGGAACGCGAAGAACGGCTGTTCGCGCCATGCGGCCGACCTGAAGCGACGATCGCCTGCCGCGGACGGCGACGAGTTCGGGCAGCGTGCCCGCCGGAGCCGGCGCCTGGAACGCCGCCTGCGCCAGTGCCTGAAAGCGGGGCTGGAAACGCGCGTTCAGTGCGGCGAGCGCCTCGGCGTCCACCGCGCCCGCCGGAACCACCGGCGGCAGGCCCACGCCAGGCGGCATTCCGGGCACGTTCGCGGCCTGTTGCCACCAGCCGAGCCACATGGCGCCGAGTGCTCCCATTGGCGCGCGAGGTCTTGCCACGGTTGGGGGTCCTGCGGATCGTAGGGAGCCATGGTCATCGCGCAGAGCGCGTCGGCGCGCTTCAGCTGCGCTCATTTGCACTCGGGTTGCGCTCGGTTGCAATCGGTTTGCTCTCGTTTGCCCGATGGGCGCCGTCGGTCGAGGCATCATTTCACGCACCCGGACGACATGGTATCGCGAGAGCCGCCATTCGCTCAATGCGGAAGCAGGACGTGCACGCCGGCGATGATCGCCAGTCCCAGCCCGATCGCCAGCATCTGCTTGGCGGTTTCGACCGGTTCCGGCCGGCGATGCAGGCTGGGAATCAGGTCCGCCACCGCCACATAGAGCAAGCTCGCGGATGCGATTGCCAGCACGGTCGGCAGCATTTGCGTCATGTCGGCCAGCGCGTAATAGCCCGCCAGCGCGCCCACCAGCGTGGCGACGCCCGCCGCGACGTTGAACGCGAATGCCCTGGCGCGCGTGAATCCGGAGTGGATCAGCACCGCGAAATCGCCGACCTGTTGCGGCACCGCGTGGGCGACGATCGCCAGCGTCGTCGCGATGCCCAATCCGGGACTCGCGATGAACGCCGCGGCGATGACGATGCCGTCGCAGAAATTGTGCACGGCGTTGCCGATCAGGATCATGAGTCCGGGCCGGCTGGGCTCTCCGACCGCGTGCATCGCGTGGTCGTGCTCGCTTTCGTCCTCGTCCTCGCGATGCTCGGCGTGGCCGTGCGCATGCCGCCACAGCACCAGCTTTTCGAGCAGGAAGAAGGCGAGCAGGCCGGCCAGCACCGTGCCCATCACGCGCGGGGCGCTGCCTTCCTCGAGCGCATGCGGCAGCAGTTCGAGGAAGACCGCGCCGAGCAACGCGCCCACCGCGAAGGAAACCAGCCGGGAAATCCAGCCCGAATGCAGCGCAAGCGTGCCGGCGGCGGCAAGCGTCGACAGCACGCCGCCGGCCATGGCGGCCGCGACGATGGAAGCGAAGGTGCTCATCGAATCAGCTGGAATGAATCCGGTGCGGGAAGACGGCGACTCCGCCGATGCGGCGAGGCAGCGGCATTATGCCCCAGCGGTCAGCCAGACGAGTGTGGCCATGCGACCCGGTCCCTTGTCCCTGCGCCAGGAAAAGAAGCGCTCGCGTTCAGTCATCGTGCAGTGCCCGCCGCCGGCGACGGCGGTGACGCCGGCATGGCCGAGGCGGAGTCTCGCGAGCCCGTACAGGTCGGCGAGCCACTTGCCGTCGCGATGCGGCACGAAGCAGGAGGCGGCGCCGGGATCGGTGCGCAGAACGCATCGAACACGTCGGCGCCCACTTCGAACTTGCGCGGACCGATGGCGGGACCGAGCCACGCCACGATGTCGCGCGCCGGCGCGTCCATCGCCTGCAGCGTGCATTCGAGAACACCGCGCGGCGAGCCCGCGCCAGCCGGCATGCGCGGCGCCGATGACGGTCCCGCCGCGGTCCGCGAACAGCACGGGAAGGCAGTCGGCCGTGCGCACGCCGAGCACGATGCCGTGCGCGCGCGTCACCGCGGCGTCCGCCGTGGGCGGCGACGCCAGCAGCCCGGTCGACGTTGTCGCGATCGACGTGCACCACCTGCGCCGCGTGCACCTGCGAAAGCCAGACGGGCGGCGAGGGCAGAAACTGCGCCAGCCGGCGCCGATTTTCGAGAACGGCGGCGAACTGATCGTCCTGCATCGGCAGCGCGGCGCCGATATCCATGGACGCGCGCGCGCCGATCGCGACGCCGCCATTGCGCGATGTCGACAACGCCAGTGCATTCGCCGGCGCGTCCCACGCGGGAACGATCCAGTCGTACCCCGACTGGGCCACGCGTTGCGCCAAGGCATCGTTCACTTCCGCGCTCATTGGGGAAGCGACTTCGGCGCAGCGCCGCCACCAGCGCCGAGAAATCGGCGGGCGGCGCCGCTTCCCATGCAAGCGCGGCGCGCGTCACCGGATGCACCAATCCCAGCCGCTGCGCGTGCAATGCCTGGCGCGCAAACGCACGCGCCTCCGGCGGCAGTGCCGCGGCGGCCGCGCGGCGGCCGCGATAGGTGGGGTCGCCCAGCAGCGGATGGCCGATCGCCGTCAGGTGCACGCGGATCTGGTGCGTCCGGCCCGTTTCCAGACGGCAACGGACGAGCGTCGCGGCGCCGAAGCGCGTGATGACTTCGACGTGGGTTCGCGCGGCCTTGCCGGTGGCGACCACGGCCATCGACGTGCGCTGCGTCGGATGGCGGCCGATCGGCGCATCGACGGTCGTCGCGCGCGCGAGATCGCCGTGCACGATCGCCAGGTACTCGCGCTTCACCGTGCGCGCCTGCAATTGGCGGACGAGATCGGTCTGCGCTTCCGGTGTCCTAGCGACGACCATGAGCCCGCTGGTGTCCTTGTCGAGGCGATGCACGATGCCCGCGCGCGGCAGCGCCGCCAGTGCCGGGGAGTGATGCAGCAGCGCGTTCAGCAGCGTGCCGTCCCAGTTGCCGCTCCCCGGATGCACGACCAGGCCCGCCGGCTTGTCGATCACCAGGATTGCCGCGTCCTCGAACACGATCGGAAAGCGCGATGGCCTCCGGCGCGAACGCGGTCGCGTGCGGGTCCGCCATTTCGACGACCGTGATCGCCTCGCCGCCGCGCAGTCGCGACGAAGGCTCGGTCGCGGCTACCGCATTGACGGCCACCTGGCCGGCTTCGATCCAGCCCTTGAGCCGGCTGCGCGAATGCTGCGGGAGCAATTGCGCGAGCGCCTGGTCCAGCCGCAGCCCGACCGCGTCCAACGGGACGGTCAGTGCGTGGCGCATCGGCGAGGCGGCGGGAGGGGAGGCCGGGTCCATGGGTCGGTTATAATCGCCGGCACGAGAAGGAAATGCGGCAGATGGCGATGAACAGGGCAATCGAATCGTGGCGCGCGGTACTCGCCTGCATGCTGCTGGCGCTGACGCTCGCCGGCTGCAGCTGGCTGCCCGCGGGCAAGGACGAGACTACGGGCTGGTCGGCGGAACAGTTGTACCGCGAGGCGCACGACGCGCTGGTTGCCGGGGAATTATACGCGGGCGACCAAGCTCTTCGAGTCGCTCGAAGCGCGCTATCCGTATGGCCGCTACGCGCAGCAGGCCATTCTCGAAGGCGCGTTCGCCAACTGGCGGGCCGGCGAACCGGCCGCCGCCATCGCCAACACCGACCGCTTCATTCGCACCTATCCCAATCACCCCAACGTCGACTACGCGTTCTACCTTCGGGGCCTCGTGCATTTCCGCGAGGACCAGGGCGTGTTCGGGTACGTGTACGAACTCGACCTCTCCGAGCGCGATCCGAAGGAAATGCGCGCGTCGTTCGCCGCGTTCAAGGAGTTGACCGCGCGCTTTCCCGAGAGCCAGTACTACGAGGACGCCATCCTGCGCATGAAGTACCTGAACAATGCGCTCGGCACCTACGAGGTCAAGGTGGCCCGCTACTATTACAATCGTGGCGCCTACATCGCCGCGTCCAACCGCGCGCAGAGCAATCTCGTCAACAATCCGCAAACGCCGTCCAATGCGGATGCGCTCGCCGTGCTGGCGGCAAGCTACGAAAAGCTCGGGCTGCCGCAACTCGCCGACGACTCGCGGCGCATCCTCGCCAAGACCTTTCCCGACAGCAAGTACATCACCGGGTCGATCGACAAGCCGTGGTGGCAGATCTGGTCCCCGCAGGACACGACCTTCGGCGTGCAGTCCACCGGCCAGCTCGCGACCAAGCCCTGGTGGAATTTCTGGGATTGATTCCCGGCGATTCCGCGCCTTGCGCGCGGCGAGCGCTATCCCGCCGTTTGCAGCTCAACCTGCCGTGGAAATCGACGCGAGAAAGTCCACTGCGTCGGATTCGTCGCGCGTGCGCGCCATCGGCGGCAGCGCCTGCCAGATGCGCCGGCCGTAGGGCTTGTCGACCAGGCGCGGGTCGCAGATCATCAGCACGCCGCGATCGGTCTCGGTGCGGATCAGGCGCCCGGCGCCCTGCTTGAGCGCGATCGCGGCCTGCGGCAGCTGCCAGTCCATGAACGGATTGCCGCCATCGGCCTTCAGCCGGTCGAGGCGCGCGGCAAACAGCGGATCGTCCGGCGGCGCGAACGGCAGCTTGTCGATGACGACCAGCGACAGCGCATCTCCGGGCACGTCCACGCCTTCCCAGAAACTCGCGCTGCCGAGCAGCACCGCATTGCCCAGCTGGCGGAAGCGCACCAGCAGTTCCGACTTCGACCCTTCGCCCTGCACCAGCAGCGGATAGTCGAGGCCTTCGCGTTCGAAGGCCGCGGCCAGCCGTTCCCGGGCGTGCGTCAGTGCGCGCAGCGTCGTGAACAACAGGAAGGCGCGTCCGCCGCTGGCGCGCAGCAGCGGCAGCGCCGCTGCGACGACCGCGTCGGTGTGGTCGAGCGAATTCGGCGCCGGCAATCCGCGCGGAACGTACAGCAGCCCTTGCGGCGGATAGTCGAACGGACTGTCCCATGCGCCGGTGCCCGCCTGGTCGAGACCGAGCTGCCCGGTATACAACGAGAAGTCGCGGCCGACCGCCAGCGTGGCCGATGTGAAGATCCATGCGCGCGCCGTGGATTCGACCTGGCGCCGGAACAACGGCGCCACCGAAAGCGGCGATGCCTGCAACTGAAATCCATAGGACGTCACGTCGATCCAGCGGATCCAGTCGCCGCTTTCCTCGGGACTCGTCCGGAATGGCGTTCTCCGCGTCGCGCCAGCGCGCGACCTGGCGCGCGGCTTCCTCCGCGCGCCGGGCGATCATCGCCAGCTCCTCGCCGCGTTCGGCGAAGTGGCCCATTTCCGTCGCAAGGCGATCGAGCGCCGCCGCCAGGCCATCGAGCGCGTCGGCGAAGCCTTCGCGCGCCAATGCGACGTCGCGCGCGAATTTCCCCGGAATGCTGCCGGCGGCCAGGCGCAGCCGCTGGATGGCGGGACGAGTTCGCGCGGCGGCGTCCGGAAGCTGCGGCACGTCGCGCGCCGCCGTGCGCGAGATCGACTTCCGCGTCCCGCGCCAGTTCGACCAGTTGACCGCCGCCGACCTGCTCGCCGAAGAACAGCGTCGCCGTATCGGGCAGCTGGTGGGCTTCGTCGAGGATCACCGTGTTGCAGTTCGGCAGAAGCTCGGACACGCCTTCGTCGCGCAGCATCACGTCGGCGAAGAACAAGTGATGGTTGACGACGACGACGTCGGCCTCCAGCGCGTCGCGCCGGGCCTTGAGCACGAAGCAATCGGCGTGGTACGCGCAGTTCTGGCCGAGGCAGTTGTCGCGGGTGGACGTGACCAGCGGCCAGATCGTCGCGTTCTCCGGCACATCGGCCAGTTCCGCGCGATCGCCACGCTGCGTCGCGCGGGAAAACGCGATGATCTTCTTCAGGTGCCGCGCGTCGTCGCGGGAAGGCAGCCGATCCTCGCGCGACGCGCGCTCGAGGTGGTAGTGGCAGACGTAGTTGGCGCGGCCCTTCAGCAGCGCGATGGTCACCGGAACACGCAGCGCGTCGCGCACCAGCGGCAGGTCGCGCTCGAACAGCTGGTCCTGCAGCGTCTTGGTGCCGGTGGATACGATCACCTTGCCGCCATACAGCAGCGCGGGGACGAGGTAGGCGAAGGTCTTGCCGGTTCCCGTGCCGGCTTCGGCGACCAGCTGGCCGCGCACGGCGATGGTGCGCGCGACGGCCTGCGCCATCTCGAGTTGCTGAGGCCGGAAATGAAAGCCCGGCAGTTCGCGCGCGAGCGTGCCGCCTTCGCCGAAGATATCGGCGAGCGCGGCATCGTCGGCCGACGGCGGAACCGCATCCGGCACGCCGTCCGCGGACCGGTCCCCGGAAGATGTGTCTAGCGATCCGGAGGGTGCGTCATCCAGAAGGTGGTGCGTGGAGGCGTTCAGTTGGCGGGCGCCTTGGGCTTGGCGGCCGTGCCCGTCGGCGCCTTGGCCTTGCGGCGCTGCGCTGGGCGGCGCCTTGGGCGCCGTCGCGACCGCCGTGCGGATGGCGTCGCCCCATTCGACAAACGCGACGTACGGCCGCGCGACGCGGGTCTTGTACTCGTCGTCGGATTCGCCGGGCTTCCAGGTCAGGCCGACCATCGCTTCCAGCCACAGTTGCTGCAGTGTTTGCAGGCCGTTGACGGCATCCTTCGACGTTGTGGCCTCGCTCAACGCTGCCTGGTAGGGGCGCGCGATGTTCGCTTTCTGCTTGTCGACGCAGTATTCGCTCTTCGCGCCGTTGACGCCCTGCTGCGCGTTTTCATAGCCGAATTCGATGACCTCGATGCTCTTGATGTGGCGGCACATCGTATACAAGTGGCCGACGGCATCGAGGTAGCAGTCGAGCCCGGAATCGGATTTGTTGGGGCAGATGTAGTTGCTGCCCGGCTGGAATTTCTGCGCGGACGCGGCAGGCGCCGCTACGCCGGCGGCAAGGGCGAGAGCGATGGTGGGAACGAGCAGGCGAATTCGGCTGGACATGGCTGGCGCGGGATCGGGTGGCAACCACTGAATGCTACCGCGCCGAACGCGCGTACGGGAAGTCCGCCCTAAGTCGTAACGGAAATGCCGGGGGATACGCAAACCACCCGGGGAAAAAGTTTTCTCAGATGGTCACGCCGCCGGAAACCTCGATGACGGCGCCGTTGATGTAGGACGCTTCGTCGGATGCGAGCCAGGCATAGGTGTTGGCGATTTCCTCGGGTTGCCCCAATCGGCCCATCGGCACCTTGTCCTCGATCATCTTGAGCACCTTGGCCGGCATCGACGCGAGGATCGGCGTCGAGATGTAGCCAGGGCAGATGGCGTTGGCGCGGATACCCTTGCTGCCGAGTTCGCGCGCCCACGTCTTGACCATGCCGATGACGCCGAACTTGGTGGCGGCGTAGTTGGTCTGGCCGAAGTTGCCGTAGATGCCGACGATCGACGACGCATTCAGGATGCACCCGGAGTTCTGCGCCAGCATGATGTCGACGACGGCCTTGGTGCAGTTGTAGACGCCCTTCAGGTTGACGTCGATGACGCGGTCGAACTGCTCCTCGCTCATCTTCTTGAATTGCGCGTCCTGGACGATGCCGGCGTTGTTGACGAGCGTGTCGATCGCGGCCCCACTTGGCCATCACGCCTTCGACCATTTGCGCGATGCTTGCCTTGTCCGTCACGTCGACGCGATAGCCGGCAGCCTCGCCGCCCTGCATCCACGATTGCCTTGACGGTTTCGTCGATCGCCACCGTGTTGACGTCGCAAACGGCGACCTTGGCGCCTTCCTTGGCGAACTTGAGCGCGGTTGCGCGGCCGATGCCTTGGGCGGCACCGGTGATGATCGAGACCTTGCCCGTCAGACGCATGGTTTTCCTTGGTTGATTCCGGTACGTCGCCGGGTCTTCCCGGCAAGCGGCTAAACCGCTCGAATATAGCGGGAAATGGTGCATCGCACAAGACAAACGGTCGGATTGCGGACGGCGCGGGTGGAAGTGTTCACTAACGATACAAATCTCTATAAAACAATAAGTTAAATTACTAGCCGATGCCCTCGCCGACAGCGCGTTTGTCGGATGGAATGGGCGGCGAGGAGCGGCCCTTTGCAGCACCGCAATCACCGTCCAATGCATCCGTCAGGCGGGCAGCCAGTGCTCGACGGTGAGCTGCAGCGACGTGCCTGCCCTGCCATTCGTTGACTTCGGGACGGTAGGCCGCCCGGATTCGTGCAGGCAGGGGCTCGGCGTGGTTGAACAGGATGGCGTCGAATCGCTCGTCGCCTCGCGTGCAGGCCCATGCGGGAGTGTTTTCCGCCAACGATCCGCGTATCCATGACATCGAACGTGTCGTCGAAGGCGGGGGCGGGCATGCCCTGGCCCCACACGCGCTCGCGCAGCTGCGCGGCCAGCTCGAGCGTGAGTTCGCCCCGCGCAAGCATGCCGTCGGATTCGTGAGTGCGGTGCAGTTGCGCCGGGGTGAGCCACTCGCGCGCGACCTGCTCGAAAGCCGCGGCGAATGCCGGCAAGTCGCCCTCCGCGATCGTCAGTCCGGCTGCGAATGCGTGGCCGCCGAAGCGCGCAATCAGCGCCGGCTCGCGCTTGGCCACCAAGTCGATCGCGTCGCGCAGATGAAAGCCTGCGATCGACCGCCCGGAACCTTTGAGTTCCCCCTGCGTGCCGCGGGCGAACACGATGGCCGGGCGGTGGAACCGGTCCTTGAGCCTCGACGCGACGATTCCCACCACGCCCTGGTGCCATTCCTCGCGGTACAGGCAGACGGAGTACTGGTCCGAGGCCGCGTCCGCGACACCCGCCAAGTCCGCCAACGCCTCCTCCTGCATCGACGCCTCGACGTCACGGCGCTGGCGATTGAGGTGGTCGAGTTCGGCGGCGAGGGGCATTGCCTCGTCCTGGGTCGCCGCCAGAAGGCAGCGGATGCCAAGCGACATGTCGGCGAGCCGCCCGGCGGCGTTCAGGCGCGGGCCCGCGACAAAGCCCAAGTCGAAAGCCGTCGCCCGATGCGCGTCGCGGCCGGCGACCGCGAACAGTGCAAGCACCCCCGGCTGCGCGCGCCCGGCGCGGATGCGCGCGAGACCTTGCTCGACGAAGATCCGGTTCACCTGGTCCAGACGCACCACGTCGGCCACCGTGCCAAGCGCGACCAGGTCGACCAAGGCGGCCAGGTTCGGCTCGTCGCGGCCGGCGAATGCGCCCTGGGTGCGCAGCAGCGCGCGCGTCGCGAGCAGCACGTAGAACATGACGCCCGACGCCGGCGATGTGCTTGCTCGGGAACGCGCAGCCGGGCTGATTCGGATTCACGATGATCGCGGGCGCCGGCAGCGCCGCGCCAGGCAGGTGATGGTCGGTGATCAGCACGTCGATGCCTCGCGCCGCCGCCGCCGCGACGCCATCCACGCTCGCGATGCCGTTGTCGACGGTGACCAGAAGCCGCGGCTGCATTTGCGCGGCAAGCGCCACGATTTCCGGCGTGAGTCCGTAGCCGAATTCGAAGCGGTTGGGAACGATGAAATCGATGTCGGCGCCCATCATTCGCAGGCCCCGCACGCCGACGGCGCAGGCCGTCGCGCCGTCCGCATCGTAGTCGGCGACGATGACGATCCTTTCCTGCGCGCGAATCGCATGCGACAGACGCTCCGCCGCCGCGTCGATGCCCCGCAACCCGTCCGGCGAAGGCAGCGCCGAGAAGCCGTGGTCCAGTTCGGCCAGCGACGTGATGCCGCGCGCCGCGTAGATGCGCGCAAGGATCGCCGGGCATTCCCGCGGCGACCAGCAATTGCGCGGCGGGCGGGATGTCGCGGCGGGCAATGCCGATGGTCACGCGTCGTCCTCTTCCCGCTGCGGCGGCATGAACGATCGCGCCGCGTATTTCGCCGATGCGCGCATACGCCACCCCGGACGCGACGCGTGCCACGCCGCCGCGATGCCGTGACCATCGGCGAGCAACGAAAGCGACTCGAGATCGCCGCGTTCGAGCGCCGCGACGGCGGGTCCGAGCCAGTCCGATTGCAGCCTGCGCGGTGCTCGCGGGATCCGCGCGTTCGGCAACGACGATGGCGCGATTCCACGGCGGCAATGCCGCGAAACGCGCCGGCGTTTCGCCGGCAGCGCTTCCGTGCGCGCGCGCCAGCCCGCGCGCGACGTCGCCGGCCGCGCCGGACGGCGCGAACGTCGCCGACGTCCGGCTCCTGCGGTGTCCGCACGAGGCGACCGCCGTCCGAGATCCAGATGCCCGTCACCGGCACGCGTCCCCGCGCCTCGCGCGCGGCGTTCGCCGCATGTTCGTGCAGCAACATCTGCATTTCGCTCAGCCAGCGCCGCCAGCGCGCCGCGTCGCCACCGACGGGAAGCCAGCGATAGATCGCGCCGCGCACGACGGCGAGCGGCGTCGTCGTAATGTCGGGCGTCGCGTCGGTCAGGATGAACCACGCAGTCCGGCCTCGGCGCGTGGAAGGAGAGGCCGTCGCGGCCGAAATGCGCATTGAGCGTCGCGATCAGCATGCCGGTCTCGCCTGCGTCGAGATCGCCGATGCGCGCGGCCAGCGCGACGTCGTTGCGCCCGGCGACCAGCGACACCGGATCCGCGCGCAGCACATAGGATTCGCCGGGATCGAGCCCTGCGCCGAGTGCGGCGAACGGCGCGGCGGCCATGGGTTCGGCGTCGGGAGCGTCGGCGAGCAGGAACGCGTCCAGCGTGCCGCGCCGCGTGTCCGGTTTCCGCGCGTAATGCGCGAGCGTGGACAGTGCCGGCGCGCCGGCGAGCGCGCCACGGTCCAGTGCCAGCAGGTCGGGGACGGCGAGGGTAAGACGCATGGCGGTCGGCGGAGCGCACGCGAGGCGCGGTGCAGAACCGGGTTCGTCCGCTTCAGTCTAGCATGCGATAATTGCGATTCATTGCTCGCGCAGCGGCGGCCTTCGCCACGCCGAACGCCCCGCCCATCGGACCGCCACGACGTCCCGGCCCAGACGCCACGACACTTTCCCTTTGTCCCCCTACGAACTGGCCGTCGGCCTTCGCTACACGCGCGCCCGCAAAGGCTCCGGGCGCAACACGTTCATCTCGTTCATCTCGCTGATGTCGATGGCGGGCATCGCGCTGGGCGTGGCGGCGCTGATCGTCGTGCTGTCGGTCATGAACGGGTTTCAGCAGGAACTGCGCAACCGCATTCTCGCCGTCGCGTCGCACATCGAGATCCAGGGCATGCCGCAGCTCGCGGACTGGCCGCAGGTCGCGGCCGTCGCCAAGCGCAATCCCCGCGTCATCGGCGCCGCGCCCTATGTCCTCGGCCAGGCGATGCTGGTGGCGAGCGACGTCAATCGCGGCGCATTGATCCGCGGCATCGATCCGTCGCTCGAGGACTCGGTGGCCGACATCGGCCGCCACATGCGGCAGGGATCGCTGGCGGACCTGGTGCCGGGGACATTCGGCATCGTGCTGGGCGGGGAGCTCGCGCGCGGCCTCGGCGTGGTGCCCGGCGATTCCGTGGTGGTGATCACGCCGCAGGGAACGATCACGCCCGCGGGGACGCTGCCGCGCGTCAAGAGCTTCAAGGTGGTCGGCATCTTCGAAGTCGGCATGTTCGAGTTCGACAGCGGGCTCGCGCTCGTCAACATCGAGGACGCGAAGAAGCTGTACCGGCTCGACGGCGTGTCCGGCGTGCGCCTGAAACTCGACGACCTGTATGCGGCGCCGCTGGTCGCGCGGGACCTGTGGCAGAAGCTGCCGGTATCGGCCGATATCCGCGACTGGACGCGCAGCCACGCGAATTTCTTCCGCGCCGTGCAGATCGAAAAACGCGTGATGTTCATCATCCTCACGCTGATCGTCGCCGTGGCGGCGTTCAACATCGTCTCCGCGCAGGTGATGGTCGTGACCGACAAGCAGGCGGACATCGCCATCCTGCGCACGCTGGGCGCGTCGCCGCTGTCGATCATGGCGATCTTCATCGTGCAGGGCGCGCTGATCGGGTTCATCGGCACCGCGATCGGCGTGCTCGGCGGCATCCTGCTGGCGCTCAACATCTCCATCGTCGTCCCGTTCCTCGAGCGCCTGTTCAACACGCAGTTCCTCGATAAATCGGTCTATTACATCAGCGACCTGCCGTCGGACCTGCAGCGCGCCGACGTCATCACCATCGCGGGAATCGCGCTCGGGCTGGCGCTCATCGCGACGATCTACCCCGCGTGGAAGGCCGCGCGGGTCAACCCGGCGGACGCATTGCGTTATGAATGATCCGCGTCCCAATGATCCGACGCCGGTGGTCGCCTGCAACGGGCTCGCCAAGACCTACACCAATGGTCCGGCGGATGTCGCCGTGCTGAACGGAATCGATCTCACTGTCATGCCGGGTGAGCGCATTGCCATCGTCGGCGTTTCCGGATCGGGCAAGAGCACGCTGCTGCATCTGCTGGGCGGGCTCGACGTGCCGACCGCGGGCGACGTGAGCGTCGACGGGGCTCGCTTCGCAACGCTGTCCGAGTCCGAACGCGGACAGGTGCGCAATCGCGCGCTGGGATTCATGTACCAGTTCCACCACCTGCTGCCGGAGTTCAACGCGATCGAGAACACGGCCATGCCGCTGCTGATTCGCCGCATGTCTCCCAGCGACGCGAATGCGGCAGCCGCCGCGATGCTCGAACGGGTCGGATTGGGCCATCGGCTCAAGCATCGGCCGGGCGAATTGTCCGGCGGGGAGCGGCAGCGCGTGGCGCTGGCGAGGGCGCTGGTCACGCAGCCCAAGTGCGTGCTGGCCGACGAACCCACCGGCAACCTCGACCGCCGCACCGCAGGCGAAGTGTTCGACCTCATGCTCGAACTCAACGCCGTGGCCGGCACGGCCATCGTCATCGTCACGCACGACCCGGAACTGGCGGCCCGCACGGACCGCACGCTGCATCTGGTCGACGGGAAGCTGCACCTGGGATGACGCACCGCGTCGACAAGCAGGCGGGAAACTTCTGAAATGACGGCCAGTACGCTGCAGGACATTCTCGAGCAGGTCAATTCGGCCATGCAGGCCGCGGATGTTGCGCGCGCAACGACGCTGGCCCGGGACGCGCTGGCCGCCGGCGCCGTACATCCTGACCTTCTCAACCTGCGCGCCTTCTGGTTCGAGAGCGAGGGGCGCGACGCCGAGGCCTTTGCCGATCTGCAGCGCGCCAGCATGCTCGCGCCGGAAAGCATTGGCATACGCTACGCGCTTGGGGTGGCCCACGCCAAGGCTCAGCGCCATCGCGAGGCCATCGCCTGTTTCGACGCCGTGATCGCGCGCGAGCCGAACTTTGGACCCGCCCATTTCAACAAGGGTTGGGCCAGCGAGGCCTTGGGCGACCTTCACGCCGCGCGCGATTGCTTTGCCCGGGCACACGAGTTGACGCCTGCCAACGCCGAGCCGCTCGCGGGCATGGCGGCGCTTGCGGTCCGGGCCGGTGACTGGGCCATGGTCTGCGCGCATGCCGGCCGCGCACTCGCGATCGATCCGACGCATCCGATCGCGATCACGGCGCTTGCGGCCGCGGAGCGTGCCAGCGGCGCATTCGGGAAGGCAGAGTCCCGGTTGCGGGCATTGCTGACACGCTCGGACCTCGAGGCGGCCCAGCGGTCCCATGCGGAGGGGCATCTCGGCGACATGCTCGATGCACAGGGACGCATCGGCGAGGCGTTCGCGATGTACCAGGCCGGAAATGACGCACTGAGGCGGTTCCATGCACCACAGTTCGAAGGACCGGGCATCGAGACCATGCCGATGTATCTGCGGTGGCTCACCGAACTGTTCGAAGAGGCGGATCGCGCCGATTGGGCTGCCGCAAAATTCGACGCGATGCGGGACGCGGGGCTGCCCGTAAACGCACGTGTTCATGGTCGGATTCCCGCGTTCGGGGACGACGCTGCTGGAACAGGTGCTCGACAGCCATTCCGCCGTCGTGACGTCGGGAGAAAGAGAGACGCTGGAGGAGATCGCTCGCGAATTGCTCGGCACGCCCGAGGACGTCCGGCGCCTGGCGCGCTTCAGCGGAGCGGGATTGCGGCGGCATCGCAGGACGTACTGGGAGCGTGTCCGCGCACACGGCATCGACGTCGGCGCGTCGCGTGTTCATCGACAAGCAGCCGTTCCATACGCTGAAGCTTCCGCTGATCGTCAAACTGTTTCCCGCAGCGAAAATCGTGTTCAGCATTCGCGACCCGCGCGACGTGGTCCTGAGCTGTTTTCGCCGCCGGTTCCTGATGAGCGCCCCGAATTTCCAGTTCCTGACGCTCGAAGGTGCGGCGCGGCTCTACGATGCGATGATGCGCCTGGCCGAAATCTATCGCGCGAAGCTTCCGCTCGATATCTTCGAGCTGCGCCATGAGGACCTGGTCGCCGACTTCGAAGGACGGGTTCGCGCCACGTGCGATTTCCTCGGGCTGACCTGGCAGGATTCGATGCGCGAGTTCGCCGCCCGCGCCAAGACCCAGGCAATCACCACGCCGAGTTCGGCCCAGGTCATGCGCGGGCTCAATCGGGAAGGGATCGGGCACTGGCGGCATTATCGCGACCAGTTGGCACCCATCCTGCCGATCCTGCAGCCCTGGGTCGACCGCTTCGGCTACCCGGCGGACTGAAGGCCGGTTACGGAGCCGGCACGCCCGACGGATTTCCTAGTACTCCACCGGTATCGGATCGAGCGATCGCCACAGGTACCACGTGGCGACGCTGCGCCAGGGCGACCACATCGCGGCGAATTCGCGCAGTTGCGCCAACGGGATTCGCGTCCCGTCGTGATAGAGCGCGGCGACCGCCTTCTGCAGCCCGATGTCGGCGAGGGGCAGGACGTCCGGCCGCAATTCGTGGAACATCAGGAACATCTCGGCGGTCCAGCGGCCGATGCCATGGACGGCGGTCAGGCGCACGATGAGCGCCTCGTCATCCAGCGCCGGCCATTCCCCCGGATCGAGGACGCCGGAAACGAAATGACGCGCGAGGTCGCGAATGTACAGCGCCTTGTTTTCCGACAGCCCGACGCGGCGTAACGTGGCCATGCGCATGCGGCCGACGCGCGCCGGGTCGAGGCGAACGGGGTCGCCGCCGCCCTTGGGCCGCGGACACGAGCCTGTCCCAGATCGTTTGCGCGGCCTTGACCGAGATCTGCTGGCCGACGATTGCGCGGGCCAGCGTCGTGAACGGGTCGCCCCGCCGCACGATGTGGATGCCCGGATGGTCGGCGACGAGGCGCGCCATGACCGCGTCCCGCTCCGTCAGCGAGCGGGTCGCCTCGTCCCAGTAAGGGGGGCGTATCGTGGAGCGAGTCGGGACGGATGGCATGGCGCTGGCCGGGCAGGGAATGGTACATTGGCGAGCTTTTTTTGCGGAGCCGGGATGTTCCTGATGCGGGGCAAGGGGGGAGTTCGTTTCGGTCGGCGCGACGCCGGCGCGGGTGTCCTGCGCATCGTGGCCGGCAGTCGCCTGGATGGCCTGTGCGGCGACGTGCCTGGCCGCGGCGGACCCGAACAAGGTCCTGCGTATTGCGTTTCCCACCGCGGAAACCGGCTTCGACCCGGTCAAGTCGGTCGACCTGTACTCGGCGACGGTCATGGAGACGATTTATTCCCGGCTCCTGACGTATGACTACCTGGCCCGGCCTGCCAAGCTGGTGCCCATGGCTGCCGAAAGCATGCCGGAGGTTGCCGACGACGGCCGCACATATACGTTCCACCTCAAGAAGGGCGTCTACTTCACTCCCGATCCCGCCTTCAAGGGCGTGAAGCGCGAACTGGTGGCGCAGGACTTCATCTATACGTACATGCGGTTCATGGATCCGGCGAACCGTGCGCAGTACGCGTTCCTGCTCGAGGGCAAGATCAAGGGGTTGGACGCGCTGGCCGCAGCCGCGAAGAAGAGCGGCAAGTTCGATTACGACGCCAAGCTCCCCGACTTGGAGGCGGTGGACCGCTATACGCTGCGCATCCACCTGGCGGAGCGCGACTACAACTTCCCGCTCGTCGCGGCTCACACCATATTGGGAGCGGTCGCGCGCGAGGTGATCGAAGCCTACGGTAACGACTCCAATGCGCACCCCGTGGGGACCGGCCCGTACATGCTGAAGGAGTGGAAGCGCGGCGCCAGGATCGTGCTCGAGGCGAATCCGCTGTTCACCAGTTTCGTCTGGGACTGGAAGCCCAACCCCGGAAGCACATGGGACGACATGGTGGTCGCGGCGATGAAGGGCAAGTCGATGCCCCAGATCGGCCGGGTCGAGATCAGCGTCATCGACGAGGAACAGTCGCGCTGGCTCGCCTTCAACCAGAAGGAGCTCGACATCCTCGAAGTGCCGAATACCTTCGTCTACAAGGCCATCAACCAGGACAACCAGCTGCTGCCGGAATGGGTGAACCAGAAGGTCAATGTCTACCGCGCGATCAGCGTCGACGTGACCTACACCTACTTCAATTTCAACGACCCGGTGGTGGGCGGCTTCAGCAAGGACAAGATTGCGCTGCGCCGCGCGATCATCATGGGCTTCAACGAGGAAGAGCTGATCCGCGTCGTGCGCAAGAACCAGGCGATCCACGCGGAAATGCCCATTCCTCCCGGCGCGATCGGGCACGATCCGAAGTACCGTTCCATCAACTACTACGACCCCGAGCTCGCGAACAAGCTGCTCGACCACTTCGGCTACAAGAAAGGCGCGGACGGCTACCGCACGCTTCCCGACGGCAAGCCGCTGACGCTGAAGCTGGCATCGGGGAGCACGGCACTCGAGCGCGAGCAGAACGAGTTGTGGAAGAAGTCGATGGATGCCATCGGGCTGCACATGGACTTCCAGATCTCCAAGTTCTCCGACAACCTGAAAGCCGCGCGGTCGTGCCTGCTCATGATGTGGGGCGCAGGATGGACCGCTGACTATCCCGACGGCGACAATTTCATGCAACTGTTGTATGGGCCCAATTCCATGCAGAGCAACAACGGCTGCTACAAGTCGGCGGCGTTCGATGCTTTCTATCTGAAGTCGACGCAGATTCCCGACTCGCCGGAGCGCAACCGGCTCTTCCTGGAAATGTCCCGTCAGATGGAAGTCGACGGCGCGTGGAGTCTGCAGGATACGAGGGTACGGAATTACATGTTCCGGCCGTGGGTGCGCGGCTACAAGAAGCATCCCATCCTTGCTGCCGAATACCAGAACATGGACATACAGCCGTAGCCGTCGGAAGGAATATCGCGGCAAAGTGCGCGAAAACACGTGATGTGGAGTCAGTGCCAATGTTGAGAGTCGTGTTGCGCCGGGCGTTGCCGGTGTTGATGTCCTTGTCGATTGCGGGTTCGGCATACGCAGCCGACGTCAACAAAGTCATCCGGGATGTGTTTCCCGCCGCGGAAACGGGCTTCGATCCCGCCGCGTCGAACGACCTCTATTCCGGCACGATCGGGCAGGCGATCTTCGACACGCTCTACACGTACGACTACCTCGCGCGGCCGTCGAAACTCGCACCGCTCGCCGCCGAATCGCTGCCGCAGATCACCGACAACGGCAAGACGTACACGATCAAGTTGCGCAAGGGCATCCTGTTCGCGCCGGATCCGGCGTTCGGCGGCAAGAAGCGCGAGCTCGTGGCGGACGACGTCGTCTATTCGCTGAAGCGGCTGGCCGATCCGAAATTGCGGTCGCCGTGGGTGTTCCTGGTCGAAGGCAAGTTCGTCGGCCTGGACGAGGAGATCGCGGCGGCCAAGCAGGGCGGCAAGTTCGACTACGACAAGAAGCTGCCGGGCCTGGAGGTGGTGGACAAGTACACGCTCCGGATGCGGCTCAAGGACACCGACTACAACCTTCCCTACGTTCTCGCCCACGAACCGACAGCCATCGTCGCGCGCGAAGTGATCGAAAAATACGGCGAGTCCGATGGACGCGCCATGGCGAATCCGGTGGGCTCGGGCCCGTACCGGCTGGCACAGTGGATTCGCGGCTCGAAGATCGTGCTCGAAGCGAATCCCGAGTACCGCGGATTCGCCTGGGATTTCACGTCGAAGGATCCCGCCGACCAGAAGCTGATCGCGCAGATGAAGGGCAAGAAGATGCCGCAGGTCGGCCGCGTGGAGATCAGCATCATCGAGGAGGACCAGGCGAGGTGGCTCGCTTTCCAGAACCGCGAGCTCGACATCATGAACATGGAGGGCCCGCTCGCGCCGCAGGCGCTCGCCGACGGCAAGCTCAAGCCGGAACTGGCGGCGAAGGGCATCCGCCTCGATCGCATCGTCGATCCGGAGATTTCCTACGTCTACTGGAACCTGACCGACCCCGTGGTCGGCGGCCTGACGAAGGAAAAAGTCGCGCTGCGGCGCGCGATGGCGATGTCCTACAACGTGGCGCAGGACATCAAGGTCATCCGCAACGGGCAGGCCGTCGAGGCGGCGTATCCGATCCCGCCGGGTGTCGTCGGTCACGTTCCGGACTGGAAGAGCAGCATCAAGTACGATCCCGCCAGCGCCAATGCGCTGCTGGACAAGTTCGGCTACAAGAAGGGGCCGGACGGCTTTCGCACCCAGCCGGACGGCAAGCCGCTGGTCGTGACGCTGTTCTCGCGGCCCGATTCGCTCGGCCGCCAGCAGGACGAGTTGTGGAAGGCGTCGCTGGACGGGATCGGCGTGAAGATGGACGTGCACAAGGACAAGTTCGCCGAGCTGCTGAAGATGGAGAAGAAGTGCCAGGTGATGAGCCGGCCGGCGGCATGGATCGCCGACTACCCCGACGGGGACAACTTCATGCAGCTCCTCTACGGCCCCAACACCGGCGCTTCCAACGGCGGTTGCGCGAAGATTCCGGAATATGATGCGCTTTACGCCAGGACCGCGCGGATGCCGCCCGGGCCGGAGCGCGACAAGCTGTACCAGGAGATGACGCGCATCGCCGAGGCGTACGCGCCGTGGCGGCTCACCATCAGCCGCTATCGCAACCAGTTGCTCCAGCCGCGCGTCGAGGGCTACAAAAAACACCCCATCTTGCGCGCGCAGTGGCAGTATCTCGACGTGGCGCCAAACCCGAAGTAGGCTGCGGGCAACCTTACCTGGCAACAAGCGATGGCAGCGTACATCATCCGGAGACTGTGGCAGATGGCCCCGACGATGCTCGGGGTGGTGCTGCTCGTGTTCCTCCTTTTCAACTGGGTGGGCGGCGATCCGGCCTACGTGCTGGCCGGCAAGATCTCCAATCAGGAGCAGATCGACAACATCCGCCGCCAGCTGGGCGTCGATCAGCCGTACTACGTGCAACTGTGGATCTTCGTCAAGCAGATCCTCACCGCCGACTTCGGCGCGTCGTGGAGCACCAACGAGAGCGTCTCGCACATCCTGGCCACGCGCCTCGGCCCGTCGCTGACCGTGCTGATCCCGCTGTTGATCCTGGTCACGATCATCGCCGTCGGCCTGGCGCTCGCGGTGGCCTACGTGCGCGGTTCGCTGACCGACCGGATGGTGATGATCGTCTGCACCGTCGGCCTGTCGATATCCATCCTCGTCTACATCATCGTCTTCCAGTACGTCTTTGCGTACAAGCTCGGCTGGTTCCCCGTACAGGGCTGGGGCAACGACTTCTGGGAAAACCTGGTCAAGTATGCGTCGCTGCCGATCCTGATCGGGCTCACGGTCAGCATCGCGCCGAACCTGCGGCTGTACCGCACTTTCGTTCTCGATGAAATCAACCAGGACTATGTGCGCACGGCGCGTGCCAAAGGCGTCGGCGAGAACCGCATCATGTGGATCCACGTGCTGCGCAACGCGTCGATCCCGATCATCACCAACCTGATGGCCGAATTGCCGGGCCTGCTGCTGGGGTCGTTCCTGATCGAACGCTTCTTCTCCATTCCCGGCATCGGACGCGAAGTCATCCTGGCCGTCGAACGCTCGGACTTCCCGGTCATCAAGGCGATCACGGTCTACGTCGCGTTCGCGACGATCATCACCAATCTGCTCGCCGACCTGATGTACAAGGCCGTCGATCCGCGGGTCCAGCTGAAGTAGGCGATGCCATGCCGATCGACACCGCGCTGAATCCCGTCGCCGCGCCGCCCCGCGAAATCCCGCACGCCGTATCGCCTGGTCTGTGGACGCTGGCGTGGCGGCGTCTGAAAACCGACAGCGTGGCGATGGTTTCGCTGGCGATCGTCGCCGCATTCATTCTGCTCATGGTCGTTTCCGGCTTGGGGCTGATCGCGAAGGACTGGGCGAAGGAAGTCGGCATCAACTACGCGCCCCCGTCATGGATCACGCTGGGCGCGACCGAGGCGCCGGCCCCGGCGCTGCCGGGCGGTGCCGCCGAGCCGAACGTGCCGGCGGGCCCCACGCCGGGCAGCGCATTCAATTCCACCGTCGTCGATCCGCTCGCCGACGTGATCGCCGAACTGAAAGGCGGCAAAAGACCCGAAGCGGCGGCTGCAGATGACAACAAGGTCGTCGACCCGCTCGCCGACGTGATGAAGGACATCCGGTCCGACCAGGCCAGCAGCAAGGCCGCGCCGGTCGCCGACGATCGCCGCGCGACGCTGCCGTTCGGCGGCGACAAGTGGGGCCGCGACATCATCGCCAAGACGATCAAGGGCTCGGAGACGTCGATCTTCGTCGGCCTGGCATCGGCCCTCGTCGCGGTGTTCATCGGCACGGTGTTGGGTGCCTTTGCCGGCTACTACGGTCGCTGGGTCGACGACGCTGCTGAACTGGTTCTACAGCGTGTTCAGTTCGATTCCCTACCTGTTGCTCATTCTTGCGGTCGCGGCCGTGCTGCAGCAGAAAGGCACGTTCACCATCGTGCTGATCCTGGGTCTCACCGGATGGAGCGGCGTGTTCCGGCTGATCCGCGCCGAATACCTGAAGCACAAGGGCCGCGAATACGTGATGGCCGCGGATGCGCTCGGCGCGTCGCACAGCCGCAAGATGTTCCTGCACATCTTCCCCAACGTGTCCCACGTCGTGCTGGTGCAGTTGTCGATCCTGACCGTCGGGTTCATCAAGGCCGAGGTCATCCTGTCGTTCCTGGGTTCGGCGTGCCGGTCGACGTCGTGTCGTGGGGCTCGATGCTGAACGAAGCGCAGAACGAGCTGATCCTCGGCAAGTGGTGGCAGCTCGTCGCCGCGACCATCGCCATGGCCACGCTGGTGACGGCGTTCAGCCTGTTCACCGACGCGCTGCGCGACGCGCTCGATCCCAAGCTCAAGGGGCGGACGGGGCACTGATGAACGACCCCCACGCTCGCTGCGCTCGCTGCCCCCAAGGGGGCGCATCAGTTCCTTGGGGCGGCCCTGCGGAACTGAGGACGACCCCCACGCTCGCCTCACTTGCGTTCGCCATCGCTGCCCCCAAGGGGGCGCATCAGTTCCTTGGGGCGGCCCTGCGGAACTGAACTGACATGGACGCATCCGATATCGCCCTCGATCCGCTGGTCCGCATCCGCGACCTGCGCGTCACGTTCCGCCTCGACAAGCACCACACGTTCGAGGCCGTCAAGGGCATCTCGTTCGACATCCCGAAGAATTCGACGATCGCGCTGGTGGGCGAGTCCGGCTCCGGAAAATCGGTGACGGCGCTGGCGATCCTCGGCCTGCTGCCGCCGGAAAATACGATCATCGATCCGAATAGCCAGGTCCTGTTCGGCGGCCGCAACATCGTCGGCATGCCGGGAGCGGAACTGCGCGCGCTGCGGGGCGCGGACATCTCGATGATCTTCCAGGAGCCGATGACGTCGCTCAACCCCGTGTTCACCGTGGGGTTCCAGCTGGAGGAAGTGCTGCGCATGCACATGGGACTGCGCGGAGACGCGGCGCGCAAGCGCTCGATCGCCCTGCTGTCCGAGGTCGGCATCCCCGAGCCCGAGCGCAGCGTGGACAAGTTCCCGTCGCAGATGTCCGGCGGACAGCAGCAACGGGTGATGATCGCCATGGCCATTGCCTGCGAGCCCAAGCTGCTGATCGCCGACGAGCCGACGACGGCGCTCGATGTCACGATCCAGAAGCAGATCCTCGACCTCATCGCCGCGCTGCAGAAGAAACACCAGATGTCGGTGCTGTTCATCACGCACGACCTCGCGGTGGTGGGCGAGATTGCCGATCGCGTGGTCGTGATGCGCCACGGCGAGATCCGCGAGCAGGGGTCGGCGAAGCAGGTGTTCGAGAATCCGCAGGACACTTACACCAAGGCGCTGCTCAAGTGCCGGCCGCAAATCGACCGTCGCCCGGCGCGGCTCCCCGTCATCGACGACTTCATGACCGGCGACGGCGAAGGTCCGCAGGACATTCCCGAGCGCCTGCGCGGCCTGAACGCCGGCGACAAGGTCGTTCTCGAGGTGAGGAACCTCGGCAAGAGCTTCTTCTCGCGTGAGGGCGTATTCGGCAAGCGCGAGTTCAAGGCCGTGAAAGACGTTTCGTTCACGCTGGCCAAGGGCAAGACGCTGGGACTGGTCGGCGAGTCCGGCTCTGGCAAGACCACCGTCGGCCTGACGCTGATGCGGCTGCACGAGGCCACCACCGGGGAAGCGCTTTTCGACGGACGCGATATTCTCGCGATGTCGCCGAAGGAATTCATGGCGTACAAGCGGCGCATCCAGATCATCTTCCAGAACCCTTATGCGTCGTTGAATCCGCGCTTCATCGTCGGCCAGATCCTCACCGAGCCGATGCAGATCCACGGCATCGGCGCGAATACGCAGGAGCGCACCGAACTCGCATTCGAACTGCTGCACAAGGTCGGGCTGCCGGAAGTCTCGTTCTACAAATATCCGCACGAGTTCTCCGGCGGGCAGCGTCAGCGCATCGCCATCGCGCGCTGCCTGACATTGAAGCCCGACATCCTCATTTGCGACGAATCGGTGTCGGCGCTCGACGTGTCGGTGCAGGCGCAGGTGCTGAACCTGCTGCAGGATCTGCAGGCGGAATACGCGCTTTCCTACATCTTCATTTCGCACGACCTGGCCGTCGTGAAGTACATCTCCGACCAGGTGATGGTGATGAACGAGGGCGAGATCGTCGAGATCGCAAACTCCGACGAGATCTACCGCAATCCGCGCGAGCCCTACACGAAGCGGCTGCTGGCTTCGATCCCCAAAGGCTGGCACCCGGGGCAGGTGCGCGCTTAGCGTTCCGGAAAAAGAACGGGACCCGCGTTCGGGTCCCGCCCTTCGTCGCCGGTGCCGGGATCGTTGCTGGCTACGCTGGCACGCACATACCTACGCCAATGCCCGCGCCCTCGGCGGCGAAGCCCTGGTCGAGCATCTTCTGCCGCTCGGCTAAGCTGGTCACGAAGCGGTGGTTCGGCGCGGCGCCCATGCCCTGGTTGTACATGCGATAGACCGGAATGGTCCCGGCCGGACAGGCGCCGGTCGTACCATCCGGCAACATCGTGTTGAAGAGCTTGTCGTCTTCCAGGCCCCAATCCGGGAACTGGGCGATCGTCGCTTCGCAGCCGAAGCCGTGGGCCGCGTAGAAATGCGAACTCTTCGGGAAGAAGTGGTCGTTGAAGAAGCGGCAGATGGCGACCGAGCCCGCCGGCGCGCCGGCGTTCGGGTAGACGTTGAACGAGAACCCGGTCCGCGACCACTCCTGGAACGGTGGGGCGTGGGCGTCGAGCAACGCCTGCTCCGCAGCGACCGGCGTGATGAAGTAGTGATCGAACGCCGCGTGGCGATATTCGACGACGGTCACCTTTGCCACCGCGGCGGCGCCGACCCGCGTCAGCGAGAAGGTGTCACTCGGGACCGGTGGAAGCCGTTCAGCGTGGAGCCATCCGCCGAGACCGAGGAATGTCAACTGCGAGCCCGTATGCGACAGTCCCCATTCGCCGTTGGTGTCGATATAGGGTGCCGCGCTGCGGCTTGACGTCATCAGGCCGGTGGCTTGGATTCCACGTATACGTTCCATGCTCGATGCCGTCATGGCCGCTTGGGTCTCCCGTTGCCGGAGTGGAATCGCCGTCCTCGGCCTCGAAATACACTCCGTTCGGCAGGAACACGACCACACCCGAATCATTGGGGACGTGCGCGTCGCCGCCAAAGACCAGGCGCCGACAATCGGACTGGCGCCGGTCACCCGGGTTCCGGTCACCGTCCCTTCGCCGGGTATGGTGAACGTCGCCGCATCACCCGAGACGGTAAGCGTGAGGCCGGCGACCCCGTTCAGATCCGAGAGCCCGTTGTCGCCGTTGAGATCCTGCACGGTAGTGACTGCCAATGCGCCGGTCACCGGATTCCAAGGTATAGGTGCCGCGCTCGAAGCCGGGGAAGCCGTGCGGCGCCTCGGACGCCTTGGCATTCTGGATCTGGAAGTAGGAGCCATTGGCCAAGAAGACGAGCACGGAGGCACCTTCGACCGTGGTGTCGCCGGCAGTCCACGCGCCGACGATGGACTGCGCGGACGCCGGCGAGGCGGCCAGCAGGCTGGTCCAGGCGCACAGGAAGATTGCTTTGCCGAGTTTCATTTTTCGCGGGCCTCGTGGATGGGGTTGACCCTTATAACACTCGCGCGTGACACTTTCCGCGCGCCCGGTGTCATTCATTCGAAATAAACCCGCAGCGGGAAAATCACTTCGCCGCCGGAGCGTCCGTCGACAACCGGACTTCGGCCGTTGTTGTCAACTACACGCGCATCCTGATTGCGCGCGCAGCGCTTAAGAAACGGGACCCATCCACGGGTCCCGTTCCACGCGTTTCATTCTTGAATTCGCGGTTAGGGCGGGACGCACATTCCCACGCCCTCTTCACTCAAGTCACGCTATCATGAACAACTTCTAGCGTATCCGTATGACCCTTCCCAGGCGAACGCGTTCAGGGTGTAGGCGGGAAGACGTTTCCGGCGAAAGGTCGGCGTCCTAGGCGGCGGGTCGCCGGTTTCGAGGGTTCACATTGGCGTCAGCACAGCCCAACGCAGTTGCCGGCGAACTACTGAGGGACTTGACCGCGTCGCCGGATGCCTATCCGCAGAAGCTCGACCTGATCCGCGACGCCGTGCTGCTCGTCCGGCTGGATGCTGCCGGCTACCGCGCCGCAAGCTTTCTCGATGACCGGATACTAGGCCCGGCTACGCAGGGCGCGTGGCTGCCCGCCAAGTCGGTCGCCGATGCGGCGCGGCGTGCGGCAACGGGCGCCCCGTACATTTCATTTTTCACACGGGGCATGTCGGCTCGACACTGGTGAGCCGGCTCTTGGACGAGACGGGCGATATGCTGTCGCTACGGGAACCGTTGCCGTTGCGCACGCTGGTCGAGGCCAACGCCGTCTTGGGTGAGCCCGAATCGCTGCTGAGCGACACACAATTCAGCGGCCACCTGGAAATGTTCATGACGTTGTGGAGCCGTGGCTACGCCGCGACGCGTGCGGTCGTCGTGAAGGCGACGAGCAGCGCCGGGCGCCTGGCCGTTCCAATCCTTTCGCGCCACATCGCTTCGCGCGCCATCTACATGAATCTAGGCGCCGAACCGTATCTCGCCACGCTGCTCGCGGGTCAGAATTCGCCGCTGGACTTGCGCGGGCACGGGCCCGGCCGAATTCGCAGCCTCCAAGCGCGAGCCCGCACGCCACTGGCGCCGCTGCATGCCTTGTCGTTGGGCGAATTGGCCGCGATGAGTTGGCTTGCGGAATCATGGGCGCAGCGCGACGCGCTGCAAGAGTATCCAGCCCGTGTCATGGCGCTGGACTTCGATTGGTTCTTGGCCAATGTCGAAGAAGGCATGCGCCAGATACTGTCCCACTTCGACCTTCCCGCAGACCCGGGATATCTTGGCAGGGTGGCGCGCAGTCCGGTTCTTGCAGGCTATTCGAAGGCACCCGAATTTGCGTACACGCCGGCTTTGCGCACGGAAATCCAGAACGAATCGCGCCGGGTCAATCGCGAGGAAATCCGCAAAGGCATGGCGTGGCTCCAGTGCATCGCGCGAGCCGACGCCGCGCCGCGGCCGTCGTGACGGGTGGGGGTCTCTAGTCCGGTTCGTAATCGAAGCGCTCGACCCACGGCTGCAGTATCGGAAGCACCGGCGCCATCTGGTCGCGATAATGCCTCCAGTGACCGATCCCTTCGCGGTTGAGTCCCTGGATGACCTGCACCGAGCTGGGTGTCGTGATGGACTGCGTCCTGGCGCGGGCAGCGAAGTCGCGCATCGAATCCTGCCAGGTCAACCCCAGGAAATCGCACGTCTCCCGGACGCGTTCCTCGAAGCTTGAAACCAGGTCCTCGTGCCGCAACTGCAGGAGGTCGAGCGGCAGCTTGGCGCGATAGATCTCGGCCAGGCGCATCGTCGCGTCGTAGAACCTGGCCGTCCCGTCCAGCGTAAGGAACTGGAAATTCGGTGCGCTCATCAGGAACCGGCGGCGGAAGCAGCTCAAGACTACATCGCGCGGGTCGCGCACGCTGAACACGATCTTGGCGGAGGGAAATAGCCGCAGGATGAGCGGCAGCTGCAGCGTGTAGTACGGCTGCTTGTCGATGAACACGCGGCCGGCCACGGCGATCCCGTGTTCGCGCACGCGCTGCCAATAGGCATCGCGGTGCTGCTTCAATCCGGCCCCGCGCATGGCGGCGAGGCGCTCGACGTCGCCGGGCGTACGGAGAAACGCGCGCGTGGCGTCGTCGAGCGTCGGCTTCTCGTTCGACGTCACCACGGCGGGATGGCTGCCCAGCACCTGCTCCAGCAGCGTCGTCCCGGAGCGCGGAAATCCCACCATGAAGACATGCGCCGCGGGCGCCGCGGCGCCGGGTGGGGACTCATCCGGCTCGATCCCCCAATCGGCAGGATCAGCTGACTCGAAGAATGCGGTGAGCCAGCGCAACGACATCGGCGTCGTCTCGATGCCGGGTCCTTCGAAGCTGGCCGCATGCAACCTTCTCAGCGCGTCGTTCGCGGCCGTGTAGACGGCGAAGGCCTCGCTCGTCCGCCCTTGCGCGTCGAGCAGGTCGCCCAGCAGTCCTTCGGCCGCCGAGCGATGGGCGAGCGACAAGTCCGTGCGCGCCAACAGGGCTCTCAGGCGGGACTCGGCCGCGGCTGCATCGCCGAGCGCGAACTCGGCGGCGGCCAGCGCCGTGGTCGCGATCGGCTGCCGCGGATCGATCGCCAGCGAGCGGTCGGCCAGCGCCTTGGCCGCGGGCCAGTCGCCCCGCCTCGCGGCGAGCGCGGCCAGTCCCGCCTCAGGATCGGGGTTCGCCGGCATCAAGCCGATGCGCGTGCTCGTAGCATTCGCGCGCGGTGCCGATTTCACCCAGCGTCTCGCTGGCCCAGCCTTTGTTGAAATGCGCCGGACCGAAATCGGGAGCGAGCGCGATCACCGCGTCGAAACACGCGATGGCTTCGCGGTGGCGCCCATTCCTGGCGTGCGCCAGGCCGAGCGCGTTGCGTATGCCGGCGTCGTTCCGGCGCGAGAGATTGCGCGGTCTGCAGGTCGGCAAAGGCCTCGGCATCGCGCCCCTGGCCCTCGTACCAGTAGGCGCGTAGGTTGAGCAGGACGGGATGCAGCGTTCCCGCCGCCAACGCTTCGCGCGCCAGCGTGGTTGCGCGCGGCAGGTCCGACGCCTGCAGCGCCGCCTTGATGTCCTGGAGTATGGCCGGTTCGCCCGCGTCGGGCATCACAGCGAGTCGCCGTGGCGCGCTCCGGTGCCGTAGTACTCGCCGACCGCGACGGTCAACGTGCGCACCATGTCGCGCTCAGCCGCGCTCAAGCGACGGATTCCAGATGTCGAAGATCATCACTGCGCGCGGAACATCGCTGTCGTTCCACGCTTCGTGCTCCATCGTATCGTCGAACACGAAGGCCTTCCCCGGAACCCATTCGCGCACCTCGGCGCCGACGCGAAAACCGCAGCCGGGCGGGACGATCAGCGGCAGATGCACGAGCAGGCGCGTGTTGCTCACGCCCGAATGCGGCGGGATCCGCGTCTTTGCGTCGAGTATGGAAAATACCGCCGATGGCGAATAGCCCGGAACGTCGCATCGCGGCCATGCCTCGAGCGCGGCGGCCGTTCGCGGGCAGCGCGCCAGATTGTCCTTGTCCGCGGACGCCCTCGCGCCACAAGATAATAGACGCCCCATCGGCGTGAATTGTTGAGTTCCGGAACCGGCCCGCGGTGCCCTCCGGATGGGAGACGTAGGGACTGAGCACCTCCGGTCCGTCGGAGAGCACGTTCAGCAGTTCCTCCCGGATATCGTCGGTGGCGGCCTCGATCGAGTCGAGCCACGGGAAATCCTTGCGGTCGTAGAACTCGATGGGCGCGAGGCGCGGAAAGTACATGAACGTCGGCTGCTGCGCGAAGATGCGGCGCTTGCGGAGCAGCGTGGCGAGACAGCCATCAAAGCGATCGAGCGGCTGGTCCGCGTAGCGCTCGCGCAGGCCTTGCAGTCGCTCCTCCACGAAGACCTCGAGCGCCCGGTCGTTCGCTTCGACGGCTTCCTTGGCGTGTTGCAGGATGGCGCGCATCTGCGGCGGCGGCTCGAATCCCTCGGGAATGATCCGCAGCGCGGTGCGGTAGCTCGCCGCCGCCGCGCGCGAGTCCTTCCTGATCTCGAGCAACGAGGCCTTCTGCAGCAGCGCGCGGACATGGAGCGGTTCGATCTTGAGCAATTTGTCGAGCGCCGCCATCTCCGCGTCGGCGTCCCCGAGCCCGCGCAGCGCTCCGGCGAGATTGAGCCACAACATCGGATTGGCAGGATCGCCGCCGACCGCCTGCTCGAGCAACGCCTTTGCGCCCATCAGGTTGCCCGCGCGGAGCATCCGGCCCGCGACCATGTTCTGCACCAGCGGATGCGCAGGAGCTTCCGCCTCCGCCTGCTGCAGCATCCGCTCCGCGGCCTGCGCCTGTCCGCCTGCGAACGCCTGGTTCGCCGACTCGAACATCTGTCGTATGCGCCGATCCTCGTCGTTGCTCATGATCATGTCGTCGACCACATCCGCATCAGGTTCTGGCGCACCACGTCCAGGCGGACGCGGCTTTCCCAGTGCATCGTGTTTCCCTCCAGCGCGGCAATTTCGTTGAGTTCATACACCTGCATCCTCTGGTGCTGGTCGGCGATGAAGCTCTCGATGAACGTGATCGACACGAGGCGTTGGCCGGCTCGCACGGGGACCACCTCGTGCAGTGTCGTCGACGGATAGACGATGGCGGTCCCCGGCGCTTCCTTGAACGGCAGCGACTGGTTGCCCGCCACGATCACCAGTTCCCCGCCTTCGTAGGTCGAAGGGTCGCCGACGAACACGGTGCACGACAGGTCGGAGCGCAGCCGTTCATTGCCGATCTGCAGGATCGCGGCGTCGGCATGCGCCCCATATTTCATGCCCGGCTCGTAGCGGCACAGGAGCGGCGGCGCGACCCGCCTGGGCATCGCGAAGTCCGCGAACTCGCGCGAGCGCGCGAACGCGCCGCCGACGATGCGCGCCGATTCGGCGGACTTCGGATCGGCGGCGTCCGCCTGCAGGTTGTTCTTGGTCACATTGGCAGGATTGGACGCGCGGCCGTCGACGAAGTGCAGCTCGCGGCTGAGGGCCACGAGCCGCGAGATCTCCTGCGGATTCAGCAGGCTCTTGATTTTCAGGAACACGGTGAACCTCGGCTATCCGCAACCCGGTTGACATTGCACCGTCACAGCGTGAATGACATTTCCCGAACCAGCGCGCCGGGCAGCGTCACGCTGGTGAGCTTGCGCGACTGGTAGGTCTCGGAGTCGAGCAGCAATTCGGTCTCCGTCGTCAGCGCCTCCAGGTTCGAGCCCAGGAGCCGGTAGACGGTATCGTCGAAGCGCAACACGTCGATCGGCGCGACGATGCGGCCCTCGTCCACCCAGAACGTCGCGAAGCGCGTCATGCCGGTCATCCGGCATGCGGGGCGGTCGGAATAGTTGAGGTAGTGCAGGTTGCCGATGTGCAGGCCCGTGCCAAGTGCCGCGAGCGCGTCGTTCTCGGCCAGCGTCCCGCCGGCCATCGCCAGCGACTCGGGTACTTCGTCGCCATTGGCGCCGTTCTCCGGAAGACCGAATTCGCGCGCGGTGCGCGGACTGACCAGCGAACCCACCAATGCGCCGCCGCGGACAAGATCGACCCCGGCGGGGCGCGCGAATCCCTCGGCCTGGAACGCCGGGGCGACACCACTTGCCGTGTCCTCGCTGAGTGACACGCGCGCGTCGAGCGCTTCGCCCGATTGCATCCGCGCCAGCGAACTCTGCTGCGTGGCGAGCGCCCGGCCCGAAAAGCCGCCCCAGCACAGCAGCCTCGCGATCTCCTCGACCGCCGACGGCGCCAGGTACGCGCGGTACCTTCCCGGTTCGAGCGACTTGGCCGGACGGCTGATCAGCGCCAGCCGCTCGCGTGCGTCGGACATCTTGCGGTCGAGCGCCGCGCCGTCCCAGGCGAAGCCCGCGCAACCGGATTTGACCGCCTTGTCCGCGCGGTAGTAGAGGCTCCAGTCCAGGTTGAACGTCGTGGTCTCGTGCCAGTTGCGCTGGCCCTCGGAGTTCGCGAATCCGCGCCATATCGGACCGCCGGCATAGATTCCGACGAGGTCCGTGCCGTGCGCGGCAGCGAGCACGTCGCCGATGATCTGTTCCGACGGCGGAAGAGGGCCGCCGCGAACCGCGCGCGTGGACTTGACGTCGGTGGGCAACAGCAGCAGCGGATCGTCGGCCAATTCCGGCAAGGCCGCGCGCAAGCCGGCGACGACGGTGCGGATCGCATCGCCGTCCGGCTTCGCGTCGCCCGTCAGCGAAATCACGTGCTTCGCATGACGCTGGCCCCGAATCAGCCGCACCGCGATGTAGCGTTGCGCAACGGTGCCCGACTGGCGCACCTTGCCGCGATTCATCCGAACGAAGTCCGTCTGCTCGGCTTCGAATGACGCCGTATAGCGCTCGCCCGCCTGCAGCGATCCGTCGATGGCCTTGGCCAGCGCGAGAAAATAGCCTTCCATCAGGACTCGCCTCCGAACACGTCCACGTTGCCGAACACGCATGCGGGCGTGGCGTGGCCGACGCGAATGGCCTGCGACGGTTCCCCTTTGCCGCAATGCGGCGTGCCCAGCACCTGCAGCGTCTCGGCGTTGCCCACGCGCTTCAGGCTGCGCCAGAAATTGGCCGAGATGCCGCGATAGTTGGGGTTCTTGACCACCGCACCGAGCTTGCCATTCGTGATCACTTGGCCGCGCTCGCATCCGAACTGGAACTTGTTGCGCGAATCGTCGATGGACCACGAGCTGTTGGTCTCCATCAGCACGCCCCGCTCGATGCCGGCGATCATCTCGTCCAGCGTCGCATCGCCGGGTTCCAGGTTGAGATTGGCCATGCGGTCGATTGGCGGACGGTTCCAGCTGTCGGCGCGCGAGTTGGCCACGCCTGCCATCCCTGCGCGCGCCTGCGAAATGGCGCCGCCCAGCGGCCGCTCGAGGACGCCGGCACGGATCAGGTGGACGCGCTCGGCGCGCGTGCCGTCGTCGTCGTACGCGTAGCTCGCGAGCTCCTCGGGCCGCGTCGGGTCGAACGTGACGTTGAGGAGTTCGGAGCCGTAGCGATAGGAGCCGAACATGTCGGGCGTGACAAAGCTCGTGCCGGCGAAATTGCGCTCGTCGCCCAGGATGCGGTCGAGTTCCAGCGGATGGCCGATCGACTCGTGGATCTGCATGATCATCTGGTCCGGCGCCAGCAGCACGTCCATCGCGCCGCTCGGACAGTTTGGCGCCGAAAGCAACTCGAGCGCTTCCTGCGCGATGCGGCGGCCGCCGCCGACAAAAGCGAAACGTGCCAGCACCTCGGTTCCGCCTTGCTGGCAAGGTCCGCGATACCCGTTGAGCGTGCGCACCTGCGTGACGCCGTCCGCATGCGCGGTGACGGCCATTCCCGGCAGCAGGATCCGGTACCGCTGCACCACGTCGCCGCCGGCGCTGGTGACCAGCCGGTGCGTCGCCGTGAGCACATCGACGGCGGCCTCCCAGTCGACGATCCGCGGATCGCATCCCGCCTGCGCCGATTCCTCGGCACAGCAGTTCGTACCACTCGCGACGCGACGGAAAGCGATCAGCGAACGATGGCGACACATACTCGCCGCGGGGCGCGGGCCGCGGCAGCGTCCGGGAGTCGAACAGCGCCAGGTTCGCGGTGCTGCGCGCCCAGTGCGCGGCGCGCTCGAGGGCTTCGCGCAGCCCGGCAGTCGACGTGTCGCCCGTCGCCGCGTAACCGTAGCCTCCATCGACGTACACCGTGGCCATTGCGCCGCGGTCGGTGGAAGCGACGAAAGGCATCGCGACGTTCTTGCGCACGGCGAACGACTCGCAGTGCTCCTCGACGAAGCGCAACGACCAGAAATCGACGTCGTCCAGGCGCGGCAGGTCGGATAGGGTCAGGCGGTCGGCATCGGGCATGGGGTATCGGTTTTCGCAGCAGGGCAGGGTTTGCGCGCCGGCGGGGCGCGCAACGCGACGCGGCACCTGTCCGCCGAGCGGCGCAAAGGGCGTGATTATCGCCGGAATTGCTCCCCGGCAGCCAGCCCCGGCCGCGAATCAATGGACGCCGAGCGACTGAATCTTGTCGAGTTTCGCCGCGTAGATGTCGCGGGAAATGCGGGTCGTGCTGGTCTCGATCGCGATCGCCAGTTCGGCGCGCGCGCGTTCGGTGTCCCCGAGTCCGATATAGGCGGCGGCCAGCCAGAAATGGAACTCGTGGTAGTAGGGGGCGCGCTGGACTTCCTTGGCGAAAAGCTCCTTCGCCTTCAGGTAATCCCCTTTGCGCATGGCGACCATCCCATCCATGAAATAGCTGAATGCCGGATTGGGCTCCATCTGGTCGAGCTTCTTGGCCAGCGCCGTCGCCTCGGCGCCACGCCCGAGATCGTTCAGCACCAGCACCATGTTCGACATGAAGTGGGTGTTCTTGGGTTCGCGCTCCAGCGCGTAGGCAAGCACGCGGTGCGCATCCTCGAGGTTGCCGTGGCGTTTGTAGATCACGCCCAGCGTGTTGTACGCGCTCGTGAAACCGCGGATCCTGGGAAACCGCCGCCCGCGCCCACCAATAGGCGTTATCCAGCTGCCCGTCGATGAACGACTCGACGGCGCGGTTGTTGAGATACATGGCGACGATGGTCTGCTCTTCGATCACCCGCGTGTTCAAGCCCCGGAGTTCCCGCGGCAGCAGAAAATCGATCGTCAGGTCGGTCTCGTCCTGGCGAACCAGCAGATTGGTCGAATTGGTGAGCCGGGTCACATGCGGTCCCAGCGTCACGTTGACGTGACCGATGAAGAAATGGACGTCGCCGCTGCGCCCCCAGGATTCGTCCAGGAATGCGCTCTGGTAGGTGACCGGCAGTCCCATGTCCTTGGCGAAGGCCGCCGTCATGATGACCAGCGACAGGCAGTTCCCGGAACGCGCCGCGAACGCCTGCGCGGCGTTGCGGGTGTTGGCGGAGTCGTATTCGAGCTTGAGCTGGCCCTTGCTGTACAGCGCTTCGAACAGTCCCTGCTGCGCGCCCTTGGCCTTTGCGACCGGAGCGATCGTGGTGCTCAGGTACTGCTTCATTTCGGGGCTCATCGCGAACAGGTCGTCCGCGCCGATGCGCTCGGACGCCGGTACGAAAGCAGAGTCGTTGAAAATGCCGTCGACGCGCGGCGGCAACGAGGTCGATGCGCAAGCGGCAAGCAGCAGAGGAACCAGCAAGACAGTCCAGGATTTCATCTGGTGTCTCCTTTTCCGGCAGGGTCGGAAGCTTCGACCGGGCCACGCGCTGATTGTATCCCCAAAGGCGGCAGCAAAATCCGGGAGGGGCGCGGTGCGATGGCCACCTACGCCGCCTCCCGCATGCAGGGAGACGAGCGAAGGTCACTCCGCGCGGGACCCTTCATGAGTCCCGGCGGCAAACGACGTCAGCGCGGGTCCGACCATCCTCACGATTCGCCAGTCGGGCAGGAGGGTCGCCCCCAGTGCCTGGTAGAAGGCGATTGCCTGCGCGTTCCAGTCCAGCACGGCCCATTCGAAGCGGCCGCAGTTGCGCTCCACGGCAAGCTCGGCAAGCGCCCGCAGCAGCGAGTTCGCACACCCCTTCCGGCGATGGGCGGGCTGCACGAAAAGGTCCTCCAGCCACAGGCTCCGGCGCCCCAGAAAAGTTGAATAAGTGTGAAAAAACAGCGCAAATCCGGCGGCTTCCCCTCCGGAACGCGCAATCAGCGCTTCTGCGGCAGGGCGCGGCCCGAAAAGCGCATCGGCAAGGTCCGCTTCCGACGCGACGCACAGATGATGAAAGTTCTTCATATCGTGCCAAGGCGGCGATCATGGCGTGAAGCTCGGCAACGTCGCCACGCGTGGCGCGACGAATGACGAAGGCGGTTGTGGTCAACAGACGCTCCTGGAAAATTGTGACCGTGAAATTGGCCGAAGAATCATGCTGCGCCGCGGTATAAACCGGCGATCCAGACCTCGGCACGTCCATGTGCATTCCGCCAACATCAAGGGCTTGGCCGGTGGGCCTCGGACCGTGTCGCCCGGCGCATCGCACCGCAACCTAACGGGGTCGCAAAGGCCACGCCCGAGATCGCAACGCCCTTGGAGTCGTTTTTTAATATCGATACAAATCATGGGTTTGGATGATTTGACGGCAACGGTACCGAAATTGCAACAAAATTGTTTCGGTAAACGCTTATGCAAACCGTTTTCGTTGCGAAGGAAATCTGCCTTGGGTTAATGTTGGCCGTGCTTGCCGCGAGGCGAACAACCGTATTTGATTTGTAATACCTTTTCCTGGGGGAAATGATGAAGAGAATGAACCGCAAAAAAGTGTCGCTTGCCGTACGGCAGGCGATCAGCGCCGGGGTCGTATTCGGCCTGGCTGCGCCGATGGTCCACGCGCAGCAAGCAGCAACGCCTCCCGTCCAGACACTCGAAAAGGTGGAAGTCACCGGTTCGCGCATCACGTCGGCGACATTCGAGAGCGCGAGCCCGATCAACACCATTACTGCGCAGGACATCGCGATCACCGGCCTGCAGTCGACGGCCAACATCATCAATCAGTTGCCGCAGGCGTTCGCCGATCAGGGGGGAAACATCTCCAACGGCGCGGACGGCACGTCCACCGTCAACCTGCGCGGCCTCGGCGCGAGCCGCACCCTCGTCCTGATCGACGGCAAGCGCGTGCCGGCGGGCAGTCCGACGCAATATGCGACCAACCTCAACAACATTCCGGCGCCGCTGATCAAGCGCGTCGAAGTGCTGACGGGCGGTGCGTCGGCCGTGTACGGTTCCGACGCCGTCGCGGGCGTCGTGAACTTCATCATGAACGACTCGTTCGAAGGCGTGCAGATCCAGTACAACGGCAGCACCTATCAGCACACGCAGAACGGCACGTATACCGCTGACTTGGCCGCACGCCAAGCGGTCAACCCGGGGCAGTTCCAGGTGCCGGGCGACTTCTGGGGCGAGGGCACCGTCCAGAACTACAACATCCTGATGGGCTCCAACTTTGCCAATGGCAAGGGCAACGCGACGATCTTCTTCCAGTATCAGAACACCGGCGCGATACTGCAAAACAAGTACAACTACAGCGCGTGCTCGCTCGGCACCAACGCTCGACGGTCGACGGTTTCGTGTGCGGCGGCTCGTCGACGGCCTCCCCGGGCCGGTTCACCAATGGGGACACCGGCAAGAGCGCCACGATCATCAATGCCGCCGGCGATGTCCGGAAGTTCTCCACGGCGCTGGACCAGTTCAACTTCGGTCCGTACAACTACTATCAGCGTCCGCAAGAGGATTACCAGGCCAACGTGTTCGCGCACTACGACCTGTTCGCCGGCGACGACAAGAAGTGGATGCCCAGCGTCCGCGTCTACGCCGAGTTCGACTTCACCAACACCACCTCCGTCGCGAATATTGCACCGGGCGGCATCTTCTACGGCTTGCAATCCCCGCTGTACGCCGAGAACCCGCTGCTGTCGGACTCCTTCAAGAACTATTTCGGCATCACGCCGGGCAACCCTCTCGCGAATCCGCTGATCGGCCGTCGCAACACCGAAGGCGGTCCCCGCACCCAGTCGTTCGACTTCAACGACTTCCGGTACGTGCTCGGCGCGAAGGGCGATTTCGCCAATCACACGTGGGATTACGATTTCTGGTGGCAGTCCGGAAAGAACACCGTCGCAGCAGGTCACCGGCGGGTACTTCCTGAAGGACCGCCTCTCCAGGGCGCTGAACGTGGTCAAGGATCCGACCACCGGACAGCCGGTCTGCGCGTCGGTCCTCGACGGCACCGACACGGCCTGCGTGCCGTACGACATCTATCACAACGGCGGCGTGACGCAGGCCCAGATCGACTACTTGCAGGTCGGGGCGCTCCAGCAGGGGTTCACGCAGCAAAACGTGGTCGGTCTGCACTTTACGTCCGACTTCGGCGCCGCCTACGGCTGGACGTTGCCGTGGGCCAAGAACGGTGTCGGCGTCGCATTCGGCTTCGAGCACCGTACCGATCGGCTGTCCAACACTCCCGACGGAAACCTGTCGCAGGGCACGACGGGCAACCTGAGCGGCGTGGGCGGCGCGACCAAGTCGATCTACGGCCAGGTGACGGTGGACGAACTCTTCGTCGAAGCCAAGATACCGATCGCGGAGCGGCAGGATTATTCCTACCTGCTGCAGTTCGACGGCAGCTACCGCTATTCGGATTACAGCAACGGCCCGCACACCAACTCGTATGGCATCGGCTTGGAATGGGCGCCGTTCAAGGGGTACACGCTGCGCGGCAGCTATCAGCAGGCGATTCGCGCGGCGAACATCATCGAGCTGTTCCACGCAGCAGGGGAACAACCTTTATGGCGGCTCGGATCCCTGCGCCGGGCCCGGGCCCTCGGCGACGGTGGAGCAATGCCTGAGGACCGGCCTTGCCGGCCAATCTCTATGGCAGCTCGGTTCTGGACAGCCCTGCCGGCCAGTACAACTTCCTGCAGGGCGGCAACCCGAACCTGACGCCGGAAAAGTCGGACAGCTACACGATCGGCATGGTGTTCGACCACCCGTCGAACATCCGGGGCTTCAGCGCGACGATCGACTACTGGAACTTCAAGGTCAAGAACAAAGTCGGTACCGTCCTTCCGCAGGACCAGCTGAACCAATTGCCTCAACAACGGGCGTGTTCTGCGAGAACATCCATCGCGACAACCTGGGTACCCTGTGGCTGGACGGCGGCGGCTACATCACGGCGCTCAACCAGAACCTCGGCACGACGACGACTTCCGGTATCGACCTGACGGCCAATTACACGTGGCCGATCCAGGACTGGGGCAGCCTGGCGTTCTCGTTCCAGGGGACTTACATCGACTACGTTCGTGAATCAGCCGCTACCGAATGGACCCGATTACGACTGCGTCGGCTTGTAGGGCCTGGTCTGCACCACGCCGACCCCGAGATGGCGTTCGAACGTCGGCGTGATCTGGTCGACGCCGTGGCACGTCGACGCGGGCCTGAGGTGGCGTTACATCGACGGCGTCTCGCACGACGCGACCAGCAGCAATCCGTCGCTGAACGACAACACGACGGTCGCGCCGGTGACCAATAAGTTGGGTTCCCGCAACTACCTCGACCTCTTTGCGTCGTGGCAGATCGACAAGAACTGGCTGGTTCGTGCCGGCGTCAACAACGTTCTCGACAAGGACCCGCCGATCACCAGCACCACGCTGTCGGATCCGTCGATCTTCGGCAACGGCAACACGTTCCCGCAGATCTACGACTCGCTGGGCAGGCTCTTCTTCCTGAACATCACCGCGAAGTTCTGATCCAGTACGTCTTTTCACTTACAACGGCGAACCGCAGGGTTCGCCGTTTTTTTTGCCTCAGCGGGAGTCCGCGGATTCCTGCGTGCCGCTGAACGCATTCATCGCGGCCGAAAGGCGGGAAATCATCACCCGCTCGGGCGGCGTCAGGTGCGGGTGCCAGATGTCGAAGATCAGGACGACGCGCAGCTTGTCGCTGTCGTTGCGCGCCTCGTGCTCGATCGTGTCGTCGAAGACCCACGCCTTGCCGGGAACCCACTGGCGCGTGTCGTTGCCGACCCGGAAGGCGCAATTCTCGGGGACGATCAGCGGCAGGTGGGTGACCAGCCGCACATTGGTCACGCCGCAATGCGCCGGAATCGTCGTCCGGGGCTTCAGCAGCGAAAACATCGCGGAAGGCGTGCGCCCGGGCTGGTCAGGCTGGGGCGCTCCTTCGAGCAGTTTCATCGTGACCGGGCACTTGACCGCGTTTTCCTCGACCAGCCTGCCCATCTTGTAGAGGTGGAATGCGCTCCATCGCGGCGAGTTGTTGAGTTCCGCGAACTGGTTCTGCGGCACATCGTCCGGATACGAGATGTACGGGGTGAACCCTTCCTCGGAATGCAGGACCTGCAGGAACTCGTCGCGGATGGCATCGGTGCCCGCTTCGATCGGATCCAGCCACGGAAAGTCGGCGCGTTCGAAGAACTCGATCGGCGCCAGGTTGGGGAAGTGATAGGTGACCGATTGCGAGTCGTAGCGCTTCTTGCGGCCGAGCATGATGTCGACCGAATCGCGAAAGCGCTTCAGGTTCTCGCCGGCGTGGTCCTTGTACTGTCTGGTCCAGGAACTGGTCCAGGAACACGGCGAACTCCCGGTTGTACTTGTCGCAGAACGCCAATGCGCGCTGGACCGCCGGCCTCAAGTCGGGATGCAGCCGATCCATGGGCGGCGCGACGGTGGCCACGGCGCGGTGCACGGCGGCGGCTTCGTGCGTCTTTCCCTGCCGCTCGAGCAGGTCGGCGCGCAGGATGAGTCCCAGGAGGTTGCTCGGGTCGAGGCTCAGCGCCCGCTTGAGCGCCTCCTGTTCTCCCGGCTCGTCTTCCAGGCTGCGGCAGGCAAGTGCCAGGTTGATCCATTCCTGCGGGTCGTCTTGCCTGACCGCGACCAGGCGCTGGAACGCTCCGCGGGCAGTCTGCATGTCGCCCTGGCGAAAGGACCGCTGGCCGACTGCCGCCAGCGCGGGCGCATGGGTCGGCGCGATGGCGAGAATTCGGGCGAGGATCGCCATGACGTCCTGATCCCGCCCCGCCTGCGCAGCAAGCTCGAGTTGCGCTTCGAGGGGGGCGATTTCCCGGGCGAGGGAATCTGAAATCTGCATCGGGGGTTCCTATCCGGATCGTGGTTGGGATCGTCGGGACCTCGCTTAAGGTCCTGAACATGCCGGCGCGGCCGCCGTCGTCGCGTGGCGACGCCCACTGGCGCGCCGGAATGAAAAGTGTAGCATCGGTGTTTGTAGTAGAACCTCCGGCAGAACTTATGGGAGCGACCATGAGCCGACACGCGCTGAGCGTCATTTCGATGGTGGTGCTTTCCGGTCTTTCCTCCGCGGCCTGGTCCGATGCGGCCAGCGCGGCCGTATCCGACACCTATCGCGCCGCCACGCAGGCCGGGCCTGGTGTCCGTGCAGTCCCGGTATCTGGATGAGGTCTATCTGCAGCCCGCTGCGGATTGGGCGGGCTACCGGAAGGTGCTGATCGATCCGGTTCAGGTGGCGCTGCGCCCAAACTGGCGCAGAGATTTGAACGCGAGCCGGGACCTCTCGCGCTCGGATCTCCGTGACCGACGTGGCGGAAATCGTGCAGCAGGCGACGGACGTGATGGCCAGGACGGTCACCGACGTGTTCGCCGCCAAGGGATATGAAATCGTGACGGCACCCGGGCCGGGCGTGCTGCGCGTTTCCCCGAGCGTCGTCGACCTCGACATCTATGAACCCGACGTGACGTTCTCGCGACCCCAGGCGCTGTATACCCACGATGCCGGGACGGCCACGCTGCGCCTTGAATTGCGTGATTCCGCTGCCGGCACGCTGCTCGGCGTCGTCGTCGACCGTGGCACCGCGACGCAGCTCAGGCAAATCAACCGGACCAATCAAACGACGAATCTGTTCTGGTTCGACGCCATGTTCAGGTTGTGGACGGCGAATTGCATTGCGGCGATCCGGGCGGAGCCCGTTCGCTGAATCGGAGCGCGCCTCCGACCTTATTTGAGCCGGGTCACCTTGATGAGGCCGTGGCGGCCCTCGATCGTCAGGTTGTAGCTTCCCAGGAACCCGTTCTCGATCGTCACCTTCATCGGCGCGCCCGGCGCGGGATCGCGCACGACGGACGTGTCGCCTTCCAGTTGCCGCCAGATCTGGCCGTTCTCCAGAATGAAGACCGACAGGCCGCGCGAGGTTCGCGCGAACTCGAGCACGCTGGATGTGATCGAGGTGATGCCATCGGCGTCCGGAGCCGGCGCGGGCTTCCCGTATTCCTCGGCGGTCTTGGGTGGCGTCGGTGGCTTCGAAAATCCAAACCAATCCATCAAACTGCGCTTCTCGGCCGCCGGCTGCGGCGACGGGGCGAGGGCGGTCTTGGCAAGCGCGGCGGCCTTGTCGAAGCACTTCAGGCGGTCGGCCGAGTCGGCGATGTCCGCGCACTTGGCCACTTCGGCCAACGCATCGCGCGCGGGGTCCGCGTGCGCCAGGGTTGCCATGAACAGCGACACGAGAATGGCGGCGAAGAATCGCATCGAGAAGCTCGCGGTTGATTGACGGGGAAGCGGGAAGGCGCAGGCTCGCGCGCTCCTGCCGGATCAGGTCGATTACATCACAAAATCATGACTTCTCAGATTTCCCAGTCGGGCTTCCGTGCCGCTGTAGGCGTCTATCGCGCCGAACATGGCTGGTGACGAGACTCCGTTCCTTTGCAGTGAGCTCCGGGCGCCAGGTTTCGAACAGCAGGATCACGCGCGGGTGGTCGCTGTCGTTCCACGCTTCGTGCTCGATCGTGTCGTCGAACAGCCAGGCCTTGCCTTCGACCGGCGCGCGCGCGTCGTTGCCGACGCGCAATCCGCAATTCGGGCGGGACCAGCAGCGGCAGGTGACAGATCAGGCGCGTGTTGACGATGCCGGTGTGGGGAGGAATGCGGGAGCGGGGACGCAGCAGCGAGAACAGCACCGACGGCGAACGATTCTGGATATGGACCAGCGGAAAATCGGCGAGGGCCGCCATGGTCTTCGGGCAGCGGGCGGCATTTTCGGGGACGATCTCGCCATCCCGCCAAAGATAGAACGCGCTCCAGTCCGGATTTTCCTTCATGCCGGCCTGATCTCCCGGCGGGCGCTTCGGGTTGCTCTCGACGTAGGGCCTGAACGCCGACGCGTCCTGCAGGACCTGCAGCATTTCGGCGCGGATGTCGGCGGTCGCCGCTTCCACTTTGTCGAAGCTCGGGAAATCATTCCGGTCGTAGAACTGGATTTGCGGCAACTCGGGGAAGTAATAGATGCGGGGCTGCTGGAAGTAGATGCCGCGCTTCCCGAGCATGATGTCGAACGACTGCCGGAAACGGTCCGCGGGTCCCCGCTCGAGGAGACCCTCGGGAATCAACCGGTCGACCAGCGAGCGTTCGTATTCCTCGGCGTAGCGCTTGCACATGGCCTCGGCGCGGGCCAGGTCGGTGCGCGGCTCCGCGGGCAACTCGTGCGCCGGCGGGGCGGTCCGGACGGCGAGCCGATAGAACGGCGCGGCATTGCGGTCATCGCCTGCCTTGGCCAGCAGATCGCCCTTGAGGACCAGCGCGCGCAGGTTGCGCGGTTCGAGTGCCAGCACCTGGTCGACTGCGCTGCCGGCGGCCGCATCATCGTTGAGCTGGGCGCAGGCCACGGCGAGACCGAACCACGCGGCGGCGTCCGCGTGGGGGGACGATGCGACCTGCTGCAAAAGCGTGCGCGCGCCTTGCGCATCACCCCTGCGCAAGGCGGCGAATCCGGACGTGGCGATTGCACGTATGTCGATTGTGGGAGCCTGCATGCTGGAAACCCGTACGGGATTGTTGCCACTCGGGCGTGGAAATTTGGGTGGAGCGAAAGGATAGCACTCGAACCACGGAATCTCGTGGCGTCGCAGCGGGTTTGCGGAGCGCGCGATTGCGAATCAGGGTAACATCCGGAAAAATCGCCGCGTCAACGATTAACGGCGAATTTCGCGTGATCGCGCCGCGTCAGCCGGTGCCTCCGCCTTAGGGCCGCGACGGAATGCGGATGCGGCACGGCAGTGATCGCAACGCCAACATAGGGACCATGATGAACAGCAGAATTGCCGCCATCCTCCTTTCCACCGTCATGCTCGCCGCGCCCATGGCCCATGCGGTCGACAAGGCCGCGGCCGACGCCGAACTGCAGGCCATGTGGAAGGCAGTCCAGGCCGACAAGAAGGCGTACGTCGCCTCGATGCTCAACCTGACTCCCGCGGAAGCCAAGCGATTCTGGCCGATCTACGACGCATACCAGCGCGACCTGGACATGTACAACCGCAAGCGCAACGTGGCGCTCGAAGGCCTGATCGGCGCGGACAAGGGGGTATCCGACCTTTACGCCAAGCAGCTCGCCAACGAGCTGATTGCCGCCGACGAGGGCGAGGTCAAGGCGCGGCGAAAGATGCAAGGCAAGTTGATCCAGGCCAGGCTGCTGAGCCCGGTGCCGGCCAAGAAGGCGGCGCTCTATCTTCAGATCGAGTCGAGGATCCGGGCCGTTCAGAATTACGCGATCGCCGAAGAATTCGGACTCATCAAGTAATTGCGCCATGCGAATTCCGGAGGCCGGCCCATGCCGCAAGGCGAACGTCCGTACGAGTCTCCCATGCCGGAGGCCGCGCGTGCGATTTGGGTGGACTTTTTGCGCGGTTCGTGTAAAGTCTCGCCGGTTTCCGACGAGGCTTGGCCCCGCCTTATACGCGGGGCCAATGCGTTTTGGCGTACCCGTCCCGGCGTACCCTTCCTGCAATGCCGGGCCGGTCGGCGTACGACCCACCCACTGACAAGTACAACATCTGAGCCCGTCGGCCCGCAACTTCGATTTCCGAACTAAACGTTTATCGTCTGGAGACAACATGCTGAAGATGACCCGATTGGCCAGCCTGGCCGCGGTCCTGTTCCTCGCTTCGGCCGCGACGGTGGTCCCGCTGGCCGCACAGGCGCAGACACCTCCGGCTTCGCCGGCCGCGACCGCGGCTCCTGCGACGCCCGCGCCTGCCGCTGCCCCCGCCACCGCCGTGGGCACGAAAACCACGGAAGTCGTCGATAACCCGTACGGGCTCGAAGCACTCTGGAAGGGCGGCGACCTCGTGGCCCGGATCACGCTGGGCATCCTGGTCATCATGTCGATGGGCAGCTGGTACATCATCATCACCAAGGTTTACGAGCAGGCCAAGATGAACAAGGCCGCGAAGGCCGCGGAAAAATCGTTCTGGAGCGCGCCGTCCGTGCGCGCCGGCGCAGAGGGCCTGAAGAAGAACAGCCCGTTCCGCTTCATTGCCGAAACCGGGCTCGAAGCTACCGACAAGCACGTCGGTCTGCTCGGCAACGTCGACATGAACGAATGGATCACGATGTCGATCCAGCGCGCCATCGACAACGTGTCCAGCCGGACGCAGGACGGTCTCGCGTTCCTCGCGACGGTCGGCTCGACGGCGCCGTTCGTGGGACTGTTCGGCACGGTCTGGGGGATCTATCACGCGCTGACGGCAATCGGCATCGCCGGCCAGGCGTCGATCGACAAGGTCGCAGGCCCGGTCGGCGAGGCGCTCATCATGACCGCGTTCGGCCTGGCGGTCGCCGTGCCGGCGGTTCTGGGCTACAACTGGCTCGTGCGCCGCAACAAGTCGGCGATGGAAAAGGTGCGCGGATTCGGCGCCGACCTGCACGCCGTGCTGCTCGCGTCGCCGGCGAAGCAGCCCGTCCGAGCCTGACGCCATGGCGATGAACGTCGGGCCGGCGGAAAGCGGCGAAGACGAAACCATTTCCACTATCAACACCACGCCGCTGGTCGACGTGATGCTGGTGCTGCTGATCATCTTCCTGATCACGATCCCGGTGGTGGTGACGTCGATCCCGGTGCAGCTGCCGAAGGAGCGCAACGAAGTCCGCGAGACCAAGCCGGAGAACATCGTGCTCTCGGTCAGCGCGGCCGGGCGCATCTACTGGAATGAACTCGAGATCAAGTCCACCGCGGCGCTCATCGACCGGCTGAAGAAGGTGGCGGTGCTGACGCCGCAGCCGGAGGTGCAGATCCGCGGCGACGGCAACGCCAAGTACGACGGCGTCGGCCGTATCATTTACGCGGTGCAGCGGGCCGGCATTGCCAAGGTCGGCTTCATCACCGAACCGCCGGCACGCGGCGGCTGACGTTTCACCGCCCAAGCACAGCAGAGGAAACAGCGCATGAGCATGAACGTAGGATCCGCCGGCGCCGAGCCGGAAGTGATGATGGACATCAACACGACGCCGCTGATCGACGTCATGCTGGTGCTGCTCGTCATGCTGATCATCACGATCCCGATTCAGCTGCACGCGGTCAACCTCAACATGCCGACGGGCATGCCGCCGCCGCAACTTACGCCGCCGGAAGTTGTCAAGGTCGATATCGACGACGCGGGCAGGATTTGGTGGAATGGCGAAGTGGTGCCGGACCGGGCGACGCTCGAGGACAAGCTGACGAACGCCGCCCACCAGGACGTGCAGCCCGAGATGCACCTGCGCCCGGACAAGAACGCCAAGTACGAAGTCGTCGCCGCGGTGATGGCATCGTCGCAGCGCCTGGGGCTCACCAAGATCGGGATAGTCGGCAGCGAGCAGTTCATCGAGTAGCCGCCAACGGCCCTGCGCGCGGCAACTGGAGTCACAGCCATGGACTACGCAACACAGCAACGAGATCCGACCAAGCACGCGATCGGTGTCGCCTTCGTGATTCTGATGCACGTGCTGCTCGTCTACGCCCTGCTGACCGGGCTCGGCCGCGCCATTGTGGATGTGGTCAAGAAGCCGCTCTCCGCAACGATCATCGATCAAATCAAGCCGCCGCCGCCACCGCCGCCGCCGCCGAAGAAGATCATCGAAGCACCGAAGGTCGCGCCGCCTCCCGAGACTTACGTTCCGCCGCCGGACATTCCGGCGCCGGCAATCAGCACGGCGCCGACGATCACGGCGACGACGGCCGCGCCGCCGGTCGAGCCGCACGTGATCCAGGCCCCCGTGGTTGCGCCGCCTGCGCCGCCCCCGAAGCCCGCCGTGCGGCGTGGCGTCACGCGCATTTCCGGCGACAATCCGGAGTATCCGAAAGCGGCCATCAAGGAAGGCATTGCAAAGGGCCGCGTCGTCGCCCGCCTGAATATCGACGAAAAGGGCAACGTCACCGAAGTCACGATCTTCAGCGCCGATCCGCCGCGCGTATTTCGACCGGGCGGTCACCATGGCGTTGAAGGACTGGAAATTCGCGTCGGACGGGGAAAAATACGTCGCCGAAGTGGAGCTGAATTTCAAGCTGGACAACTAGCCGGCAGACCTTGCCGCCCAAGCAAAAGGCCGCCCTCCCAGGCGGCCTTTTTCATTGATGCAGCGGGGAGACTACTCGGATGCGCGCAGCGCGTAGGCGGCCGCGGTCCAGCTCAGCGTGCCCGCCAGGAGGAGCGCGCCGACCATGCCCGAAAGCGACACCGGCTGCGCGCCGACCAGCCGGTACGTCTCGCGCACCACATCGAGAAAGGCGCTGGGAAGCGCCACGGAAACTCCGGCCAGCGCGACGCCCCACAGCGCCACGATCGCGGGCTTGCGCCAGGCAGGGAGCGACAGCGGGACCGGCAGCGCCTGCATGACGCGCGCGGTGAAGCCTTCGTCGGCGATATACGAGGAACGCTGGTCGCGCGCCTCCGAATCCAGAACGTCATCGAGCCAGTCGCGCGCCGACGCCGCAGCGGCGTTCGCTGCGTTCGGTTCGGTGCCCGGTGTCGGGTTCATGTTCCGGTTCATCGTCAGGTCTCAGTCGGCGCCCAGGCCGCCAGCGCCAGTTTCAGCTTCTGCTTGCCGCGCAGCACGTGGGTCTTGACCGTGCCGACGGGGCAATCCAGCACATAGGCGGCTTCCTCGTGCGTCAGGTCATTATGGTAGCACTGCACGATCGCCGCGCGTTCGCCTTCCGTCAGCACCGCCATGGCCCGCTCGAGATCGAGCTTCAGCGCCGAACTGCCGGCGTGGTCTCCGTGCGCGGAACCGCCCGGCATCGCATCGTCGGCTTCGCCCGTGCCCAAGGCTTCGTCGCGGTCGCCGAGCAATTCCTCCTTGCGCTTTCTCGCGTCCGCCAGCCAGCAGTTGGTCGCGATCCGGTACAGCCAGGTCGAAAAGCGCGCTTCCTGCCGGAACGATTTCAGGTTGCGCCAGGCGAGCACGAACGTCTCCTGCGACAGGTCATCGGCCAAGGCGTGGTTTCCGGCCGTCAATTTGCGCAGGCAGGCGCGCACCGAAGACTGGTGGCGCCGCACGAGTTCGGCGAACGCATGGCGGTCGTCCCCAACCAGCGCGCGCGCAATGAGTTGTGCATCGGAGACCTCGGGAGACGACATCCGGGCGGGGTCAGCTTCGGGTGCGGCATGGCGTGGGCCTCACGCGCCTCCCGCCGGCGGTAGGGGAGGCGGTGCGCTGGCCGGCGGCGTGGCGAGCTGGCGGTCTTCGAAATACCACAGGAAGGCGTAGCCGATGCCCAGGAACAACAGCACCAGGCCGATCCAGTTGGGCGAGCGGTCGTCGAACATCGAATACGCGATGAACGACAGGCCGATCGCAGCGAGAATGACCCCCTTGCGCAGGTCCGTCCAGGCGGCGTGGCTACGCAGCGTCTTGACCTGCTCGACCACGCCGGCCCGCGCGGCCATTGCGTTTGCCGCGCTGGCGGTCCGTCCCGAGACGAGGGCCTGCAGCATGTCGCCGGTCGGCGCGACGCCTTTTTCGGCCAGCTGCACCATCGTGTCGTTCAGCATCCGGTTTTTGCGCAGCTTGTACCAGATGAAGAGCCCGGTAATGAGCACCGGCGTGAGGAACACGATGAACACGATGCCGATCACCATCACCGCCAGGCCCCGGTCCTCGTGCACGAACTGGTCGAACGAGTCGTATTCGTGATCGGTGCGGCCCAGGCCGATGTGGACGCGCTTCTTCTTGCCGCTGCTGTCCTCGACCCGAATGCCATTGCGGTCGATGGTGACGGTCGGCGAGTCCTCGGCATCGGCGGCATCCTTGGCCGCCTGCGCCTCGTCCTTGGCCATCTGGTCGGCTTCCTTCGCCGCGGTCTTGGCGGCTTCGTTCGCGGTCTTGGCAGCCTCGTTCGCGGTCTTCACGGCCTCCTTGGCCGTCTTGGCGGTGTCCGCCTGGGCGAGCTTCAATTCCTTGACGATCCGGGTCTCGGCATAGGTTTCGCCGGCCTGGACCGACGGGGCATAGGGGCCGAAGGCCACCACCAGGGCACCCAGCACGGCACCCCCAAGGACGATGCGCCGGGCGAGCGGGCGGATGGTGAGCCGCGGCATGGGATAGTTCATCTTTTCTCCGTTCAAGGCTGGTTTCCTCGATTGGATGCACAAAGTCGGTGTTTCGGATTCGTCAGGTGGCCAAAATTGCCGTCGAACGGGCTCTTGGCGGCGCCAGAGGGCGCTCCAGACGACCGGGAGGCCCATGCTATCATCGTCGGCGATCATTCCTTCGCGGCGTCGCCTCCCAAGGGCCGCCGCCGCTGCCGATGGCTGTACGTCCTGCCGGTCCGGCCCTGAGCCTAGAACATCTCCGCAAAAGCATTTTCGGCGCTACCCGATGGGCGGCCGCGGCGCTGTTCGTCCTGGCTATGGCCTCGTCGGCGGCGGAAGACACCGTCACGCTGAATTTCGTCAACGCCGACATCGATGCCGTCGTCAAGGCCGCGGCGGAAATCACCGGCCGCAATTTCGTCCTCGACCCGAAGATCAAGGGCACGGTCAACATCGTTTCGGCGCGTCCCGTCCCGCGGGAGCTCGTTTATCCGACGCTGCTTTCGGCGTTGCGCTTACAGGGCATCGTCGCCGTCGAAGGCAACGGCGTAACCAAGCTGGTCATGGAGGCCGACGGCAAGCAGCAGGGCTCGGAAGTGCTGCGCGGTCCGGTCACCGGGGGCGGCGACCGGCTGGTCACGCAAGTCGTCACGCTGCGCTATGAATCGGCGCTGCAGCTGGTCAACGTGCTGCGGCCGCTGATCTCCCCCAACAACTCGATCGCTGCCTATCCGGGAACGAACGCGCTCATCATCACCGACTACGCGGACAACCTGCGGCGCATCGACAAGATCATCGCTTCGCTCGACGTGCCGCCCAGCGGGGAGCCGCTGATCGTCACGTTGAAAAACGCGTCGGCGATCGACCTGGTGCCGCTCCTCAACCGGCTGGTCGGCGCGGACACCGCCACGCAGGGCGGGCAGCCCGGCGACGCGCAGCAGCGGGTCATGATCGTGGCCGATCCGCGCTCGAACAGCGTGCTTCTCCGCTCGGAAAATCCCGGCCGCGCGGCGCGCATCAAGGCGATGATCGAGCAGCTGGACACGCCGCAGCGCGCAGGCGGCAACATGTTCGTCGTCTATTTGCGCAATGCCGACGCCGCCCGCGTCGCCCAGACGCTGCGCGCGCTGCTGTCGGGAGGGGGCGACGTTTCGCAGGCCGCATCCGCAGCGACGCCATCGATGTTCGGCAACCAGGTCGGCGGTAACGCGGCGCCCAATGCGCAGGGTGCGCCGGCAGCGCCGGCGTCGGCCGCCAATCCGTTCATGAGCGGCGCCGGCGCCGGGGGCGGCAACACGGGCAGCCTGATGATCCAGGCCGACGTCGCCAACAATGCGCTGATCATCATGGGACCGGAGCCGGTCTACAACAACCTGCGCACGATCATCGAGCGGCTCGACGTGCGCCGCGCGCAGGTGTTCGTCGAGGCGCTGATCGTCGAGGTCACCTCCGACAAGGCCGCCCAGTTCGGCATCCAGTGGCAGGTGCTGCAGGGTCTCAACAAGCAGAACGTACAGGGTTTTGGCGGCACCAACTTCGGCGCGCCGGACAGCGGCAACAACATCATCAGCGGCGCGGTGAACCTGAGCAACCTGGGGCAGGGCCTCAACCTGGGCATCCTCAACGGCACGATCGCCATCCCGGGCCTTGGCGTGATCACCAATCTTGCGCTGCTCATCCGCTCGCTCGAGCAGGACGCCAACGCCAATATCCTGTCGACGCCGACGCTGCTGACGCTCGACAACGAGGAAGCTCGGATCATCGTCGGCCAGAACATCCCGTTCGTGACCGGGTCATACTCGGTCACGGGCAGCACGTCCACGGTCCAGCCGTTCCAGACGTTCGAGCGGCACGACGTCGGCGTGATGCTGCGCGTGAAGCCGCAGATCACCGAAGGCGGTACGATCAGGCTCAACCTCTACCAGGAAGTCTCGCGCGTCGAATCGATCACGACGACGACGGGCATCGTATTGTCCAAGCGCGCGCTGGAATCGACCGTGATCGTCGATGACAAGCAGATCGTCGTGCTCGGCGGCCTGATCCAGGACAGCCAGGAAAATGGCACCGACAAGCTGCCCGTCGCCGGCGACATTCCATTCTTCGGTCAGTTGTTCCGCTACGACAACCGTCGCCGCATCAAGACCAACCTGCTCGTGTTCATCAAGCCGACCGTCGTGCGCAGCGATTCGCAGGGCCGCGCGCTGACGTCCGAACGTTACGACTACATCATGAACCAGCAGCAGAACAACCTCGGCAAGCCGGTGTGGTTCTGGAACGACCCAGGGCCTCCGACGGCGCTGCCGCCGCAAGGCGTGATGCCGGGAACGCCGGCAAGCGTTCCGGGAGGCGCCCAGCCACCGCCCGACCCGCCCATACCAAGGCCGTGACGCGCGCGCCTGGTGCCCCCCAAGTTGCCACTTCGATGACCGCCCGCCCGACATTGCCCGCCGATGCCGCGGCCTTTGCGGCGCGGATTCCCTACACGTTTGCCAAGTCCCACGGCGTGCTTGCCTCGCGCGTCGAGGGCGATGCGGTCGTCGTGCTGACGCGGCCGGACGCCACGCCTGACGGCGTCGTGGAGCTGAAGCGCGTACTGCAGCGGCCGCTGGTCACGCGCGCGGTGAGTGCAACGGAATTCGCCTCCGAACTGGCTCGCGCCTACAACCAGGGCGCCCCGGGCGCGGCGGCCACGTGGGCCGACGACCTGGCGAAGGAGACCGACCTTGCGCGGCTGATGCAGGACCTGCCGGCGAGCGAAGACCTGCTGGACACGTCGACGCAGGCGCCGGTGATTCGCATGATCAACGCGCTGCTGCTGCAAGCGTTGCGGGAACGCGCGTCCGACCTGCATTTCGAGCCGTACGAGGCGCGTTCGGTGGTGCGCTTTCGCGTCGACGGCAGCCTGCGCGACGTAATCGAGCCGCCGCGGGCGCTCCACGCCGCATTGGTGTCGCGGCTCAAGATCATGGCGAGCCTCGACATCGCGGAAAAGCGATTGCCGCAGGACGGCCGCATCGCGCTCAAGCTGGGCGACAAGCAAGTGGACGTGCGCGTATCGACATTGCCGACAGGTCCCGGCGAGCGTGTGGTGCTGCGCCTGCTGGACAAGGATTCGGCGCGCCTGGACCTGACCGCGCTGGGCATGGACGAAGCAACGCGCGACATCATCGATCGGCTGATTCGCGAACCGCACGGCATCGTGCTGGTGACCGGGCCCACGGGTTCCGGCAAGACCACGACGCTGTACGCCTCGCTCGCGCGTCTGCCGAGCGGCTCCGTCAACATGATGACGGTCGAGGATCCCATCGAATACGCGCTGGACGGCGTGGCGCAGACCCAGGTGAATGCGCACATCGAGCTCGACTTCGCGCGCGCGTTGCGCGCGATCCTGCGGCAGGACCCCGACATCGTCATGATCGGCGAAATTCGCGACCTCGAAACCGCGCAGATCGCGGTGCAGGCCTCGCTGACGGGCCATCTCGTGCTGGCCACGCTGCACACGAACGACGCCACCAGCGCGGTCACGCGCCTGGCCGACATGGGCGTCGAGCCGTATCTGCTTGCGTCGAGCCTGCTCGGCGTGCTCGCGCAGCGCCTCGTGCGCCGGTTGTGCCCTGAATGCAAGGTGTCGCAGGCGCCTTCCGCCGGAGAAAGGAAGCTCAACGCGTCGCTCGGGCTCCCACCCGAGCAGCCGGTGTGGACTGCGCCGGGTTGCGATGCGTGCAACCACACCGGCCACCGCGGGCGCACCGGTGTGTACGAATTGCTGCCGGTCGACGACGCGATCCGCCGCAATATCCATGATGGCGCCGGCGAGCTGGCGCTGCGGGAGGCCGCGCTGCAAGGCGGCATGCGCACGCTGCGCGCGGATGGCGCGCGCTGGATTGCCGATGGCTCGGTCTCGCTCGCCGAGCTGCTGCGCGTGACGCGCGACGCCTGACGCGTGGCGTGGCGATGACCGCGTTTCGCTGGGAGGCGGTCGACGCGCAGGGTCGCATGACGCAAGGCGTGCTGGAGGCGGCAAGCGCACGCGCGGCACGCGACCAGCTGCGTGCCGATGGCCTCACGCCGACGGCTGTCGCCGCCGCCGCCGTGCGCGCGGATTCGCTTGCGCACGCCAGGCTGCCCGCGCCGCTGGTCACGCTGACGACGCGCCAGCTCGCCACGCTCGTGCAATCAGGCATGCCGCTCGACCAGGCGCTCGCGGCTGTCGCCGAGCAGGCCGACGATGCGCGCGCCGCGAGCATCGTCGCGGCGCTGCGCATGCAGCTGGCCTCCGGAGAATCGCTGCAGGCGGCGCTCGCGCGCTTCCCGCGCACGTTCTCGCCGCTGTATCGAGGATTGGTCGGCGCCGGGGCCGAAACGGGGCGCCTGGCCGATGTGCTCGCGCGCCTGGCCGATTATCTCGAGGCGCGCGAAGCGCTGCGCCAGAAGATCGTGCTGGCGCTGATCTATCCGGCGATCGTCACCATCATCGCCTTCGCGGTCATCGCCGTACTGCTCACCTATGTCGTTCCCCAGGTGGTGTCCGTCTACCAGCAAAGCCGGCAGACCTTGCCGTGGCTGACGCAGGCGCTGATCGCGACCAGCGCGTTCTTCAGGGCGACGGGATGGCTGTGGTTGGTACTGGGGGTCGTTGCTGCCGCGGCGTTCTATGCGGCCAACCGGAACTCGGCATTCCGCGCGCGGTGGCACGCGGCGCTTCTGCGCCTGCCCGTCGTGGGCAAGCTGGCCCGGAGTCTGGATTCGGCGCGTTTTGCGAGCACGCTGGCCATCCTGGTGGGCAGCGGCGCGCCGCTCCTGCGCTCGCTCGACGCGGCGTCCGATGTCGTGAAAATGTTGCCGCTGCGCCATGCGGCGGGCGCCGCGACGGCGCTGGTGCGCGAAGGCGTGACGCTGTCGCGCGCGCTGAAGGAACAGGGCGAATTCCCGCCGGTGCTGATCCACCTGGTCGCCAACGGCGAGAGCAGCGGACGACTGGGACCGATGCTGCAGCGCGCCGCCGAGGAACTGGAGCGCGATGCCGAGCGCCGCCTGGCGTGGCTCGCGGCACTGCTGCAGCCCGCGTTGATCGTAATAATGGGCGCGATCGTGCTGGTGCTCGTGCTGGCGGTGATGCTGCCGATCGTGTCGATGAACCAGCTGATCCGGTAGCCGGCTCAACAACCGGCGGCGCACTTTCCGCTGCTGTCGAACTCCATTGTCTTGCCGCTCAGCGGAACATGGACCGGCACCTTGGCGGCCTTCATGAACGTCTCGGTCTTGGTGCCCGGCAGCACCTTGCCGCCCTTGGTCGCGGCTTCGTTGGCGTGCGACGCGATCACCGAAGCAGGCTGGACCAGATCGTTGATTACGTAAGCCGCTTCCGCCGGGCCGGTGGTGAAGTTGTCACCGATGTTCATGACGGCGAGCTTCGCTTTGTAGTGGCCGCGCACGACGCGGTCCTGCTCGGACGTGATGCCGGTGTCGCCGGATAGATAGACCACGAGGCCATTGCTGAACGTCAACACGTAGCCGGTAGCCTCGCCGACATAGCCGGCAATGCCCGCATCCTTCATGCTCTTGCCCAACTCGCCGCCGATGTAGTCGGGATCGAGGCCGTTGCTGTGCAGCGCGGTCACCGTTGCGATCGTCACGCCGCCCACCTTCACGCTTCCGCCGAAACGCGCGAGGATCGAATCCGCGGGGTTTCCGCCGTTGGCTTTCAGCTTGCCGGCGAAGAACGCCGGCATTTCGCTGCCCGTCACGATCTTCGCTTTCTTGGCAATGGCGATGTTCACCGCATTCGAATTCGGCATCGCCGACACCGACGTGTCGGGACTCGCGCAGCTGCCCGAGTTGGGCTCCTTGTTGTGCGCGTTGCCCGCGTGGTCGCCGTGCATGTGACTGACGAGGATGATGTCGATCTTGCCCAGCCGGGGATCGCCGCCGCCGGCAACTGTCCGGCCCGGGTCGAAAAGGATGCGCGTGCCGTTCGGATCCTCGAAGATCAGCGCCCGGTCCTGCGCGCAGAACTCGCCGTCCTGACCACCAAGCGGCGTCACCTTTACATTGGCGGCCAGCGCCGCCGGCGCCATCAATGCGGCCACGCATCCGAAGGCCACGGTCCAGACCAGCGAATTCGTTTTCATGCCATCCCTCCTGTCGCCTTTTTGGAAGTGCCCGAAGCAGAAAACCATATCACAATGTCGAGCGATCGCGCACTGCCTGCGGCGAGCTTCGCCGGACACTCCGTGGCGATGACGCGCATCCAACGTTTCTCAGGCAGACCGACGGGCGCGCTTACTTTCTTCGAGCCAGCACCGATTTTTCAGGTCCGAAATGGAACAGGGGAAAGACTTCCTCGCCGGCATCGAAGAGGGGCTTCCCAAGGCGCTCCGGGCATAGGCGCCGGCAAATCGCTTCAAGCGTTTCCTGCACCAGCCAGAATCGCTGCTCCGACGTGCCCGACGATCTGTCCCATGTCGCCAGGACTTCCCGGTAGGCCTGTTCGTATTCAGGTGCGCATTCGTCGGCCAGCAGGCCCATCGCAAAGTGCACGAACTCCACGGTCGGATGCACGCGATTGAATCGTTGCAATAGGCTCAACAGGCGCTTGCTGATGCCGAACCGCGTGCTGAGACTCAACCCCGAGTCGAAATAGTCGACGTAATGCCACATGAACGCCGGCACGAAGAGGCTTTCACCCGGCTCCAGGACGCAAGCGTAACCGCCGAGGATGCCGGCGAGTTCGAGCCGCTCGCGTTCGGGAAGCCGTTCCAGGAACAACCTGCTCGATTGCGCCTTCGGCGCCAGGTCTTTTGATCGTTCCGAGCCGAACAGGATGAAGCGCTTCTTCCCCAGCACCTGGTAATGGAGATTGTGCTGACAATTCGCATCGAAGTGCAGGTGCGTGGCCGTTCCGGCGTGAGCCATGTACGCCTTGAATCCCGCGCTGGCGCCCCACTGAGTAAGCACCTCCGGTTTGCGCATGAAATCCGCGGGCGGATTGAGCGCGTATTGCGCTATTCCGGGTCGAGGCTCACGCAGGAATTCCTCGACGGACGTCTCGCCGAGCGGCTTTGCCTGAACGTTGATCTGCTCCTCCGGTTCAGTGGGCAATATGCGCAGCGCAGCCCAGCTCGGCGGAAGAGCGGAAGCGTTTGCCACGTTCCGTACGGGTTGGCCGTCGAACAGATTCGTGAATATCAGCGGCTCCTGCCGTGCAGCCCTTGCCAGAAGCGCCTGCCGATCCGGCGCCTGCGTACATCGATCCACATTTCGCAGCATGGTCCCAACCTTTCCTGCCGATGATCGCCGAAAGGCGCCGGGCAGGATATTCTCGTTTCCGTCGCGCGCCGATTGTCGTGGGGGCAGGGGAGCCGGTCAAGTGGAACTACGAAGTCGGCACCGCGTCCTCGCTGCCGCGCCAGCGCCCACGCGACGTGTTCGCGCACCAGCGGCGACGGGTCGCCGGCGCGTCTCTCCAATGCCGCGACGACTTCCGCGCTCCATGGCGCGTTGCCCAGGCCCACCGCCAGGTTGCGCGACCAGCGCTCGTGTCCGATCCGTCGAATCGCGCTGCCTTCCATCCGCGTGTTGAATTCGGCTTCCGTCCACGCGAACAATTCGACCAGGCTTGCGCGGTCGAGGCCATGGCGGATGACGTCGAAGTCGCGCTCCGTGGACGATTGCGCAAAGCGATTCCACGGGCAGGCGAGCTGGCAGTCGTCGCAGCCGTAGACGCGATTGCCGATAAGCGCGCGCAGGTCCTCGGGGATCGGTCCCGGCAATTCGATGGTCAGGTAGGAAATGCAGCGCCGCGCGTCGAGTTCGTAAGGCGCGACGATGGCGCCTGTGGGGCACGCGCCGATGCAGGCGGTGCACGTGCCGCAATGGTCGGACTGAGGATCAGTCGTGGGCAGAGGCAGGTCGGTGTAGATTTCGCCCAGGAAAAAATATGAGCCCATGTCGCGCGTCAGCAGCAGCGTGTGCTTGCCGCGCCAGCCCAACCCGGCCTTGGCCGCGAGCGCGACCTCGAGCACCGGCGCGCTGTCGGTGAATACGCGGTGACCAAATTCGCCTATGGCATCGCGGATGCGCACGACCAGTTGCTGCAGACGTGCGCGCAATACCTTGTGGTAGTCGCGACCCAGCGCGTAGCGCGCGATAGTACGCGGACGCTCCATCGGCCAGGACCGTGCCGGCATCCGCCGACGCGGACGGCCAGTAATTCATGCGCGCGGTGATGACGCGAACGGTGCCCGGCACAAGATCGGCAGGGCGGGCGCGCGCAGTGCCGTGCCGCGCCATGTAGTCCATCGTCCCGTGCCGGCCGGCGGAAAGCCAGCGCAAGAGGTGGGCTTCCTCTGCCGACAGTTCGGTGTCGCTGATACCGATGGCCTCGAATCCCAGTTCCCGGCCCCAGAGCGTGATTTGCCCGGCGAGCGCGGCCCAATCGCGTTGCGCGGTTGCCGCGGGATCGGCGCCGGTATCATTCATCGCCATTAGCCTAAACCATCTCGAAGATGACCCATCATTTTCACCTTGAGGACTTCGCCGCGACCGAACGGCTTGGTGCCGGGTTGGCGCGGGCACTCGGCGGAGGAATGGTGGTCACATTGCAGGGCGACCTCGGTACGGGCAAGACCACAGTGGTGAGGGGCGCACTTCGGGCGCTGGGCTGGGCCGGGCCGGTCAAGAGCCCGACCTATACGCTGGTTGAACACTATTCGTTTTCGAGCTTATACTTCTATCACTTTGATTTTTATCGGTTCGCCGATCCAAGTGAATGGGAAACGGCGGGACTTGCCGAATGTTTTCGGGACGACGCGGTCTGTCTGGTCGAATGGCCGGAGCGGGTCGCGGGACTCCTGCCCGTTGCGGATCTCGAGATTGCACTCGCGCATCCGCGTCCGGACGGCGACGGACGCGACGCGACCCTGCTGGCCAACACGCTATCCGGTGAGCGATGTCTCGACGCCATCACCCTCTCGATGACTCAGCGCCCGCCCGCGGGCTGATCCGCGTTTCGATCGAGCGTCGGCGGGTGTGCCGGTGGCTGCTGCTGCCCGCGGCACAGCTGATCGTCCCGCGCGCGTGGGCGCATGCCGGCCGCATCGCTTCGGCGCGCATGTGGCCGGCGCAGGAATATACGCGCGTCATCCTCGAATCGCCGGCGCCGATCGCGCACCAGCTGCTGGAGTTGAGGAATCCGCAGCGCCTGGTGCTCGACCTGTCCGGCGCGGAGCTTACGCCGGAACTCGCGCAATTGTCCGCCCGCGTGCAGCCGACCGACCCTTACATCGCCGGCATCCGCGTCGGCCAGATGACTCGGACGGTCGTGCGCGTCGTGCTCGACCTGAAGTCCGAGGTCAAGGCCGATGCCTTTGCGCTGCAGCCGATTGCGGAATTCGGCCATCGCCTTGTGCTCGACATCTATCCGCTGATTCCCGTGGATCCGCTCATGGCCCTGCTCGAGGGCGACCGGGCCAAGGATATCGCCGCGGCAAACCGCGCGCCCGAGCCCGCGCAGCCGCCGCGCGACCGCGTGCCGGCAGCTCGCGCGGAGGTCAAGCCGCGGCCGCGGCGCATCACGATCGCGATCGATCCCGGCCATGGCGGCGAGGACCCGGGCGCGATCGGCCGCCGTGGCACGTACGAGAAGAATGTCGTGCTGGCGATCGCCAGGAAGCTCAAGTCGCTCGTCGACGCCGAACCCAACATGCGGGCGATGCTTACGCGCGACGACGACTATTTCGTGCCTCTCGCCGAACGCGTGCAGAAGGCGCGGCGCGTTCAGGCCGATCTCTTCATCTCGATTCACGCCGACGCGTTCCGCGAGCCCAACGCGCGCGGGTCGTCGGTATTCGCGCTGTCCGAGAGCGGCGCCACGAGCGCGGCGGCGAAGTGGCTGGCGCAGAAGGAAAACAGTGCCGACCTGATCGGCGGCGTGGATCTCGACCGGCGCGATCCGGTACTGGCTCGCATGCTGCTCGACCTGTCGCAGACGGCCCAGATCAGCGACAGCCTGAAAGTGGGCCGGCAGGTCCTGGAGGGCATCGGCACGCACAACGCGTTGCACAAGGCCACCGTCGAACAGGCGGGATTTGCCGTGCTGAAGGCGCCGGACATTCCATCCATCCTGGTCGAGACCGCATTCATCTCGAATCCGGACGAAGAGTTGAAGCTGCGCAGCGACCATCACCAGCAGAAATTCGCGGGCTCGATCCGCGATGGCGTGGCACGCTACTTCGCGCAGAATCCCCCGCTTGCCAGGGCATGACGGGGCGCGGGCCGGTATCGGCGAAGCGGTAGAATCCGCCGCATGCTGCGCTTCTTCCTCCTGTTCGTCGTGCTGCTCGGCGTTCTCTTCGGGCTGGAACTCACGCCGTGGGTCCAGGACTGGTTCGTCATTCCCTGGACGAATGCGCTGGCCGCCATCTCGACTTGGATCGTGACGCTCTTCGACGGCAGCGTCGTCGCCACCGGCAAGGTCATGCGCAGCAGCAGCAACGGGTTCGCGGTGTCGATCGAGGCCGGATGCAACGGGGTCGAGGCCACGCTGGTGCTTCTCGCCGCGATGCTCGCTTTTCCGGCGCCATGGAAGCACAAGGCTCGTCGGGCTCGTCATCGGCGTCTTCGCGGTGCAGCTGCTCAACATCCTGCGCGTTATCAGCCTCTTCTACCTCGGACAATGGAACTTCGATGTGTTCGAGTGGGCGCACTTGTACGTGTGGCAAGCGCTGATCATGCTCGACGTGCTCGTGGTCTGGCTGATCTGGGTGCGGCGCGTTCCGCGTATCGACGGCTCCGCCTCGCCGCCGGCCGCGCCGCCTGCGCTGGCCGCCGGATGACCGCCAGCGAGCCACCGACAGCGGCGGACGTCGAACCTCCAGCCCCGCGGCGCCTGTTCAAAAGTCCGTTGACACGGTTGGTCGTGGCCGCCCTGGCATGGCTGCCGGCGACATTCGGCGCGTGGTATCTATTAGCACCGGTATTGCTGTGGCCGGTGCGGCTGTTGCTCCAACTGGTCGCCCGCCTGGGCTTCCGCGACCTGGTGCGCGGGATCGAATCCGGAGGCGCTTCACTGACCTTTCTTACCACGCTCAAACCTGGCGAAGGCATGAGTTCCGGTGATGTCAGCGTCGACGTCAACATGCTGATCTACGCCTTCGGCATGCCGCTGTTCGCGGCCTTGACGCTGGCCGCGCGCGAGGCGAAATGGTGGCGCACGCTTGCTGTCGGGTACGCGGTGATCGTTCCCTTCGTCGCCTGGGGCGTGCTGGCGGATTTTCTGAAGAGCATCGCCATTGCCGCGCCAGCCGCGATCGCTTCGCAGGCCGGCTTCTCGGGATTGCAGCGGGAGCTGATCGCGTTCGCCTATCAGTTCGGTTCGCTGATACTGCCTGCCGTCGTGCCCGCCGTGCTGTGGGTATTGTTGCATCGCGCGTTCCTTGAGCGCTTGCGCCGGCGCGCGGATGGCGTCGCGACATGAATCGAGGATCACCGCGAGAGGAGGCATCGTGCACCTGTTCATCGTGACGGTCTTTGTTGCGGCTGGGTACCTGGCGTTGTCCGGGCTCTCGGCCGCGCTCGCCTTCTCCCATGCCGATGCATGGACGGTCTGGTTCGCCAGCGGATTGACGCTGGGCCTGCTGCTGGTGCGGCCGCGTACCTCGTGGATTGCGATCCTTGCCGGCGCGTTCGCCGGCGCCGGGCTGTTCGCGCTGCTCATCGGCAGCAGGCTCGATGCACTGGGCTACGGCGCTCTGGAAGTGCTCACGGCGGCGGCCGGAGCGTGGATCGCATCGCGCATGACGGACCTGCCCGCACACCTGGACCATCCGCGCGAACTGGCCGCGCTCGTCTTCGGCGCCGCGTTGTCGCAGGCTCTCATCGGTGCGCTGATTGCCGCGATCTGGAACGTTGCGTCCGGCGGCAACGCAAGGCATTGCCACCTTTCGGCTGTGGGCGTTGTCGAATTTCGTGGGGACGCTGATCGTCGCGCCGCTGGTCATCGCTTGGGCGCAGTTTCGAGCAAAGCGCTCCGGCGGTCTGCCGATGCCCGCGTTTGCCGGTGGCGCGGTCGCCTGCGCGCTTTTCCTGTTCAGCATCTTCCTCTTGTTCCGTGCCGGTCCCGACGACTATCTCGGCGGCAACGTTGGACGCGGGCTCATCTACGAGCCGGTCGTGTTCATGGCGTTGCTGGCGCTGATCTGGGGCCTGCGTGGCGCGACCTTCGCCGCCGCGGTCGGAACGCTCATTGCGCTGCTGTACACCAAGATGGGCAGGGGCCCGTTCGCCGGGCATCCAGGGCTACCTGGGCGACCCCGCGCTGGAGGCGCAGGCGTACATCGTGGCGATATCGCTGACGGGCATACTGATCGCTGTGCTGGCCGCGAGCCAGCGCAACGCGGCGCGCGAGGCCCGTGAGTGGCAGACTCGGTTCGAGGCGGCCATTGGCGCCCATCGCCTGATTGCGTACGAGTGGGATCCGGCGAGCGGGCGCATGGTGGTCACCGGCGATACCGCGCAGCTGCTGGGCACCGCACCTGCCCGGATTGCGACGCTGGCCGACTGGCTGGCGCTGCTGATCCCGGATGATCGGGAGCGAGTCGCCGCCCGTTTCGACCTGCGCGCGCAGGGGCGAGGCGCACAGGACTCGATTTCCTATCTGGTCGCGGGGCCGGACGGCGCGCCGCTCGCGGCCAGCGACGAAGCGCGGGCCATCGTCGACCACGATGGGGAACTGCATCGCGTCGTCGGGCTTGTCCGTGTCGCGCCGGCGCGGGTTCCGGAAAGCCCGAGCGAGTCCGGTCCATGAGCGGGATCGCTGCTGCGGCCATGCCGGCGGCCGCGCCCACCGGCGCGACGAACGCCGTCTCGCCGGATGGCGTGTTCCTGATTCACGGCCTCGGCGGGACGCAGTACGACCTGGGTTCGATGCACAAGCGTCTCAAGAACGCGGGTCTGGTCACGCATTCGCTGACGCTTCCCGGGCATGGCACGAAACCCGAGGACTTGGCCGATGTGACCTCGGAACAGTGGATCGACGCGGTCATTGCCAAATACCGCGAAGTGCGCGACCTGCACCCGCGCCTTCACCTCATGGGCATGTGCATGGGTTCACTGCTCGCGGCGGTGGTCGCGCAACGGGAGAAGCATGCCAGCGGCAGCCTCGTCCTGCTGGCGCCTCCGGTCTACATCGACGGCTGGGCCACGCCGTGGTATCGCGTGCTGCGCCCGCTGCTCTACTGGGTGCCCGGCATCGGCCGCACGATGAAGGTCGAGGAGGAGGACCCCTTTGGCATCAAGAACGAGCAGTTGCGCGCGATCGTCAAGGCCAAGTTCGAGCGTGGCGAGAACTTCCACTATCAATGGGTGCCGCTGGAATGCATCCGCCAGGTCGATCGCCTGCGCAATCTGGTGATGGCGAAAGCGAAAGACATCCGCTGCCCGACGCTGGTCGTGCATGCCCGCCAGGACGAGCTGACGAGCCTTGCCTCCGCCAATTTCCTGGTCGAGCAGATCGGCGGTGCTCGCGCGCGCATGGTCGTGCTCGAGGACAGCTATCACATGGTGTGCGTGGACAACGACCGGGAGATCGTCGCCAAGAGCGTGCTGGAGTTTCTCGGCGCGGCGCTTCCCGGTGCCACGTCCGCGCTCGCCAACGATCCGAGGATGACGCACGACGAATTGCGGTGCGCAGTCGAGGCGGTCATGGCGCGCCTTGCCGGCGGCGACGTGGCCGGACTGCGGGAACTCGCGATTCCCGACCTGACCTGGGTGCAGCCCGGTGCCAACGCCATTTCCGGCGCGCATGCAGGGAAGAAATTCGGGTCATTTGCGGCGAGGGTGACGGATGCCTTCGCGTTGGGGTTCGTAGCACCCGGCAATGCCGTGTTCAATCGTGGCGTTGCGCTGGCGCCGGCGACGCTGGTTGCGACGACACGCTGGCGCGAAACTCGAATCGGAGGGCGCGCTGCTGTTCGCGTTCCACGGCGGCAAACTGCTCGAGGCGCGCTGGTTTGCGGACGACGTCGAGCGCGAGGACGCATTTTTCGGCGCGCCCGATCCGGAGGCGGATGGGCCGTCGCAGCTGGAAGCGGCATTCGACAAGGCGGCGGCGGCCTCGAAGATGCTGAAGAGCGCGCCCGACAACGACACGCTGCTTGCGCTCTATTCGCTGTTCAAGCAGGCCGGTTCAGGCGACGTGACCGGCGAGCGCCCGGGCGCACTCGACATGATCAATCGCGCGAAATTCGACGCATGGGCAGGACGGAAGGGCACGTCGCGCGAAGACGCGATGAAGGCGTACGTGGAACTGGTTTCCCGGCTGACGCAAGCTCGACGGCTGAGCGCTCGAGAGGGCGCTCTCAAGACGTGGGACGAACGCGCAGCGCCTCGCGTTCGCGCAGCACCTTGCGCTGCACCTTGCCGGTGGTCGTCATCGGCAGCGCGTCGAGGAATTCGATTTCCTTCGGGTACTCGTACGGCGCCAGGAACTTTCGCACGTGAAGCTGGATGTCTTCCTCCAGCGCCGCCGACGGCGCGTGCCCCGGCGCAAGCACGATGAACGCCTTGACGACGTTGCCGCGCGTCGCATCCGGCACGGGAATGACCGCGGCATTGGCGACGGCCGGGTGCTTGACGAGGCAGTTCTCGATCTCCGATGGTCCGACGCGATAGCCGGCGACCTTGAACACGTCGTCCGCGCGGCCCTGGTACCAGAGATAGCCGTCCGCGTCGACGGTTGCAATGTCGCCGGTGCGGCACCAGTCGCCCGTGTATTTCCTGCGGGTGCCTTCGGTATTGTTGAAGTATTCGAGGAAAAACACCGGGTCCGCCGTGCCGTCCGGCGCGACGCGGTGGATCGCAACTTCGCCCGGTTCGCCCTGCGGCACGGGATTGCCGTCGTCGTCGATCACTGCGATGCGGTGCCCGGGATACGGCCGGCCCATCGATCCGGGCTTCGCCGGCCACTGCGTGTGCGAATTGCCGACGATGTAGTTCATCTCGGTTTGGCCGAACATCTCGTTGATCGTGACGCCCAGGGCTTCCTGCGACCACGCGAATACAGTCGTCCCCACCGCTTCGCCCGCGCTCATGATGCTGCGCAGGTTGACGTCGAAGTGCTCGCGCGGCCGCGGGAACGCCTTCATCATCAGCTTCAGCGCGGTCGGAAAGAGGAACGTATTGCGCACCTGGTATTTCTCCATCAGGCGCAATGCGCGTTCAGGGTCGAAGCGCCCGCGATACCCGACAATCGGCTGCCCGAAATAGAACGTCGGCAGCAGCGCATCCATGAGCCCGCCGGTCCACGCCCAGTCGGCGGGCGACCAGAACACGTCGCCCGGCTGCGGGAAGCCGTTGTGCGAGTGAACGAAGCCGGGGAGGTTGCCGAGCAGGCACGCGTGCGGCATCAGCGCGCCCTTCGGAGGACCCGTGGTGCCGCTGGTGTAGACGATGAGCGCCGGGTCGCCCGCGCGCGTGTCCTCCGGCGTGAATCGGGGCGCCGCTGCGGCGACCAGCGTGTCGTACGCAAGGATGCCTTCGCCTTGCGCACCGGCTGCGCCGATCACGTGTTCGAGTTGCGGGAGTTTCGAGCGGATCGGTTCGAGGTTCGGAAGCGACTGGACGTCGACCAGCGCAACTCTCGCCCCTGAATCGCCGAGGCGGTACTCGAGGGCGTCCGGTCCGAACAGGAACGACAGCGGAACCGCGATCGCGCCCATCTGGTAAATGGCGATGTGCGCGACCGCTGTCTCGCGCCGCTGCGGAAGGACCAGGGCGACCCGGTCACCGCGCCGGACGCCCAGTTGCGCGAGGGCATTGGACAACCGGTTGGCCTCGCGCTGCAGATCCCAGAACGTGTGCGCGGTGGCCGCCCCGGACTCGTCCTCCCAGTACAGCGCGAAGCGCGCGCGATCCTCGGCCCAGCGGGCGCAGCAGGCCTGCGCGATGTTGAAATGCGCCGGCACGTCCCAACGGTGCGCGGCGTGGAGCTCGGCGTAATGGTCGGCGACCATGCGGGATCGAAACCGCCGCGTTCGAGGGCCGGCCCCGCGCTATTTTCCGGCGCGAGCCGCCGGCGGCAGGCCGCCGATGGTCATTGCGGACGTTGAATGATGCAGTTCCAGCGGTTCGACCGTGGCCCAGACCCAGTCCGGCTGCTGTTCGATCAGTCTCCCGTAGCGGATCGGGTTGATCGATTTTGCCGTCATCAGCTTGAGGCGGTTGGCAGGCTGGAACTCGGCTACCGGGACGATCAGCGATTGCACGCCGGCGTCGGCTCTCGCGCTTGCGCAACGTGAGAAAGAGGCCCTGAAATGTCCGCCCGTTGATTGTGGTCTGCTCGCCGTCGACGGAGTAGTCGTTGTCGGCATGCTTGCGCTGCTCGACCAGGTCGACGCCCACGAGCGTATTGGCGATCACCTGCAACCCCAGCTCGGCGCGGTCGATGGTCAGGCGCCGCATCCGGCGAACGATGCCCAGTGTCCATTGCGACTGGCCATGCGGGCGGATGGCCGCCAGTGTGCCCAGTGTCACGGCATTGGCCGCGCTCATCGGCGCAATCAGGCGAAAGCCGGTCTGCGAGACGTCCTTCACTTCCCACGGACCGCCTGGCGCCGCATACGCGGCCAGGCGCCGCCGCGTCATGTCGAGGCGGCGGTCCCGTTCGTTGCGCATGTGCCCGAATACCGCGAGTTCCATCGTGCCGCCAAAACTCTTGCCGGGTTCGAGCAAGGGGATCGGGTCGCGCTCCTCCTCCTTCAGGAACGCGCAGATCTTTCCGAATCCGACGATCGCGTCGACGGCGCCGGCCGCCGCCGTGCGCTCGCCGCGCCGCGCGAACGGCTTGAATTCCGGATCGACCTGCGACGCGAGCTTGGTCATGAGGCCCAGTTGCTCGCTGCGCCGCGGCGTCCGATCGGACAGCGGCTGGCCCTTGATCTTTTGCTCGAGCATGATGACGTTCTGCATCAGCACCGCGTGCAGCGGGCGCGTATCCAGGAACAGCACGCGCCCTTCCAGCGGGCCGGGTGTGCGACGGCGGAAGCCCTCGCGCGCAGCGAGATCGATGTAGAACGACGTGACCGAGGACGCCTCCAGCGTGAGCCTCAGCGGCATGCACCATTCGTCGAGTTCGCCCGCCACCCACTCCAGGTGTCGCGCCGTCATGTTGCCGGAATTCATGAGTTGCAGGAGCAGCGTGACCAGGAACTCGTGCTCGATCGTGGTCGTGCTGCCGCCCGTGCCGATGACGATCTGCTGGCGGTCGATCTGCCGCGAGCACGCGAGCGTGAACAGTGCATGCAGTTCCGCCCACTTGGCCGGAATCCATTGCTCGTAGCGGTACAGCCGGATCTTGGCGTCCAGCCCCAGATGGATGACCTGGCGCGCAATGAGGCCCGGCAGCAGCAGTTGCCATTTGGCGCTCTGCGAGTGATCGGAGACCTCGCGCGCGAACGCCTGATAGGCGAGCAGGAATGCCTGCGTGAGGTCGAACAGCGCCGACCACAACTGATTCTCGATCTTGGAGCTGCGGTTGGCGTGCTCGATGTATTGCGCGGTCAGCGTCTTGCGCAGTCCGGCAGCGCGGCTGTCGGCGAAGAACAGGGTCTCGAGTCGCGCGGGCGTGCGTCGCGACGCCTGCTCGGTGACGATGCCGAGTTCAGCCAGCAGCGCCGCATGCATCGCCAGCGGGTCGTTGTCCGGAAACGACGCGAGCCAACGCTCAGCCGACTTGATGTCGGCCAATGGATCGCGACTGGTGTTTCCGAATCCGAACATGGCAGCATCCGCTAAGACATCGGCCTCGATGTGAAACGCAAGAAACGGTCCATTTCATCGAGGCGCGGCGTTGGGGAATCGCCGCAGCGCTACAAAAAACGGCAGCTTGAACCTGCCGCCGGCATGGCGTCCATCATCGCGCATTGCCTGGCGCCGGGCAAGGCGGCTCGAAGGCGCTTGGCACACATCGTGCATAAACGTCTCGTGCAGCACAGCTTGGCCCGTCCGGGCGGGACGGACGAGCGGCGCGGTGTCCTGACGGGCCCCGGACTATACTTGTGCAGCACAGACCGAACCATTCAACTGACGCAATACGACCAGGAACGACGACGATGGGCATCCTCATCAAGGCACCAAACCGGCGCCGCGAGCCACAGTTCGCCGCAGTCGACGCGACCGAAGTCGCCGCCAACGCGGGCGATGCGCTGCATATCCGGGAAGTCGTGCGGATCACCGGCCTGCGCCGCGAACAACTCTACATGTGGCAACGGCGGTATGGCTTCCCGTCTCCGCTGCGCGACGCGTTCGGCGACCGGGTCTATCCGCCGGACCAGCTCGCCCGCCTCAAATTGATCAAGCAACTGTTGTCCGAAGGCTGGCGCGCCGGCGCGGTCGTGCCCCTGGCGGATTCGGCATTGCAGTCCATGCTGGGCCTGGCCGTGGACGAGCCATCGCCGCTGCCTTCGGAAATCGAGACGTCCGTCCGCCTGCTCGCGCAGCACCGGATCGGCGAAATGCAGAATCACCTGTCGAAGCTGCTGCTGGGGCAGGGGCTGCGCAAGTTCCTCGAGCAAACGCTGATTCCGCTCAACGAAGCCGTGCACGAGCGCGTGGTCCGCGGTGAAATGCAGAACTACCAGGAATTGCGCTTCGCGGACCTCGCGCAACGGTTGCTGCGGGATGTGACGCGGCTCGTCCGTCCCACGCGCGATGCGCGGCCGGTCCTGCTGGCCACGCCGCCCAACGACCCCAATCAGCTCGGTCTCGCCATCCTCGAACTGCTGTTATTCACCGAAGGCGTGAATTGCCTGACGCTGGGTTCCGGTGTGCCGGCGCAGGAAATCGCCGGCGCGGCGCGCGCATACAAGGTCGCGGCTGTCATCCTGCTGTTCGACCGCGGAATTTCGGGCAAGATCGCCGGCCAGGAAATCAGGAGCCTGCGCGGAAGCCTGCCGGCCGAGATGCCGCTGGTCGTCAGCGGGCGCGCAGTCAACCTGCTCGCGAAGCCGATTGCGGATGCGCATACGGCGGCCGATTTCAGTTCCGTGATGGCCAAGATGCGCACGCTTTCCATCATGCCGGCCTCGCCGGTTTCCCTGGTTGGCGTATTGCCCGACCTGCCCCAGCGGGCGTAAGCTGGGCGGGTGACGGACCCGCACGACGACCACACCCAGGCCACGAAGGACGGCGCGACTGCCACGTCGCGCCGCTTCTTTTCGCACCGCGCATTCTGGCATTCGGCTGGAATACTGCTGGCGCTGGCCGTCGCCTGGCTGGTATTTCGCGCCTACCGGCAGCCGGATTTCCTGCTCGACCTGGCCAACATGCAGCTGTGTTGACACGCGCCTTGCGCCGCGCCGTCAAGGCTCGTTGAGGAAGTCCTCGAGTTTCCGGCGCTCGCGTTTGGTCGGGCCGCCCCGGAAAGCGCGGCTGGGCGAGTTCCGCGGCATGCCGTTCCAGTTGGGCGGCCTCGCGCGCCGCGGCGCTGGCCTCGGTCTCGCGATAGAGCAATGCCGCCGCGGTCGCATTGCCGCGGCGGTCGGAAAGCGCGGTGATCACGACCTCGCAGACGATCCCCGACTTGCGTATCGAGACACTTTCGCCGACCCTCATCGCGCGCGCCGGCTTGGCGCGATCGCCGTTCACGCGCGCCTGTCCTGCGTCGATGGCCTGCACGCAAAGGCTTCGCGTCTTGTAGAAACGCGCGGCCCACAGCCACTTGTCGAAGCGGATGCGGCCGTCGTCCGCGGTCGCCCGGCGACGGTTCAGCGCGGCCCATCGTCGTTGCGACCGGCGTAGTTCGCCATCCAGTCTGCCGTGGCGCCTGCCTCGGGATGCCCTTCGGCACGCAGCGCTTCGATCACCCGGGAGCGGTCGTCGCGGGACCGGTTCTGCGATAGCTTGAACTTGGCGTCGATGCGCCGGATGCGCATCCGAAACGGCTGGATCGCGCCCATCAGCGCGTTGCGTTCGCGCTCGTCGCGCTTGAATGTCCAGGGCGCCGCGCGCGGACCTTCGAAGCGCTGCACGAGCGCATCCATGACGCCCTGTGCCGACGCGGGATCGTCGATCATCTCGAGCGTGCCATGCGCGTGCACGCTGGCGTAGTTCCAGGTCGGCACCATGCGGTCGGGCTCGGCGTACCACGACGGCGAAACGTAGGCATGCGGCCCGTGGAAGATGGCGATTGATTCCACCTCCCGCGCGTGCTGCCAGTGCGGATTCGCGCGCGCGAAGTGGCCGAGCAGGGTCCCGTGCGGCTCGCAGCCGGGCACCAGCAGCAACGGCAGATGCGACACCAGCGGCTCGGGAGCCGCGGGAGTGACCAGCGTGGCGAATGCGTACTCGTGCATGAGCCGCGCAATCGCGGCGCGATCCTGCGTGCTGAAATGGGATGGCGTGTACAGGCTCATGCGCTTTTAGTGCCGCAGCGACGAGACTTGCGGCGCGAAGACCGCGCGCGCCTCGGCGGGGGCGAATGCGTAGGTTCGATTGCAGAACTCGCAGGTCACTTCCACATCGTCGCGTTCGGCCAGGATCGACTCGATCTCTGCCTTGCCGGCAATGCGCAGCGCGCGCTCGACGCGTTCCCGCGAACATGAACAGCGGAAGCTCACCTGCTTCGGCCGGAAGACCCGTAGGTCGTCATGCGGGAAATGCTTCGACCAGCAGCGTCTCGGCCGTTCCCGGCGCCAGCAAGGTCACCGGGTCGATCTGCGTCAGCCGCTCTTCTGCGCGCTCCCACGTCGCGTCCTGCCCCGGCTCGCCGCCGGCATCTTCGCCTGGCAGCCGCTGGACGAGGAGACCCCCAGACCGGCTGCCATCCGTCGCCAGCACGAGACGGCTCGCCAGCTGCTCGGATGTCGCGAGGTAGTGCTCGATAAGCGCCGCGACCGATGCCGTCTCCAGCGTCACGATGCCCTGGTACAGGGTGCCGTTGCCCTTGGGGTCGAGCGTGATGACCAGGCGGCCCTGCGTCGGCGCCGCCGGCCAGCTCCGCGAGCGTGGCGGCCGGCCCGAATGCCATCGTGCGCTGCGCGTCCCATTGCGCGGTCGCGCGCAATTCCAGCGCGTCGTTGCATTCGACGACGAGCAGGCGCACGGGACCGCTGCCCTGCAGCTGCACGATGAGGCTGCCGGAAAACTTCAGCATGGAGGAGAGCAGCGCGGAAGCCGCGAGCAGTTCCGCCAGAACGCGGCGCAATGCCGGCGGATAGGGATGACAGTCCAGGATGGCGCGCGCCGCCGCGTCCAGCGTGACCAGCACGCCGCGAACCGGCGCCTGCTCGAAGACGAACCGGGTGATGGTGTCGCGCGAAGGCGAATGCGTCATGGCAACCTCGGATGCCATCTCGTTTGCCGCTCCATTTGCCGCGGCATCGGCTTCAGTTGGCCAGCGCCTTGATTGTATACAGCGTCATGGGAAGCGCGGAATTCTTGTCGAACAGCGCGCCGGCTTCCACGCCCGCCCGGGCGATGGCCGCCGCGGTCCGCAGGCGGGAATATTGCGCGTGCATCGCTCCCAGCGCGAATTCGCGTCCCGAACCAGCCGCCCAGAATTGCGTGTACTCGAACACCTCGCGCATCGAGTACACGCCGAAGATGCCGTGTTCGTTGGCGATCAACGCCGTGAACTGCGACGACTCGTAGGGATCGTCGTCCTCTTCCTTCGGATTCAGGAAGTGCTGCTCCTTGAGTATCGGGTGCAGCTTGCGGAACGTCTCGAATATGGACGCCTTGGTCGTAAGGTCAAGGTCGTCGTGCTTTCCGAAGCAGGCTGTCGAACACCAGCTGGTGCGCGGCCGAGCCGCACAGCCCGACATAGCTGCCCCGATACATGACGATCTTGTCGTACGTGCGGTCGTGATGCGCGGCGAGGCGCGTGTCGCCGAACGTGGTGAGCGAATCCGCGGCGATGGCAATTTCGTCGCCCTTGCGGACGACAACGATGGTGGTCATGGAGCGTGGATTCCAAGTGGGAGCGCGAAGGGGCGGCGAAATGGCCTGCGGGCGTCGCGCGGAACCCGTAATTATACGCGCCCGGCATGCCGCACCCGCGGCTGCCGCCTCAGCGCTCCTTTTCGCGCGCCGCGGGCGGCGCCGCACCGGCGTCCATACCGGTCGGCGCGGGCAGCATCGGCACGGGCGGCAGCCGCGTCGCGCGCCACGACGCCTTCGCGACTTGCCAGAATTCCGGCGACGTCCGCGGGTGGTTCGGCAAACGGCGACTGGCCAAGGAAACGCCAGGCCGTCGAGGAGGGCCGGCAACGGCTTGTCCGCCAGCGCGGCAGCGCGCGTCTGCTTCGACAGTTTCTCGCCGGAATGATTGATCGCGATCGGGACGTGCAGATAGGTCGGCGTCGGCAGGCCGAGGAGATCCTGCAGCAGAATCTGGCGAGGCGTGGACGACAGCAGGTCCGCGCCGCGCACGACGTCCGTTATTTGCTGTTCGCCGTCGTCGACGACGACCGCCAGTTGATAGGCGAACAGGCCGTCGCTGCGCCGGACGACAAAGTCGCCGACGTCGCGCGCGAGGTCCTGACGCTGCGCGCCCTGGAGGCGGTCGTTGCACGTCCGCACCTCGGCGTCGACGCGCACGCGCCACGCATGCCGCCGGCGGTCACCGACGCGATGGCGGCGGACGACCGCGGCAGGTCCCGGGATAGACGCGCTCGCCGGAAACGCCCATGGGCGCGGCGTCGAGTTCGCGGCGCGTGCACGTGCACGCGATAGACCCTTCCCGCCTGGCGCAGGTGCGCCAGCGCTTCGTCGTAGCAGTGACGATGCGATCCGATTGGCGGACGACTTCACCATCCCACTGGAAGCCGTAGCGTTCGAGGGTCGCGAGTATCTGCGCCTCGGCGTCCGGGACGGCGGCGGGGGAAATCGACATCCTCGATGCGCACCAGCCATTCGCCGTCCGCGGCGCGCGCGTCGCAATAGCTCGCCAGCGCGGCGACGAGCGAACCGAAGTGCAGCGGGCCGGTGGGCGAGGGCGCGAAGCGGCCGCGGTAGCGGGCCGGGGGAGCGGGTGCGCGCGAATCCGCCGCGGCTGCGCTCACTGCGGTATTGCGGTTCCGGCAGCGTTGGCCGCGGTCTTCGCGACCTGCGGGTAGTGGAAGTGCCGGTTCAGCGCGGCCAGCACGGCGCTCGGATATTCGGGCTTCCCGAGGCTGCCGTTGTAGCGCCCCAGCGCGCGATACAGGTCGCCATTCTCGATGTCGAGATAGTGGCGCAGGATCACGGTGCCGTAGCGCAGGTTGGTACGCAGGTTGAACAGGTTCTGGTCGGGTGTGCCGATCTGCTTCACCCAGAATGGCATGACCTGCATGTAGCCGCGCGCAGTGGCGCTGGAGAACGCGAACTTCTTGAAACCGCTCTCGTGGTAGATGACGGCGAGCACCAGCTGCGGGTCAAGGCCCGAGCGCATCGCCTCGTAATGGACGGTGGCGAGCAGGTCGCGGCGTTCGAGTTCGTCGGGCACCTTGTGCGCGATGCGCGTCGACATCTCCTTTATCCACGGCCAGACGTCCACGCGCTGGGCGTAATCGTCGGGCACGGGCCGATCGGAGATCGAACGGGACAGGCCGACAACCACCGAGGGCGCCAGCTGTTCCTCGACCTGCGCGCCGGCACTGGCCCGCAGAGGCGCGAGCGCCACCACGACCCAAAGGGCCGGAAGAAGCAGGCGTGCGGGCAATTCCCTTTCGTGTCATGCGGCTTTCGTCTCCGTTACAGTGCATGCAGCGGTCATCCGGCAATGCGCTCCCGGATGAACGCGGCGATCTCCGCCACCGGCACGTTCGACGACGCCGGGTCGCGGCGACCCTGGTACTCGACTTTCCCCTCTTTCAGCCCGCGATCGCCGATCGTGATGCGATGCGGAATGCCGATCAACTCGAGATCAGCAAACATCACGCCAGGACGCTCGCCGCGGTCGTCCAGCAGCACTTCCACGCCCGCGGCCTCAAGCTCGTCGTGCAGCTTGTCGGCCAGCGCCTTGACGCCTTCGTTGCGGTCGTAGCCGATCGGGGCGATGGCCACGGCGAACGGGGCCAGCGGCAGGGGCCAGATGATGCCCTTTTCGTCGTGATTCTGCTCGATGGCGGCCGCCACGACGCGGGTGCAGCCGATGCCGTAGCAGCCCATTTCCATGACCTTCGCTTGACCCTCGGCGTCGAGAAAAGTTGCACCGAGCGCCTGCGAGTACAGGTGGCCCAGCGCGAAAACATGGCCGACCTCGATGCCGCGCAGGATGTCCAGCGTGCCCTTGCCGTCCGGCGAAGGGTCGCCCTTGACGACGTTGCGGATGTCCGCGACGGCGTCCGGTTCCCGGCAATCGCGCCCGAAATTCACGCCGCGCAGGTGGTAGTCGGCTTCGTTCGCGCCGCAGATGAAATCGGCCATCACGGCCACGGAACGATCGACGATCAGCGGCATTTCCTTCGGGATGCCGACCGGCCCCAGGTAGCCGGGCTTGCAGCCGGTGGCCTCGATGATCTCGGCTTCCGACGCGAAACGCCAGCCGTCCATGCCGGGCAGCTTGCCGATCTTCACTTCGTTGCCCATGTGATCGCCGCGCAGCGAGCAGCATGTGCACGCGGCCGTCGGCCCACAGCATCAGGCATTTCACCGTGCGCGCAAGCGGCAGCTGCAGCAGTTCCGCGACTTCCTCGCACGTCGACTTGCCCGGCGTAGGCACGCGGGTCCTGGCCTCGGCGGGCGCGGGACGCGAAGACGCAGGCGCGAGCGCCTCGGCCTTTTCGACGTTGGCCGCGTAGTCCGAGCCGTTGCTGTACGCGATGGCGTCCTCTCCGGAATCGGCCAGCACCTGGAATTCGCACGACAGCGCACCGCCGATCGCGCCCGGAATCGGCGTCGACGGCGCGGAACTGCAATCCCATTCGGGTGAAGATGCGCGAATAGGCTTCGTGCATGATCCGGTACGAGCGCAGCATTCCGGCTTCATCCGCGTCGAATGAGTACGCATCCTTCATCACGAATTCACGTGCCCGCATCACGCCGAAGCGCGGCCTGATCTCGTCGCGGAACTTGGTCTGGATCTGGTAGAAGTTGACCGGCATCTGCTTGTAGCTGCGGATCTCGCGGCGCACGATGTCGGTGATGACCTCCTCGTGCGTCGGCCCGACGATGAAGTCGCGCTTTTGCCGGTCCTGGAGGCGCAGCATGAGCGGCCCCATCTTTTCCCAGCGACCGCTTTCCTGCCACAGTTCGGCGGGCTGGATCACCGGCATCACGAGTTCCAGCGCGCCGGCGCGATTCATTTCCTCGCGAACGATGGCCTCGACCTTGCGCAGCGTGATCAGCCCGAGCGGCATCCACGTGTAGAGGCCGCTGCCGAGCTTCTTGATGAGGCCCGCGCGGAGCATGAGCTTCTGGCTGGCGATGTCCGCTTCGGCGGGCGCCTCCTTCAGCGTCGACACGTAGAACTTCGAAATGCGCATGGTGCTGTTTTTGTTGGGAAAAATGGCATTGTACCTGATCGCGCCGCCGGCATCCGCACGACATCCGCCGAAGCGTGCGTCTGGAAGTTCGGCGCTGCCATGCGTCCGGCCGCCGTGATGGCCGCCGGACCGGAGGCCGGTCGTTGCCGCGCGTGCGATCATTCCGTCCGGAATGCGATTGCCGCGGGTTCACGAATATCCGTGACCGGTAACCGCCCGGACCTGATTTTCATTCGACGCCTCATCAACCCGGGACACTCGCGCGTGTCCCGAAATGCGAACCTATCCGTGGCAAAACTCGAATTCGCCAACGCGTTGCGTGGGCTCGCGGCGCTCTCCGTGGTCGTAGCGCACTACAACAGCTTCTTTTTCGAGAACGCGGCGCTCATTGGCACGATCGCGAACACGCCTCCACCCGTCCGCATCGCATCGTCGGCGCTCGACGTCTGGGAGACATTTCTGCGCCTGTTTCCGTTCGGCGGCGGGGAGTTTGGCGTGGCCCTGTTCTTCCTGATCAGCGGGTTCGTGATCCCGATGTCGCTGCAGAAATACGATTGGCGCGGCTTCCTGGTTGGCCGGGTATTGCGCATCTACCCGACGTACTTTGCCGGCTTTGCCGTGACGCTGCTTGCTCTTTGGATCGCGGGACGCACTTTCGGAAAGCCGTTTCCCTTCGACGCTCGTTCGGTGATCATTCATTTCCTGCCCGGCGCTCGCGACCTCCTGTGGTCGGCGCACATCGACTATGTCGTGTGGACGCTCGAGGTCGAAGTCAAGTTCTATGTTGTCTGCGCGATCGCGTGGAAGTGGCTGCGCCTTGGCGACCGCCGCGTATTCGCCATTCCGCTGGCGTTGGCGGCTTGCGCAATCGGCATCGAGGCGCTGCTGCCCGGCTGGCTGCGCACCGACGCGACTGCCTATCAGATCGCGTATCGACTGGGTTATGTGTTTGCCACGGCGGCGCGATTTCTTGCCTTCATGTTCATTGGCGTCGCGATCTTCTATCACTACCGGCGGCGCCTCGGCACAGCCGGGCTGTGCGCAATCTCGGCGATGCTCTATGGCATGTTTCTGGATCCAGTGGAGTCAACGCTTCCGACTCACTCTCCATGCGCGTGGTGAACAGCTATACGCTGGCGCTGCTTGTCTTTGGCGTGTCCTACGCGTTTTCGCATCGGTGGCCGTCCAATCGCGTTCTGAGCTACTTTGCGGATATCAGCTTTCCGTTGTACGTGATTCATGCGGTCGCCGGATACGTTGCTCTGGGAATCATGGCCGCGCATGGGGTCGCCCCGATCGTCGCGCTGGGCTGCACCTTGGCGGGAGCGCTGTTGGTCAGCACCCTCCTGCATGTCGGGGTGGAACTGCCGACGCATCGGCTGGGTCAACGGTTGGCGCGGGCGCTGACGCGCCCGCAAGACGATCGTCCGGTCCCGCCGAATTCCGCCCCGGGTTGAGCAAGGACGGCTGCCGAACGTGCGCAGAGATGCGCGCCACGATGGCGCGCAACCGCGGCCGGAGTCGCTAGCGAACGACGAGGACCGGCAGCTTGCTGTGCGTCAGGACCTTCTGCGTCTCGCTGCCCAGCAGCATCGCGGACAGCCCGCTGCGCCCGTGCGAAGCCATCACGATCGCGTCGCACTTGGATTTCTTGGCGGCCTTGAGTATCGCCTCCCACGGCGCCGCGGCGATCATGTGCATGCGCGAGCATTCGACGCCAGCCGCGCTGGCCTTCGTCGTCGCGCGGTCCAGGACCTGCTCCGCCTCCTTGCCCGCCAGCTGCGTGTATTCCTTCTTCGAAATCGGCTCGTAAACGACGCCGTCCGCGTACGCGGGCAGCGGGTAGTCGGGCGACGCGTAGAAGAAACTGATCTTCGCATTCAGCCCTTGCGCGAGCGCGACGGCGTGCGTCACCGCCTTGTCGGAAAGCTTCGAGCCATCGGTGGGCACCAGCAGGTGAGCATACATCGCGAACTCCCGATCGGACGGACAAATCGGATCGTACACCGTGGGCGCAATTGCGTCTTGACCCACGTCAACGGCGTCCGGGCTATGCCGGACCTGCGCCAGATCAACGTCGCACGCCATCCGCCTTGACCACGTGCCGTGCCCAACCTAGAGTCTGGCGCATGCTGGCCCAATCCTTCCCGCCATCGCGCGAGCCGCTGCCGGGCGAGCCGCATGCTCGAGGCGCACGCCGACAGCGGACACTGCTTTCACTGCGGCGCGCCCAATCCGGTCGAATCGGCTGTGGCGCGAGGAAGTCGACGGCGTGCCGCGCAATTTCTGCTGCGCAGGTTGCCTGGCCGTGGCGCAGACCATCACCGCCGCAGGTCTCGCCGACTTCTATTCCAGCCGCACGGCCGACGCAGTGCGGCTGGCTGCGGCCGCCGTCGATGAGTGGACGCGCTGGGACGAGTCCGCGGCCGCGGCGGGGCTGGTGCACGCGACCGGCCCGGATCGCGTCGAGGCAGCGCTGCTGCTCGAAGGCCTGACCTGCGGAGCGTGCGTGTGGCTGCTCGAGTCATGGCTCGCCCGACAACCGGGTGTGGCGGAAGTGCGCGTCAACTTCGCGAACCGGCGTGCGGTCGTCGCGTGGGATCCGAGCGCGACCCGGCTGTCGCAGGTGCTGCGCGCCGTGTCCGCGATCGGATTTTCCGCGCATCCCTACGACCCCGCGCTTGAGCGAGGCGTTGGCGCGTCGCGAACGGCGGGCGCTGTTGCTGCGGGTGGCGGTGGCGATGCTGGCGATGATGCAGGTGATGATGTTCGCGCTTCCGGCCTACGTATCCAGCGAAGGCGTGGCCCCGGAACAGCAGCGCCTGCTGGAATGGGCGAGCTTCGTGCTGACGCTGCCGGCGCTCGTGTATTCGGCCGCGCCGTTCTTCCGCGGCGCCTGGCGCGATATCGCGCAGGCGCGCCTCGGCATGGACGTGCCTGTCGCGCTGGGCATAGGCGCGGCGTTCCTGGCCAGCGCCTGGGCGACGTTCACCGGCGCCGGCGCCGTGTACTACGATTCCGTGACGATGTTCATCGCGCTGCTGCTGCTGGCGCGCTATGGCGAACTCGTCGCGAGGCAGAAGGCCGGCGCCGCGATCGAGTTTGTCGCGCGGCAGCGGCCGGCGATTGCCGAGCGCCTGCGTGGCTGGCCCGGCGACACGTCTCCCGATGACGGTCGCGGCCGCGCAGCTCGGTTGCCGGGGACGTCGTGCTCGTCCGCCCGGGCGCGGTCGTGCCGGCCGATGGCGAGATCATCGAGGGCCGCTCCCATGTCGAGGAAGCGATGCTGACGGGCGAGAGCCTTCCGCATTTGCGCGCTCCGGGAAACCGCGTGCTGGCAGGCTCGGTCAACCGCGACGGTCCGCTGGTCGTGCGCGTACAGGCGGCAGGGGAGGCGACGCGCCTTGCGTCGGTGCTGCGCCTGGTCGAGCGCGCGGCGAGTGAACGTCCCGGCGTCGCGCGGGTTGCCGATCGCGCCGCGGCATGGTTCGTCGGCGCCTTGCTGCTGCTCGCCCTGGGCACGGCGCTGGTCTGGTGGCAGTTGGATCCGGAGCGCGCGCTGCCCGTTACGGTGGCGCTGCTCGTCGTGTCCTGTCCGTGCGCACTGTCGCTGGCGACCCCGGCGGCGTTGGCGGCGGCAGCGGGATCGCTGGCGCGCGCCGGCGTCGTGCTGGCGCGAAGCAATGCGCTCGAATCGCTGGCGCGGGTGACGCACGTCGTGCTCGACAAGACCGGGACGTTGACCGAAGGCTGCGTCCGACTGGCGGCGTGCGAGACGACGGGCGGGACGTCGCGCGCGCAGGCGATTGCGCTCGCGGCGGCCGTGGATGCGCGATCGGAGCATCCGCTGGCGCGCGCGCTGCAGGATGCCGCCGCGGAAGCCGCGTCGACGCCGGCGCCGGTGGTCGGCGAGTTTCGGCAAACGGCAGGCGAAGGCGTGGAAGGCAGCGTCGACGGAGTGCGCGTCCGCGTCGGCCGACCTGAATTTGTCGCGGCGCTGGCGGGTCCCATGCCGGCAGCCCTGCAGGCGCTCGCCGACGATGCGGCGCCATCGCGGCGCGCTGGCGGCGCTGGGCGACGAAAATGGCTGGCGGGCGATGTTCACCTTCGCCGACGCGCTGCGTCCGGGCGCCGCGCGCCTGATCGAGGAACTGCGCAGCCTGGGCATCACGCCGGTCATGCTTTCCGGCGATCGCCGGGCGAGCGTGCGATGCCGTCGCGCGGTCGCTCGGGCTTGACGACGCGCGCGGCGATCTCACGCCGGACGCCAAGCGCGCCGCGATCGCCGGCTGCAGGCGAAGGGCGCGGTGGTCGCGATGATCGGCGACGGGATCAACGACGCGCCGGCGCTGGCGCAGGCGCAGGTGTCGATCAGCCTTGGCTCGGCGACACCGCTGGCGCAGCACACCGCCGACGTGGTGATTCTTTCCGACCGCGTCGAACGCGCGGCGACGGCGTTGCGCGAGGCGCGGCGCACGCTCGCCGTGATCCGGCAGAACCTTGCATGGGCAGCGGCCTATAACGCTATCGCCATCCCCGCGGCCGCGTTCGGCTTCGTGACGCCCGTGGTCGCCGCCGTGGGCATGTCGTTGTCGTCCCTGGTGGTCGTCGCCAATGCGCTTCGCCTGACGCGCCTGCCCGCTCGTGACGCCGGACACGGTACCGAAGCGACGCCGTCCGTGCCGGCGCGGGCGTAGCGGACTGACGTCATGGAAATCCTGATGCTGCTGATCCCGATGTCGGTCGTTCTGGTGCTCGCCATCGGCGCGGTATTCTGGTGGAGCGTGCACAGCGGCCAGTTCGACGACCTCGAAGGGCCCGCGCATCGCATCCTGGCGGACGACGACGGCGCGCAGCGCCACGAACTTCCGCCAGACAACGACTAGTTTGACGGGGGTCAAATCAATGCCGGGGACGGAAACGTAGTATTGCGGGTCTTTTGGCTCGAAATCGGACTCAACGGCGCGTGAAATCTGCCGCGCGCCTACCGGGAGGCGTCTCAGGATGGCAATCGCGAAAGCAGCGGAAACGTTCAACTACAAGGTCGTGCGGCAGTTCGCGCTGATGACCGTCGTCTGGGGCATCGTGGGCATGCTGGTGGGCGTGATCATCGCCGCGCAGCTCCTGTGGCCCCAGCTCAATTTCGACATCCCGTGGCTGTCGCTACGGCCGGCTGCGGCCGCTGCACACCAATGCCGTCATCTTCGCCTTCGGCGGCTGCGCGCTGTTCGCGACGTCTTACTACTGCGTGCAGCGCACGTGCCAGGCGCGGCTTTTCGGCGACGCGCTGGCGGCGTTCACGTTCTGGGGCTGGAATCTCGTCATCGTGCTGGCGGCGATCACGTTGCCGCTGGGCATCACCTCCGGCAAGGAATACGCCGAACTCGAATGGCCGATCGACATCCTGATCACGCTTGTCTGGGTTTCCTACGCGATCGTGTTCTTCGGCACGCTGGCCAAGCGCAAGACGCCGCACATCTACGTGGCCAACTGGTTCTTCGGCGCGTTCATCCTGACGATTGCGCTGCTGCACGTCGTCAACAGCGCGGAGCTCCCGGTGTCGCTGCTGGGCTGGAAGTCGTACTCGGCCTATGCCGGCGCGCAGGACGCGATGGTGCAGTGGTGGTACGGCCACAACGCCGTCGGATTCTTCCTGACCGCGGGCTTCCTCGGCATCATGTATTACTTCGTGCCGAAGCAGGCGGGCCGCCCGATCTATTCGTACCGCCTCTCGGTCGTCCACTTCTGGGCGCTGATCTTCACCTACATGTGGGCGGGTCCGCACCACCTTCTCTACACGGCGCTGCCCGACTGGACGCAATCGCTCGGCATGGTGTTCTCGCTGATCCTGCTGGCGCCGTCGTGGGGCGGCATGATCAACGGCATCATGACGCTGTCCGGCGCCTGGCACAAACTGCGCGAGGACCCGATCCTCAAGTTCCTCATCGTGTCGCTGTCGTTCTACGGCATGAGCACGTTCGAGGGGCCGATGATGTCGATCAAGACCGTCAACGCGCTGTCGCACTACACCGACTGGACGAATCGGCCACGTGCACTCGGGCGCGCTGGGCTGGGTCGCGTTCATCTCGATCGGCGCGATGTATTACCTGATCCCGCGGATGTTCGGCAAGATCGAGATGTGGTCGGTGCGGCTCATCACCGCTGCATTTCTGGATCGCGACGATCGGCGTCGTCCTGTACATCGCCGCGATGTGGATCGCCGGCGTCATGCAGGGCCTCATGTGGCGCGCGACCAACGCGGACGGCACGCTGACCTACGCGTTCGTCGAGAGCGCTGAAGGCGACCTATCCGTTCTACGCGATCCGGCTGCTGGGCGGCGTCCTGTTCCTCTCCGGCATGCTGATCATGGCGTACAACACGGTGCGCACGATTGTCGGGCAGCAAGCCCTATGAGGCACCCATTCCGACCGGCGTGCCGGCCCACGCGTAGGACACGACCATGAAACTCAATCAGGAAAATATCGAGCAAAGCATGTTCCGTGGCTGGTCATCCTCGTGCTGCTCGTCGTCAGCGTCGGCGGGCTCGTGGAGATCGTGCCGCTGTTCTTCCAGGGTTCGCTGACCCAGCCCGTGGCGGGATTGAAGCCGTATTCGCCGCTGGCGCTTACCGGCCGCGACATCTACGTGCGCGAAGGCTGCTACAACTGCCATTCGCAGATGATCCGGCCGTTCCGCGCGGAGACGGAACGCTACGGGCCCTATTCGGTCGCCGGCGAATTCGTCTACGACCATCCGTTCCAGTGGGGCAGCAAGCGCACCGGACCCGATCTGGCGCGCGTGGGCGCGAAGTATTCCGACGACTGGCATCGTGTCCATCTCAACAATCCGCGCGACGTCGTCCCCGAATCGAACATGCCGGGCTATCCGTGGCTGGCCAAGACGCCCGCGGATGCCGACGGCGTGCAGGCGAAGATGAAGACGCTGCGCACGCTGGGGCTGCCGTACACGGACGAAGAGATCGCCAAGGCTCCGGCGGAGTTGAAGGACAAGACCGAGCAGGACGCGCTGGTCGCGTACCTGCAGGGCATGGGCGTGCTCATGCGGAACGCGAGGTAGCCATGGAGACGCAAACCCTTCTCCACATCATCATGACCGCTCGTCACCTTCATCACTTTCGTCGGCATCGTGGTCTGGGCTTACAGCAGGAAACGCAAGAACGCGTTCGAAGCAGCAGCCAACGCGCCGTTTGCGCTGCCGGATGACGCGGAAGGACCGGAAGCGAATGCAGCGACCGCGCGCGGAGGGCGGGTGTCATGAGCGACTTCACGTCGGGATTCTGGAATATCTACGTCATCGTGCTGGTGGTCGTCTTCGATCGCGGCGTGCGCATGGCTGCTGTGGGCAACCGGCCGGGTCAAGGTCAGCGCGCCCAAGGGCGCCGCCGCGGCGTCCAGCGGTTCGTCGAAGGTGGATGTGACGGGCCATGTCTGGGACGACGACCTGCAGGAGTACAACAACCCGCTGCCGAAGTGGTGGTCGAACCTGTTCTGGCTGACGATCGTGTTCGGCATCGTGTACCTGGTGCTGTATCCGGGGCTGGGCACGTTCCCGGGCGTGCTCGGCTGGTCGTCCTCCGGCGCATACAAAGCGGAAACGACGGATTTCGACGCCAGGGTCCAGCCGCTGTACGACAAGTACACGGCGATGGAAATTCCGCAGATCGCCGCGGATCCGGCGGCACGGCAGACCGGCGAGCGCCTGTTCCTCACCTACTGTTCCGCCTGCCATGGTTCGGACGCCGGCGGCGGCAAGGGCTTCCCCAATTTGCGCGACCACGACTGGCTGTATGGCGGCGAGCCGGCGAACATCGTGACGACGATCACCGGCGGGCGCATGGGCGTCATGCCCGGCTTCGGCCCGATACTCGGCGACGAAGGCGTTCGCGATGCGGCGGCGTACGTACGCTCGCTGTCCGGACTTCCGCACGATTCGCTGAAGGCGCAGTTCGGCAAGCCGATATTCGCTGCCAACTGCGCGGCATGCCACGGCGCGGACGGCAAGGGCAACCAGGCGATCGGCGCGCCGAACCTGACCGACAACATCTGGCTGTACGGAAGCTCCGAGACCACCATCACCGAAGGCATTACCCTGGGCCGCCACCTCAACATCACGAACGGCCACCTGCCGATGCCGTCGTTCGGCCCGGTGCTGGGACCCGCCAAGATCAAGGTGCTTGCCGCTTACGTCTGGGGCCTGTCGAATACGCCGGTCGCGACGAAGTGATCGCGGGAGGGACGGCGGCGCGGCCATCACAGGCCGCGCCGCGTTTTTCATTCCGGCGCGCGATAATGCACTCCGTGCCTTTGCGCGCCTTTGCCCGCGTGCACCAACCCTATCGACCGCCACGAGTGAATACGACGGACCTCAAGCCGATTCCGATCCAGCCGATCCCGGGCGTTCCCGGCTCGGACGCCGACGACGAGATCGGACTCTACGAGATCCGCAAGAAGATCTATCCGCGCTCGGTCACCGGAACGTTCGCCAACTGGCGCGTCGCGCTGGTGATCGCGACGCAGGTGATCTTCTACGGCCTGCCGTGGCTGTACTGGAACGATCGCCAGGCGGTGCTGTTCGATCTGGCGCGCGCAAGTTCTACATCTTCGGCATCGTGTTCTGGCCGCAGGACGTCATCTACCTGACCGTCCTGCTGATCCTTTCGGCGCTCTCGCTGTTCCTGTTCACGGCCGTGGCCGGCCGCCTGTGGTGCGGCTATGCGTGCCCGCAGACGGTCTACACGGAAATCTTCCTGTGGATCGAGCGCAAGATCGAAGGCGAGCGGCAGGCGCGCATGCGCCTCGATGCGGCGCCGGCATCGCTCGAAAAATTCGTGAAGAAGGCGCTGAAGCACACGGCATGGATCGCGCTCGCCGTCTGGACCGGCTACACGTTCGTCGGCTACTTCACGCCGATCCGCGACCTGGGCGTCCGCGCGATCCTGTGGGATCTGGGCGGATGGGAGGCTTTCTGGATCGTGTTCTACGCGCTGGCCACCTACGGCAATGCCGGCTGGATGCGGGAACAGGTCTGCAAGTACATGTGCCCGTATGCGCGATTCCAGTCGGTGATGTTCGACCGCGATACGCTGGTCATCGCCTACGACCGCGAGCGCGGCGACCCGCGCGGATCGCGCAGCAAGAAGATCGACGCCAAGGCCGCCGGTCTGGGGGACTGCATCGACTGCAGCATCTGCGTGCAGGTGTGCCCGACCGGCATCGACATCCGCAAGGGGCTGCAGTACGAATGCATCGGCTGCGCGGCCTGCATCGACGGCTGCGACCAGGTGATGGACAAGATGGGCTATCCGCGCGGCCTGATCCGCTACGCGTCGGAGAACGCGCTGCAGCAGCACGCGACCGGCAACGCGATGCTGCGCCGGATCTTCAGGCCGCGCACGCTGATCTACACGGCGGTATCTGTTGGCCGTCGCCACCGCGGGTGGCGTGTCGCTGTACCTGCGCAACCCGCTCAAGATGGACGTCATCCGCGACCGTGGCGCGCTGGCGCGCGAGGCGAGTCCTGGCGTGATCGAGAACGTGTACAAGATCCAGATCATGAACACCGACGAGAAGGCGCGCACGTTCCGCCTGTCCGCCGAAGGCCTGCCCGGGCTTGCCGTCGCCGGCCTGCCGCAGACGCTCGATGTCGGCGCCGCGGCGACGCGCCTGCTGCCGATGCGCCTGCAGGTGCCGGCCGATGCAGCCAAGCCCGGGACGCACCGGATCGAGTTGGTGCTCGAGGCGGTCGACGACAGTTCGATTTCGCGTCGCGAGAAATCGACATTCATCATGCCCAATCCGTGAGACATTGACATGACTTCATCGAGCAGCGCCGCCATGCCTCCACCCCTGTCGCCGCGAACGCCTGCGCCTCCCTGGTATCGACAGCGGTGGCCGTGGCTGCTGATGGCCGGTCCCGCCATCGTCGTCGCCGCGAGCATGGTCACGTTATGGCTGGCCGCGACGACCGACGACGCCATCGTCGCCGACGATTACTACAAGCGCGGCCTGTCGATCAACGAGCGACTGCAGCGGGTGGAGCGCGCCTCGGCACTGGGAATGAGCGCCGTGGCCGACATCGCGGCCGATGGCCGCGTGCGCGTCGCGCTTTCGTCGTCCTCGCAGGCGCCGGAAGCGCACCCTGCGGTGGTCGTGCTTGGCGTCGCGCACGCCACGCGCGGCGGGTTGGATCGCCGCGCCGAGCTCGTGCTCGGGCCGGAAGGAGCTTACGAGGGGAGCATTGAACCCATCGGTCCCGGCCGCTGGCTGGTCAGCCTGGAAACCCAATCATGGCGGTTGCCCGCCGTCGCGATTGCCGGCGACGTGCGGACGCTCACGCTGCGCGCGGCGAGCCCGCCGAAGGGCCAGTAGATGGCGGCCGAAGAGGACAGCGCGATGAGCAATGGCACCGGACTGCTGGCACGCCGGCTGATGTGGGTGATCTGGCCGGCATTCCTGGTCGCGGCCGTGGCCGAGCTCGTCTTCTTCTCGATCTTCGACCCGTTCGAGCTGCATTTCTTCGGCGCGCCGCTGGACATGTCGCGCCAGGCCATCTACACCATGGGCTTCTTCGGATTCTGGGCGCTGGGAATCGCGTCGTCGGCGCTCACCGTTTTCCTCGAGGGCGGGACGGCGCAACCCTCGGACCCGGCCGACGCTTCAGGGGGAGCCGCGGCTAGCACTGCCCGACCAGTTGCTTCAGGACCGGCATGTCGATGATCTTGATCGAACGACCCGCCACCATCACGAGTCCTTCCTCCTGGAATTTCGAGAACAGGCGGCTGACGGTCTCGAGCTTGAGGCCAAGGTAGCTGCCGATTTCCTCGCGCGTCATGCGCAGCACGAATTCGGTCGACGAGTAGCCGCGCGCCTTGTAGCGCTCGGAAAGGTTCAGCAGGAAAGCGGCAAGGCGCTCCTCGGCGCGCATGCTCCCGAGGAGCAGCATCACGCGATGGTCGCGCTCGATTTCGCGCGACATGAATTTGTGCAGGTTATGCTGCAGAGCGGGGACGTGGCGCGCCAGTTCCTCGATGCGCGTGAACGGCATCACGCACAATTCGGAGTCCTCGAGCGCGATGGCTTCGCAGCCGTGCCGGTCGTCGCCCATGCCGTCCAGACCAAGCAGGTCCCCGGCCATGTGATAGCCGGCCACCTGTTCGCGGCCGTCGTCGGAAAGGACCGTGGTCTTGAGGGAACCCAGCTTGATCGCATACAGCGCCGTGAACGGCGCGCCGTTATGGAAAAGCGCATCGCCTTTCTTGAGCTTCGTCCGGTTGCCGAGCATCCCTTCGAGTTCGTCGATGTCGGTTTCCGTCAATCCGACCGGAAGGCACAATGTGCGCATGCTGCACGTGGCGCAATGCGACCGCAGGCTGTCGATGGACACGACCTTCAGGGACGGGGGAAACGCGCTTCGAGGTGCAGGATTGGTCATGGATCGGCCAGAAGGGTACCGGCGCGGGAGCGTCGGGGCGAACGAATTCCGGTGCAGTCTAATGCCTGCGCCGTCCGAATGCACGGATGATCGTCACCAATGCCCCCGCGAAGTTAAGGGGGATATTACTCTACAAAGGCCGGCAGTTCGCCGGCGGGGCCCATGCCCCAATCCGCGCTGATCGGCGCGTTCCTGGCCGGCCTGCTCGGCGGCCTGCACTGTTTCGCCATGTGCGGAGGCTGGATCGCGGCCGTTGCCCGGCCCGCGGGGGCGGCCCCGTTGCTGCCCTGGTGGCGCCTGCGGGCGGGACAGGGCGCCACGCACGCCGGGCGCCTGACGACGTACGTGCTGCTGGGCGCGGCGCTCGGCGCCGCCGGGGGTGCGGCCTTCGCGGTGGCCGTCGCGCCCCTTCAACGCGTCCTTTATGTCGCGGCCAACGCGATGCTGCTCCTGCTCGCGCTGTCGCTGGTCCTGCGCGGTGGCGCGTTCGCCGGATTCGAACGCGCCGGACTCGCGGTCTTTCGCAACCTGATGCCGCTGGTGACGCGGCTGGCACCGCATGGCGGAGCGGCGTCGCGTTATGCGCTGGGCGTCGTATGGGGATTCACGCCGTGCGCGCTCGTCTATGGGGTGCTGCCGGTGGCGCTGCTCGCCGGCAATGCCGTCAATGGCGCGCTGGTCATGCTGGCCTTCGGACTGGGGACGTTGCCCAACCTGCTGGCGGCGGGGTGGACGCTGGCACGGTCGCGGCGCTGGTTCGCCGATTCGCGCTATCGCTATGGCGCAGCCATCGCCATTGCGGCATTCGCATTGCTCGGCCTGTATCGCGCGTGGTTCCTCCCGGAGGCGCTGGGGCACGGACCGTTCTGCCTGGTCCCGTAGAGGAATCTGGCCGAATCGGAGCATGCGAGAATGCCTGCCCTGAAAATGCCCGCGACAACGCAGCCCATGCCGGAAATCAGCGATCCCCGCACGTTCCCGGATTCCCGCACGGCGCCGGCGGAGCCGGCGCGCCTTGCATGGGTTGGCCGCGCAGAGCCAGGCCGCCGAAACGGGCCAGCAGCGCGGCGGCGTTCGACGCGGAAATTCGCGATGCGCTGAGCTGCGCTGCTGGGCCCCGGCTGCATGGGGAGCGGCTCGCGGCGGTTTTCGCCACCGCGCCGACAGCGGCGATCTACCGTCACCTGTGGCGCCTGCTGGCGCAATGCGCGCCGGAATCGGCTGCGGCGAGCCGCCTGAAGGTCACGGTCTTCGCGCTGCCCGTGGTCATCGTCGCCGGTCTCGACGCCGGCCCCGATGCACGCGCGACGTTGCCATGCGTCCTCGACGACACCGCGGCGCTTGGCGGAAATACTGCGTGAGCATGGCGCGCTGGCGGGAAACCAGTCGTTCGCGTTGGCCAATGCCCTCGTCGCGACCGGCGCAATCGATCTCGCGCAATTGCCGGACCTGCTGGCGTGGTCGGCGTCGCCCGAGTCGGCGCTGAATCGCCCGGGCGCTCGAACCCGCGCCGATCGTCCTGGCGGGCGGACCGGAGACGGTGCACCTGCGGTTTCTGGTGGGCAGCGCGCTGGCGGCGCCGGACGCCGACCTGCTGCGCCGCACGGACGTCGGCAAGTGGGGCATGCCGCTCGCGCAGGCACTGGGCCGGCAGCTGGGCGGGAACGGGATCACCGTGCTGGCGCTCCCGCGCGCGCCGCAATCGCTGCTGCAGGCGGTGCGGCAGGGCCGCGCGGCGCAACGCGAAGTCGGCGCACAGCTATTCGCCGCCAATGCCATCCGCAGGTTGCGCGCGGCGGTCGGCGAACCGACGGCGGTGATCAGCGCCCATCGCTGCCCAGGCGCCGTCAATGGCGGTGAAGTGCGGTTGTCGCTGTCATCGCCCTTCGATCCGCGCGAGGCGCGCCGTCAAGGCGGCGAAGTGCGGCTGTCGCTGTCATCGCCTTTCGATCCGCGCGAGGCGGAGGGCTTTCGCTGCCCTCTATCCCACCGAGACCGTCGACGAAGTGGTGGCCATGCTGATGGACTTCCTGGGCGAATGCCGCGTCGCGGACGTGCGCGTGGTTCCGGGCGTGCATGGCGACCGCGATCCGGCGACCGGGCTGACGCTGCTGTTCAAAGGCGATGCCGCGCCCGCGCTGCCGGTCGCGATGCATTGACCGGCGCGTTGCCGCACTGCGGCGCCTGGCGACGTCAGTCGGCGAGCGCGATGGGCGGAAGCTGCGTCGCCGCGTCGCGGCGCTTGATGTGGCCGGCCCCGCTGATGCTCTCCTTGCACCACGGGGTCGCCGATGTATTCGACCATCCCGGCGCCGGAGATATCGGCAGAGAGCTTCTTGCGCGCGTTGACCATGACCTTGCCGGCACCGCTGACATCCACCTTGGCATTGTCGCTGACCAGCCTTCCGGCCTGGTAGTTGGCCGCGCCGGAAACCGAAATGTTCTGGTCGGTGACCTGCCCGGCGAGTTCGGCCTTCAATGCGCCGGACGCGTCTATGGATAGCGTGGTCGCGCGGAGGTCGTCGATCAGTATCGTGGTGCCGCCGGAGCCGTCGATGCTCAACGCCGGGACCCGAATTTCCCGCGCCTGGATCCGGACGCCGCCCGCCACGTCGATGCTCTCCAGATCCTTGAAGTTGATGGTGAGCGTGGTCGCGCCGCCCGGACCGCGGCCGAACACGTTGCCCCACCAGCGCCCGCCGTCCTCGGACTTGATGAACAGCGTCTCCTTCTGCACCTTGATCTTGACCTTGGCATCGGCGTGCTGGGGCACGCTGGCGACCAGCGGCCCATTCGTGCCCTGGACCAGGATGATGTTGGCCACGCCGGATACCTCGATGCGCTTGAACGGCGCCAGCGGGGTCGTCTCGGTCTGGGCTTCGTCCCGCTTTTCGGGGCTTTGGGCCAGCGCAATGCCGGTGAGGCAGGCGGCGATGACCACGGACAGCAGGATGACGAGGGGCAGGGAAAGGCGGCGCATGGCGATCTCGGGTATCGGGTTGACCGAAGGTTAGATGCGCCGAACCCGTTGCGCGGATTCGCTAGCGCGGCGGCGTCACCGGTGCCAGTTGCGCCAGATAGCGGCGGGCGTTGGCGACGTAGCCGGCGGCAATGGCCCGGAGGCCCGCGACTTCCTCGTCCGTCAGCGTGCGCACGACCTTGCCCGGCGTCCCCATGACCAGCGAGCGGTCCGGAATCACCTTGCCTTCGGGAATCAGCGCGCAGGCGCCGATCAGGCATTCGCGCCCGACGACGGCGTGATTGAGGACGACCGCCTTGATGCCGACGAGCGACCCTTCGCCGATCGTGCACCCGTGCAGCATGACCTGGTGCCCGACCGTGACGTGCGGACCCGAGGGTGAGCGGGACGCCATCATCGGTGTGCAGCACCGAGCCATCCTGGACGTTGGAGCCCGCGCCGATGACGATCGGATCGTTGTCGCCCCGGATCACCGTCTTGAACCAGACCGACGCTTCATGCTCGAGCACGACGCGGCCGATGAGCGTTGCGTCGGGCGCCACGTAGTGGTTCGACGCCGCGAAATTCGACGCGGTGTTCTCCCAGCGTGTAGAGCATAGGTGTCCTTTGGCGGCTATGATATCGTGATTTTTCCGCTGTCTCATTCCACGAAAGCCGAATCATGAGCTTCGACCGCGTTCCGGCCGGCAAGGACGTCCCCAACGACTGCAACGTCGTGATCGAAATACCGATGCGGGCCGACCCGATCAAGTACGAAGTGGACAAGGAGACCGGCGCGGTGTTCGTCGACCGCTTCATGTCCACCGCCATGCATTACCCGACCAACTACGGCTACATCCCGCACACGCTGTCCGACGACGGCGACCCGTGCGACGTGCTGGTGCTGTCGCCGGTGCCGCTCATCACCGGCGTCGTGGTGCGCTGCCGGCCGATCGGCATGCTGAAGCTGGACGACGAGGCGGGCGGCGACGCGAAGATCCTCGCGGTGCCCATCGACAAGCTGTCGTCGCTGTACCGCAACGTGCAGTCGCCGCGCGACCTGCCGGAGATCACGACGCGCCAGATCGCGCACTTCTTCGAGCACTACAAGGATCTCGAGCCGGGCAAGTGGGTGCGCGTCGGCATCTGGGTCGACGCCGTCGAGGCCAAGCAGGAGATCATCGACGGCGTGGCGCGCTACAAAGCGTCCCTCAAGCCCAAGAAGACGCGATAGCGCCGTGGCCGCGGCTGGACTCGACGCGCCGTTCAGGGTGACCCGGGGCGCCGATGAAATCGACACGTCGCGCGATCGCCTGGACGTCGCGGCCATCCACGGCTTCCTGACCAGCAGCTACTGGTCGCCGGGCATTCCGCGCGCGACGGTCGAGCGCGCGATCGACGGCTCGCTCAATTTCGGGTTGTACCGCGACGTGCATGGCAAGAGCGCGCAGATCGGCTTCGCGCGCGTGGTCACCGACGGCGCCACGTTCGCCTACATCGCCGACGTGTTCGTGCTGCCGGACTTTCGCGGCGCGGGCCTCGCCACCTGGCTCGTCACCACCGCGCTGACGCATCCGGCGCTGCGGGGCCTGCGCCGCGTGCTGCTGGCGACGAAGGACGCGCACGCCGTCTACGCGCGCTGCGGCTTCGTGCCGCTGGCGCGGCCGGAGCGCTTCATGGAAATCAACCGCCCCGACATCTACCGCGCCGGCAGTGACTGATCGCGGCGCCGTCGCGCCCGCAGGGAGCGGCGTTCTTCCCCGCGCTGTTCGTCCTGCTGTGGAGCACCGGGTTCATCGCGGCGAAATACGGCCTGCCGTACGCGCCGCCGTTCACGTTCCTGCTCTATCGTTTCCTGCTGGTCGCGGCGCTGATGCTGGCGGTCGCGCTGGCCACGCGCGCGCCGTGGCCGCGCATCGGTCACGGACTACGGCCACGTCGCGGTCGCGGCGCTGCTGGTCCACGGCACTCTATCTCGGGGGCGTGTTCGTGGCGCTCGACGGTGGCATGCCGGCCGGCACCAGCGCGATGCTGGTCGGGTTGCAGCCGATCCTCACCGTTTTCCTGGCCTTCCTGTGGCTGCACGAGCGCGTCGTGCCGCGGCAATGGGCGGGTCTGGTCGCTGGGCCTGGCCGGCGTGTACCTGGTGATCCGGCACAAGGTGGACTTCGCCGGCGGGCACAACGGGCTGCTGCCTTCGGCGATTGCGCTGGTCGGCATCAGCGTCGGCACGCTGTACCAGAAGCGCCACGCCAGCCACGTCGACCTGCGCAGCGGCGCGGTGATCCAGTTCGCGGCGTGCGCGCTCGTCTATGCGCCGCTGGCGCTGCTGCTCGACACGCGCGCGGTGCAGTGGGTGCCGCCTTCGTGTTCGCGCTGGGCTGGTCGGTCGTCGTGCTGTCGGTCGGCGCCATCAGCCTGCTGTACTGGCTGTTGCGGCACGGCGCGGCGGCCGGCGTCGCGCGCCTTTTCTACCTGGTGCCGCCGGTGACGGCGGTCGAGTCATGGCTGTTGTTCGGCGAGACGCTCGATGCGCTGGCGATTGCGGGCATGGTGATGATCGCGACCGGCGTGATGCTCGCGCGGCCGCGCGGCTAGAATGTCCTGCTGGCGATTCTGGTACATGTCGGTAACGATGGAGGCAAGCGTGATGCGCTGTTTGCGGCGCCTCTGGCGGTCTTCCTGGTTTGCATGGCGGCCGGCGTCAGCCATGGCCAGACGGCGGACGCTCCGGCGGCAGCCGGCGAAGCCGAAGACCTATGCGCTCATCGCCGCCATCGGCGAGGAGTTCACCACGGTGACCGAGTATAGACAGCAGGTGGGAACCCATATCGCCCCCTACCGCCGGACCACCGAAAAAGTCCAGAACAACCTCCTCAATCGTCTCGCCTTGCATGGCCTGGACAAGGCGATAGCGGCCATCGACCCTTCCAGTACCCGAATCTACATGTCGCTTCCCGCGGCGCAGGTCGACCGCGTGACGCCATCAAAGCGCGACAGCGCCGCGTTAAGCGCGGTCACGGCGGAACTGGCGAAGATGCCGCAGCGTGTCGATGGGACAGGATCGTGGTCGCAACACCCGCCTTTCGCGCATTGGCGCGCGATGGCATGGCCAGCAAACTGCAAGGTTTCGGCCTCTTCAATCAGCCCCAGTGCCAGGCAGGATGTCCGAACTGGCGAATGCCGGGCAGCGGTTTCGAGGCGGAACCGCTCGACGGCGTGGATGCCGTCGCGTCGGACAACACGACGTTCAAGGCCAAGACCTTTATCGCGCCGTATTCGTATATCAAGGTGTGGATCCTGGACCCGAAGACCCTCGAGATCCTCGACATGCAGCAGGGATTCGACAGTCAGAAGCTTTCGGAACAGCGCCACAAGCCATGCAATGGACGCTGACCGATTGGCAGAATTACCTTGCCGGTCGCGATCGTTACGCTTATCGAGTTGTCCGTCGGCGAAGCCATTCTGCGTTCAGAGATCAATACGCCGAAGGGCGTGGGAACTGTCGGGCCAATCAGGAGAATCGACCCGGACGAGTTGCCAGTTGCAACCGCCCGCTGCTTCCGAAGTGAATCGAGGGCGGGACCGCAAACGGAGTTTCGCCATGATTCCACGCAATCTGCTGATCAAGTACATGACCCGTAAGCGCATGGCGCTTGCCGTATCGGCGCTCCTGATCATCGGTCTCGCCGGGTGCGCCTCGGACCTCACGCCGAAGGCCAGCCTTCCGCCGGCGAACGCTGCGCCGTACGTCGGTGTATTCACCGGTGAATTCGTGGACGGAAAGCCGCTCTATCGTTTCCCGGCCATTGAAATCGTCGGTTCGCGGAGCAGCGTCGGACCAGGCACCTGAGCCGGGCCTACGCGTCCCGCACGATGCGCGTGCCGGCGATGCGGTCGTGCAGGAACTGGCGGTCCGGGTCGACCAGCGGCCCACAGGAAATTGATTCCGGCGAGTCAAGCCGAGCGCGCCCAACCCACGCTCCCGCAAGAGCGCGTAGCCGAGGAGGGCCAACACCGGTCCGATCCAGGCGGCGAGGTAGCGCAGCAGTGCGGCCTCGCGCGGGCGGTCCGCGTCGCCGTCCGCGATGCGCATCCGCCACGTCTTCATCGGCAGCGTGCGGCGCCCGCCCGTCCAGCACCACACGTAGTAGAGCGCGATGACGAGAACATGATGCAGAACAGGCGACGCGGGCGGGCACCGGAGGCACGGTCAAAGCGTGGCGTTCGCGGCCGTGCCGGCGACACCAGCGGCAGCGTGACGAACCCGGTCATGAACACCAGCGCGGTCACCAGCAGCGCTTCGTAAAGCGCGGCGCCAAGCCGGGGCAGCAATCCGGCGCGGCGAGTCCCGATCGGCGCGGCGGACGCCGATTCGGTCAAGGGCGAATGCCTGACGGGGCGGGTGCCGATTGCGGTGGTGCGGCGGAGGTGGCGGTGGCAGCGTCTTGGTGGCAGGCGCCGCCGCGGCGGGGCGGCTTGCCGGCGCGGCCGGCTTCGCGGCGAGCTCGCGCTTGGTCTCCGGCGGCAGGCTCTGGTATTCCTGCCCAGCGCTGGCGCACTTCGGCCTTCTTCTCGGGCGGCAATTGCTTGAGCGACTTGTATTGTTCCCGCGCCGCCTGCCGCTGCTGCGGCGACAGCTCCGCCCAGGATCGCATCTGCTGTCTGGATGCGCTGCTGCTCGTCCGGGGCCATCGTCGGGTAGCGCTGGGCCATGCCGCGCCATTTCTGCTTGCGCTGCGGCTCGAGCTTGTCCCACTCTGGCGCCAGCGGCGCCAGCACCTCTGCTCCTGCGGGCGTCAGTTGGGACCACGATGGCGATCGCATCGTGATCTGGGCTTGCGCAGTAGTGGGACAGACGGGCGGAAACGGCGAGCGCCAGGGCGAACCCGAGCGCCGCCGTCAGCTGTTCGTCGCTCGTGAGCCAATTCCGGAATCCCTGGTCCAGATACGCGTCGATGGGCAGGTCCGAGGACAGGATCTGCGCGTCGAGTTCCTCGATTTCGTTGACTTGCTGGTAGACCTGCCATTGCTGGTATCCGAACGCCGCCGCGACGATGAAAGCAATTCCGAGCCAGAGCCGGGCGCTGGTCAAGAGCTCCGCTGCCGCCGCCCGTCCCCGATCCGCCGGACCCGGCAAACGCGTGCGACCAGCCGCGATTCGGACGCGCGAACGCGCTGCCGGCTGGGCCAGGCGAGCCATCGCCGCCGCCCGCGCTTGCTGCAGCCGATAGGCCGTGCCGGCCTTGAGGTCGGCTGCGCCGTCGTCGAGGTAACCCGTTAATTTTTTGGCGAAATTGTCGTCGTGGGCGGTCATAGGCGTCAACCCCTTGGCCGCGAGCATTTCGGCCAGGGCATGGACGGCGCGGGAGCAGTGGGTCTTCACGCTGCCTTCGGAACAGCCCATCGCGGCTGCGGTTTCCGCCACGTCCAGTTCCTCCCAGTAACGCAACAGGAACGCTTCGCGTTGACGCGCCGGAAGCCGCGCGAGCGCCTGCTCGATCATCCCTACAATCTGACCTTGTTCGAACTGTTTCGCGGGATCGACGGTCGCGTTCGAGTCCGATTTCGCCGACAAAGTTTCCAAAGTGTCGTAATCGTCGTCCTTTTCGTCACCTTTCCCGAACGCCGAGAGGAGCGTCGTCCACGTATTGCGCACTTTCTGGCGCCGGAAATGGTCGTGGATCGTGTTCTGCAGGATGCGCTGAAACAGCATCGGCAGCTCGGCCGCCGGCTTGTCGGCGTATTTCTCGGTCAGCTTGAGCATCGCATCCTGCACGACGTCCAGCGCTGCGTCCTCGTCGCGCACGGCGAACATCGCCTGCTTGAAGGCGCGGCGCTCGACTTCCGCAAGAAAACCCGAAATTTCCTGATGCGGAGGCCAGTTTGGGCGATCCGGACGCTAAAAAGCCGAAGATTATAGGGGCAAAGCTGAGCGCCGCCTTAAGTATGCCGAGTGCGTGTCCGGCGCATGTTGCAGCACAGCAACTCCAGGCTTGACCGCGAGCCGGGTTTCCCGCTAATGTCACTGATTCCGGATCGCGAGAGCCGGATGCTGTGCTGCAAAAACGGCCGTTCGCGTTCCCTCCGACGAGGCCACAAGCGTCGCGGAGCCTCCCTTGGAATGCGGACGGTGTTTCCGAATCGCGGCTTTCTACCCGATCGAAAGCCTCGGTTCGCGCACGCCAACCCTAGTGCGCAAGGCAATTCCAGGCATTCCCAGGCCCCGCACGCGCGGCGCCGGGGACATCACTCATCACGTAGGGTAAAGCCATGCAACTCACGGGTGCGGAAATCGTCATCCGCTGCCTCCAGGAAGAAGGCGTCGACTACGTCTTCGGCTATCCCGGCGGCGCGGTCTCAACATCTACGACGAGCTGTTCAAGCAGGAAAGGTCAAGCACGTGCTGGTGCGCCACGAGCAGGGCGCGGTCCACGCGGCCGACGGCTACTCGCGGTCGTCGCACAAGACCGGCGTCGCGCTGGTCACGTCCGGCCCGGGCGTCACCAATGCCGTGACCGGCATCGCGACCGCGTACATGGACTCGATCCCGATGGTCGTCATCACCGGCCAGGTGCCGACGCACGCGATCGGGCAGGACGCGTTCCAGGAATGCGACACCGTCGGCATCACGCGGCCGTGCGTCAAGCACAACTTCCTGGTCAAGGACGTCAAGGACCTGGCCGTCGACGATCAAGAAGGCGTTCTACCTGGCGGCACCGGGCCGGCCCGGACCGGTGCTGGTCGACATTCCCAAGGACGTGACGCAGGCGAAGACCGAGTTCAGCTATCCGAAGACCGTGTCGCTGCGCTCGTACAATCCGGTCACCAAGGGGCACGCCGGACAGATCAAGAAGGCGGTCCAGCTCCTGCTCGACGCGAAGCGGCCGATGGTCTACGCAGGCGGCGGCGTGGTCCTCAACAACGCGTCGTCGCAGTTGACGCGGCTCGTGCGGCTGCTGGGTTTCCCGTGCACGAACACGCTGATGGGCCTGGGCGGCTTCCCCGGCACCGATCCGCAGTTCACCGGCATGCTGGGCATGCACGGCACCTACGAATCGAACATGGCGATGCAGCACTGCGACGTGCTGATCGCCATCGGCGCGCGCTTCGACGACCGCGTGATCGGCAATCCCGATCACTTCTTCCGCACCGACCGCAAGATCATCCACATCGACATCGACCCGTCGTCGATCTCCAAGCGCGTGAAGGTGGACGTGCCGATCGTCGGCTATGTCGCCGACGTGCTCGACGAAATGCTGAAGCTCATCGAGTCCTCGCCGCAGCGGCCCGACCCGGCGGCGCTGAAGGCCTGGTGGGCCGACATCAAGGAGTGGCAGCGCAAGGATTGCCTGAAGTACGACACGAAGAGCGACGCTCATCAAGCCGCAGTTCGTGATCCAGAAGCTCTACGAGCTCACCAAGGGCGACGCGTTCATCACCTCCGACGTCGGGCAGCACCAGATGTGGGCCGCGCAGTACTACAAGTTCGACAAGCCGCGCCGCTGGATCAACTCCGGGCGGCCTGGGCACGATGGGCTTCGGACTGCCGGCGGCGATGGGCGTGCAGCTCGTCAATCCCGGCGCGACGGTCGCTTGCGTCACGGGCGAGGCGTCGATCCAGATGTGCATCCAGGAGCTTTCGACCTGCAAGCAATACCACCTGCCGATCAAGATCGTGAACCTCAACAACCGCTACATGGGCATGGTGCGGCAGTGGCAGCAGTTCTTCTACGGCAACCGCTACGCGGAGTCGTACATGGACGCGCTGCCGGACTTCGTGAAGCTGGCGGAGGCCTACGGACACGTCGGCATCAAGGTCGAGAAGCCCGGCGACGTCGAAGGGGCGCTGAAGGAGGCGTTCAAGCAGACGGAGCGGCTCGTGTTCATCGATTTCATCACCGACCAGACCGAGAACGTGTTCCCGATGGTGCCTGGCGGCAAGGGACTGACCGAAATGATCCTGGCGGAGGAGCTATGAGCGGCGGATGTCGCCGCGTCCCAGGCCTCAGTCGCCCCCTCAGGGGGAGGCGCGAGCGACTTCGGGAGGTAACACCATGCGACACATTCTTTCGATCCTCGTCGAGAACGAGGCGGGCGCGCTGTCCCGGATCTCCGGCCTCTTCTCGGCGCGCGGCTACAACATCGAATCGCTGACCGTGGCGCCGACGGAGGACCCGACGATGTCGCGGATGACCATCGTCACCACCGGATCCGAGGACGTCGTCGAGCAGATCACGAAACAGTTGAACAAGCTTGTCGAGGTGGTGAAGGTGGTGGACCTGACCGAGGGCAACCACATCGAGCGCGAGCTGATGCTGGTCAAGGTGCGCGCGTCGGGCAAGGACCGCGAGGAGATGATGCGGCTGGCCGACATCTTCCGCGGCCGCATCCTCGACGTGACCGACAAGAGCTACACGATCGAACTGACTGGAACGGGCAGCAAGCTCGACGCGTTCATCCAGTCGATCGAGCCCGGCGTCATCCTCGAAACAGTCCGCACCGGCGCCTCGGGCATCGGCCGCGGCGAGCGGATACCGTCTATGCGCCGAGTCGCCAGGACGCGCGCACCGGCCGAACCAGCAACGAATTTCAATGGAACAGGAGCAAGCATGTGAGAAATGATGAAGGTCTATTACGAAAAGGACGCCGATCTTTCGCTCATCAAGGGCAAGAAGGTGACGATCGTCGGCTACGGCTCGCAGGGTCACGCGCATGCGCAGAACCTGAACGACTCGGGCGTCAAGGTCACCGTCGGGCTGCGCAAGGGTGGGGCGTCGTGGGACAAGGCGAAGAACGCCGGACTCAAGGTCGCCGATGTCGCGGAAGCGGTGAAGAGCGCCGACATCGTGATGATGCTGATGCCCGACGAGGGCATCGCCGGCGACTACGCCAGCGATGTGGAGCCGAACATCCGGCAGGGCGCGATGCTCGCGTTTGCGCACGGCTTCAACATCCACTACGGGCAGGTCAAGCCGCGCGCCGACCTGGACGTCGTCATGATCGCGCCGAAAGCGCCGGGCCACACCGTGCGCTCGACGTATGTGGCCGGCGGCGGCGTACCGATGCTGATCGCCGTGCACCACGACGCCTCGGGCAAGGCACGCGATGTCGCGCTGTCGTACGCGGCCGCCATCGGCGGCGCGCGCGCCGGCGTCATCGAGACCAATTTCCGCGAGGAGACGGAGACCGACCTCTTCGGCGAGCAGGCCGTCCTGTGCGGCGGCACCGTCGAACTCATCAAGGCCGGGTACGAGACGCTGGTCGAGGCCGGCTACGCGCCGGAGATGGCGTACTTCGAGTGCCTGCACGAACTGAAGCTGATCGTCGACCTGATCTACGAAGGCGGCATCGCGAACATGAACTACTCGATCTCGAACAACGCGGAGTATGGCGAATACGTAAGCGGTCCGAAGATCGTCACGCGCGGAGACGAAGCAGGCGATGCGCGAGATGCTCAAGCGCATCCAGACCGGTGAGTATGCCAAGGACTTCATTATCGAGAACCGCGCGGGCGCACCGACGCTCCTGTCGCGGCGGCGCCTCATGGCCGAGCATTCGATCGAGGTCGTGGGCGAGAAGCTGCGCTCGATGATGCCGTGGATCAAAAGGAATAAACTGGTCGACCAGACGAGGAACTAGCGCGCCGCGGGTGCTCGCTCGAGGAGGTTGCATGAACCAGCGCATGAGCAGGCAGGGCGGGTGGGCCGGATTGCTCGCAATTCTCGTTGCGCTGCTGATCGCGGCGTACCTCTACAAGGACTCGCTGAAGGCGTACGGCCTCCTGTCGGCGCCGCCGGTCGTCACCAGGGCCGGGACGCCGGGAGAGCGGGCGCGTGCTGCGGGCGCGATCGGTGCCGAGGCGATCGACATGTCCTCCGCGCCGGTGGCGCCGCAAATCGCGATCGACAACGCGCCCGGGATCGAGAACATGGTGAAGCAGCAGGCAGAGCGGACCAGGGCGACGCATCGACGAGGCCACCAAGTAGGACCGGTGCATCGCGGCTAGCGCATTCCGGCGCGACGGCACATAGCTGCATATGCCGCCCCAACCGGCGCCGCGCGTCGCCCGCGACGCGATGACTAATGCCTATCCCCATCCGATCATTGCCCGCGAAGGCTGGCCCTTCCTGGCGATTGCAACGTCGTCGGCGTCGCGCTGACCTGGCTCGGATGGACGATTGCGGCATTGTCCGCCTGGGCTCGTGGTCGATCTTCATGTTGCAGTTTTTCCGCGACCCGCCACGGACGATTCCTGACGCACCGAATGCGGTCCTCTCTCCGGCGGACGGCCGGATCGTGAAGGTGGAGATGACGCGGGATGCCTGGCTCGATCGCGACGCGCTGAAGATCAGTGTGTTCATGAATGTCTTCAACGTCCATTCGAATCGCAGTCCGGTGGATGGCAAGGTCGCCAACCGCTGGTATCACGCGGGCAGCTTCCTCAACGCAGCGCTGGACAAGGCGTCGCTCGAGAACGAACGCAATGCGCTGCACCTGCGACCGCGTACGGACAGCATGTGACGTGCGTGCAGATCGCCGGCCTCGTCGCGCGGCGGATCCTCTGCTACGTCGAGCACAGGCGCCGCGCTGTCGCGGGGCCAGCGCTACGGGTTCATCCGCTTCGGCTCCCGGGTGGACGTGTACCTCGATCCGGCGGCCAAGCCGCGCGTGGCGGTCGGCGACGTCGTCGCCGCGACCGAAACGATCCTCGCGGAACTACCCTAGTCCCGCACGGCGCCGGGCTAGCTGCTAGTCTTCATCCCGCCATGCACGACGACTACATACAGGAACGCGCGGTGCAGAAGAACCGCATCCGTCGCCGCGGCATCTACCTCCTGCCCAACCTGTTCACGACCGCGGCGCTGTTCGCGGGCTTCTACGCGATCGTGCAGGCGATGAACCTGACGTTCGACAAGGCCGCCATCGCCATCTTCGTCGCGATGGTGCTGGACAGCCTCGACGGGCGCGTGGCGCGCCTGACCAAGACGCAGAGCGCGTTCGGCGCGGAGTACGACAGCCTGTCCGACATGGTCTCGTTCGGTGCCGCCCCCGCGCTGGTGATGTACGAATGGGTGCTGCGCGACATGGGCAGGCTGGGCTGGATCGCCGCGTTCGTGTATTGCGCCGGCACGGCGTTGCGGCTCGCGCGCTTCAACACGATGCTCGACGTCGCGGACAAGCGCTGGTTCACCGGCATTCCCAGCCCGGCAGCGGCCGCGCTGGTGGCCGGCTGCGTGTTCATCGTCGACGACTACAATGTCGATCCGCTGGCCATCAAATGGTGGGCGTGGGGCGTGACGGTGTTCGCCGGGCTGACGATGGTGAGCAACCTGAAGTACTGGAGCTTCAAGACGATCAATCTGAAGAAGAGCGTGCCGTTCGTGGCGATCTTCCTGATCGTGCTGGCCATCGCGCTGCTCTCCTACCAGCCGGCGATCGTGCTGTTCGCGGGTTCGTGGCCTACGCCCTTTCCGGCTACGTCGTGTCGGGATGGCTTCTGCTGCGCCGGCGGCGGACCGGCGCGGCGCGCTGAACCGCGACTGCGCCGCCCGACGCGACCACGCAGCAACCCATGCCCGCACGATCCCTGCTTCTCACCATTGCCTGCGTCGTGCTCATCGCGTCGGGCAGCTGCTGTTCAAGTCCGCGGCCGGACAATGGCGCGTCGATGGCTGGTCGTGGACCACGCTGCGCGGATTCCTGTCGCCGACCATGCTCGTCGCGCTGGTCGTCTATGCGGCGGCGACGCTGCTGTGGGTGTTCGTCCTGCGCACCGTTCCGCTGTCGTCCGCGTACGCGCTGTTTTCGCTGGCGTTCCTGATCGTGCCCGTGCTGGCCTGGATGTTCCTGGGCGAACCGATGTCGCTGAACACGCTGGTCGGCGGCGCCATCATCGTCGTCGGCGTCATCATCGCCGTTCGCCCGTAATGGCCGACAGCCATGCCCATCGTGGCCGTGGTCATTCCCTGTTACCGGGTCAGCGCGCAGGTGCACGATGTCATTGCGCGGATCGGCCCCGAGGTGACCCGCATCTTCGTCGTCGACGATGCCTGCCCCGACCAACACGGGCGACCTGGTCGAGCCGCAATGCGGCGACGCGCGCGTGTCGCGTGCATCAGGCATGCGCAGAACCAGGGCGTGGGCGGCGCGATGGTGACGGGATACCGCGCGGCGCTTGACGGCCGGCGCGGACATCGTCGTCAAGATCGACGGCGACGGGCAGATGGACCCGGCGCTGATTCCGCGCTTCGTCAGCGCGCTCGTCGCAGGGCCAGGCCGATTACACCAAGGGCAACCGCTTCTACGACCTCGAGTCGCTGCGCACGATGCCGCGGGTGCGGCTGCTCGGCAACGCGATGCTGTCGCTGGTGAACAAGATCTCCAGCGGCTACTGGGACGTGATGGACCCGACCAACGGCTACACGGCGATCCACCGCACCGTGCTCGCCGGCCTGCCGCTCGCCAAGCTCGACCGCGGATACTTCTTCGAGTCGGACATGCTGCTCCGCCTGTACACGCTGCGCGCCGTGGTGCGCGACGTGCCGATGGCGGCGCACTACGGCGACGAAGCGAGCAACCTGCGCGTAGGCCGCGTGCTGTTCACGTTTCCGCTGAAATACCTGCGCGCGACGTGCAAGCGGATCTTCTATTCGTATTTCCTGCGCGATTTCAACGCCGGCACGCTGCAGCTGCTGGGCGCGATCGCTGATCGGCGGCGCCGGCGCGATCTACGGCGCCGCCAAGTGGGCGCTGTCGATCCGAAGCGGCATCGCCGCCACGTCCGGGCGAGGTGATGATCGCCGCGCTGCCGGTACTGGTCGGCGTGCAATTCCTGCTGGGCGCGCTGCAATTCGACATCCAGAACGTGCCGCGGGAGCCGCTGCAGCAGCGTGAGGCCTAGCCGCGGCGAACGCTAGGGCTTGGGCGCGGGCCGGATTGCCGCGACGACCAGTCCGTTCGCGCGCCAGACCGGCACCGTGTAGTTCTCGCGAAACTCGCGCATCGCGGCGTTTTCGAACTCGTAGGGCGGGTCGCGGTAGACGATGTGCGTCAGCGCGAATTTCTTGCGCGTGCGCCAGCACTTCGTCGGCTGATTGCGCCAATGCGAGCGCGCGGAACGTGGGGTAGTCGTGCCAGTTGGCGGCGCGGGAATAGCCGACGTAGCCGGCCGGACGGTGCCGCCGAGCATGTAGAAACCGACGCGCGCATTCGGCAGTTCGCGGTTGAGGTATTCGGCGGCCAGCCGGTCCGGCGCGAATTGCGCGATGTGTTCGTGCCGGGCGCGCGGGTCGACGCCGCACGCCGGGCACAGCGAGAGATTGGCCCAGCTTCCCGTGTACATCAGCCGCACATTGACGAGCGCATAGCAGGCCGCCGATCAGCAGCAGCGCCATTCGCGTGGATCGCCGGTCCGGAATTTCGGCGAGCGCCCAGCCGCCAAGCACCGCGATGAGTGCGAAGACGGGCAACAGGTAGCGCAGGTAGGATTGCTGGCTGTAGACGCCGACAAAGACGATCGCCGCCAGCGCCAGGCACAGCCACTGCGCGAGCGGACGCCGGCGCGTGAACGCCAGCACAATCACCGGGAACAGCAGCAGCCAGTGAAAGCCCGCGGCGCCGTCGGAACCTTCGATGAATCGGCCGCTCGACCAGATGAGTTCGTACGGGCTCCATGGCCGCAGCGGCGCGTTGTACAGCGGGTTGTTGAACGAGGCGTCGATATCGAACAGCGGCGACCGGAACAGCGCGTTCATGAAGGGGAAGACAGGGTTGCCGGTGCGCAGCCACGCATTGGCATAGGGCAGCGCCGCGATGGCGACGGCGATCCCCAGCAGCGCCCAATCCCGGCCGGTGAACTCGCGATGGCCGCGCTGCCGCCAGACCACGGCGGCGACGCAGACCACGAGCGGCAGCAGCCAGATGACGCCGATGACCTTGCACTGCATGGCGCCCGCCGCGAGGAAAGCAAGCGCGACCAGGCAGTCCTTCGCATGCGTGCGCAGATACTCCAGCGCGAGCAGCAGCGTGCCCAGCAGGAACGCCACCCACAGGTTCTCGACATACAGCGTGCTGGTTTCGAGGAAGGCCAGCGGCGTCGACACGACCAGGCATATGCTGGCCAGCGCGACGTCGCGCCGCGCGTAGAGCCGGATGAGTTCATACAGCAGGTAACTGGCGAGGACGGCGAAGCAGAAATTGAGGAGGCGCGCGGCGCCTTCGCCACCGAGGAAATAAGCCGCGGTGAAGGTCCAGTCGGCACCTATCGGCATCACCGCCCAGACATAGCGCGTCACGTCGAACGGCCACCGGTGCGCTTCGGCCATCAGCATCGGAATCTGCAGATGCATCGCCAGCGCGTCGTAGCCGGTCTCCGGCTTGGCGACGACGAACAGGTGCAGCACGACCATCGTCATCAGCAAAGCCATCCAGGCGCGTTCCGATGGCTCGGCAATGGACCCCGGTGCACCAGCGTCCGGCCGACGGCGCGCAATGCCTGGGCGGTCGTGCGCCGCCAGTACAGCAGCGGCAGGATCAATGCGGCCGCATACACGGACACGAAGTGGACCTTGAGCGGCGCCGTGACGGCGGTGATCCCGATCCAGATGCATACGCCGGTCAACGTCGCGATGGCGGCGTGCGGCGCACGGGTAGTCGCCTCCTCAGGCTGCGCTCGTGCGAGCAGGCGGTCACCGACCACGAAGGCGTTGAGCAACTGGCAGGCGACGACCAGCGTGACGGCCGGCGTCATCAGCGCCGAAGCGACGAGGATTGCGCCATTCCAGGCGATCGCCCGCGTGTAGCGTCCGCGCCAGGCAAAGGCGACGCGCGAAGCGCGCAGAGCGCCACGAGCGTGACATTCAGGAAGCCCTCGGGGCGATAGGGCTCCGGAGGCGTCACCAGCGCTTGCGTCGCCGCCCACGTCGCGATGCCGGCATGCACGGCCAGCAGGAGAGCCAGCCACGGCCAATAGGATCGAGGGAAGGGCCCCGGCCCGTTCGAAACGGTTGACGGCGCAAGGGCGGAATCGGACATGGCCGGGCGATTATGCCAGCCCCTCGGCCCAGCGCCGCTCAAGCCTCTTGCAGTGCAGCACGAATTCGGTTAACGTTTGCCGAATGAGCACCCAGCAAATTGCCGCCACCAGCGCCCGGACCGGTTCCGCGTCCGCGCTTGCGCTCGTCTGCGGCGGCCTGCTGCTTCTGCTGCGCCCCGCGCGCACATAAAACCCCTCCCACAATTCGAGCACGGCCAACGACAGCGTCCACCGGAGCACCGGGGGCGATTGCGCCGACTTCCATTCCAGCATGGCTTTTGAGCCAGAGAGCATTCCATGAACATCGACCCGACGTCCAAGTACAAGCCATTCGCGCCCATCGGCCTTGGCGACCGCACCGTGGCCATCGCGCGTGATCACCGCGCCGCCGGTGTGGTGCAGCGTCGACCTGCGCGATGGCAACCAGGCGCTGATCGAGCCCATGGACGCGGAGCGCAAGCTGCGGATGTTCCGGCTGCTGGTCAAGCTGGGCTACAAGGAAATCGAGATCGGCTTTCCGGCCGCGTCGCAGACGGATTTCGATTTCGCGCGCAAGCTGATCGAGCAGGACCTCATTCCCGACGACGTCACCGTGCAGGTGCTGACGCAGGCGCGCGAGCCGCTGATCAGGCGCACGTTCGAGGCGCTGAAGGGCGCGCGCAACGCGATCATGCACCTCTACAACTCGACGTCGACGACGCAGCGGCGCGTGGTGTTCGGGCTGGATCGCGACGGCATCAAGGCCATCGCCGTCGACGGGGCGAAGATCATCCGTGACTGCGCCGCCGCGCAGCCCGAGACGAACTGGACGTTCCAGTATTCGCCGGAGAGCTTCACCGGCACCGAGCTCGACTTCGCGGTGGAAGTTTGCGACGCGGTGAACGACGTCTGGCTGCCCACGCCCGAGCGCAAGATGATCGTCAACCTGCCGGCCACCGTGGAAATGGCCACGCCCAACATCTACGCCGACCAGATCGAATGGATGTCGCGGCACCTTGCGCGCCGCGATGCCATCGTGCTGTCGCTGCATCCGCACAACGATCGCGGCTGCGGCGTGGCGGCGGCGGAACTGGGCCTCATGGCGGGCGCGCAGCGCATCGAAGGGTGCCTCTTCGGCAACGGCGAGCGCACCGGCAACGTCTGCCTGGTGACGCTGGGACTGAACCTCTTCACGCAAGGCATCGATCCGGGCATCGATTTCTCCGACATCAACGAAATCATCCGCACGGTCGAGCACTGCAACCAGCTTCCCGTGCATCCGCGTCATCCGTATGGCGGCGACCTCGTGTTCACGGCGTTTTCCGGGTCGCACCAGGACGCGATCAAGAAAGGCCTCGCCGCGCGGGCCACGGAAATGGCCCGCGGCAATCGCCGTATGGGACGTTCCTTACCTCCCCATCGACCCGGCCGACGTCGGGCGCACCTACGACGCGGTCATCCGCGTCAACAGCCAGTCCGGCAAGGGTGGCATCGCCTACCTGCTCGAGCGCGACTTCGGGTTGGCGCTGCCGCGTCTTCTGCAGATCGAGTTCAGCCAGGTGATCCAGCGCATCACCGACGCGACGGGCAAGGAACTGATGCCGGCCGACATTCGCGCCGCGTTCGACCGCGAATACGTCGCCGCGACATTGCCCGTGGCGTATGCCGGCCATCGCGCGCAGCACAACGTCGCGGACGGCACGGTCGAGCAACTGAGCGCGCATCTGGTGATCGACGGCACCGAAACCGTGCTGACGGGTTCCGGCAACGGGCCGGTGGACGCCTTCGTCCATGCGCTGCGCGAGGACGGCGGCTTCGACATCCACGTGCAGAACTACCACGAGCATGGCGTCGGCGCCGGCGAGGACGCCACCGCGGTCGCCTACGTGCAGTTGCGCATCGGCACCGAGCAGACCGTGTATGGCGTCGGCCTCGACCCGAACATCGTCACCGCGACGCTGCGCGCGGTGGTGAGCGCGGTCAATCGCGGAATCGCGCAGGGCATGCTGACGCAGCCCGCGGGACGGCGCGTGACCTACGCTTGACCGCGTCGGCTGCGCGGTCGGTGCGACATGGCCGATCGGTTAGAATTATGGTTTTGCCCACGACGTTCGCATTCGCCGCCGCGCGGTCAGTCCGCCGCGCCGGCGCGGCAACGGCGACGACCCTTCAAGGAACACGATGAGCACCCCCGTTTACGGTCCCGGCATCGAAATCTCCGCGCGCATCACGCCGGAATTTGCGCAGATCCTGACGCCGGAGGCCATGGCCTTCGTTGCCAAGCTGCAGCGGGCCTTCGGCGGGCGGCGCGACGAATTGCTCGCGCGCCGCGCGCATCGCCAGGCGGAATTCGACGCCGGCAAACTGCCCGACTTCCTGCCCGGGACGCGCGCCGTGCGCGAAGGCGACTGGACCTGCGCCCCGTATGGCGCCGACATCGCCGACCGCCGCGTCGAGATCACCGGGCCCGTCGATCGCAAGATGATCGTGAACGCGCTCAACTCGGGCGCGCAGGTGTTCATGGCCGACTTCGAGGACGCGAATACGCCGCGCTGGGACAACAATCTCCAGGGTCACATCAACCTGCGCGACGCGATCCGCCGCCGCATCGATTTCGTGTCGCCCGAGGGGAAGGCCTACGCGCTGAAGGACAAGGTGGCCACGCTGTTCGTGCGTCCGCGCGGCTGGCACCTGCCGGAGAAGCACGTGAAGATCGACGGCAAGCCCGTGTCCGGCGGCATCTTCGACTTCGGGCTGTACTTCTTCCACAACGCGAAGGAACTGGTCGCGCGCGGCAGCGGCCCGTACTTCTACCTTCCGAAGCTCGAAAGCCACCTCGAGGCACGGTTGTGGAACGACATCTTCGTCATGGCGCAGGACGAGCTCGGCATCCCCACCGGAACCATCAAGGCCACGGTGCTGATCGAGACGATCCTGGGCGCGTTCGAGATGGACGAGATCCTGTTCGAGCTGCGCGAGCATTCGGCCGGACTCAATGCCGGACGCTGGGACTACATCTTCAGCTGCATCAAGAAGCTGCGCAGCAACCGCGACTTCTGCCTGGCCGACCGCGCGCTGGTCACCATGACCACGCATTTCCTGAAGAGCTACGCGGAACTGCTGATCAAGACCTGCCATCGCCGCAACATCCACGCGATGGGCGGCATGGCGGCGCAAATCCCGGTCAAGAACGACGAGAAGGCGAACGCCGAGGCCTTCGCCAAGGTCAAGACCGACAAGGAGCGCGAAGCGACCTATGGCCACGATGGCACGTGGGTCGCGCACCCGGGGCTCGTCCCGGTGGCGCTGGAAGCGTTCAACCGGATCATGCCGACGCCGAACCAGATCGCCCTCAAGCGCCGCGACGACGTGAATGTCGGCGCGGCCGACCTGCTCAAGTTCGAGCCCGAGCAGCCGATCACGGAGAAGGGACTGCGCCTCAACATCAACGTCGCGATCCAGTACATCGGCGCGTGGCTGGCCGGCCAGGGCGCGGTGCCGATCTTCAACCTGATGGAAGATGCGGCGACCGCCGAGATTTCGCGCTCGCAGGTCTGGCAGTGGATCCGCTCGCCGAAAGGCAGGTTCGAGGACGGCCGCAAGGTCACGAAGGAAATGGTCGCCGCGATGATCCCTGAGGAAATGCGCAAGATCCGCGAGCTGCTTGGCGACGCGTTCGGGGCCGGCAAGTACGACGATGCCGCAAGGATCTTCGCGGACCTCGTCAACAACGACACGTTTGTCGAGTTCCTGACGCTTCCCGCCTACGAGCGGATCGACTGAGCGCCGCGGACGGTGTCAAAACGCCTCGCAAGACTCAAAAGTCGACCGGCGGCCCGTGCCAGTCCGTGCCGCGCAGGCGGGCGCGGGCGAGTGCCGCGCCCGCATCGCACCATCCGTCGCACGCATTGCGCCCGGGCCGGCGACGCCACAGGTTCAGCAGCCCTTTGCATTGCGCGTAGAAACGGAAGAAACGCAGGACTTGCCGCCGTTCGCGTGCGCCTAATCGGGGCCGGAACTGCAGACCAGCTTGTCGTCCGTCATGCCGCGGTCCACGAGAATCACCGCGCCCCAGGCGGGCACCTGCACGCGCGTGCCGAGCCCGCAGTCTCGGCCCAAGCACGAGCGCATCCAGCAAATCCCCTTCGAGTCCCAGGTAGGCGGGCACCGAGCCGTAGTTGAACGGACAGGGCAGCGGCGAGACGAAATCGATGTGGCCGGTCGATCCGCGCTTCAGGAAGCTGCCGCGCGGAATCTCGACCACGACCTCGACTTCCGGCGGCGCGGCGCGATCGTCCCGGTCGAGCGTGCGGGTGTCGATCGCAGCGATCATTCGCAGATGTTGCTCAGCACGGCGCTAGGCGATCCGGCATGCCTCATCGAACGTCAGCCGCGGATTGCGCGGCCTGACCTTGTCCGGATTGCCGTGGCCCAAGTTGATGAGGAAGTTGGACTTCCACTTGCCGCCGGGAAAGAACGCGGCATCGAGCAGCGCGTTGTCGAATCCGGACATCGGGCCGCAGTCGAAGCCGAGCGCGCGGGCTGCCACCAGGAAATAGGCGCCTTGCAGCGTGCCGCCGCGAAACGCGTTGGCAAGTATGTGCGCGTCGGCCTTGCCGGCGAACCAGCTTCGGGCGTCGGTGTGCGGAAAGAGCTTCGGCAATTGTTCGTAGAACTCGAGGTCGTAGGCGACGATGACGACGACGGGGGCCGCCATCGTCTTGTCGAGATTGCCGAGCGAGAGCGCCGGACGCAGCCTTTCCTTGGCCGCGGGCGAACGAACGAAGACGAACCGCGCCGGCTGGCTGTTGGCCGTGGTCGGTCCCCATTTCATCAGGTCGTAGATGCTGCGCAGGTCGTCGTCGGTGACCGGTCCGGCGAACTGGTTGTGCGTGTGGGCGTCGCGAAATAGTTGGTCGAGGGCTGCGTCGGCGAGCTTCATATTTCCCGGCTTTCATTGATGCCCGGAACGGCCGTTCGGGCAGGTTGGCTGGCGTCGGCGCGGAGGTTCGGAGCGCGTCGTTGCGATTAGACAAACCTATGACGAATATTGGCATAATCAATTAGACGCCTCATTGCCCGGGGGCGCAAAATCAAACTACCCCAGAACCCGGCGCGGCATCCCCGCGATCCCGTCCCCGGGCCCATTCCTCGAAGGAGATCCGCATGAAGAACCTGAAGGGCACCAAGACGCACGAAAACCTGAAGGCCGCGTTCGCGGGTGAATCGCAGGCCAATCGCCGCTACCTGTACTTCGCAAACAAGGCCGACGTCGAAGGCCAGAACGACGTGGCCGCGCTGTTCCGCTCCACGGCCGAAGGCGAAACCGGCCATGCGCATGGCCACCTCGACTACCTGGCGCAGGTGGGCGACCCGGCGACGGACTTGCCGATCGGCTCTCAGCCGCGACAACCTGAAAGCCGCGGTCGCCGGCGAGACGCACGAGTACACCGACATGTACCCGGGCATGGCCAAGGCAGCGCGCGACGAACAGTTCGACGAAATCGCGGACTGGTTCGAGACGCTGGCCAAGGCCGAGCGGTCGCATGCGAACCGCTTCCAGAAGGCCCTCGACGCGCTGACCGACTGACAGATATTCGGGCCGGCTTCCGCACGCGCGCATGCGCGTGCAGGAGCAAGGCCCGGGCCCACTGGACGTTTTATGACCCGAGAAGGCAGCCTCGAGGCGCCCACGCGCCATCCGCTGGACTGGCGCAATCCCGACTTCTACGACGAAGCCTCGCTTGACGCCGAGTTGGAGCGAGTCTTCGACATCTGCCACACGTGCCGGCGGTGCGTGAGCCTGTGCGGATCGTTCCCGACGCTGTTCGACCTCATCGACGAGAGCAAGACCGGCGAACTCGACAGCGTGCCCAAGTCCGAGTTCGGCAAGGTCGTCGACCAGTGCTATCTGTGCGACGTCTGCTTCATGACCAAGTGCCCGTACGTGCCGCCGCATCCGTGGAACGTCGATTTTCCGCACCTGATGCTGCGCGCCAAGGCACAGAAATTCGAGACGAACGGCGCGCGGTTCCGCGACCGCCTGCTCACGTCCACCGACCGCGTGGGAACGCTGGCGACCATTCCCGTGGTGGTGCAGATGGTCAATGCGGCGAGCACGACACCGCGCGCTGCGCAAGATCGGCGAAAAGGTACTGGGGATCGCGGCAGCGGCGAAGCTCCCTCCCTACGCCGAACAGCGTTTTCTCGCGCATCCCGAACCGTCGCTGGCGTGGCCCGTCCGCAACGGCGAGCGCACGCCCGGCAAGGTCGCGGTCTTCGCGACGTGCTACGTCAACTTCAACGAGCCCGGCATCGGCCACGACCTGCTGAAGCTGCTCGCGCACAACGAAATACCGTACCGCGTGGTCGCGAAGGAGGCATGCTGCGGGATGCCCAAGCTCGAACTGGGCGATCTGCCCGCGGTCGAGCGATTGAAGGACATGAACATTCCACAGCTCGCGGCGCTGGCGCGCGACGGCTATGCCATCGTGACGCCGGTTCCATCCTGCACGCTGATGTACAAGCAGGAGCTGCCGCTGCTCTTTCCCGACGATCCCGAGGTCGCCGCGGTCGCGGAGGCGATGTTCGATCCCTTCGAGTACCTGGTCCTGCGCGACAGGGACGGGCTGCTCAAGAAGGAATTCACCCAGCCGCTGGGCCGCGTCAGCTATCACATACCGTGTCATTCGCGCGTGCAGAACGTCGGCCAGAAGACGCGCGAAGTGCTGCAATGGGTGCCGGGCACCGAAGTGAACACGGTCGAACGCTGCGCCGGCCACGACGGCACATTTGGCGTGAAGGCGGAGTTTTTCGCCGAATCGATGAAGATCGGCAAGCCGGTCTTTGCCAGAATGAGCGACAGCGACCCCGATTTCATCAGTTCCGACTGCCCGATCGCCAGCCGGCGGATCATGCAGGGCATCGAAGAGAAGGACGGGCCGCCGCGCGCCCGCCGCGCGCATCCGCTGACGCTGCTGCGCATTGCCTACGGATTGGAGTGAGCGATGCCCGCGCATCCAGCGCGACAGCCTGATGACGCTCGAAGCCTACGCCAAGGCGCGCAAGGAGTACCGGGCGCGCGTCATTCCGCACAAGAAGACGCGAACGGTGCATCTGGGCGAGCACGTCACGCTGATGTTCGAGGATGAGCAGACGATGCGGTACCAGATCCAGGAGATGCTGCTGAGCGAGAAGGCGTTCGAGGAGGAAGCCATCCAGGACGAGCTCGACGTCTACAACCCGCTGGTGCCCGACGGCAGCAACTTCAAGGCGACGATGCTGATCGAGTACGACGACGTCGAGGAGCGGCGCGTGGCGCTGACGCAGCTGAAGGGCATCGAGGATCGCGTCTGGGTCGAAGTTGCCGGCTGTTCCAAGGTATGGGCCATCGCCGACGAGGACCTGCCGCGCGAGAACGAGGTGAAGACCTCGGCCGTGCACTTCCTGCGCTTCGAGCTGACGCCGGAAATGGCGGCGGCGCTGAAAGGTGGCGCGGCGCTCGGCATCGGCGTCGACCATCCTGCGTACCAGGCGCAGATTCCGTCGGTCGACGCCGCCACGCGCGACGCGCTGGCGGCCGATCTCGCCTGACGTCTCGAGCGCCGCCGGTCGGCCGGGATCAGTCGCGGAAATTGTTGAACTGCAGCGGGAAGTCGGTGATCGACTTCTTGACCAGCGCGATCGCGCTTTGCAATTCGTCGCGTTTGGCGCTGGAGACGCGCACTGCGTCGCCCTGGATCGACCCCTGCACCTTGAGCTTGCTGTCCTTCAGGATCCTGACGATCTTCTTGGACAGCTCCTGCTCGACGCCGGTGCGCACGGTGATCGTCTGCTTCACCTTGTTGCCCGACACCTTCTCGACATCGCCGTACTTGAGCGACCGGATGTCGACGCCGCGCTTGGTGAGCTTGCCGGTCAGAATGTCCGTCACCTGCGACAACTTGAAGTCGTCGTCGGCGTGCAGCGTCAGCACCTTGTCCTTGTGCTCTACGCGCGCGTCCGAGCCCTTGAAGTCGAACCGCGTGGAGACTTCCTTGTTGGTCTGGTCGATCGCGTTGTTGACTTCGACCTGGTCGGCTTCCGAAACGATGTCGAATGAAGGCATGGCGTGCACGTGTGGTTGGACATTGCAGGGACGACTAAACTAGCACGTTCGCCGGCGCGGGGACAACTCCGCCCACGCGCGAGTCATTCCAGCGCGTCGATCGACCTGGGCCAGCTCTTGTGGAGGAGTCTCGACAGCGCCCGGTCGGCCAGGATCACGCCGCCATTCTGGCAGCGCGCGCAGTAGTTGCATTCGTTCTCCGCGTACACGATGCGCTGCACCGGAGCGCCGCAGACCGGGCAGGCTTGGCCGAATTTCCCATGGACCGCCATTTGCGGATGAAAGGCCGTCACCTTTTCCGGGAAGTCGCTGCCTGCCTCGGCGCGCAGGCGGTCCGTCCATTCCGTGAGGACAGCGCGTGTCGCGTCATGCAGGCGGCCGATTTCGCCGGCATCCAGCTTCGACGTCAGCGTCAACGGCGACAACCGTGCGCGGTGCAGGATTTCATCGGAATAGGCGTTGCCGATGCCGCTGAACAGGCGCGGATCGGTGAGCGCGCGCTTGAGCGTGTGGTTCTCGCATGCGCAGGCGTGCCGCGAAGGTGGCGAGGTCGGCGTCGAACGGGTCGAGGCCGCCCATGTCGAACGCCGCGACCGCCGCCGCGCCGCGGACGCAATGCAGCGACGCGCGGCGCTTGGTTCCCGCTTCCGTGAATGCCAGCGTCCCGTTCGCGAACCCGAAAGTCGCCAGCGTGATCCTGCCCGGCGGCTTCGCCGCCTTCGCGAGCCAGCGCAGGCGTCCCGCGACCATCAGGTGCAGGATCAGGAACAGGTCGTCTTCCAGCGCCAGGACGATGCGCTTCCCCAGGCGCTGGACAGCAAGGACGCGCTTGTGTTCGGCATCGGCGATCGGCGGGACCGCGGTGCGCAACAGGAATGGATTGATGATCCGAATCCGTTCGAGCACCTGGCCGCGAATGCGCGCGTCGAGCGCTTCGCGGTAAATCGTGATGTCGGGCAGTTCGGGCATGGTTGGCGATTCAACGATGCCGCACGCAATGACGCGTGTTCCGGCCGAAGTCGACTCGGCTAGAATAGCTGATTCCCTGCCTTCCTCAAGACGCGCCCATGTCGCACATCCTGCAGGACCTTCCCGCCGGCCAGAAAGTGGGCATCGCCTTTTCCGGCGGCCTCGACACCAGCGCCGCGCTGCACTGGATGCGCGCGAAGGGGGCGATTCCCTATGCGTATACGGCGAACCTGGGTCAGCCCGACGAGCCCGACTACGAAGACATTCCGCGCCGCGCGCTAGTCTACGGCGCTGAAGCGGCGCGGCTCGTCGATTGCCGCGCCGCGCTCGTTGCGGAGGGCATCGCGGCGCTGCAGGCGGGCGCGTTCCACATCTCGACCGGCGGCGCGACCTACTTCAATACGACGCCGCTCGGCCGCGCGGTTACCGGGACGATGCTCGTCGTCGCGATGCGCGAGGACGACGTCAACATCTGGGGCGACGGCAGCACGTACAAGGGCAACGACATCGAGCGCTTCTATCGCTACGGACTGCTCGCCAATCCCTCGCTTGCGCATCTACAAGCCGTGGCTCGACGCCAAATTCATCGACGAGCTGGGCGGCCGCCGCGAGATGTCGGAATACCTGACCCGCGCCGGATTCGGCTACAAGATGAGCTCGGAGAAGGCGTATTCGACCGACTCGAACCTGCTCGGCGCGACACACGAGGCGAAGGATCTCGAGTTCCTGGACAAGGGCATGCGGATCGTCCAGCCGATCATGGGCGTGGCCTTCTGGCGCGACGACGTCGCCGTCAAGCCGGAAACCGTGTCAATCCGCTTCGACGAGGGCCGTCCGGTCGCGCTGAATGGCCTCGCGTTCGCGGACGAGGTCGCGCTGCTGCTGGAAGCCAACGCGATCGGCGGACGTCACGGCATCGGCATGTGCGACCAGATCGAGAACCGGATCATCGAGGCGAAGAGCCGCGGCATCTACGAGGCGCCCGGCATGGCGCTGTTGCACATCGCCTACGAACGCCTCGTGACAGGCATCCACAACGAGGACACGATCGAGCAGTATCGGGACAGCGGCAGGCGGCTTGGCCGTCTCCTGTACCAAGGCCGGTGGTTCGACTCGCAGGCGATGATGCTGCGCGAGACCGCGCAGCGTTGGGTCGCGCGCGCGGTCACCGGCGAGGTGACGCTGGAATTGCGTCGCGGCAACGATTACACGATTCTCGATACGACGAGCCCGAACCTGACCTACAAGCCGGAACGGCTCACGATGGAGAAGGGCGCGTCGTCGTTCACGCCGCAGGACCGCATCGGCCAGCTCACGATGCGCAACCTCGACATCGCTGATACGCGGGAAAAACTGCTGACCTACATGAAGACCGGGTTGCTGCGGCCGTCCGCGGATTCGCCGCTGCCGCGCCTTGTGGATGGCAACGCGGACAAGAAGTAGCGGGCGCGCCGGCTACTCGATCTTGACGCCGGCCTTCCTGATCACCGGCGCCCACTTTTCGGATTCGCTCTTGATCAGGACACCGAAGTCCTCGGGCGTGCCGCCCACCAGGTCGAAACCCGACGCGTGCATCTTTTGCACGACGTCGGGATCCTTCAGCACGGCGTTGATCTCGGCATTGAGCCGTTGCACGATGGGCTTGGGCGTGGCCGCAGGCACGAGCACACCGTTCCACGCGAGGGCCTCGAATCCTGGATAGCCGGACTCGGCGATAGTCGGCAGTTCGGGCAGCAGCGGAAAGCGCTTGGCCGACGTGACCGCCAGCGCGCGCAGCTTGCCGGCCTGGATTTGCGGCTGCAGCGGCTGCATCACGGCGAAGATCATCTGCGTCTCGTTCTGGATCGTCGCCGTGACCGCGGGCGGCGATCCGTTGAACGGAATGTGGACGATGTCGATCCCGGCCATCGACTTGAGCAGTTCCGCATTGAGATGCGACGAGCTGCCGTTGCCGACCGAAGCGAAGTTGAGCTTGCCCGGATTGGCCCGGGCGTACGCGACCAGCTCCTGCACGGACTTCACCGGCAATTGCGACGTCACTGCGAGCACGTTCGGCTGGCTCGACGTGATGATCACGGGTGCCAGGTCCTTCTGCACGTCGTACGGAACCTTGGACAGAAGCGGCGTGATGGACAGAGGGCCGTTGAACGCGAGGAGCATCGTGTAGCCGTCGGGCGCCGACTTTGCCACCTCCGCCGTCGCGACCGTGCCGCCTGCCGCGGGCTTGTTCTCGACGATCACCGGCTGGCCGAGACGATCCTTGAGCTTGTCCGCTATCGTGCGGCCGAGGACGTCGATCGAGCTGCCGGCGGGCGCGGACATGACGAATTTGATCGGCTTGTCGGGCCAGGCCTGCGCCGCTGCCGGCGCCGGAGACAGGGCCATGGCGCACACGCAGGCAATCAGCGAATGCAGGGCGAAACGTGAAGACATTGCGACGGTTCCTTTTGCGACGTACCTGATCAACGGTGCGGTAGCTATGCGGGTGAATGACAACAGGCTTCGATGTTGTGGCCGTCGGGATCGAGCACGAAGGCGCCGTAGTAATTGGGGTGATAGTGCGGTCGCAGCCCAGGCGGGCCGTTGTCGCGGCCGCCGGCGGCCAACGCCGCCTTGTAGAACGCGTCGACGATGCCGCGCGTTTCCGCGCGAAACGCGACGTGCATCCGTGGCTCGTTGGGCGGACCCTGGCCGATCCAGAAGTCTGGCTTGGGTGCGACACCCAGGCCGGCGGCCCCCTCGAACTCCATCAGGACGCTGTAGCCGAGCGGCGCGAGCGCCGCGCGATAGAAAACCGTGGACTTCGCGACATCGGAGACGGTAACGCCAGTATGATCGATCATCTTCGAGGCTCCTTCAGGGCGCCAAGCTGGTTACGTTTCCACCCGGCCGCAAACCAGGTATTCGAGCAGCGCCTTCTGCGCGTGCAGGCGGTTCTCGGCCTCGTCCCACACGACGCTCTGCGGCCCGTCGATCACGTTGGCGTCGACCTCCTCGCCGCGATGTGCCGGCAGGCAATGCATGAAGAGCGCGTCGGGCTTCGCCTGGCGCATCATGTCGGCGCCGACCTTCATATGTGCGAAATCGCGCATCCGCAGCGCATTCTCGGCCTCGAATCCCATGCTGGTCCAGACGTCGGTCGTGACGAGGTCGGCGCCGCGGCAGGCTTCCATCGGGTCGGAGAACACCGCGAAATGCGTCGACGCCCCGCTGTCCACGCGTGACCGATCGATTTCATAGCCCTTTGGCGTGGCGACGTGGACGCGGAAGCCTAGGATGGCCGCGGCCTGCAGCCACGTGTAGCAGACGTTGTTCGAGTCGCCGATCCACGCGACCGTCCTGCCGGCGATGTCGCCGCGATGCTCTACGTAGGTGTAGATGTCGGCGAGGATCTGGCAGGGGTGGTATTCATTGGTGAGGCCGTTGATTACCGGCACCCGCGAGTGTTCCGCGAAGCGTTCGATGATGGATTGCTCGAACGTGCGGATCATCACGACGTCGACCATGCGCGAGATCACCCGCGCGACGTCCTCGATCGGCTCGCCGCGCGAGAGCTGGGTGTCGCCGCGATTCAGGTTGATCGCGATGCCACCGAGCTGGTTCATGCCCGCCTCGAACGACACGCGGGTGCGCGTGGAAGCTTTTTCGAACACCATCGCCAGCGTGCGGTCGCGCAGCGGCTGATAGAGTTCGTAGCGCTTGAATCGCTCCTTGATCCACTTGGTGCGGGCGAAGAGGTGGTCGAACTCGTCGCGCGTGAAGTCGCGGAACTGCAGGAAATGCCGGGGAGAGGGAACCATCGGAAGCAGTGCGCGTGCGTGGATGCACGCGTTCGCACCAGTCGTCAACAAAGCAAAATACTAGCACGGGCGTTCCCGCCCGCCGTCCGCTGCCGGGCCCTCAGTGCGGCAATGTGCCGGGAGGCGGCGCGGGCATCGACGACGTGTCCAGCGAGGACTTCCCTATAAGCACGCGCATGTCGATCAAGCCGTCTCGCCACGCCTGTTCCAGGTCCGAATCGACGGCCGCCAACGCGTCCTCGCCTGTGCGCAGCATTCCGCCGACGCCGTAGGCGCGATTGCGGCCGTGCAGCTTGGCCATGTACAGCGCCTTGTCCGCCAGGCCAAGCACGCGCTCCCAGCCGAGGGAAGCATCGTCGGGCGGCAGCATCACCGGCGAGTAGCCGATGGAAGCGGTCATGTGGATGTAGTGGCCCAAATACTGAATCGGTTCCTCGGACACGGCGTGCATGATCCGCGTGACGATCTCGTCGAGGCGGTCCACAGGCGCTACAGGAACGAACACGAGGAATTCCTCGCCGCCCCAGCGCACGATCATGTCCGTTTCCCGAAGCGTTTCGCGCAACCGGCGCGCGATGGCGATCAGCACGGCATCGCCGGCTGCATGCCCGAACTGGTCGTTGATCAGCTTGAAGTGATCGAGGTCGATGAGCAGCAGCGCCTGCACCGGCTTTTCCACCGCGCCGCTGCGCCGCTCCGACTCGCCGCGGCCTTCGCTGATGAAATTCTGGAAGTGCCGGCGATTGAAGAGTGCGGTCAGTGGATCGCGGCTGCTCTGGAAGCTGAGTTCGCTGTTCTTGGTGGCGAGCAGGCGGTTGGTCGTCCGCAGTTTGCGGTAGAGCGTGGCGACGACGCCGAACGATGCCGCGAACACCGCTGCCAGCAGCCACCAGACGCGCTGCTGCAGCTGGCGGTTCTGGAGCTCCACCGATTGCAGGCTTCGCTCGCGGTTAAGCAGCTCGATCTCGCGCTTGCGCTTCTCGGATTCGCGCAGCTCGCGCTCGGTCTTTTCGCGCTGGACGGCGGCGATTTCGTCGCGCAGCTTGCGCTCGCGGTCGAAAAGCGCGACGGCGCCCTTGTAGTCACCCGCCTCGGCAAGATGCTGGCCATATTCGACGAGCAAGTCGCCGATTTCCCCGACGGCGCCGGCTCGTTCGTACTCCTCCACCGCCTGTTCGGCCAAGCGCTTGCCGGCCTCGATCTGTCCCAACCCAAGCTGGGCGAAGCCGATGTTTGCCTTGTTAGTGGCGGCGGTGAAGACGTTGCCAGAGGCGTTGGCCAGTTCGAGTGAGCGCTGCGACAGCTCCAGCACTTCCTTGAAGTCCTGGCGCCGCAGGTAGACGTCCGCCAGGTTGATGAGTGCCATGCTTTCCGCGGCGTCGGACTTGGCACTGCGCGCGATCGCCACCGACTCCAGCATCGCGTCGAGTTCCTGCTTCGGCCGATCGAGATACTGCAGCGCCGCCGACTCGGCATTCTTGGCCTTCGACATCGTGAAAGCGCTGCCGGCAAGCTTGGCTTGCCGGAATGCCTCCTGACTTTCGTCGAAGGCCTTCGCCCATTGCCGCATCTGGGTGTCCCGCACCGACAACTGATACATGGCTTCGGCGCGCCGGTAAGGGCTTTGCGCGCCGGCCGCCAGCGCCAGCGCCTCCTGCAGCGCCTTCAGCGCATCGTCATTGCGCAGCATCTGGCGCGCGGTGGTGCCGGCGGAAAGCGCCGCCCAATATCGGACGTAGGCGTCGCCGGACGTGCCGAGAAGCTCGCGCGCATCCTCGGCGAGGCGGCTGGCCAGCGACACTTCGCCATTCCACGACTGGACGGCCCCACGCACCAGCCACGCCATGGCGACGAGACCGTCGTCGTGCGCGAAGCGGCCCTCGCTTTCCAACCGGTCGGCGAGCTGCTGCGCTTCGGCCGTGCGATTGGAGCGGACCATTGCCTGTCCATACAGGCTTTCGATGTAGTGACGCGTGCTCGCGTCGGCGCGGCGTGCCGGAACGACCAGTTCCTCGAGTTCGGCCAACGCGCGTTTGGGGAAGCCATCGAGATAGGCCTCTATCTCGCGTCCCTTGGTCGACAATTCCACGTCGGTCGCCGCGGCGCAAGGAAAGATCGCCAGCGTCGTGCATAGCGCCAGTGTCGCGACGATCCATCTCCGCGTGTGCAAAAAGGGGGGTGCCGCAGCCCGCTCAGACGCCGTTGCCGGTCCATGTGCCGGCGCTGCGGCGCGTTGGCGCGGCGGCGTCAGACACGCGCGGCTGGACATGGTTTTCATGGGGGATGGGGGCGCCGTTTTGAGGGATCGCAATCGCTCGTCACGCGCGGCTGGATTCCGCTCCTGCGCCATGCATGGGCTGCGTGCACCATAGAGCAATTGTCGTGCCTGTGCCAGCCTCTCCCCCGATCCGATCACGGCACGATGTTAGAATTTGCCGGGTGTTGCCCCCGATTTTGCCCGTGTTTCCTGGTAGTCCTGCGAGCCTCCCCTGCGGCATTTGCCGGGTCAGGCCATGGAACTAGCCGGTCTCGACGTCGTCATCTGGGGCATTACGGCTGCCGGAAAGCCATTTCGGCCCAGCGACTGGGCCGACCGGATTGCCGGCCTGACATCGGCGTTCGGCGAGGACCGAAAGCTCGTCTATTCACCTCTTGTGCTGCCGGTCATGGTGGATGGCGCCCGCGCGGTCATCGTGGGTCATGAACTCGAGACCATCGAACCCCGCCTGTTTCGCTTCCTCCTGTCGTTTGCCCAGGACAACGAGCTCCAGGTCGTGCGGCTGAAGGACGCGCTTGCCTCGCCCCATGGGCTCGTGCCGCCCACGTCGGGCAGGGAACCCCGCGAACCGGTGTGACGCCGTCGCGCTCGCCGGTCCAAGAAAAAGGCGCCCGCAGGCGCCCTTTTTCGTTGTCGACAACAGCCTGTGGCGTTACGCCAGGGCCTTGATCGCCGTGGACAGGCGCGACTTCGTGCGCGAGACCATGTTCTTGTGGACGATCTTCTTGTCCGCCATCTTGTCCATCACCGCCTGCGATTCCTGCAAGGTCTTGGCGGCGGCGGCCTTGTCGCCCGTGGCGATCGCCTTCTTGACCTTCTTGACTGCCGTGCGCAGCGCCGACTTTTGGCTCGCGTTGCGCATGCGCGTCGCTTCCGCCTGCCGGGCGCGCTTTCTTGCTTGCGCCGAATTGGCCATGGATTCTTGTCCTGAAAATTTGTGGGATGCGTGAGAAGCCCGACATAATAACGGATTTCCGGCCCACGGGCAACTTTCAAAGCCCCCAGCCCGCGCCTGGAGGCTCCTCTTTAGTGAATCTGCTCAAGGCCTTAACCACCGTCAGCGGCATGACGCTGCTGTCGCGGATCACCGGGCTCGTCCGGGAAACGTTGCAGGCAGCGCTGTTCGGCGCGGGAATGCAGATGGACGCGTTCCAGGCGGCGTTTCGCCTGCCGAACATCCTGCGCCGGATGTTTGCGGAAGGCGCGTTCTCGCAGGCGTTCGTGCCGATCCTGGCCGAGTACCAGCGCCAGCGGGGCAACGACGCCACGCACGATCTTGTCGGGCGCGTAGGAGGGCTGCTGGCACTGGTGCTGCTGGGCGTGACGGTGCTGGGCGTGCTGGCGGCCCCGGCGCTGGTCTATGTCCTCGCCAGCGGCTTTGCCGCGACGCCCGGAAAGGTCGAACTGACCGCGGAGCTCATCCGCATCGTCTTTCCTTACATCCTGTTCGTGTCGTTGGTATCGCTCGCCGGCGGCGTTCTCAACGTTTACCGGCGCTTCGCGGTGCCCGCGTTCACGCCGGTCCTGCTGAATCTTTCCATCATCGGTGCGGCGATCTTCCTCGCGAAATACTTCGATCCGCCGATCAAGGCGCTGGCCTGGGGCGTGTTCATCGGCGGCGTCGCGCAACTCGCGTTCCAGATCGCTCCGCTCGCGCGCATCGGCATGCTTGCGCGTCCGCACGTGGATTGGCGCGACGATGGCGTGCGGCGAGTCCTGCGCAACATGGGTCCCGCGTTGCTGGGCGTGTCCGCGGCGCAGATCTCCGCGCTGATCAATACCCAGCTCGCATCGCTGCTGGGCGACGGGCGCATTTCCTGGATCACCTACGCCGACCGGCTGATGGAATTCCCCAGCGCGCTGCTCGGCGTGGCCCTGGGCACCGTCCTGCTGCCGATGCTGGCCAAGCATCACAGCGAAGCCAACCAAGACGAGTATTCGTCCTTGCTCGATTGGGGACTGCGCCTGGCTTTCCTGCTGGCGCTGCCCGCTGCGGTGGCGCTGTGGCTGCTCGCGCTGCCGCTCGTGTCGACGCTCTATCAATACGGCAAGTTCACCGTCAACGACGTCTGGCAGACGCGCGCCGCGCTGCTGGGCTACAGCGTCGGCCTGCTGGGGCTCATCGCCGTCAAGATCCTCGCGCCGGGCTTCTATGCGCGGCAAAACATCAAGACGCCGGTCCGCATTGCTTTCGTCACGCTGTTCATCTCGCAGACGCTGGCGCTGATCCTGATGTGGCGCATCGGCCACGCCGGGCTCACGCTGGCGATCAGCATCGGCGCGTGCGTGAATGCCGTCCTGCTGTTCTGGTACCTGCGCCGGGGTGGGTATTACCGGCCGCAACCGGGCTGGTTTCTGTTCCTGTGCAAGCTGTTGGTCGCGCTGGGCGTGCTCGCCGCGCTGCTGTATGCGCTGAGCGGCCCGCCAGCGCTATGGCTCGAGTCGGGGCCATGGCAGCGCATCGGCCGACTAGCCGGGATCATCGCGGCAGGCGCGGCGGCCTATTTCGCGACGCTGCTTTTGCTGGGGTTCAGGCTTGCCGATTTTGCGCGGCGGGAGACATAAACAACAACGCAACACCCAAGTGCGAAAACGCCGCTTCGAGGGCGGCGTTTTCGCTTCACGGCGCCAGAACCGCAGGCGCCGAACTACCCTGCGACGATCGGCAGCGCGGGTCAGTGCTTGCGATGCGGGCAGCGCGTCTTGGTGCAGTCGGCGTAGAGGTACAGCGCGTGCTCGCTGATCGTGAAGCCGCGCTCGCTGGCGACCTTGACCTGCCGTTTTTCGATTTCCGCGTCGTAGAATTCCTCCACCCGCCCGCATTGCATGCAGACGAGATGGTCGTGATGCGCGCCCTGGTTCAGCTCGAAGACGGCCTTGCCGGACTCGAAGTGGTGCCGGACCAGGAGTCCCGCCTGCTCGAACTGGGTGAGCACGCGGTAGACCGTCGCCAAGCCGATATCGAGCCCTTCCGTCAGCAGGAGCTTGTAGACGTCCTCGGCCGTCAGGTGCCGGACCTTGGAAGACTCGAAGAGATTGATGATCTTGAGGCGCGGCAGTGTTGCCTTCAGGCCGGCGCTCTTAAGGTCCTGCGAGGTGCTCATCCATGAATTCCAGTTGGTTGGCACGGATATAATAACCGCTTATGAGAATCAAGCCCAACGCGCTCCCTGTGTCTTCCCGCTCACGTGAAATCATCCGCTTGGCCCTGCTGGCGGCTGTTGGCGCCCTCGGCCTCGCCGGGTGCGCGTCCATGACCGCCCCCTTCGACACATGGATGCCTTACGTAAGCCAGTTCGGCGTGTACAAGATCGACATCAACCAGGGCAATTACCTGTCGCAGGACATGGTCGACAAGCTGAAGGAGGGCCAGACCAAGCAGCAGGTCCGGCTGGTGCTGGGCACGCCGCTCATCACGAGCGTGTTCCGCGACAACCGCTGGGATTATCTCTACGAGTATCGAAAGAACGGCCGGCTGCAGACGCGGCGCCAGTTCACCGTCTATTTCAAGGACGACGCGCTGACGCGCTGGGAAGGCGACGAAATGCCGCAGTCGGTGCAGGAGCTGAACCGGACCGCCGCAACCCGCGCGTTGCCCGACGATCCTTACGGCGAGGACGCCGGATTCGTCGGCAAGGTCATCGATTGGTTCAACAAGCTCGGTAACCCGTCGGCGCAGCCGGTTCCCTGACCATGGACGCAGTCCGGCTCGCCATCGCCGGCGCGGGGGGCCGGATGGGTCAGGCGTTGATCGAAGCGTCCCTCGCGCAGCCGGGTGTCGCGCTCGCCGCAGCGCTGGATGTCGGCAGCAGCCCGGCCGTGGGCCACGACGCCGGTGCAAGATTCGGCCGCGCCACCGGCGTCGTCGTCGGTCACGACATTCGCGCGGCGATGGGCGGCAGCGACGTCCTGATCGATTTCACGCGGCCCGAAGGCACACTGGCGCACGTCGCGGCGTGCGCGTCGGCCGGCGTGGGCGCCGTGGTCGGCACCACCGGTCTGAACGAGGCGCAAAAAGCTGATCTGGCTAAGCACGCGGCGCGAATCCCGATCGTCTATGCGGCGAACATGAGCGTTGGCGTGGTCGTCTTGCTGTCGCTGGTGGAGCAGGCTGCCGCGAGCCTTGGCACGGACTACGACGTCGAGATCCTGGAAATGCATCATCGGCACAAGGTCGATGCGCCGTCGGGCACGGCGCTGCAGCTGGGCAATGCCGCTGCCGCGGGTCGTGACCGCAAGCTGGCGGACTGCGCGGTGTATGCGCGGGAGGGCCACACCGGCGAACGCGCGCCCGGTGCCATTGGCTTCGCCGTGCTGCGCGGCGGCGACGTCGTGGGCGAACACACGGTGGTCTTCGCAGGCACCGGCGAACGCGTCGAGCTGTCCCACCGCGCGACGTCGCGCCAGAATTTTGCGAGCGGAGCGCTGCGCGCCGCCCTGTTCGTTGCCGGCAAGCGCGCCGCGGGGCAGACCGGCCTCTTCGATATGAAGGACGTCTTGGGACTGAAATGAGGGGGCTGCGCTAGCCATGGCCAACCATCCGTTTGATCTCACCGGACGCCTCGCCGTTGTCACCGGCGGTGGCTCGGGCCTGGGGCTGGCCATCGCGCATGGCCTGGCGAAGGCCGGCGCGCGCGTCGTAATCAACGGACGCAACCGCGCCAAGCTCGATGCCGCAGCCACGGCGTTGGTCGCGGACGGTCATGCGGCGAGCGTCGCCGCCTTCGACGTGACGGACGAGGCCGCGGTGAACGCCGGCATGGCCGAAATCGAACGCACGCTGGGTCCGGTCGACATCCTGGTCAACAATGCCGCGATCAACATCCGCAAGCCGTTCGACGAATACACGCTCGCCGAGTGGCGCACGCTGCAGGACGCCAATTTCGACGGCCCGTTCCTTGTGGCGCGCGCGGTCGTGCCGGGTATGAAAGCGCGCCGCCGCGGCAAGATCATCAACATCTGCTCGCTCGCGTCGGACATCGGGCGGCCGAACATCGTCGCCTACGCCGCGAGCAAAGGCGGAATCAAGATGATGACGCGCGCGCTCGCCGTCGAACTGGCACCGCACAACGTGCAGGTCAACGGCATCGCTCCGGGCTTCTTCAAGACGGAGATGAATGCGGCGCTGATCGGCAATGCCGAGTTTTCCGCGTGGGTGGAAAAGCGCACACCGGCCGGGCGCTGGGGGGATCCGCAGGAAATTGCCGGCGCGGCGGTGTTCCTGGCCTCTCCCGCCGCGAATTACGTCACCGGCCACCTGCTGTACGTGGACGGCGGGTTCAGCGCGGCGTACTGACCGTCCCTGGCGTCCGCCAGCGCCTTGGAGAGGCGGCCGGTTCGGGGTATAATTCGCCAGATACAGCGGGGAAGGCCAAGCCTTCCCCGTTTGCACGTCAACTGTTCGGCCACCGCACCATGAACGCTCCCGACGCCACTGTCCAATCCGCGACCGCCCCCGCGTTGTTCGCACCGATCACGCCGGCGCTGCTGGCGCTGGCCGACGGGACCGTGTTTCACGGTCGCGCAATCGGCGCGCTGGGCAGCGCGACGGGTGAGGTGGTCTTCAACACCGCCATGACCGGGTACCAGGAAATCCTGACGGACCCGTCGTATGCGGGGCAGATCGTCACGCTGACCTATCCGCACGTCGGCAACACGGGCGTCAACGGCGAGGATGTCGAATCGGGCCGCATCTTCGCGGCGGGACTCGTCATCCGCGACCTGCCCGCCATGGAATCCAACTGGCGAGCCACGGGCACGCTGGGCGACTACCTGCGCGGCAACAACGTGATCGGCATCGCCGACATCGACACGCGCAAGCTGACTCGCATCCTGCGCGAGAAGGGCGCGCAGAACGGCTGCATCGTCGCGGGCCCGGCGCTTGGCGCGGTGGACGCCGACAACGCCATAGCCAAGGCGCGGGCCGCGCCGTCGATGGCGGGACTGGACCTGGCAAAAGTCGTGTCGTGCGCGCAGCGCTACGAGTGGAACGACGGCGGATGGGCGCTAAACGGAGGGTTCCGCAAGGCGCCAACAGCGCAATTCCATGTCGTCGCGTACGACTACGGCATCAAGCACAATATCCTGCGCCTGCTGGCCGATCGCGGCTGCAAGTTGACCGTCGTCCCGGCGCAGGCCAGTGCGAGCGACGTGCTTGCGCTGCGTCCCGACGGCGTGTTCCTGTCCAACGGACCCGGCGACCCGGAGCCTTGCACGTACGCGATTTCAGCCATACGTACGATCGTGGACAGCGGCATGCCGACGTTCGGCATCTGCCTCGGCCATCAGTTGCTTGGGCTGGCGTCCGGCGCGCGCACGATCAAGATGAAGTTCGGGCACCACGGCGCGAACCATCCGGTGCTCGACCGCGATACCGGCCAGGTGCTGATCACCAGCCAGAATCATGGATTTGCCGTCGACGCGGCAACGCTCCCGGCCAATGTTCGCATCACGCACGTGTCGCTGTTCGACGGCAGCTTGCAGGGCATCGCGCGCACCGACCGCCCGGCGTTTGGATTCCAGGGGCATCCGGAAGCCAGCCCCGGCCCGCACGATCTCAAGTACCTGTTCGACCGCTTCGTGAAGTCGATGGCGACCAGGACGACGGCGTAGCCATGCCCAAGCGCACCGATATCCAGTCCATCCTCGTCGTCGGCGCCGGTCCGATCATCATCGGGCAGGCGTGCGAGTTCGACTACTCGGGCGCGCAGGCGTGCCGCGCGCTGCGCGAGGAGGGTTATCGCGTCATCCTCGTGAACAGCAATCCGGCGACGATCATGACTGATCCGGAGATGGCCGATGTCACGTACATCGAGCCCATCACGTGGCAAATGGTCGCGAAGATCATCGAGCGCGAGCGTCCGGACGCGCTGCTGCCGACGATGGGCGGGCAGACGGCGCTGAACTGCGCGCTCGACCTGGCACGCGAAGGGATCCTCAACAAGTTCGACGTCGAGCTGATCGGCGCGACCAAGAAGGCCATCGACAAGGCCGAGGACCGCGAGAAGTTCAAGGCCGCGATGACGCGCATCGGGCTCGGCAGCGCGCGATCCGGCATCGCCCACAACATCGAGCAGGCGCTTGAAGTGCAGGCCGACATCGGCTTTCCCGCCGTGCTGCGCCCGTCCTTCACGCTCGGCGGCTCCGGCGGCGGCATCGCGTACAACAAGGACGAGTTCATCGAGATGTGCAAGCGCGGGCTCGACCTGTCGCCCACGCACGAGCTGCTGATCGAGGAATCGCTGCTGGGCTGGAAAGAGTTCGAGATGGAGGTCGTCCGCGACAAGAAGGACAACTGCATCATCGTCTGCTCGATCGAGAACCTCGACCCGATGGGTGTGCACACCGGAGACTCGATCACCGTCGCGCCGGCGCAGACGCTGACCGACAAGGAATACCAGATCATGCGTGACGCGTCGATCGCCGTGCTGCGCGAAGTCGGCGTGGACACCGGCGGCTCGAACGTCCAGTTCGCGATCAATCCCGCCGACGGCCGGATGATCGTCATCGAGATGAATCCGCGCGTGTCGCGGTCGTCGGCGCTGGCGTCCAAGGCCACCGGCTTTCCGATCGCGAAAGTCGCCGCCAAGCTTGCGGTGGGCTATACGCTCGACGAACTGCGCAACGACATCACCGGAGGGCAGACGCCGGCGTCGTTCGAACCGACGATCGACTACGTCGTCACCAAGGTGCCGCGCTTCGCGTTCGAGAAGTTCAAGCAGGCCGACGACCGGTTGACGACGCAGATGAAATCGGTCGGCGAAGTGATGGCTATCGGCCGCACTTTCCAGGAATCGCTGCAGAAGGCGCTGCGCGGCCTCGAGGTCGGCGTGGACGGCTTCAACCTGAAGACGGTGGACCCCGACAAGATCGCCGACGAGCTGGCCTATCCGCGCGCCGAGCGCCTGTGGTACGTTGCCGACGCCCTCGGCATCGGCATGACGCTGCAGGAGGTTCACCAGCACACGAAGATCGATCCGTGGTTCTTAGCGCAGATCAAGGAAATCGTCGACCTCGAGCTGAAGCTGGACAAGCGCACGCTCGAATCGATCACGCGCGCCGAATTGCGGGAACTGAAGCGCAAGGGATTTTCCGACCGCCGGCTAGCCTACCTGTTCAAGCTGACCGAGACCGATGTACGCGCGCGCCGCCACACGGACGGTATCAGGCCGGTCTACAAGCGCGTCGACACCTGCGCCGCGGAATTCGCGACGCGGACCGCATATATGTATTCGACGTACGAGGAAGAGTGCGAGGCGGAGCCTACCGCCAAAAAGAAGGTTCTCGTACTGGGCGGGGGGCCGAACCGCATCGGGCAAGGCATCGAATTCGACTATTGCTGCGTGCACGCCGCGATGGCGCTGCGCGAAGACGGATTCGAGACCATCATGGTCAACTGCAATCCGGAAACGGTGTCCACCGATTACGACACGTCGGACCGGCTGTATTTCGAGCCGGTGACGCTGGAGGACGTGCTGGAGATCGTCCACGTGGAAAAGCCGTGGGGCGTGATCGTCCAGTACGGCGGCCAGACGCCGCTCAAGCTCGCCCGCGACCTCGAGAAATTCGGCGTGCCGATCATCGGCACGACGCCGGACATGATCGACATGGCCGAGGACCGCGAGCGCTTCCAGCAGATGCTTCACCGGCTGAATCTGAAGCAGCCGCCGAATCGCACGGCGCGGACCGAGGCGGCCGCGATGACGTCGGCTGCCGAGATCGGCTATCCGCTCGTCGTCCGGCCATCCTACGTGCTGGGCGGGCGCGCGATGGAGATCGTACACGAGCCGCGGGACCTCGAACGGTACATGCGCGAGGCGGTCAGCGTGTCCAACGATTCGCCCGTGTTGCTCGACCGCTTCCTGAACGACGCGACCGAAGTCGACGTCGATGCGATATGCGACGGCACCGACGTGCTCATCGGCGGCATCATGGAACACATCGAGCAGGCGGGCGTGCATTCCGGCGATTCGGCGTGCTCGCTGCCGCCGTATTCGCTGTCGGCGGACGTCCAGCAGGAGCTGCGCGCGCAGACGGTGGCAATGGCGCGAGGGCTCAACGTCGTCGGCCTCATGAACGTCCAGTTCGCGATCCAGTACGACGCGGAGGGCCGCGCCGTCGTCTACGTGCTGGAAGTGAATCCGCGCGCGTCGCGGACCGTGCCCTACGTGTCCAAGGCTACCGGCAGGCCGCTGGCCAAGATCGCGGCACGCTGCATGGTTGGCACCACGCTCAGGCAACAGGGTGTGGCCGGCGAGATCCTGCCGCCGTACTTCTCGGTGAAGGAAGCCGTGTTCCCGTTCATCAAGTTTCCCGGCGTCGACACGATCCTGGGGCCCGAGATGAAGTCCACCGGCGAAGTCATGGGCGTGGGCGAATCGTTCGGCGAGGCATTCGTGAAAAGCCAGCTGGCTGCCGGCGTCAAATTGCCGGAGGGTGGCCGCGCATTCATCAGCGTCAAGAATGCCGACAAGGCCAAGGTCATCGAAATCGCGAAAATGCTCGCCGAGCTCGGGTTCGCGCTGGTGGCCACTCGTGGCACCGCGGCCGCGCTGTCGCTGGCGGGCGTTCCCGTCGCCATCGTCAACAAGGTGGCGGAGGGGCGGCCGCACATCGTCGACATGCTGAAGAACGACGAGATCGCGCTGGTCGTCAACACGGTGGAGGAAAAGCGCGCGGCGATCCAGGACAGCTATGTGATCCGGCGGGCGGCGCTGGTCGACCAGATCCCGACCTACACGACGCTGGCGGGCGCGCGCGCCGCGGCGATCGGCATGAGAGTGATGCGCGGTCTGGTGCCGTATTCGATCCAGCAGCTTCACGAGCGCCTGAACTAACGCCCACGAATCGAGTTGATCATGGCAAAAGTCCCGATGACGGTCGAAGGCGCCGAGCGCCTCAAGGCCGAACTGCACCGGCTGAGGACCATCGAGCGGCCCTCGGTGATCTCGGCGATCGCGGAGGCACGTTCGCACGGCGACCTTTCGGAGAATGCGGACTACGATGCGGCGAAGGAACGCCAGGGTTTCATCGAAGGCCGGATCTCCGAGGTGGAGTCGAAACTGGCTAACGCCCAGGTGATCGACCCCGCATCGCTCGATGCCGAGGGGCGGGTCGTGTTCGGCGCAACCGTGGACCTGGAAGAAGCCGAGAGCGGCGATACGGTCACGTACCAAATCGTCGGCGACGACGAGGCCGACATCAAGCACGGCAAGATTTCCGTCAGTTCGCCAATCGCACGCGCGCTGATTGGCAAGAGCGAAGGCGACACGGCGGACGTGCAGGCGCCCGGAGGCGTGCGCAGCTATGACGTGCTGGCGGTACGCTACGGCTAGAACCTGCCTCAGGATTGGCTGCGCGACCCGGAAGCTTTGTCGTGCTCAGTGGCAATTGAGGCTCGCCCCTCACTGTACGTCTATGTACTATCTCGGGGCTCGCTCCGGGCCTTCGCGCTTTCGGGCCGCTCGCCGGGATCCTCAGACAGGTTCTGGCCGGCGTCCGAAGTCGCATTCGCGGTAGCGCGCGCGTTGACCAGCGCGATGCCAGCGCCGACGAGGGTCGTCGCGGCCAGGAAGGCCGGACCGACGCGGTCGCCCAGGACCAGATAACCGAAAGCGACGCCGAACAGCGGCGCAAGGAACGAGAAGACTGCGAGCCGGCTCGCGCTGTAGCGCGTCAACAGCCAAAACCACGTCAGGTAACTCGCGAACGCCACGATGACCGATTGGAACACGATGCTGGCCATCGCCATGGGTGTCCACGCGACGATTCCCGGTTCGCGCAGCAGGACCGACACGAAGGGCAGCAGCGCGGCCGATACCGCCAACTGATAGAACAGCACGCGCGTGGCGGCAATGCCGGCGAGCTTCGTGGCGCGGATAAGGACGGTCGTCGCGGCCCAGCCAAATGCGGCCGCGATGCCGAACACGTCCCCGAGCAACGTCGCCCGTTCGACTGCGAAGCCTTCGCCGAACGCGACGACGATGCCTCCGAAGGCCAGCGCAACGCCGGCCCATTGCAACGCGCGCAATTGCTCGCCGGGGACGAACCAGGCGAGGCCGAGCGCGGTCAGGACCGGTGCGAGGTAGATGAACACGACCATGCGCGCCGCCGTCGTATGGGCGAGGCCGGCGTAGATCAGCGCGAATTCGCCAGCGAACAGCAGCCCGGCGAGTGTGCCCGGAGCGAGCGTGCCGTCACGCTGCACGAGTGCGATGCCGCGCCAGCGTGCCCAGGCCACGACGAGCACGCAGGCGATGCCGGACCGGATCGCCCCCTGCATCACTAGCGAGATGCCCGGCGTGGCGAGCTTGATGGCGACCTGCTGGAATCCCCACAACGATGACAGCAGGAACATCAACGCGATCGCAGTCGCGTCGAGCGGGCGCCGGGTGCCCATCAGGCGACGTCAGCGAGTGTCGCGGGTTCTATGCCTTGCGCCGGCGCCGCGGGTTCGCCGTCTTGGCGCCGCCGGCCGGCGGTTTCCTGGCCCAGGCCTCGCGCGGATTGGGTTTGGCGCCGAACGACTTGGGCTTGGTCTTCGGCGTGTAGGTCGACTTGCGCCGTTCCGCGGGCGCCTCGAAACGCGGATCGGAGGCGTCGCCGAATGCAGGCGCAGCCGCACCGCGCGCACGGATCTTCTGGCGCGACGTTCCTGCGGCGCCACGCGCGATGCTGCCGGTGCCGGTACCTGCGCGCACGCTCTTTGGCGGAGCCTTGAATTCGTCTGCTGGAGCGGTAAAACGCGCCGCGCCGCGGGTTCCCTTGCCCGCACGCGCCGCATCCGGGGTTGCGCCGCGACGGCGCTCGCGCACCGGGTCGACCGGCGCACGCGGGCCGGTGCGCGCGGCCTTGGGTCGCTTGGCCCCCGGCTTTGCGGCGGGCTTGGATGCGGCCTTCGCCGGTCGCGGCGCGGGTTTCTTCAGTTCCGGATTGGGTCGCCAGAGCACCAGCACCTTTCCCAGATGCTGGACTGCTGCGCAGTCCATGTCCGCGCATACCTGTTGCAGCATCGCTTCGCGCTGGTCGCGCGCGTCGCTGAACACTCGGACCTTAATCAACTCGTGCTTCAGAAGCGCGAGGTCGATCTCGTGCAGGACCGCAGGCGTGAGGCCATGCTGGCCGATAGTGACGAACGGTTGCAGATGGTGCGCCTTGGCGCGCAATTCGCGGCGGCTGGCGGGGGTGAGTGGGTTCATCCCGTCAGTCTATCGCAATCGCGCCGAAAGCTCGCGAACGCAGCGAGCGAGCCCATTCGGCGCGTGCTTGACATGTGTCAAGGCGAAGAAATCCGCCAAGGTGTGTAGTGATGGTTCACGGCTCGCCCCATGACAGGGTGGCCGATCGCCTTTACCAACCCCGAAGGAGCTAGCATGAAGTCGATTTTGATTGCGGTCATAGCCGTGGCCGGAATTGCCGCGGCGGGAGTCGCCAATGCGCAGGAAGCGCTCGCTAAGAGCAGCGGCTGCATGAACTGCCACGCCATGGATACCAAGAAGATGGGTCCATCGTTCAAGGACATCGCCGCAAAGTACAAGGGCAAGGCCGATGCCGAAGCGACGATCGTGGCGAACATCGCCGCGGCCAAAGGTCACCCGGCGGTCAAGACCTCGAGCGACGATCTGAAGTCGCTGGTGAAGTGGGTGCTGGCACAATGACACGTTGTTGAGCCAAACGGAAAAAGCCGGCGCATGCCGGCTTTTTCTTGGGCGCAGTCGCGTCGTTTTGGTATCGCTCAGCTCTTCTTGGCGTCGAGGGTGAGCTCCGGCCACTTGCGGCCGTGGCAGGCGGGGTTTGCGCAGAAGTTGCCGCCCTCGTTGCCAAACTTGATTGGGCCGTGGCACATCGCGCACGAATCGTCGATCTTCGACCGGTGATCGTGCATCCAATTGGGCGCTTCGTGGCTGCCCGGTGGCGTCATGCCGGGCGCCACCGTCGAGGCCACCGAACGCTGACCGTTTTCGCGCTCGACCTGCGGCAGCGCATGGCACAGCGTGCACTGCAAACGCACCGCCTCACCCTTTTCGGTCATGTGCTTGCCGTCATGGCAGCGGAAGCAGCCGGGAGAATCAAAGTGCCCGACGTTATTCGGAAAGTCCTTCCAGGTGAGCGGCTTGCCTTTGATGTCGCCGGAGAATGATGTCAACATCAGAATCTGCTGCATCGCGTCCGCGAACTTCTTCTCGGCGGCCTTCGCCTTCTCTGGAACGTCCTTCGGCGCTGCGCCGCCGATGATCTGCGCGAATTTCGCTGCGCGCTCCTTCTCCGGCCCGCCAATGCCGGCGGACTGCTGGATGATCGCGTCCGAGCGCGCCTTGATCGACGGGAGGCTCCGATCGATGCGTCCTTCCTCCATCGCGTCGTCGACAAGCCTCGCCGGATTGGTGAACGGATGGCCCGAAGCATTGTGGCAGTCGATGCAATCCATCCGCCGCCGCGGCATCTTCTCCGCGTCGGCGCGGGACACGCCGGCGGTTGCGTCGAAGTAAGTCGCCTTCACCTTGCCGTCGTAGCCGCGAATTTCGACCAGCGCGATCTTCTGCTTCTGCGCGTCGAGCGCCACGTATTCGACGTCCTGCGCGATGTGCCAGTGAATGCCCTTGGCAATGGCACCACCAGGGCGCAGCTGCGGCGTGATGTCCTTGTCGCCGCTGGCGAGCGCCGGGCCCAATCCGGTGTGCATCTGCAGCGTCGTCTTGCCCTCCGTACTTTTCGGGTCCGATCCGTAGCGATACTTCGTGCGAATCGTGTCGTCGTGGCGTGCTTCGGGCCAGTGGCACGCCTCGCAGGATTCGCGCGCCGGGCGGAGGCTGTGGGTCACGGTCGGACGCTCGTAACCGGCGATCATTCCCCAGAGTTCGTTGATATGCGTCGGCTTGATCGCCATCAGCTGCAAGGTCGACAGGCGCCCCATGTGGCACTCGACGCAGTTGACGCGCGCGTGGAACGCCGCCGCATGCGCAACGGGCTCCTCGGGATGGACTGCGTGACAGGCGTCGGTGCAGAACGCGTTGCTGTTGCTGTATTCCCACGCGACGATGCCGCCGACGCCGAGAACCGCCAGCGCGATCAGGCCGACGACGACTGTTGTCACGGCGCCCATGACCAGCGTCCGCCGCCCCACCTTGATGTTCATTCGCCGCTCCTGTCCAAACAGTCGCCCACCGCGGCGATCGGGCGATCGCCGAACTGCAAGGTTACTTGAATATGCTGTAGACGATCAAGACGATTGCGACGATGCCGAGCGCGAGGGCGGTTCCGCCGACGGTCCATCCGAACCATTTCGACTCGGCCGTCGGTGGCGGGGCCTCCTTCTCTGCCAGCCGACCTTCACGTACGAGGCGCTCGTATTCGACGGCGCGTTCGGCCTTGAGCTCGTGCTCGGAGATGCGCCCGGTGAAAATCACGGTATCCATCGGGAACTTCGCCGGCCGGACGTGACCGTTGAAGAAATGGAACGTGAAGATGAACCCGACGGCGAGCAAGGCTTCCTCGCCGTGGACCAGGGCGGCGATGTTGAACATCCAGCCGGGCAGGACCTTCGAAAAACCCACCGGGAACCAGAGCAGGAGTCCCGAACCGCCGATGATGAACATCCCCCAGAAGACCGCCCAGTAGTCGAACTTCTCCCAATAAGTCCAGCGGTCGAACGATGGCTGCGGGCCACGGCCGACGAACCACTTGAAGTTTCGCCAGATGTCGATGACGTCCTGCGGTTGCGGGACCATCGAGTCGGGACCCCAGAAGACCGACAGGAGCCGCTTGCCCGCGATCGCGCGAGAGAAGACGACCACGACGTGGCTCGCGAAGACGACGATCATCACGAAGGCGCAGAGGCGGTGGATCAGGCCGGCGCCATCGAAGCCGCCGAGCATCCGCGCAAGTGTCGCCGCCCACGGCTGGTTCGAGTAGATGAGCGGCAGACCGGACAGTGCGCAGCCGACGAAGGTCAGCATGAGCGCCGCATGCATCACGCGCTCGATCGGCGTGAAGCGCCGGTAGTAACGCTGGCCGAGGCTCGCGCCGCGCGCGGTGCCCCCGGCCGGAGCCGCAGCGTTCGCGGTGACTGTGTTCATTGGTGGCCTCCCTTGCCGCCGCTGCGCCCGAACTTTACGCGCAACTCGCGGTAGAGCCAGAACAGGGTATGGATGCCGAAGAACGCGAACACCCCGAACAGCAGGATCTCCATGAACTTCGCGGCGTAGTAAAAAAGCGGATCGCGCGCCTTGTCGTGCCGGTTCGCGTGCGGATCGAAGCTCGCGAAGTTGGGTCCGGCGGCGACGTGGCATTGCTGGCACGTTGCGAGCCGGTTCTGCTTCGACACCTTCGACGCAGGATTCGACGCGGGCAGCACCTCGTGCGCGCCGTGGCACGACGCGCAGGTCGCCATCCGCGAGAAACCGAGCGCCGTCACCTGGCCGTGGAACGTGTCGCGGTACGACGTCAGCGACTCGGCGTGGCAGGTGCCGCACTCCTTGATCACCTCGGTCTGGAAGGTCGGCGCCTCGTGCTGTTGGATGGCGTGCGCGCTGTGGCAGTCGGAACACCCCGGTGCCGCGAGCACGCCTTGCTCGCGCATCTTGCCGTGCATGCCCTTCAGGTATGCGGTGCGCTCAGGTGCGTGGCACGAGCCGCAGGTATCGGGGATCTTCGCCCGGTTCGTCCGGCTGCCCGCCTCGCTCTTGGCGAGGATGCTGTGCGCGCCGTGGCAGTTCGTGCACGTCGGCGCGGAGCCCTGGGCGGCGCTCTTGAGCGCCTTGCCGTGGATGCTGTCGTGGAACTTGCCGGCGACGCTGCCGCTCGGGAGCTTCCCTTTGGCCATCATGGCATCGTCGCCGTGGCACCGCGAGCACGTGGCTTCGATGTTGGCGTGGTTGGTCCGCGACGCCGGGTTCTTCGCCTGCAGGATGTCGTGCGTCCCGTGGCAGTCGGTGCAGGTCGCCGCGACGTTGTTGCCGTCCTTGCGCGCCTTGCCGTGGACGGTCGCTGCGTATTCCTTGACCGGTTGCTCATGGCAGGTCGCGCAGTTGACCGCCTTGAGCTTCTCCGCGTGCGGGATCTTCTGCGCCGACACGTCGCTGTGGCAGTCGTTGCATTTGAGCGAAAGGCCCCCGTGAACCGACGACTTGAACTTGTCGGCATCGACGGCGATGGATTTGCCGGCCGCGTTCTTCGCGTCCTTGTCCGCGTGACACATGAGGCAGGTTTCGTTCACGCTCATCGCCGGCGCGGCGGCGGGTGTCGCCGATCGCGCCGGACCTGCCGCAACGAGAAGCAAGCCAAGCAGTACCAGCAACGCGCATTGGACTGCGAACGAGCGGACGGTGGTCATTTGGGTTCCGGGCGGTGCGCCTGAATGGGCGTATGGCGTAGGTCGCGGCGTCGCAACTTGCGAAGGAGTACTGCGGGAGGTCGCAGGAATGTTGACATGCGCGCGTGGTCACGCGGTTGACGTGGATCAACCGGCGCCTAACGAAGAAATGCCTTCGGGAAGGCTCGCGCACGGAGTATCGAACCGGCAAGTCGAGCACGGATATTGCGATGGTTTCGGTCGCCGTTTCGCGTCCTGATTGACACAGGTCAATCTGTCGCAACGCCGTCTTGGGTACAGCCGCCCGAAGTGCGGATACTGGCGCACATGGATTGAGTGCCGAACGGCAGGTGTTTTGCCACCTGCGTGATGGCGACGGCGCATGGCAGCATCAGTCAGTTGCCCGTGAGGTCAACGTGAGAACAGTGCGAAAGTCCATTCCCATGATTCCGTTTGCAGCCTTGTCGCTGACTTGCGGAACGCTGTTCACTGCGCCGGATGCCGTGGCCGTCGATGTCATTGCGGCACAGGCGCTCGCGCGGCAAAGCGGCTGTCTGCAGTGCCACGCGGTTTACCAGAAGAAGATCGGTCCGGCCTGGAAGGACGTCGCCGGCAAGTATCACGCCGACCCCGACGCGAAACCGAGGCTATACAAGCACGTGACAACGGGCCGCAAGGCGAAGTTCGACGATGGACACGAGGAAGCGCACCCGATCGTCAAGACCAGCGACACGGCGCGCATCAACAATCTCGTGGACTGGATACTTGCTCTTCCGATTGCCGCGCCGGTCGACGTCGATGCGGCGCAGTCGCTCGCGCTCCAGAGCCGCTGCCTCAAGTGCCACGCGGTCGACGTCAAGAAACTGGGCCCGGCGTGGAAAGACGTTGCGTCGAAGTATCTGGGCAGTCCCGGAGCCGAAGACAAGCTCTACAAGCACGTGACTACGGGACGCAAGGCCAGGTTCGACGACGGCCACGAAGAGAGTCATCCCATCGTCAAGACTCGCGATCCGGATCGGATCGGCAATCTCGTCAACTGGATACTTTCGCTCAGGTAGCTTGGTTTCCTCCCAACGCGTCCGGCTAAATCGTGAACAATTGACGTGCATCAATTCAGTCGCCCGTCGTTCGACAACGGTGGTTGCCACGGGCTAGAAAATGGAGCGTCTTCGGCCGCGTTTCCTGCGTCGCCTCCGCGCTGACCGGACAGCGAGTGATTGTCGTAGGAAGCGAGGGGTTCGGTCGCAACAATTCTGCATCCATCTGCCCGCGAGGTAGCCATGAACCAAACACCAGTCGCTAGTCGGGCCACCGCTTGTGTGGCCTTTTTGTTCGCAGCAATGGCGCTGGTGATGCCCGGCGCGGCCCTCGCCGTCGACGCTGCGGCTGCCGAGACGCTGGCCAGGCAGAACAACTGCTTCAAGTGCCATGCGGTCGACAAGAAGAAGGTTGGCCCGGCATGGAACGAAGTCGCCGCCAAGCTCAAGGGCGACAAGGAAGCCGAGGCGAAGCTCACCAAGCATCTCACCACAGGTCCGGAAGGGCATCCGGTCGTCAAGGCGAAGAGCCCGGACGACACCAGGAACCTGGTCCAATGGATACTGTCGCTATGACAGGCTGAAGCGACCAACGATGTCGACAAGGCGATGTTCGCGCACTGACTGATCGGTCATCGACCAAGCACGTTGACCGCCGCGATCGGACACACCATGGCCGAAGAGTCCACCCTCTCCGAATCGCGCTGGCGCCGTCTGCGCGACTTTCTTCCTGCGACCCTCGTCGCTGTCGCTTGTGGTCGTCGTTGCCATCGGGATGATTTCCGGCCTGATGTTCTGGGGAGCGTTCAACACCGGGATGGAGGCGACGAATTCCCTCGAATTCTGCACGTCCTGTCATGAGATGCGCGACACGGTGTTCCAGGAATACAAGGAAACGATCCACTACAAGAATCGGTCGGGGGTCAGGGCAATCTGCTCCGACTGCCACGTGGCGAAGGACTGGACACACAAGTTCGTGCGCAAGGTCCAGGCGAGCCAGGAGCTCTACGGCAAGTTCATTTCCGGAGTGATCGACACCCCGGAAAAGTTCGAGACCAAGCGCATGGAACTCGCGGAGCACGTGTGGAAGACCATGAAGGAAAGCGATTCACGCGAGTGCCGCAATTGCCATTCCTGGGACGCGATGGATCCCGGCAAGCAGCATCCCCGGGCGCGCGCGAAGATGGCCCAGGCCCAGAAGGACGGCAAGACGTGCATCGACTGCCACAAGGGCATCGCGCACCTTCTGCCCAAGGAATACGTGGAAGAGGAAGAATGACGCCGCTGCCGCGGCGGCTGCGCTGACCGGAGGACCCAATGGCGACGGCAATCTGGACCACATTTGCGGTAGCCATCATGATCGCGATATTCGCTGGTTGCGTTGTCGTCGTGGCGGCGGGAACGCGTCTGTTGGAGAGGCGACTGGAAAGACGGCGCAGGAAGTTCCCCGCCTGAGGATTCCGGCGCAAGGGCGGCCAGGCCCGAGAGTGCAGCGAGGTTGCATTGGATGGGCGGCACGACCTTGATGTGCGTCAAAGCGCAGGCTCCGCAAGCGTGTTTACTAGTATGGTGATCCATCACCGCCGGGCGAGGTGGTGCTCGCGTGCGGATCCGGCAAAAGGGGCATGCTATGAATGCGAACAACCGCACTTCCGTCCCGGAACACTCTTCATCGACGACGACGCCATGGCGGTTGCTGATGGCGTGTGCGCTCGTCCTTGCATGGGCGACCGCGACGCAACCCGCCGCGGCCCAAAGTGGCGGGCGCAGCGGCAAGCAGGTGGTGGATGCGGTATGCGTCGCCTGCCATGGTTCAGGGGCGAACGGTGCGCCGAAGATCGGTGACACCAAGGCGTGGAGCAAGCGCGCGGCGCAGGGACTCACCAGCCTTTCGCAGAACGCAATCAAGGGCATTCGCCAGATGCCTCCCCACGGCGGCAGTTCCGGCGTCACCGATGTCGAGATCGAGCGGGCCATCATCTACATGGTCAACCTGTCGGGTGGCGATTGGATCGAGCCCGTCAACAGGGCGGGCACGCCCCCCGAACGTGGCGGCGAGCAGGTGGTTGGCCTCTATTGCGGAAGGTGTCACGAGAGCGGTGCCGGCGGCGCGCCGAAAGTCGGCGACAAGGCAGCCTGGATCCCGCGGCTCTCGCTGGGGCTCGATCCGCTGGTACGCTCCGCGATCAACGGCCATGGCGGGATGCCCGCGCGAGGCGGTGCGTCCAATCTCACCGATGCCGAATTGCGTGCCGCGATCGTCTACATGTTCAATGGCGGCGCTGCGCCGGCGCGCGTCGGCGCGGCTGGTGCGAGCGGCCCGAACTTGAGGATCGTGGAGGGCATGACGATCAATTTTGGCGTCGTTTCCGCGGAAGCGATCCGTGCCAATGCCAACCAGTACCCGAAGAGCATTTACGGTGCGGCCCCGGAGACGCCCGACCAGTATTACGTGACGGTCAGCCTGTTCGACGCGGACAATGGCAAGCGCATCGGCGATGCCGTGGTGAAGGCGCGCGTGTCGACCGCGGCGGGCGCGGGGCCGGAAAAGACGCTGCAGGTCAATGCCCTGGCGAACGCACCCAGCTACGGCAACTACTTCGCGATGGCCGGGGCAGGGCCGTTCCAGGTTGCGCTGCGAATCACCCGGCCCGGCAAGGCAGACGCCGTCCAGGCCCAGTTCGCCTTCGCGCACTGATCTCGCGAGAAGCTCGGGACGGAAACTCCGGCGCGGCTATGCACTAGCGTGCCGCTGCCGAGGCCCCCTTGGGGGCGCGCAGCATTGCCTCCAACACGAGTTCGGCGATGTCGCGCACGGCGATGCCGTCCGTCTGCCCCACCGCCGACACGCCGTCGTACATCATCACCGCGCAATAGGGGCATGCCGTGGCCAGCACCCGCGGCGACTGCGGCAGCGCCTGTTCGACGCGCGTGACGTTGATTCGCTTGCCGATGCGCTCCTCGAGCCACATCCGCGCCCCGCCGGCGCCGCAGCACATCGCCTTTTCGCGGGCCAGCGCGAACTCGAGTGGCGTGTCGCGCGCGACCTGGCGAAGGATCGCGCGGGGCGCTTCGAACTCACCGTTGTGCCGTCCCAGGTAGCACGGTTCGTGATAGATGACGCGTTCGAATGCGGGGGCAACGCGGATCCGGCCCTCGGCAAGCAGTTGCTCAATGAGCTGCGTGTGATGGATCACCTCGAAGTGGCCGCCGAACTCCGGATATTCGTTGCGCAACGTGTTGAACGCATGCGGGTCGCCGGTGACGATCCGCCTGACGCCGAGCGCGTTGAGCGTCCCGACCAGCGTCCCGGCCAGCTGCTGGAACAGCATCTCGTTGCCGGCGCGGCGAACGCATTCCCCCGTCGACGTTTCGGCCATACCGAGGATGCCGAATGAGACCCCGGCCTCGCGCAGGATTTCCACGATGGCGCGAGCGACCTTCTGGCCGCGCGGGTCGAAGGACTCGGCGGAGCCGACGTAATACAGATAATCCAGCTCCCTCATCTGCTCGGGCGAGGTGACGACCGTCACGCCAAGTTCGCGGGCCCAGTCCCCGCGTGCTTCCGCCGGCAGTCCCCACGGATTGCTCTGCGACTCGTAGGCGGCAAAAACGGCCTTGAGTTCGTGGGGAAATTCCCCGTCCATCATCACGCGGTGCTGGCGCATGCGGAAAAACCGTGGCAGATGCTCGAGCTCGATCGGGCACGCCGCCTCGCAGTAGCCGCAGGTCGTGCATGACCACAGCGTGTCGTCGCTGATTACGCCGCCGGCCAGTGGCGGCAGCGTATCGGCATCGGCCTCGTCGGAGACGATGTGCTCGCGCTGCTCCAGCAAATGGTGCTTGAGGCTGTCGTGCACCCACTTTTGCGACAGCGGCTTGCCCGTGAGGAACGTCGGGCAGGCGTCCTTGCACCGGCCGCACTCGGTACAAGTGAAGACGTCGAGGCCCTCTTTCCACGTGAGGTCCTTCGCCGTGCGTGCGCCGACGCGCAGGTCGGCGGCGTCCGCGTCGTCGCCGAGCATTTTTTCCAGGTCGACGGTAGGTACCCGATTGGCGGGACGCCCGCGGCGGAAATACAGCGTCGGCAACGCCGTCACGATGTGGAAATGCTCTCCTAGCGGCAGGATGACCAGGAACGAGAACACGAGCAGGAGCTGCGTCCAGTACGACAGGATGTAACCGAGGCGCTGGGCCTCCGGCGACAACGCGGACAGCGCATCACCCACCCGGCTGCCGGCGAAGGCGAAAGAGCGCTCGTGTGCAATGCCGGGATCGGTGCCGGCGAAGAGCGCGAAGCGGAAGCCATCGAACAGGAAGTCGGTGATCATGATCGCCGTGATCAGCGACAGGATCAGCAGCGCCTCGCGATTGGCTTCGAGCCGCACCGGCTTTTGCACATAGCGCCGCCAGAACGCGTAGCCGACTGCGGCCAGGACCGCGAGTTCAACGACGTCCTTGCCTGCCGCGAACAGGCCGCCGGCGAGCCCGGGAAACGCGAACGGCTCGTCGTATCCGATGACGATCAGTTGCAGCTTGCGCGCGAGCAGCGCCATGAAGCCCAGGAAGATGACTGCGTGCATCACGCCGGGCTTCCACTCGCGCCGGATCATCCGGGACTGCAGGAAACCGTTGGTCAGGACACTACCCAGTCGCGCCAACGGACGGTCCCAGCGCATCTCGGGCGCGAGGTGCGTGACGATGCGAAGCTTCCGCGCGGCGAAGTAGGTGAAGGCCGCGAACGAAGCGAGCATCAACAGTGAGATCCAGAGAGGGCCCATCGCCGCCTAGGATGATTCCGCGGCCCATCTTCGCGGTTGACCTGCGTCAATGGCCCCGTCGACGGTCGCTGAGCCGTGCAAGCCGCGACGTGGCGGGGTCGCAGCGACGATCCGGAAGGACGCAAAAAAAAGCCGGCGCGAGCCGGCTCTTCTTTGTTGCCGCGTCCCGCCTTTGCCGCGGGAGCGAAGCCGCAACAATCACATCGCGAGGATCCACTTGACCAACGACTTGACGTCATCGGGCGAGGCCTTGACTTCCGGGTGGCCTTTCGCCGTCGTCAATTTCGTGACCAGCATCCCTTCCGCGTCCGCTTTTCCTTTGTACTTGGCGGCGACTTCCTTGAATCCCGGTCCCATTTTCTTGGTGTCCATGGCGTGGCAGTTCATGCAGCCACTGCTCTTGGCGAGCGCCTCCTGGGCCACCGCCGCCCCGGAGGCCAGGGCCGCCGCCGTCACCGCCACCACCATCATCATCAATTTCATGTTCCCATCCTCCATCGGCGCCGCGCAGGGCGGCAAACTTGACCAGTTTAACCGGGCGCATGCGTGGGCAGCAACAACCGTCGCTCCGCCGCCCGCACCTGCTGACAGACTGAACGGTCGCGGCGCCGTGCCCGTTGACGTGGATCAAGGTGACGGCGGGGCGAAGGGGCTAGCCTCGACTCCGATCGGGAATCGGGGCAGCGGGCCGCCTGCGGCGGCTGCTTACCGGTACCATACGGCCGTTGTGCGGTTTCTCCGGGGAGAAATGGGGCGCGGCCGACCTTGGCGTCCGGTGGACCGACTCGCCATTCCGCCAGAGGAGACAAGCTCAATGCCACCCGCCGAACCTACCCTTGCGGCGCTGCCGAACCCGGCCCTGCGTTACATCCTGGCGACGCGCCCGCCATTCCTTTCGGTAACCTTCGTCGCGGCGCTGATCGGGCTCGCGACTGCCTATGCCAGCGGGGTCGTCGTGAACGCGGCAACCGGCACGATGACCGTGGTTTTCGCGCTGGTCGCCCACGCGGGCATCAACGTGCTGAACGACTATTACGACGCGCTCAACGGCACGGACGCGATCAATACCGAGCGCGTGTTTCCGTTCACCGGCGGCAGCCGCTTCATCCAGAACGGCGTGCTCACGATGCGCGAGACGGCGGTGTTCGGCGTGCTGCTGTTGGCGCTGGTCATCGCCGCGGGTCTGTGGCTCACCTACGTGTCCGCGTCCGGCCTGATCTGGATCGGCGCCGCGGGCCTCATCGTGGGCTGGACCTACTCGGCGCCGCCGCTCAAGTTCAACAGCCGGGGCTTGGGCGAGCCCTGTGTCTGGGCGGGCTTCGCGCTGATCGCCGTCGGCGCGGATTTCGTGCAGCGCGGCAGCCTGTCGATGTTTCCGCTGATCGCGGTGACCGGCTACGCATTGCTGGTCACCAACATTCTCTACATCAACCAGTTTCCCGACCGCAGGGCGGACGAGGCGGTGGGCAAGCATCACTGGGTGGTGCGCCTGGGCGTCGCGCGCGCGCGCTGGGGGTATCCGGTCATCGCCGCCGCCGCGTACCTGTGGATTCTGGGCGCTGTGTTTGCCGGCGCATTGCCATGGCCGGCGCTCGTGGCGTTGCTGCCGGCGCTGCTCTCCGCGCGCGCGTCCCGCGACCTGCTGCGTTTTGCCGATTCCCCGCAGCAGCTGGCGCCCGCGATCCAGCAGACCATCGCGGCGGCGTGCCTGTCCGGCGTGTTGCTCGCGGTTTCGCTGGTCGCCTGGCGCTGGTTCCACTGACGTGCCGGAGCCGGCGCGGTAGTGCCGCGGTGCGATGATCGTTCGCAAATCGGCGCTCGTCGAACATTCGGCGGAAAACATGTTCGACCTGATCGAAGCCGCCGAAAATTACCCGGCATTCCTGCCGTGGTGCGCGAGCGCCTGCATCCTGTCCAGGGATGAAGCCACCGTTGCGGCGGATATCACCGTCGACTTCCATGGCGTGCGCTTCCAGCTGACGACGCGCAATCCCAAGCGGCGGCCGGAATTCATGGCCATCGTGCTCGAGCGCGGTCCGTTTCGAAAGTTCGAAGGGGAGTGGCGGCTGACTCCGCTCGCGCCGTCGGCGTGCAAGATCGAGTTCGGTCTGCAATACGAATTCGACAGCCCGCTCATGGGACGTGTCGCCGGAACCGTCTTCGACCGCATTACCAATACGCTGGTCGACGCGTTCGTCGCCCGGGCCCGGGACGTCTACGGGCCGGCAGTCGCGTCGCCCGATTGAACACCTGCGAAACCCACTGGAGCCACTGGCCATGATCAATCTCGAACAACTCGATATGCTGCGCGCGTCCAAGATCGGCGCTGAACTCACGCCGGACCAGTCTGCGGTCCTGAGCGAATTGATCAAGGTGCGCAAGCTCGCCGACGGCGAGGTCCTGGTCGGCGAGGGCACGCGCGACAACCACCTTTATGTGCTGGTGAGCGGGACGCTGGCCGTGGTCCGCAACGCCGGCAGTCCCGAGGAGGTCACGCTGTTCACGCTGAACGCCGGCGACCTGGTGGGCGAGCTGAGTTTCATCGACAGTACCGAACACTACGCATCGCTGGTCGCGCGCGGCGCCACGCAGGTGTTCGGGCTGGAGCGGGAACAGCTGGAATCGCTGCTGCCCAAGCATCCGGACATCGTCTACCGGGTCATGCGGGCAATTATCCGCACAGCCCACAACATCCAGCGCCGCATCTCGATGTATTCGATCGAGCTCACGAATTACATCTACAAACAGCACGGCCGCTATTGATGCCTGGCTGGCGTTTGCGCCAGTCCGCGCCGGGGCGACCGCGCCGGCCCAATTCGATCTTCACCCACCAAGGAATCCCCATGCCTGAAGCCCACTGGACGGCTGACCTGTACAAGGCGATCGACGCCAAGGACACCAAGCGCTTCCTATCCTTCCTCACCGAGAATGCGCAATTTCGCTTCGGCAACTATCCGCCCGCGGTCGGGCACGCGGCAATCGGCGCCGCGGTCGACGGGTTTTTCGCGAGCATCCACTCCAGCCACCACGACATCCTCAACAACTGGGAGCCGGTTGGCCACCTCGTCTCACAAGGCGTGGTGACCTACACGCGCCTGGACGGCCGGAAAGTGACGGTGCCCTTTGTCAACGTCTTCAACATGCAAGACGAGCTGGTCCAGGATTACCTGATCTACGTCGACAATACGCCGCTGTACGCGCCGGCTGCGTAATCACCGTGCCGAAAGTGGGCCGAGCCGCGGGCCCGACGCGCAAAAAAAGCCCCGCACTACGACGCGGGGCTCCTGGAGAAAGATTGCCGGGCTGATTACTTCTTGGTCTCGCCCTTGACTTCGACGTCGACGCGGCGGTTGGGCTGCAGGCACTCGATCAGCGCCTTCATCGCCTTCTGGTCACACTGCACGACGGGCTGCTTCTCGCCCATGCCGATGGTCTCGATCTTGGCCTTGTCCACGCCCTTGCTGACCAGGTAGTCGCGTACGGCGTCGGCGCGACGTTCCGACAGCTTCTGGTTGTAGGCGTCGGAGCCGATGCGGTCGGTGTGGCCGGTGACCAGGACCACGTCGAGCTTCGTCACCTGTGACAGCTTGCCGACGACCTGGGCGTCGATGGCGGCCTTGCCGTCAGGCTTGAGCACTGCCTTGTCGAAGTCGAACAGGACCTTCGAGTCGAGCGTGATCTTCTGCACCTGCGGGGTCGGTGGCGGGGGCGGCGTCGGCGTCGCTGGCGGCGGCGTGGGCGGCGCAGCCTTGGGCGGCGCTTCCGCGACCCGCAACGGCGCGATCGGCGGCAGCGGCGAATCGAACTTGTACGTCACCGTCAGCCAGAACAGGTTGGTCGTGTAGCTCGGGTTGGCGAATGCGCCCGAATACCAGCTGATGTTGGAACTGCCGAGATTCTGGAAGTACGGATAGAAGCTCGAATAGCCCGCCATCTGACCATCGCTGTAGTCGTACGTCTCGTACGCATACCCGCCGGTGAAGGACCACTTCTTGTCGTAGTTGTAGGTTCCCTTGATCTGGAACCGCTGCAGCGTCGTGTTGTCGGTGACGTAGTTGACGAGCGGGCCGCCCTGGAATCCACCCGCGGCTTGGGTGTCGGCCGACGTGAAGTCCACGCCACCGCCCGTCTTGCCGTAGGCGTAGGACGTGGTCACCATCCACTTGTCCGTCGGCGCCCAGTCGACCAGCGCCGCGGCCATCCAGGCGTCCTGCGTGTTCTGCGTGCCCCAGTTGAAGTTGGTGGGGTTGGTCGGCCCGCTGGGCAGCGGATCCCCCGGCACCGATCCGACCGTCGCGGTGTTGCGATAGTCCTGCTCGAACTTTACCTTGCCCCAGTTGCCGATCCCCGTGATCCGGAGCTTGTCGTCGCCCCAGGACGCCGTCGCATCGTACTGCTGGGTATGGTCGTTCACCCGGCCGTAATAGTTGTCCTTGTAGTCGGTATCCCGCCAGGTTGCACCGAAACCCACGAACCACATCGGATCCGGTGTCCAGTCGACGTTGAACTTGACGACGTTGCGGTCGAAGTTGGAGACGTCGTAGGCTTTGAAATAGTAAGGAACCTGACTCGGATTCGCTGTTGAGTTATTGGTGACGCTGGAGTCGAGATCCGAGCGCCGCTGCCAGTACTCGTACTTGAGCCGACCGTTCACGTTCGCCCAATTGCCTGGCCAGCCGCCCGAGTTCCGGTACTCGACCCAGTAGCGGTAGTCGTCCGTCTTCGGTGCGGGCTCGAGCTGGCGATCGATGTTGACCCAGTCGAAGCCGCCGAGCAGCTTGTTGTACCGGTTGAACGCCCACGTTGCGTCGAATCCCGCCGAATTCTTCGTGTACTGGAAGGGCTCGGGGGCGGCGAGAGCTGCGATGGTGAAGCATGTCGCGCTGTTGACCGCCGGGGTCGCGCAACTGCTGCCCTGGCTGCCCGCAGCGTACGAGACATTGGTCGAATCATTCTGCAGATCGTAGTAGTCGTAATAGACTCGCGTGTCGAGTTGCGCCATGGGGGCCGCGTTCCACGCGACGTTGGCCGTCGTCGTCTTGATATTGCCGTTGAAATTCGCCGAGTCCGGCTGCGTGACGAGGTTGCCCACGCCAGGCGGAATGAACTGGCCGGAGGGCGTGTTCCCCGTCGGCTTGAGGCTCGTCGACGCGATCGCGAAGCTGTTCTCCAGCTTGCTCTGCGTGAAGCGCGCGATGATCGCCGAGTCCCACGGCAGCTGCTTGATGTATCCGTTGAACGACCACTTCTTGAGTTCGTTGTCCGGCGGCAGCAACGAGTAGTCGAGGCCGCTGCGCATGTAGAAGTTCGTCCACTGCACGGCGTCGTTGGCGTCGGTGAACTTCGAGTCGATGAACGCGACCTTGAAGCCGTACTGCCTGGTGTTGTAGCCGCCCTCGATGGTCGTGTTCTGCGTCTTGTATTCGACCGGAATGCCGAGCTCGATCAGGCCGTTGCCGGAGCCCGTTCCGAGCTGGCCGCTTCCCGGCTTGATTCCGTTCGTCTTGACCTCGTTGTAGTCGGCGCGGATGAACCACGGCGTCTTGCCCGAGAACTCGCCATTGCCGCCCCAGGTGTTGCGCTGGGTGCCGTAGTTGAAGGTGTACCAGTTGTTGGGGTTCGGCGACTGCGGATACGGCAGGCCTGGCCCGACCAGCAACGTGCCGTCGACGCCGGCCAATGGCGTCAGCGCGTTGAACGAGAAGTTGTGCGGAATGTTGTTGTTGTAGATCGACGCCTTCCATGCGCCGTAGCCGCCACCGACGACGTTGATGAACTGGTCGTCGCGGCCCAACTCCTCGCCGAACACACGCAGGTAGTACGCGCGGCTGCTGCCGCGGATGTCGATCACGCCGATCGGCGCGCTGCGGATGTCCTGGTACTCCTGCGCCTTGGCATCGTCGGCCGGGCCGGTGTACGGCGTGGGAAACGCGGGGGATGTCGATGTGGTGCCAGGGCCGACCCCGCCGTTGCGGTTGGCGCCGTCGATGTTCGTGCCGCGACCGCCGGCCTCGAGGGATCCGCCCCACAGGAAAGGATCCTGGGCGTACGCACCTTGCGCGAACAGGCTCGCCACGACAATGGAGATGAGCTTGAGTCTCATGATTGTCCCCTGATCTCAGCGGAGGAAGAATTGGCCGTAGGCGGATGCCGGCGCGTTGCTGCCGTGGATCTGCCGATGGCATCCGACGCAGCCGCTACCCTCGAACCGGATATTCGACGGCAGCACGTTGGGCAGCGTCCCTCTGCCGTCGTAGATGCCGTGCGTGTGCCCGCCGGGGTGGCAGTCCGCACACAGCGCCGGCGGCTTCTGGGCGAGCAGCGCCCGGTGCGAAGAGCCGTGGGGCGTGTGGCAGGTGGCGCAGTTTTCCATCACCGGCGGATGCTCGTGAATCCACGGTCCGCGCTTGTCGGCGTGGCAGGTGACGCACAGGTCATGAATCGACTCGTTGCGCAGGCTCGCCTTCTGCAGCGCACCGTGCGGGTCGTGGCAGTCCTGGCAGCCGACCTTGCCTTCGATGATCGGGTGGTGCGACGGCTTGATGATCTCTCCCCGGACGTCGTTGTGGCACCCGATGCACGTCTTGTAGGCCAGCTTGCGGGCCGTCGTCGTGTACGGCGCGGCGGCGAACTGCGAATCCTTGATCTCGCTGTTGTTGCTCGCCGTCTGCGTGCCATGGATCGAATGGCAATTCACGCACGCCACGTCCACCTTGCGGTGCTTGGCGATCGACCAGTTCTCGAGTTGCCGCTGCCCGGCGTGGCAGGTCAGGCAGACCCCCGATTTCTCGGCCGCTGTCGCGCCCTTCGTGGTCAGCGCGCTGATCGGCTTCCACTTGCTCGGGTCCTTCAGGTGCTCCGCCGCGTTGCCGTGGCACGCCTGGCAGGTCGAGCCTTCCGCGTCGTAATTGGCGCCGTGCCCGGTCAGAAGAATGGTGTTCTGCTGCCTCTCGTGACAGTTTGCGCACACCGCCAAAGGTTCGGCCGCCTTCTTTTCCTGCGCGAAGACGGAAGGTGCAGCGAACGCCGCTACGAGTGCCGACAGACCGGCGGCTACGATGATGGATTTGAGTCGCATGAGGAATTCCCCTTTGAGGCCCGTTGTGACTACGTGCGCTACGATCCTTACCGCCGCATCCCACCACCTGAAAGCGACTTCTTTATTGCTTGCTGCTTGTCCGTGAGGGATGAATCGCACTAATACTTTGGATGAATCGCACTCATACTTTATTACACCCGCAGCAAGATTTCGCGTTTGACCTGCATCAATCCGTGAGATTGATCGACGCTGCACGCCGAATTTGCAACGGGTCGCGCCGCCCACCGGCGCGACCTGATAATGCGACTCGTTCGCAAAAGAGTGCGCAAACACGCTGCGACCCTGGCATGACCGTTGCATGCGCGCTGCCGCAACGCACGTTTCTGGTGCGCAAAAAAAGCCCCGCACTACGACGCGGGGCTCCTGGAGAAAGATTGCGGGGCTGATTACTTCTTGGTCTCGCCCTTGACTTCGACGTCGACGCGGCGGTTGGGCTGCAGGCACTCGATCAGCGCCTTCATTGCCTTCTGGTCGCACTGCACGACGGGCTGCTTCTCGCCCATGCCGATGGTCTCGATCTTGGCCTTGTCCACGCCCTTGCTGACCAGGTAGTCGCGCACGGCGTCGGCGCGGCGTTCCGACAGCTTCTGGTTGTAGGCGTCGGAGCCGATGCGGTCGGTGTGGCCGGTGACCAGGACCACGTCGAGCTTGGTCACCTGGGCCAGCTTGCCGACGACCTGGGCGTCGATGGCGGCCTTGCCTTCAGGCTTGAGCACTGCCTTGTCGAAGTCGAACAGGACCTTCGAGTCGAGCGTGATCTTCTGCACCTGCGGGGCCGGAGCCGGTGCGGGCGGCGGCGGGGGCGGCGGGGGCGGCGGGGGTGCTGCCTTGGGCGGCGCTTCCGCGACCTTCAGCGGGGCGATCGGCAGCGGCGGCGCGTCGAGCTTGTACGTCGCCTGCAGGTAGAAGATGTTCTGCGTGCCGTTGGTGAACGCGTCGTAGCCGTTCAGGTAGCTCAGGCTGGCTGTCGGCGTCACCACACCGACATAGGGCAGCGTGTACTGGTAGCCGCTGGTGGCGATGTCGTTGTGGTCGTACTTCTCGTACGCGTAGCCGGCCGTGAACGACCAGTTCTTGTTCAACGCGTAGATCGCCTTCAGGTTGAAGTACTGCTGCTTCGAATTGTCGAAGTTGCCGATGTTGAGCGGGTTGCCGAAGCCGGCAGGGCCGGCGACCATTGCGCCGGTCGCGTCCTGCGACGCGAAGGTCGCGTCTCCGTCGTTCTGTATGTACAGGTACGACGCCTTCAGCATCAGGCTCGGCGTGACCGGCCAATCCAGCCCTGCACCGATCATATAGGTCTGATCCTTGGTCGCCGAGTTCCAGTTGTACGAACCGGAATTCGGGAAGGCAGCTCGGGCTGTAGCAGTTCGGATTGGCTGCCGTGCAGTATCCCGCCGGCGGGTTCGGGCCGCCCGCGACCGTGCCGATGTAGCGGTGGCCGGACGGGTACTTCGTTTCCTCCCAGCTGCCGAAGGCGCTCAGCATCAGCTTGCTGGCATCGCCCCAGTTGCCGCTCAGGAAATAGCCCTGCCTTTCGGAACTCGTGCGCCCGTAGGTGACGTCGTCATAGTCCTGCTTGGCCCAGTTGCCCTCGAACGCCAGGCCCAGGTTCGCCATCGGGTTGTAATCGAGGTACAGCTTGACCTGGTTGGTCGTGGACGACTGCAGGTCGAACGCCGACGTGTACGGCAGCAGGTAATTCGGGTTGTCCGCCGTCAGGCCCGCGTTGCTGAAGTTGAGCGTCGCGTCGCGCTTCAGGTATTGATACTTGAGACGGCCGGACACCGTGTCGAGCATCGTGTTCTTGTACTCGACCCACAGCCTGTTCCAGTGCGCCTTGTCGTAGTCGACGCGGGTCTGGTCGAGGTTGTTGTAGTCGTAGCCGAACCCCAGGCGCTGGCCCTTGAGGAATCGCCACCACACGTCGAAGCCGACGTTGTTCTTCGTGTAGTTGTAGAGCTCGTTTTCGCAATTCCCGACGGTTTGCGTCGGCACCCCGTTGACCTGGAAGTTGCCGCAGCCGAGGCCGCTCGTGAGCGGCTGCGTCGGCGCGTTGCCGAATTCGACGACGTCCGAGCCGTTCTCAAGCTTGGACCAGTAGTAATAGACGCGGGTGTCGACGTTGGTCATCGGCACCGCCGTCCACGACAGCGCGAACGACTGGTTCGTGTTCTGGCCGTTGAAGCTGCTCTCTTGGGGCAGCGTTGCAGCGTAGGTCGAGCCAGTGTTGAGCGCGAGCGGAGCGAGGCCGAAGTCGCTCTTGGTCTCGGCCCACGTGTATCGCGCCGAGATCACCGAGCGCCACGGCAGGTCGCGGTAGCTTGCCGTCGCCGTGAACTTGTTGAACGTGTTGTCCGGCGGCAGGTACGACGTGTCGAGCTTGTTGCCGCCGAAGAACGGGTTGGTCCAGTCGAGCGTCTTGATCGAGTTGTCGAACTGGCTGTAGTCCCAGCGCAGCGCGAAGGTCGCCTTGCCGGACTGGTAGCCGCCTTCGGCGCCCCAGTTGTTGGTCGTGTACTGCGTCGGGATGGCCAGGTCGACGAAGCCGTTGCCCGGGCTCGTGCCGCTCGCCGCCGAACCTACCTTGGTGCCGTTGAACGTGACCTGGTTGCCGTCGGCGCGGAAGTACCACGGGCTGTTCTTCTGCCACTCGAAGAAGCCGCCCCAGTCGCGGCGATCGTAACCGAGGTTGACGCCGTTCCATGTGTTCGAGTTGGTGTTCGGGAACGGCGCCGTCAACACGTTGCCGGGCGGGCCGTAATACGGCGTCAGTCCGGACGTGAGGAAATTGTGGGGGATATCGTTGAGATATGCCCCGCCCTTGAAGAAGTCGTACATGCCGCCGCGCATGAACATGTACTGGTCGCTGCGGCCGAAGTTCTCGCCGTAGCCGGTGAACCAGCTCGTGCTGTTGCGGCCGCGGACGCCGATGTTGGACATCGCGCCGTTGCGGAGGTCCTGATACTCCTCGAGCTTCGTCGGGTCCTGCACGTTCTGGTCGTTGTATATGCCCCCGAGGGTCGCCGAGCCCTCGACGCGCATCGGGTCGGTGCTCTGGGCGAGCGCCGGCGCGGCAGCGAACAGGCTGGCGATCAGGGTGGAAAGCAGCTTCTTGCTCATCATTTTCTCCTGGCCTTATCGCGTGAAGAACTTGCCGCGGTTACCCGGCGCGTTCGAGCCGTGAATCGCGTTGTGGCAGTTCAGGCAGGCGCGGGCGACCAACCGGTTGTTGACGGACGGGTTGGGCTGTCCGGTCTTCCCGGCACATGCTGGATTCGGATCCCCAGCCGCGCAGTTGAAGCCACCGGCGGCGCCATACACGGTGCCGGGGTGCCGCGATCCGTCGTGGCAGTCCTGGCAGAGGTTCGGCGCGGACTCGTTCAGCAGCTTGGCGTGGACCGAGCCGTGCGGGTTGTGGCAGGTCGCGCAGTTTTCTTCGACCGGCGGGTGGTTGAACACGTACGGCCCGCGCTTGTCCGCATGGCACGAGTAGCACTGGTCGTTGATCGTCGGCTGCTTGACCATCGCCGGCGACAGCGCGCCATGCGGGTTGTGGCAGTCGGAGCACTTGACCTTGCCTTCGATGATCGGATGATGCGAAGGCTTGAAGTTCGCGGCACGAATCTGCTGGTGACACGACCAGCACGTCTCCGCCTGGTTCGGCAGGAACGTCGTCGTGTATTTGTTGATGGTGACCGGCTGCGGCCTCAGCGTCACGCCGTTGTAGTTCGGCGCGCTTTGCCCGTGGATGCTGTGGCAGCTGCTGCAGGACACGTCGTTCAGCGAGTGCTTGCCGGAGGTCCAGAACGCGAGGTTCCGGTTGCCGCTGTGGCAGGTCAGGCAAACCGCGGTCCGCTGCTCGGCAGTGCCGCCCTTCGCGAACGGGTTGGCCGGCTTGGCCTTCATCGGGTCCTTCAAATGCTCGGACGCGTCGCCGTGGCAGGCCTGGCACATGCTGCCGCCGGCATCGGTCTTTGCGCCATGCGGCGTGAGGTCGATCGCGTTCCACTGCGCTTCGTGGCAGTTCGCGCATACCGGGGCGACCTGGGAACCCGTGTATGCCTTCTGCTGGGCGAGTACCGGAAATGCCAAGAACGCCGCCAGGATCGCCAGTGTCCTGGATGCGGCGATGAAGGACTTGATTCGCATGTGAACCCCTTTGGTCAGCTGCAAGATTTTCCGACTGCTACCGTCCGAAACCCGGCCCGTGATTCCCGTCGACCGCCGCTCCGGAGCATTCCCTTTCGTGCTGGTGCCGCCATGAAACGAACGCCCGCACCACGCCACGAATATACCTTTCCTTGATTGCTCTTTTACGCGGGGAATGGGTGCACGCACTTGACCTGCATCAAGTGGCGCGGGGCCCCGCGACCAGGCAGGTCGGCCGGCGTTGCAATTCCGCAACGCACCTGTGCCGGATGGGCCAGAAGATTTGGTTTCCTCTTGACGTCCCTTGCCACCAGGGGTGTAACTATTTCAATTCGCAACACTGCGCCCCTCATGGCGCGAAGGCGGCGTCAGCCTGATGCGAGCGCGTCAGGAGCCCGCGGGCGGGTAAGGATTGCGCAAGTCGCGCATGACCGCCATGAACACATCGCGAACCTGCGCCTCGCTGCAGCCCATCAGAAGCGCATCCTCGAACGCGTCCTGGGCCATCTGCCGGATCTCGGCCAGATTCTCGTTCATGACCTTGATCTTCTCGTGACAGGAAACCGGAGCGCCGTCGTCGCTGCGCCAGGTCGGATAGCCGGTGGTGAATCGCGTCCTTTCGGTCATGATGTCTCCGCATGGATTGGACTGAGGCATTGCGTGCCGCCACATTGGCTGCGGGCCGCCACCTGGCGTTGATCACGGTCAACTTCCTGCAGAAATGCCTGGAGTAAGTTCTGTTGTGGAGCCACGTTCACGCGGCGCAATAAGCCGCAGGCGATTCTTCCGAAAAACAGTCTACGCTCCCAATCCAGGTCTGCGAGAATCCCATGTTCGATCGACCGGTCAAGGAAATGATGCGGCGGGAAAAGATCCTCAAGGCGCCGCCCGATGCCTATGTGAGCAAGATCGCCAAGCTCATGGTGAGCAAGAGCGTCGGCGCCGTGATGGTCGTTGCCGACGACAACCTGGTGGGCATCTGCACCGAACGCGACATCGTGTTCCGCGTCGTGGCCAAGGGGCTCGACGCGCGGGAGACGCAGCTTGCCGACGTGATGACGCCGGGACCGCAGACGATCGCGCCGGACAAGCCCTTCGGTTATGCGTTGCTGATGATGCACGAGAGGGGATTCCGGCACCTTCCGGTCCTCCAGAACGGCAAGGTCGTCGGCATGGTGTCCTCGCGCAGCGCGCTGGACCCGACACTCGAGGAGTTCGTGTCCGAGGAACAGCGGCGCAAGCATTTCGAGGAAAAGGGCTGAGCCCTTCGAGCTCTCGTTCGCGGCGCCGTGGCGGCGTCGCTCCTGGCACTGAACACGCTGTTCTGGTGCAGCTTTCCTGTTCCTGTTCGCGCTCGTCAAGCTGACCGTGCCCGCCACGCGCGTGCGCACCGCCGTCGACCGTGTCCTGAATGCAATCGCCACGCAGTGGGTAGCCGGCAACAGCGCGTGGATGGGCCTCCCGCAGCGGACCCGGTGGGATGTCGCCGGCCTTGACGATCTTCCCTATCGCGGCTGGTATATGGTCAACTGCAACCACCAGTCATGGGTCGATATCCTGGTGCTGCAGCACCTGCTGAACCGCCGCATACCGATGCTCAAGTTCTTTCTCAAGCGGCAGCTGATCTACGTTCCGGTCATCGGGCTCGCCTGGTGGGCGCTGGACTTTCCGTTCATGCGCCGCCACACCGATTCCCAGCTCAAACGGCATCCGGAAAAGCGCTTCGACGACATCGAATCCACGCGCCGGGCCTGCGAGAAGTTTGCGCTGGTGCCGACCAGCGTGATGAACTTCGCCGAGGGCACGCGCTTCACGCCTGCGAAGCACCGGGCGCAGCATTCGCCCTATCGACATCTGCTGCGCCCCAAGGCGGGCGCGCTGGCGCTGGCTCTGGGCGCGCTGGGCGGGAAGTTCGATTCGCTTCTCGACGTCACCATCGTCTATCCCGACGGCGCGCCGACGTTCTGGCAGTTCCTCTGCGGCAACGTGCGCCATGTCGCCGTCCGGGCGCGACAGGTGCCCATACCCGCCGAATTGCGCGCCGGGGACTACGCGCGCGATCCGAAATACCGCAAGGCATTCCAGCACTGGCTGCAGGCGCTCTGGCAGGAAAAGGATGCGGCCATCTGCTGCGTTGCTCGATTCGACGCGAGTACAATCGGAACCAGCTACGATTCCGGGGGGAACGAAGGAATTGTGGAACTCCCATTGAAGCTTCGACAGCGCGGAGCACGTGGTGCCGGCCCGCTCCGGTCCTCGTCGCTGCTGCGCGTCGTGCGGGCCGTCGTCGTCGCCGGTGTCATGGCGATGGCAGCATGCGGCGCGCCGGATTCGCCGTCCGAGGCGCAGATGTCCGCTTCCGGGTGGCATGAATTCCAGGGAACGTGGACCGCAACCGGCCACCGCACAGCGATTCAGCTGGGCGTCGATCGCCGGACATCCATTGCGGATTTCGACGGCTCGCTGCTGCTCGCTGGCCCGTCGCGGCCGGCGATCGGTTTTCGGGCCGAGGCGCTCGTGCTCAACGACAGCGCCACCGGCATGGTGGGGCGGTCTGTCTGGATCGATGACCGCGGCGACGAGGTGTACAGCGAATTGAAAGGCGAGGCGACGGCCACCGGCAACCGCGTCGTCGGGACGTTCATTGGCGGCACGGGACGCTATTCGGGGGCCAGCGGCACCTACGAATTCTCGTGGCGGTTCCTGCTCGAAGCCGAAGACGGGACGGTGCAGGGGCAATCGCAGGGCCTCAACGGCAAGGTGCGCATCGGGCCGGCGCCCGCGGCGCCGAAGGCAGGGGGTACGCAGCCATGATGAGCCCGGCATTGCTGGCGCGTCGCGCCTTTCCGTTCGCGTTGGCGATCGGCATCTGGCTCGTGCCGGTCCCGGCGGGCCTTACAGCACCCGCGTGGCACCTCTTCGCGATATTCGTCGCGGCGATCGCCGCAGTCCTGTTGGGCGCGTTCCCGCTTCTCACGTCGACGATGCTGGCGGTGGCCGCCGTGGTGCTCTCGGGCACGATCTCGCCCGCAAAGGCGTTCGGCGGATTCGCCAATGCCAGCGTACTTCTGGTGGTGATCGCATTCCTCGTCGCGCAGGCGGTCGTGAAGTCCGGATTGGGTGAGCGGATCAGCCTGTTCATGGTGAGCAAGTTCGGCCGCTCGTCGCTGGGTCTCGCGTACAGCATCGTGCTCACCGACGCGGTGATTGCGCCTGCGTTTCCCAGCAACACCGCGCGCGGCGGAGTCCTTTTTCCAGTCGTGCTGTCCGTGGCGACGGGTACCGGGTCGCGTCCCGACGATCCCGAGGGCCGCCGGCTCGGCGGCTACCTGATGTACTGCGGCATGGCCAGCCTGGCCGTGTCATCCGCGCTCTGGATGACGGCCACGTCGGCCAATCCGATCGGCATCCAGGTGGCGAAAGAGTTCGGCCTCGAGATCGGCTTTGGCACGTGGCTGATCGCCGCCTCGGTGCCGGCGCTGACGGCGATCCTGTTGCTGCCGCGCGCCGTCGCGCTCCTGTTCCCGCCCGGCGTCGGCAAGACGCCCGACGCGCCGGTGGCCGCGCGCAAGGCGCTCGCCCAACTGGGACGCCTGTCGCGCGACGAGAAGATTACGGCGGTCGCGTTCGTGCTGATGGTCTCGGGCTGGATTTTCGCCGACAGGCTCGGGCTCAACGTGACCAGCATCGCGTTCGCCGGGCTCGGTTTGCTGCTGATGACCAACGTGCTGACGGTCGACGACATCGCGACGCAGGGCGACACGCTCGCCACGTTTCTCTGGCTGGCGGTTCTGTTCGCGCTGAGCGGACAGTTGAACGAGCTCGGGTTCATGGGCTACGCGGGGCAGCGCCTGGCGTCGCATCTGGGCGGACTGTCGTGGCCGGTGACCTACGTGACGCTGGTGGTGCTCTACGTCGCCATCCACTACATGTTCGTCAGCCAGTCGTCGCAGGTGCTCGCGCTGCTGGGGGTGTTCCTCGACGTGGGCATCCGCGGCGGAGTTCCCGCCCCGCTGATGGCGTTTGCGTTGCTGTTCGCCAGCAGCTACTTCTCCGTGATCACGCCGCAGGGCGGCAGCCAGAACGTGATCTTCGTCGGCGCCGGCTATCTCACGCAGCGCGAACTATACCGGCTCGGCTTGCTGATGACGCTCTTCTTCATGGTCATCTTTCTCACGATCGGGACCGCCTGGATCATGCTCGTTACCCGGTGATTCCTGCGGCGCCATTCGCGCGAATGGCCAAACGCCGTTACGATAGGACCCGCCCGGTTCGCAGCCGTTGCCTGCCACCCCAGCGAGATTGCGGCTCGTTCAGTCGCTCATCGAAGATCCGACAAGGCGAACACCATTTGGCCATCGACAAACCCGTATCCCCGCGCAAGGCGCAGCTTGACGCCTTGCTGCTTGCGTTGCCGGGCGTCAGCGCAAGAACGATCAACGGCCTTGACGCGTACTTCGTGTCCGACAAGATGTTTGCGTGCATCAGCGGCAAAGGGGTCGGACTGCGCCTGCCCATAACCACAGCGACGGAACTGCAGTTCTCGATGGACAACGTCGGTCCGTTCAATCCCGGTGGCGTGGCGAGCACGCGGGAATGGATCCAGATCGACCGCGCCGACGCGGTCGACTACCAGAAGGACCTGCCACTGTTCGAGGCGTCGCTCGAGTTCGTGAGATCGGGCCGCGGCCGCTGACGCCAGCGGCAAAGCCAAATGCGAAGCGCCCATCGGGACACCATCCATGCCGCGGCCGACGCGCGCGGACCCGCCGGGGCGCACATCATGGCCGCGCGACCGACGCGGGACGCTCTGCGCACCAAGGCTTCGATCCTGGCCGCCGCCACCCACGAGTTTGCGCGGCACGGCCTCTCGGGCGCGCGCGTCGACCGGATTGCCGAACGGGCCAGGACCAACAAGCGGATGCTGTACTACTACTTCGGACCCAAGGAGGCGCTATTCCTCGCCGTGCTCGAACGCGCGTACGAAAACATCCGGGCCGAAGAGCAGAATCTTCGCCTGCTCGAACTGCCGCCGGCGCAGGGCGTCGAGCAGCTGATCGTCTTCACCTGGAATTATTTTCTCGCCCATCCGGAGTTCATGTCGCTGCTGAACACGGAAAACCTGCACCGGGCGCGACATCTCAAGAAGTCGAAGAAGGTCCTGGCGATGCACTCGCCGCTGGTCGCGACGCTGGACGAACTCCTGCAACGCGGCGTGCGTGAAGGGGTGTTCCGGCGAGGGGTGGATCCAGTGCAGCTATACGTCTCGATCGCCGCACTCGGCTACTTCTACATCTCCAACAACCACACGCTGTCGACCATCTTCGGCCGCGACCTGCTGGCCCCGGCGGCCAAGGTCGAGCGTATCGCCCACGTAGTCGACTTCACGCTCGGCTATCTTGCACGCAAATGAGGTGCAAGCGAGCGGAGACTCAGGACCCCTTGCGCTACGGCACGCCCGGACGCTAAGATAATTAACCAGCCGGTTACCACGACGAGAACGGCGGCGGGCCAAGCGCCCGACCGGCCCCGGCGGCGACGCACCACCCCAATGGAGGACGCAATGGATTTCAGTAAACGCATCGTGTTGGTCATCGCAGCAGCGCTGATGGTGGTGGCGCTGGTTCCCGCCGCTTCGGCGCAGCAGTGGAAGCCAACGAAGCCGATCACGATCATCGTGCCGTGGGCGGCCGGCGGTTCGACCGACCAGGTCACGCGCGTGACGGCGGCCGAGATCGAAAAGGCGCTCGGCCAGAAGGTCGTCATCGTCAACCAGCCTGGCGCATCCGGTTCGATCGGAACCAAGAACGCTCTCGAAGCGCCGAAAGATGGCTACACCTGGACCGCCGGCGCGGCGCAGGACCTCGGCACCTACGCGGTGCTCGGAATGCTCGACACCAAGATCGGCGACTGGGCGCTCTTCCTCAACGTCGCCAATGTCTCGACGCTGTCGGTCAATCCCGACACGCCCTACAAGACGGCAACGGAACTGATCGATGCGATGAAGGCCAAGCCGGGAGCGATCAGCGTCGCGACGGCGGGCGTCAACTCCAGCGGTCACAGCGCGATGGAGGCGATCGCCAAGGCGACCGGCGTCAAGTACAAGCACGTGACCTACGACGGTGGCAACCCGGCGGTCGTCGCGACGGTCGCCGGCGAGACGGACGCGACGACGCAACTCACCGCCGAGCAGGCCGAGATGATCCGCGGCAAGAAGCTGCGCGCGCTCGCGGTCGTCGGCGACAAGCCCGTCGAGATCGACGGCTACGGGATCATCGATCCGCTCACCAAGTTCGTGCCCGGCTTCAAGGCGCCCGCCAACTACTTCGGCATCTTCATCCCCAAGAGCGTGCCGCCGGAAGTGATAGCGACCGTCGAGAAGATCTGGGCCGAGCAGATCGTCAACTCCGCGGCACTGAAGCAATATGCGACGGCGCGCGGCGCGCAGTTCTCGCCGTACGCGGGCGCCGACGCGCAAAAGGCGGTGTTCCCGGCGGTGCAGGCCAACGCCTGGGCCGCCGCCGACACGGGCAAGGCGAAAGTCGCTCCGGACACGCTGGGCATCCCGCGTCCGTAGTTCAAGCAAAGCCTCGGACCCGCACGCGCGGGTCCCTACCGGATCCCCTCGTGGCCACCGAGATATACGCATCGTCGCCGCGGCGCGACCTGCAGGGCGGCGTCTTCTGGACGGCGCTCGGCAGCGTCATCGCCGTGTTGTCGTGGCAGATGGACCGGATGGAGCAGCAGGGGGCCACGCTGCATACCGCGCCTGGACTCTGGCCTCTTATCGTCGGCACGCTGCTCGCCGCGCTGGGAGGCGTGCTGATGCTGCGGTCGTGGCGCCGCGCGCAACGCATCGGGTGGGACGCCGCCGAATCCGACGACACCGACTACGCGCCACTCTCGGGTTTTGTGCTCGCCGCGGCGATGTTCTTCGTGTACGCGCTGTTGCTGGTCGGCCGCGGCCTGCCGTTCTGGCTCGGCACGGCGCTGTTCGTCACGGCGTTCGTGTTCGTGTTCCAGTACACAGGGCGCAAGGCTGCCGGCAGCCTGGTTCGCGGGCTGCTCGTTGCGCTTGCCTGCGGCGTGATCACCGCCATCCTCGTCACGCTCGTGTTCGAGCAACTCTTCTACGTGCGGCTGCCCTAGCAGGCGCCCGCGGTCCGGAAATCGCCCATGTTCGATGGACTCGTCGCATTCGGTCAGTCGCTCTGGAGCTTCTGCGATCCGCTGTCGCTTGGGCTGATCCTGCTGTCGTCGCTGGTCGGCGTCATCATCGGCGCGCTGCCCGGCCTGACCGCGACGATGGGCGTCGCACTGATGACGACGCTTACGATCAAGATGCCGTCGAGCCAGGCGCTGCTGGTGCTGATCTGCACCTACGTCGGCGCGATCTACGGCGGCTCGCGCTCCGCCATCCTGCTCAACATTCCGGGGACGCCGGCGTCCGCGGCGTCCTGCCTCGACGGACACGCGCTGGCCAAGCAGGGGCACGCAGGCCGCGCAATGGGCATCGCCACCTCCGGCTCGGTGCTGGGCACGCTGATCGGCATGTTCTTCCTCGCGCTGTTCACGCCGATTCTCGGCAATCTTGCGCTCAAGTTCGGTTCCTACGAATTCTTCTGGCTCGCGCTCTTCGGCGTGATCATCGCGGGCACGCTGACCGGCGACGATCCGCTCAAGGGTTGGATTGCGGGACTCGTCGGCATCTTCACCGCGGCGGTCGGGCAGGAGGCCATCTACGCCTACGACCGGTTCAGTTTCGGCAGCCGCGATCTTGCCGGTGGCTTCAATCTCGTGCCCGCACTGGTCGGTGCCTTTGGTTTCGCGGAATTGCTGATGGCCGTGCGCGAGCGGCCCGCGCCGGTGAAGATCAGCCCCTTCGATTCCGTCATTCCAAAGTTAAAGGACGTCACCAAATATTGGCGGACGATCCTGCGCTCCGGCGTCATCGGCACGTTCATCGGCATCCTGCCCGGTGTGGGCGAGGACGTCGCGGCGTGGTCGTCCTATGCCGCCGCCAAGCGCGTGAGCAAGGAGAAGGCGCTGTTCGGCAAGGGGTCGATCGACGGCTTGATGGCGGCGGAGACAGGCGACAACGCGTGCGTGCCCGGCGCGGTGATTCCCGTGCTGACGCTGGCCATTCCGGGATCGGCGCCTGCAGCCGTGCTGATGGCGGCGATGCTGATCCACGGCGTGCGGCCCGGGCCCGATGATCATGGTCGAGACACCCGACCTTCGTCTACGACGTCGTCGCGATGATGATGTTCGCGACGATCGGCATCCTGATCTACGGACTCACGCTCACCAACCTGCTGATCAAGGTGCTGATGGTTCCGAAGCCGATCATCCTGCCGATCATCTTCGTGCTGTGCGTCGTCGGTTCCTACGCGATCTCGCAGCGGCTGTTCGACGTCTGGGTCATGCTGGGATTCGGCGTGCTCGGCTACGGGTTGCGACGCTTCCACTATCCCGTCGCGCCGCTGGTGCTGGGGATCGTGCTCGGCGACCTGATGGAAAAGGGTTTCCGGCGCGGACTTGTGCTCTCCGACGGCGAGTTCGGACCGTTCTTCACGCGACCGATCTCGGCGGTGATCTGGATCTCGATCGTCGTGGTCATCCTGCTCAAGTTCCCGGCAGTTACGCGGCTGCTCGGCCGCATTACGCGACGTGCGCCGCCGCCGGCGTCCGCACCCTGACAGAAATCGGAGTCCCGCATCGTGGAAACCATCCGCCTCGGCGTGATCATGAACGGCGTCACCGGCCGCATGGGCACCAACCAGCACCTCATTCGCTCGATCATCGCGATACGCAACCAGGGCGGCGTTCCTGCCGGCGCCGGTCGCCGGATCATGCCGGATCCCATACTGGTTGGACGCGATGCCGCCAAGGTCGCGGCGCTCGCCCGCGCACACGGCATCGAGCGCTGGACGAGCGATCTCGACGCGGCGCTCGCCGACCGCAACGACTCGATCTACTTCGACAGCGCGTCGACGGGCCTTCGTCCGGAACTGATCCGCAAGGCGATCGCGGCCGGCAAGCACATCTACACGGAAAAGCCGGTAGCCCCGACAGTAGCCGAAGCGCTCGACCTGTACCGGCGAGCCGAAGCCGCGGGCGTCAAGCACGGCGTCGTGCAGGACAAGCTTTGGCTGCCCGGCTTCTCAAGCTGAAGATGCTCATCGACTCGGGCTTCTTCGGACGCATCCTCTCGGTACGCGGCGAATTCGGCTACTGGGTCTTCGAAGGCGACTGGCAACCCGCGCAGCGGCCGTCCTGGAACTACAGGAAAGAGGACGACGGCGGCATCATCGTCGACATGCTGTGCCATTGGCGGTACGTGCTCGACAACCTTTTCGGGGCAGTGAAGAGCGTGATGTGCATTGGCGCGACGCACATTCCGCAGCGGTGGGACGAGGCCGGCAAGCCTTATGCGGCCACCGCCGACGACGCTGCCTATGCGACCTTCGAGCTCGACGGCGGCGCGAAAGAGCCCATCATTGCGCAAATCAACAGCTCCTGGTGCACGCGGGTGCGCCGCGACGACCTCGCCACATTCCACGTCGATGGCACGCTCGGTTCGGCGGTAGCCGGGTTGACCGATTGCCGCATCCAGCCGCGCGCCGCGACGCCGAAGCCCGTGTGGAATCCGGACGTGCCGCAGACCATCGATTTCTATGATACGTGGCAACAGGTGCCGGCCAACCGCGTCTACGACAACGCATTCAAGGTCGAGTGGGAACTGTTCCTGCGCCACGTCGTCGACGGTGGCCCGTTCCAGTGGAACCTGCTGGAGGGCGCGAAAGGGGTGCAGCTCGCCGAACTCGGCTGGCAGAGCTGGCGCGAGCGTCGAATCATCGATGTGCCGGCGCTTGCGCTCGACGGCACGCCGCGATGAATGCAATCAAGCTACCGCAGCGCGACGGCACGCTCGCGTCCTACACGCTGCGCGCGGCCGCCGGCTGGCCCGTGCCATCGGCTTTGCCGCGTTGGAATCGGGTGGCCTTCGCCGCGGCACACGTCGTCGCCGATCCGCGTGCGGCAATCGACCCGTGGCTGCAAACGGCCGTCGACTGGGAAGCGACGCTCGCCTACCGTCGCCATCTTTGGTCGCATGGCTTCGGCATCGCCGAGGCGATGGACACCGCGCAGCGCGGCATGGGGCTCGACTGGCCGACGTCGCTCGAACTCATCGAGCGCAGCGTGAGCGAAGCGCGGGGCATTCCGGGCGCCGTCGTGTTTTCCGGCGCCGGCACCGACCAGCTTCCGGCCGGCGCCGATGTTTCGCTGGACGAGATCGTCGCGGCCTACGAGGCCCAGTGCGCGGCAATCGAGGCGGCGGGCGGCCGCATCATCCTGATGGCGAGCCGCGCGCTGGCCGCGTGCGCGCGCTCCCCCGACGACTACGCTTTGGTGTACGGGCGCGTGCTCTCGCAGGTGCGCGCCCCGGTCATCCTGCACTGGCTGGGCGAGATGTTCGACCCGGCACTCGCGGGCTACTGGGTCGGCGCGGGCGGCCTCGCGAGCGACCCGAACCACGCCCGCGCGTCGGACGTGTGTGCCGCGGTGATCTCCTCGAACGCCGCCAAGGTGGACGGCGTCAAGGTGTCGCTGCTCGACAAAGCCAAGGAGGTCGCGTTGCGCTCGCGCCTGCCGGCGGGCGTGCGCATGTATACGGGCGACGACTTCAACTTCGCGGAGTTGATCGGCGGCGACGCGACGGGGCACTCCGATGCGCTGCTCGGCATCTTCGACGCGATCGCTCCTGCCGCGTCGGCGGCACTGTCAGCACTCGCCGCCGGCGACCGCGCGCGTTTCGACGCGATTCTTGCCCCCACCGTAGCCTTTTCGCGGCACGTGTTCGCGGCGCCAACGCGCTTCTACAAGACCGGCGTGGTGTTCCTCGCCTGGCTCAACGGCCACCAGTCGCATTTCACGATGGTGGGCGGGCAGCAGAGCGCGCGCAGTCTCGTGCACCTGTCCGAATTGTTCCGGCTCGCCGACGCCGCCCAACTGCTGCGCGACCCCGGACTCGCCGCATCGCGGATGCGCGCGTTTCTCGGCATCAACGGTATCGAAGCGTGATCTCGACATGAAACCAGCGATGAAGCTTGTCATCCTCGACCCGGGGCATTTCCATGCGGCACTGCTGCAAAAGACCATGTACGCCAATGTCGACAGGACAGTGCATGTCTATGCCGACGAGGGACCGGACCTGCGCGACTACCTGCACAAGATCGAAAGCTACAACGCGCGTCCGGTCGATCCCACGTCCTGGCGCATGGTGGTTCATGCAGGTCCCGATTTCCTGGACCGATTCAGCGCGGATCGGGCCGGCAATGTCGCGGTCATCGCCGGCAACAACCGGCGCAAGACCGAGTATCTGACCCGCGCCATCGACGCGGGCATGAACGTGCTGGCCGACAAGCCCATGGCTATCGATTCCGCGGGTTTCGAGTCGTTGCGCAACGCATTCGCGCTTGCCAGGGAGCGAGGCGTCCTGCTCTACGACATCATGACCGAGCGCCACGAGATCACCACGATGCTGCAAAAGGCGTTCTCGCGCATTCCGGACGTGTTCGGCAGGTTGTTGCAGGGTACCGAGGAGAATCCGGCCGTCACGAAGGAAAGCGTCCACCATTTTTCCAAGCTCGTTTCCGGTGCGCCGATCAAGCGGCCGGCGTGGTTCTTCGACGTGCGGCAGCAGGGTGAAGGCCTCGTCGACATCACCACGCACCTTGTCGACCTTGTGCAATGGGAGTGCTTTCCCGGCGAGATCCTGGAATTCTCGCGGGACATTCAGCCTCCTGAGCGCTCGGCGCTGGCCCACCGAAATCACCCCCGCGCAGTTCGAGAAAGTGACGCAACTGCAAAGCTTTCCGGATTTCCTGCGCAATGATGTCCAGGCCAATGGGAGTCTGCACACCTACGCCAACGGGGAGATCAACTACCGTATCAAGGGAGTGCACGCCAAGGTTTCCGTGCTCTGGAATTTCGAGGCGCCCGAAGGCGCGGGCGACACCCATTTCTCGGTGATGCGCGGTTCGAAGGCGAATCTCGTCATTCGCCAGGGCGCGAGCTGAAGGCTGGCAGCCGTTGCTGACCATCGAACCCGCGACAGGCGCGGGTGCCGGCTGAACTTGCGTCGGCGCTGCCACGTGCCATGGGCGAAGTGTGCGAAACGTATCCCGGCGTCGACCTGAAACGCGCCGGAGATGCGTGGCAAGTCGTCGTTCCGGCGGCCTATCATGTGGGCCACGAGGCGCATTTCGCGCAGGTCGCCACGCAATTCCTGAGCTATGTGGAAGAGGGCGCCTTGCCCGATTGGGAGGTGCCCGACATGATCTCCAAGTACCACACCACTACCCGGGCGCTCGAGATCGCGCGCGGCGATATGAAACCGGAAACATGAGCGAACCGGACCCAAACCTGCTCTCGCTCAACACCGCCACGGTGCGCCAGCAGTGGACGCTGCCGCAGATCATCGACGGCTGTGCCCGTCACGGCATCCGCGGCATTGCGCCGTGGCGCGACCAGGTCGCCGCGGCGGGCCTCAAGGAGTCCGCAGCGCGCATCCGCGACGCCGGACTCGTCGTCAGCGGCTTATGCCGCGGCGGGATGTTTCCGGCGACGGATCGCGACGGACGGCGGGCGGCGCTGGACGACAACCGCCGCGCGGTCGACGAAGCCCTTGCGCTGCGCGCGCAGTGCCTGATCCTGGTCGTCGGGGGATTGCCCAAAGGCCGCGACGGGAAAATCGAATCGAAGGACCTTGCCGGCGCGCGGGAAATGGTGCGGGACGGGATTGGCGAACTCCTTTTGTACGCTCGCGACGCCGGCATGCCGCTGGCGATCGAGCCGCTGCACCCGATGTACGCCGCCGATCGCGCCTGCGTCAACACGATGGAACACGCCAACGATCTGTGCGACGAACTGGGGCCGAGGGCTCGGTATCGCCGTCGACGTGTATCACGTCTGGTGGGATCCGCACCTCAAGCGCGAAATCGAGCGCGCCGGCGGCGCGAATCCGTCGCGGCTCCTTGCCTATCACATCTGCGATTGGCTGGTGCCGACGACCGACCTGCTGACCGACCGCGGCATGATGGGCGACGGCGTCATCGATCTACGCCTGCTGCGGTCGTGGATGGAGGCTGCCGGCTATCGCGGCTTCCACGAGGTCGAGATCTTTTCCGCGAACAACTGGTGGAAGCGCGATCCCGACGAAGTGCTGGCGATCTGCAAGGCACGGCACTTGGAATGCAGTTGACGTGAAGCGCCAGTCGCCGTGGGATTGCGGCCTTGACCGATGGGCGTCCGACGCCGTTCGCCGACTCGACGGCCTAGTTGCGCGCGTCCTTGGGCTTGGGGCCTTTCGCGTAATCGCCCTTGGCCGCGGCGAATGCGGGGCGCGGCTGGTGCGTGACGTATTCGGCCACGTCGATCGCGTCCTGGTCGCTGAGCGTGTTGCCTTGCCCCAGCGGCATGTTGTGCTTGATGAAACCCGCGGCAGTGTAGGTGCGCGCCATGCCCGCGCCGACGTTGAACGACGCGTTGCCCCAGACGGGTGGAAAGACATAGCCGCCCGCCGGGTTGGCGATGCCCGCTCCGCCGGTGCCGTGGCAGCTCGCGCATTTTTCGGCATAGATCTGCTTGCCGTGAACTGCGTCCGGCTTGAGCGTCGTGTCGACGCTGCCCATGCCGCGTCCCGTGATGGCAGTTCCGGTCGGCACGCCGGTCGACAGCCAACGGATGTACATCAGCATGGCGTTCATCTCCGCCGAATCCCACGCTAGCGGCTTGCCGTTCATCGAGCGCAGGAAGCAGTCGTTGATCCGCTCCTGCAGCGAGTCGATGGCGCCGCCGCGCGCGCGATACTCCGGGAACATGCCCCAGAGACCGACGAAAGGCCCTGCGAGCGCCACCGTTCCGCCGCCCAAATGGCAGCTGGAGCAGTTGAGGCCGTTGCCGACGTTGCGCGGCAGGCGCTTCTTCGTTTCGATGACCAGGGCCTTGCCCAGGTTGATTGCCGCGCCATCCGGTCCGCTGGGCATGGTGATTTCATCGGGTACCGCGAAGGGTGCCGTTCCGGCGGCGCGGGCGGGACCGAACGTGACAATCCAAATGGCGGCCAGCGCGACAGCCGTGCGAATCACATTCGACGTGCGCATGCCATTTCCCGGACGATCGACGATGATCGCCATTGTAGCGCGGCATTGCACAGGGGCCGGGCAGCGCACGCCGCGATCGGCGTGCGCGCCGGACGGAAACTCCGGTCAGAACATGAACTTCGCAAGCGTCAGGCCCGTCGCGACCGCGACACCTGTCGCCACGATGCCCGGGATCATGAACGAGTGGTTGAGCACGTACTTGCCGATCTTCGTCGTGCCCGACAGGTCGAAATTGATCGCGGCGATCAGCGACCCGTAGGTGGGGATGAAGAAGTAGCCGTTCACCGACGGGAACATCGCGATCAGGAACTGTGGCGGGATGCCCAGCGCGATACCCAGTGGCATCAGCGCCCGGGTCGTCGCCGCCTGGCTGTACAAGAGAACCGAAGCGAAGAACAGCCCGAAGGCAAACGTCCACGGATGCGCATCGGCTTGCGCGCCGATCGCCGGCACGATCACGTCCTTGTTCGCGGCAATGAAGCTGTCGCCCAGCCACGCGAGACCAAAGATGCCGATGACCGCGACCACGCCGGCGCGCAATGTGGATGTCTTGGGGATGTCGTTGACGTCGACCTTGCTGACCAGGAGCATCACGGCCGCGACGGACATCATGATGATCTCGATCACGATCGGCATCTGCAAAGGCGCCTTGGAGCCCGGAACCTGGCGCAACGCGGGGAAGAAACCGAGCAGGACGACCAGCGCGACGCCGGCCAGGAACAGGAATGCGGACGCCTTGGCCGCCGGCTTGAGCGCCGGGCGGTCCGCTGCGCTCTTGGGCACCGGGATCAGCCCGGCCTTGAGCCGCGCCTGGTACTCAGGATCGTCCTTCAGATCCTTGCCGAGGAACATCGAGACGATCGCGGCCGCGATCACGCCGGTGAGCGTCGCCGGCACGCACACCATCAGGATCTGCGGCAGGCCCCAATCGGTCATGCCCTTCTCGGCGAAGAGGCCGATCATCGCGGCCGTCGCCGCCGCGACGGGGCTGGCCGTGATTGCCTGCTGCGACGCGATCGTCGCAACCGCCATCGGCCGTTCCGGACGGATGCCGCTCTGGTGCGCCGTCTCGTAGATCACCGGCAGCAACGGATAGACGATGTGCCCCGTGCCCGCGAGGAACGTGAATGTCCACGTGGTCAGCGGCGCGACGATCGTCACGTATTTCGGATTGGCGCGGATGATGCGCTCGGCGATTCGCACCAGGAAATCGATGCCGCCGGCCGCATCCATGACCGACGCGGCCATGATCACCGCCAGGATGATCAGCATCACGTCGATCGGCGGGGACGTCGGGTTCACCCCGAACGCCACGACCAGCACCAGCAGGCCCACCGCACCCCACAGCCCGAGACCGACGCCGCTGTACCGCGCGCCCATCCAGATCGCGGCCAGAACGACGACGAATTGCAGAACGATTGACAGTGTCATGGTCTTTCTCCAGGTAGGGCGGGGCGCGGCCAGTCGTACCGCCTCGGCCTCCGCAGCGGTCGCGTCATGCGACCGTGGAATCGTCGGCCTCGCTGCGGCGACTCGCGATTGTTCGCTCCCCTTGGCGCTGCGCGCCGTGGGGACCCGGCTCACCGCTCGCACCGCTATTGCTCGAATTTCGGGCTGATCAGGTTATCGAACGAGAACACCTCGTCCCATTTCTCCTGCGTCAGCAGCTTTCTTTTCGTTGACCACGATCTCGTGCAGCGACTTGCCGGTCTCGTAGCCCTCGCGCGCGATATCGGCGCACTGCTTGTAGCCGAGCGACGGCTTGAGCACGGTCACGATGCCGAGAGAGTTCAGCACCATGTCGCGCGTTCGCTCCGCGTTGGCGGTGATGCCGTCGATGCAGTTGACGCGAAGGCTGTCGACGGCGTGCTCCATTGTCGCAATCGACGTGAACAGCGCAAAGGTGATCACCGGTTCCATCACATTGAGCTGCAGCTGCCCCGCGGACGCGGCGAGCGTCACCGTGAGATCGAGCCCGATCACCAGGAAGCTGACCTGGTTCACGACTTCCGGAATCACCGGGTTCACCTTGCCCGGCATGATCGAGCTGCCCGGCTGCATTTGCGGCAGGTGGATCTCGTTGAAGCCGCAGCGCGGCCCCGACGCCAGCAGCCGGATATCGTTGCAGATCTTGGTGAGCTTCGCCGACGTGCGCTTCAGCACGCCGGACAGCAATACATAGGCGCCGGTGTCGGACGTCGCCTCGATCAGGTCGCCGGCGAGAATGAACGTGAGGCCGGTCAGTTCGGACAGGTATTTGGTCGCGAGTTCGGGATAGCCCGGGCGCCGCCGTCACCGTCGTGCCGATCGCCGTCGCACCCAGGTTGATTTCGTGCAGGAACGCGCGCACTTCCATGATCCGCTGCACTTCCTCGCCCAGCGTCGTGCCCCAGCCGTGGAACTCCTGGCCCAGCGACATCGGAACCGCATCCTGCAGGTGCGTGCGGCCCATCTTCAGTACGTGGTCGAATTCCCGGCTCTTGGCGAAGAACGCTTGCTGCAGCCGGCGCAGCGCTTCCATGTAGCTGTCGAGGCGGAGGATCAGCGCCAGGCGGAACGCCGTCGGATAGATGTCGTTGGTCGACTGCCCGAAGTTCACGTGATCGTTCGGGTTGACGAACTGGTACTCGCCTTTCTTATGGCCGAGACGCTCGAGCGCCAGGTTGGCGATCACCTCGTTCGCGTTCATGTTGGTCGACGTTCCGGCGCCGCCCTGGATGAAATCGGTGACGAACTGGTCGCGCATCTCGCCGGCGATCAGCCGGTCGCACGCGCCGGCGATGGCGTCGGCAATCTTCGCGTCGAGCACGCCGAGGTCGCGATTCGCGAGCGCCGCGGCCTTTTTCACGTAGCCGAACGCCTTGACGAAGTTGGGCTCCAGCGACATCGGGATGCCCGTGATGTGGAAGTTCTCCTTCCCGCGCAGCGTCTGCACGCCGTAATACGCGTCCGCCGGAATCTGCTTCTCGCCGAGGAAGTCCTTTTCGATCCGAACGGCCATGATGTCGCTCCCGGATGCTCGTTGACTTGCTTGAATCTTCCGCCTGAACCACGACCGGCGGCATTGACGGCTCGCAAGCGAACGTCAAATTTGCCGGTGACGCGGCATCATTGCCGCCGCTTGCGCCATTGCAGATAGACGACGATCGTCACCGCGAGACCGAGCGCATAGCCGATCACGGCGGCGGTGACCGCAGGATGGCGCACGATTCACGGTCGCGATGACGAGCGCGAGGCCCGGATTGCGCATCGCCGCGGCGATGGCGGCGGCCGGCCGCACTTCGGCGTCGCGCCATGCAACGGCGGATCCCACCGCGAGCGCGCCAACGGTCATCGCGATGCCGGCGATCGTGGGGATCCACCCAACCTCCGCGATGATGGGCGGGAAGTCGACGAGCACCAGCACGCCAAGTATCAGGAGCAGCACGTTGCCGAGGCGTCCTATCGGCTGTTCCAGACGTGCCGCAAGCGGGGGACGGACCGCGCGCAACGCTGCTCCCAGCATCAGCGGGAGCAGCTGAGCCAAGAACACCTGGCGCCCGATATGCCACGGCGTGACCGTGAAACCCTTGGCGAAGATCCAGTCGAGGATCGCGACGGACGCCGGTACGGTGACGACGGCCAGCACGACGATGGCGACATGGAGCGCCGGCGCGAATTCGCGGTTGCTTCCTGCATCCAGCGCGCGCCGCAGCGCGACGGGTGCGCCGGGGGAGATCGACATGAGCACGATGCCCACGGCGATGGGCCCGGTAAGGCCGAACACCTTGAGGGACAGCACCGCCAACATCGGAACCGGCACGACGACGGCGAAAATGACGGCCAGCAGCACCACGCGGCGCTGCATGGCGGCCGCGATCTGCTCGCGTCCAAGCATCAGCCCGATCGAGAACATGACGGCGAACACCGTCGCCGTGGCGAACAGGCCGATCCATTGAAACGGGATCAGCATCGGAATGAGGAATGAGTGGCGGACGGCGGCGGAAAAGTCCGCCGCCGCAGTCTACTTGCCCCAGGCCATTTTCACCATCTTGCGCCGCATGAACGCGATTTGCGTGGCCAGAGGCAGGTTCTTCGGACACACGTCGTGGCAGGCCAGCAGCGACATGCAGCCGAACACGCCATTGTCGTCGCCGATCACGTCGTAGTAGTCGGCGTCGGTGCGCGCATCGCGCGGGTCGAGCCGGAAGCGGGCCACGCGGTTCAGTCCGACGGCGCCGACGAAGTCCTCGCGCATCCGTGCCGTGCCGCACGCGGCCACGCAACAGCCGCATTCGATGCAGCGATCGAGCTCGTAGATCTTGTCCGCGAGATCGGGATCCATCCGCTCCTCGATCCGCGAGATGTCGGGATTCGGGTCCTTCATGTGCAGCCAGCCCTCGAGGCGTTCACTCATGCCGCGCATCCACTTGCCGGTGTCGACCGACAGGTCGCCGATAAGTTCGAAGAACGGCAGCGGCGCCAGCGTGATCTCGGCAGGAAGGTTCTTGGTCAGCGTGCGGCATGCCAGCGTGGGCCGTCCGTTGATCACCATCGCGCAACTGCCGCAGATGCCGGCGCGGCAGACGAAGTCGAACTGCAGCGACGCATCGATCTTCTCGCGGATCTCGTTCAGCGCGATGAACAGCGTCATTCCGTCGGCTTCCTCGACATCGTAGGTCTGCAGCCGCGGAACGCTCGCGGGGTCGTGCGGGTTGTGCCGCAGCACGTGGATCTTCAGCGCGCGGTGGGCGGCGCCGTTGCCGCCGCCATTGGGGGCGGGAACGATCTTCACGACGGTGGCAGTGCTCATTGGGCGGCCTCGAATCGTTCGTCTATCCTCTCGTTGCGCCCGCGCAGCTGCTCGGGCAGCAGTGCGTCGTAGGGCATCAGCGCCTCCTGCACGGCAAAGCGCGATGCGCCGGCCATCTTCTGCTTCAGCGCGTCGACTTCCGCCGCGCGCGCCGGCGTGTCCGGATGGTCGACATAGTCCTTCGCGCCATAGCCGCGCCAGCCCGGCGGCAGCTCCATCGCGGTCACGTCGAGCGGTTCGTAGTTGAGCGTGGGCAGCGTGGCGTCGCCTTGCCACGTCGCAAGCGTGCGTTTCAGCCATTCGGCGTCGTTGCGGCGCGGGAAATCCTGCCGGAAGTGCGCGCCGCGGCTCTCGGTGCGGGTTAGCGCGCCGTAGGCAACGCAAAGCGCCAGCTTCAGCATCTTCTGCACGCGATAGGCGATGACCAGTTCCGGGTTGGCGCCGGCGGCCTTGTACTTGAGGCCGATGTTGCGGCTCCGCACGAGCAGCTGCTGGAGCTCGTCGACGGCGGACTTCAAGTCCTCGCCGCGGCGGAAGATGCCCACTTTGGCGGTCATGATCTCCTGCATGCTGGCCTTGAGCGCCGCCGCGTCCTCGGTGCCGCCGCCGGTGAGGAGGCCGGAGAGATGTGCCTGTTCGCGGCGCAGGAATTCCTGGGCGAGCTGGTAGGAATGTCTACGTCGTTCGCGACCTTGTCACAGAAATCGGCGACGTACTCGCCGACGATCATGCCGGCGACGACGGTCTCGGCGACCGAGTTGCCGCCCAGCCGGTTGAAGCCGTGCATGTCCCAGCACGCCGCTTCGCCGGCAGCAAAGAGCCCCTTGAGCGTGGGGCTCTGCCCCGTGTGGTCGGTGCGCACGCCGCCCATCGTGTAGTGCATGGCCGGACGCACGGGTATCCAGTCCTTGACCGGATCGATGCCGAGGAAGTGGTGACAGATCTCCCAGACTTCGCGCAGGTTGTGCTTGATGTGCTTCTCGCCCAGCAGCGTGATGTCGAGCCAGAGGTGCTCGCCGAAGCGGTTCTTCGCCCCCTTGCCCTTGGCGATGTGCTCCTCCATGCGCCGGCTGACGACGTCTCGCGACGCGAGTTCCTTCTTCTCGGGCTCGTAATCGGGCATGAAGCGCTGGCCGTCGACGTCCTTCAGCAGGCCGCCGTCGCCACGGCAGCCCTCGGTGACGAGTATTCCCGCCGGAAAGATGCCGGTTGGATGAAACTGCATGGCCTCCATGTTGCCGAGCGTCGCGACACCGGTTTCGAGCGCGATCGCGCTGCCGATGCCTTCGCATATCACTGCGTTTGTCGTCACCCGGTACAGCCGGCCGGCGCCGCCGCTGGTGATCGCCGTGGCCTTCGCGACGTAGGCGGACAGTTCACCCGTGACGAGGTCGCGGACGATCGCGCCAAAGCAGCGGCCCGCGTCGTGGATCAGCGCGATTGCCTCGGTGCGCTCGTGCACGGGAATCGCCGCGGCGATCGCCTGGTCGCTCATCGTCTGCAGCATCGCGTGGCCGGTGCCGTCCGAGACGTAGCACGTGCGCCACTTCTTGGTGCCGCCGAAGTCGCGCTGCGCGACCAGCCCGTGCGCTTCGTCGCGCTCGGTGATGGTCACCTTCTGGTTGTTGATGATGACCTCGCGATCCCCCTTGCGCACGCGGCTCCAGGGCACGCCCCACGCCGCGAGTTCGCGCACCGCCTTGGGCGCCGTGTTGACGAACATCCGCACGACGCGCTGGTCGGCGCCCCAGTCGCTGCCGCGCACGGTGTCCTCGAAGTGCACGTCCTCGTTGTCGCCCTGGCCCTTGATCACGTTGCCGAGCGACGCCTGCATGCCGCCCTGGGCGGCCGCCGAGTGCGAACGCTTGGGCGGCACCAGCGACAGGATGATGACGTCGTGGCCGCGCCGCTTCGCGCCGATGGCGATGCGCAGGCCGGCGAGCCCGCCGCCGATGACCAGCACGTCGGTGTAGACGATCTTCATTTGCCGCTCCCTGGCGCCAACGCCGAAGGCACGAATGGCTGGCCGTAGTTCGGCGCGTGCGCGATGCCGATCTTGATGTACGCGGCGAGCGTCGCGAATCCCAAGCACGAGGAAGAAGACGGTCAGCGCCCATTTGAACGTCTTCAGCCGCTTGCGCATGGCGTCGGGCGCCGCGCCGGCGAACCATTGCCACTTGACCGCGAGGCGGTAGAGCCCGATGCCGCCGTGGAACTCGACGGCGAGCAGCAGCAGGATGTACAGCGGCCAGTAGCGGTCGCTCCACACGCGGTCGGCGGACTCGAACGGGCCGATCAGGTGCGGCCGCGTCAGCATCACGTAGAGGTGGACGGTCGCCAGGAAGAACAGCGCGAAGCCGGTGAACACCTGCCAGAACCAAAGCGTGGTGTCCTCGTGCCGCATCATCTTCATGTGACCGCGGAACAGCCGGTATTGCCGCCAGCTGATCGGGAACTTGCGCACGGCGAGCATCGCGTGCAGCACGATCAGCGCGATCACGGCGGCGACGACGATGGACACGATGCCCGGATACGAGCGGCCGAAGACGAAGTAGCCCTCGAAGAACTTGGTGATCGTCCACATCGCGTCGTTGCTGATCAGGATCGTGGACACGAAGAACATGTGTCCCCACATGAACAGCGCCAGCAACAGGCCGGAGGCGCTCTGCAGCCAGTCCAGGCGCGCGGGCCATCGGCTCTTCGCGCCCGCGTCGGCGAGCCCGACGCCGGCGATGACGTCCGTGGTCGAGTTCATTGGCGTCTCCTGTAACAGGCAGCGCCGGCCACGGGACCGCAGCAGACGCTGGACTCCATTGTGCTGTCGCGGCGCCGTACTCCCGTTGACATGCATCAAATGCCGCCGCCGGGGCGGCGATGCGGCGCCGCGCAAATTGGCGCCAGCTGCACCCGAGCCATCCTTGATCCACGTCATGCCCGCGGGCTGCGACCCCCCGCCGCGCGGCAGTACACTAGCCCGGTCCGGGCGGTACCGTCGATCACAGGAGACCGGCAATGACGAAGGAAACACTGCTTGCGGTGCTGCGCAGGCACCCGTTTGTCGAGGAATTCCAGCCCGAGCACATCGAACTGCTCACGAACATCGCCAAGGAAGTGGAATTCGCGCGCGACCAGGTGATCTTCCACGAAGGCGACGAGTGCCATGAGTTCTACCTGATCGTCGCAGGGCGCGTGGCGCTCGAGATCGAGGCGCCCGACCATACGTTCCGCGTGCAGACGCTGACGGCGGGCGATGAGCTCGGCTGGTCGGCCATCCTGATGGGCCGGGGCAAGCATTTCCAGGCCCGCGCGCTCGAGCGCACCGCCGCGCTGGCGTTCGACGGCGGCGCGCTGCTCAAGATGTGCCGCGAGGATCCGTCCTTCGGCTTCGCGCTGATGTACCGGATGCTGGGCGTGGTCTCCGAGCGCCTGCAAGGCACGCGGCTGCAGTTGCTGGACATGTACTCGCCGGTGGCGAAGCGGGCCGGCACCTGACCCCAAGCCGCGCTGACGCGCGGTCCGCGCGACGAGTTTCGCGGCGCGGCCGCTACAGCCGGGCGAGCACCCAGCCCGGGAACACCAGGACCAGCAGCACCGGCACCAGGCAGATCACGCTGGCGCCGATGGCCGCGCGCCGCGTGGCGCGCCCTTCCGCGGCCGGCTCGTCCGCGCTCATGAACATGTACTGGATGACCCGCAGGTAGAAGTAGATGCCGAGGTAGCTGCCGACCAGGCCCAGCACCGCGTAGAGTCGTGTAGCCGGCCGCCATCACGTTCTTGAAGATGAGGAACTTGGCGACGAAGCCGGGGAACGGCGGAATGCCGGCCAGCGACAGCATCGCCATGCCGATCGTCAACGCCGCATAGGGACGGCGCTGGAACATTCCCTTCAGGTTGTCGAGCCGGTCGCGGGACGCGTCGTCGTCGCCCGCGGGCAGCGAAGCGAACGCCAGCAGGTTCATCAGGCCGTACGCCACCAGGTAGAACATGACCGCCTGGAAGCGGCCGGCGCCGTCGCCCAGGAACGCGTAGAACAGGTACCCGGCGTGCGCGATCGACGAATACGCGATCATCCGGCGGAAGCTCTTCTGCCGCATCGCCGCGAGATTGCCCCAGACGATCGAGACCAGGGGCAGGAACGCGAGCAGGTCGTCGACCGGCGGCGACACCACTTCCGTGCCGAACAGGCGCAGCGCGGCCAGCAGCACGCCGGCCTTGATGATCGTCGCCATGTACGCGGTGACCGGAATGCTCGCGCCTTCGTAGGCGTCCGGCGCCCAGGCGTGGAACGGCACGATGGCGCCCTTCAGGAAGAACGCCAGCAGGATCAATGTCACGCCGGCGGTGGCCATCGTGTCGGCGGACCGCAGGCCGGCGCGAAGACCGAAATCGAAAGCGTGCCGCTGCCGCCGTAGAGCAGCGAGACGCCCATCAGGAACATCGCCGTCGCCGTGCCGCCCAGGATCAGGTATTTGAGCGCCGCTTCGGGGCTTTCGGGCCGCTTGAATGCGAGCAGCACCAGCACATAGACCGGCAACGCCATGATTTCGAGCCCGAGGAAAAGCGTCAGGAAGCTGTCCGACGAGAGCAGCAGGCAAAAACCATACAGCGACGACAGCACCAGGATGTGGAACTGTCCGTCCTCGCGGAAATCGTCGCGCGACAGCAGCAGCACGGGCAGCGCCAGCGCCAGCACGACCGCCTTGGCGAGCGACCCGGCCGGATCGATCGAAAAATGACCGGGGAAAGGCGTCGCCGCATAGCCGCGGACATAAAGAAAGGCCGCCGCCATCGCGGCTGCCGCCACGGCGATGCACGACAGCACCAGCGCGGCCCTGGAACTGCGCGCGTAGATCTCGACGCCGATCAGCACGACGATGCCCGCCAGAAGCAGGTTTTCCGGCGCCAACGCAATCAGTACGGCAAGCCAGCTCATCGTGCACTCCCGGGAATCGCCACGCTCATCACCCGCTGCTGGAATTCCTTCGCGGCGAGTTCGGACTTTCTGAGCGGCTCATCCGGATAGAGGCCGATCGCGAACACGGCGGCGACGATCGCCGCGAGGATGAGCTTCTCGCGCAGGTTCAAATCGGCCACCGGCGCGTGCGGAACCTTGGCCATGCCGAACAGGAAGCGCTGCGCGAACCGCAGCATGTACAGCGCGCCGAGCACCACGCCCAGCACCGCGCTGGCGGAGAGCACGAGCGGAAAGCGTGTCGCCGTGCAGGTAGAGCGGCCACGACGCCTTGAACGCGCCCAGCAGAACCAGGAATTCGCCGGTGAAGCCGCTGGTGGTCGGCAGTCCGATCGACGCCAGCGTCAGGATCATGAAGAACACCGAGTAGACCGGCAGCAGCTTGGCCAGTCCGCCATAAGCCGCGAGGTCGCGCGTGTGGCAGCGCTCGTAGATCATCCCGACCATCAGGAACAGGCCGGCCGCCGTCAGGCCGTGGCTGACCATCTGGATGATCGCGCCCTGGATGCCGATCAGGTCGAGGCTGATGAGACCGAGCATCACGTAGCCCAGGTGACTGATCGACGAGTAGGCGATGATCTTCTTGATGTCGTTCTGCACCAGCGCCAGGCAGGCGCCGTAGATGATGCTGACCACGGCCAGCGTCATCAGCAGCGGCGACAGGTAGCGCGTCGCGTCCGGGAACAGCGGGAAGCCCAGCTTCATGAAGCCGTACGTTCCCATCTTCAGCAGCACGCCGGCCAGGATCACGGAGCCCGCGGTCGGCGCCTCCACGTGCGCATCGGGCAGCCACGTGTGGAACGGGACGATCGGCACCTTGATCGCGAAGGACAGCCCGAACGCCGACAGCAGTATGAGCTGCACCGACAGCGGCAGCTCGATGCGGTTCAGGTCGGCGAACGCGAACGACGTGATGCCCGTCGTCGCCTGCAGCGAGTACACGAGGTAGATGACGGCGGCGAGCATCAGGATGCTGCCGAACGCCGTGTACAGGAAGAACTTGATCGTCGCGTAGATCCGCCGCTCGCCGCCCCAGATGCCGATGATCAGGAACATCGGGATCAGCATCGTCTCCCAGAACAGGTAGAACACGAACAGGTCCTGCGCGATGAACGTCCCCAGCATCGCGAACTGGATCAGGAACACCATCGCGTAGAACAGCTTGACGTCCTTCTTGATGGCGCTGAACGCGCCGGCGACGACGAGCGGTCCCAGGAACGCGGTCAGCAGCACCAGCAGGACGTTGTAGCCGTCGAGCCCGATCTGGTAGTACACGCCCCAGGCCGGGATCCAGGGGATGCGCGTCTCGAACTGCAGTCCGGGCACGGCGGCGTCGTAGTGGACGTAGAGCACGGCGGTCGCCGCCAGCTGCAGCACCATCACCCAGAACGTCGTCCAGCGGATCGCGCCTTCGGACTCCCTTGGGAATGAACAACAGCAGCACCGTTCCCGCAACCGGCAGGAACAGGACGATGTTGAGGAGCATCGCGTCAGCCATGGCGGAAGCTCCAGGCGAGGCTGGCGGCCATGCCCGCGACGACGAGGAACGCGTACAGATGCAGGTTGCCGGTCTGCACGCGGGAGAACGCGCCCGCCGTGCGCCGCGCGAGATTCGCCAGCCCATGCAGCGACCCATCCAGCAGGAACCGGTCGCCGGCGCGCAGGAACACCATTTCCGATATCCAGTTCAGCGGCCTCCCCAGCAGGCGATCGTAGAGCTCGTCGATGAAGTACTTGCCGTTGAGGAGTCGGTGCAGCGCGGCGAACCGTTCGCGCATGCGCGCCGCGCGAACGGCACCGTTGCCGAAGAAATAGGCGGCCAGCCCCAAGCCCGCGAACGCGATCACGATCGAGCCGACCAGCAGCGGCGTCTCGAGGTGATGCAGGCTTTCCGGCACCGCCGGCAGCGGCAGCATCGGCTCGAGGAAGTGCGGCAGGGCGAGGAAGCCGCCGACGGCCGACAACGCCGCGAGCACGGCAAGCACCCCGGTCATCGACTTCGGTGACTCGTGCACGTGGTGCTCGACCTTGGGCTCCATCCGCGACTTGCCGAGGAACGTGAGCCAGACCAGGCGGAACATGTAGAACGAAGTCAGCAGCGCGGTCGCGGACGCGACGACCCACAACAGTGGCGAGCCGCCGCGGCTGCTCGCGAACGCGAACCACAGGATCTCGTCCTTGGAGAAGAAGCCGGCCAGCGGCGGAATGCCGGCGATCGCGGCGGTGGCCACGACGAACGTGGCGAACGTGACGGGGATCTTGCGCGCGAGCCCGCCCATCTTGCGCACGTCCTGCTCGCCGGAAAGCGCGTGGATGACGCTGCCCGCGCCGAGGAACAGGCACGCCTTGAAGAACGCGTGCGTATAGACGTGGAAGATCGCGACGCTGTACGCGCCGACGCCGAGCGCCAGGAACATGAGCCCCAGCTGCGAGATCGTCGAGTACGCGAGCACCTTCTTGATGTCGTACTGCGTGACGGCGATGGTGGCCGCGAAGAAGGCCGTTGCCAGGCCGATCACGGCAACCACCTGCGAGGCGGCCTCCGCGTGCATGTAGACGCCCGACATGCGCGCGACCAGGTACACGCCGGCGGTGACCATCGTCGCCGCGTGGATCAGCGCGGACACCGGCGTCGGGCCGGCCATGGCGTCGGGCAGCCAGACGTGCAGCGGGATCTGCGCCGACTTGCCCGATGCACCGATGAACAGAAGGATGCCGACCAGGCTGGCCGACACGGCGGGCGCGCACGGGCCCATGAACGCCGCGTTGATCTTGTCCATCTCGAGTGTCCCTGTCGCCCAGTACAGCAGGAACATGCCGAGCAGGAAACCGGCGTCGCCGACGCGGTTGGTGATGAAGGCCTTCTTGCCGGCGCGCGCGTTGTCGGCCTCCTCGAACCAGAAGCCGATCAGCAGGTAGGACGCGAGCCCCACGCCTTCCCAGCCGACGAACAGCACGAGGAGCGAGCGGCCCAGCACCAGCAGCAGCATGAAGAAGAGGAACAGGTTGAGGTACGCGAAGAATCGCGCGTAGCTCTTGTCTTCCTTCATGTAGCCGGTCGAATAGATGTGGATCAGCGTACCCACGCCGGTCACGATGAGCACCATGACGGCGCTCAGGCGATCGAACCAGAACCCGATGTCGAAGGCCTGCCCGCCGATGCGCGCCCACGTGAAGGCCGTCTCGACGATCGGCGCGCCGCCGCCTGCCAATAGGTCGAGGAACGACTTGATGGCGATGGCGAACGCGAGCATGCGGCAGGCCGCAGCCGACCACGGTGACGAACGGCTTGCCGAGGCGATTGCCCAGCAGGCCGTTGGCGAAGAACCCGGCGAGCGGCAGGACGACGATCAGCGTGAGCAGCATTGCGGCTATCCGTTAAGGTCCATGTACGCATCCGCGTCCAGCGTGCGTCGCTGATGAACCAGCACCAGCACGATGGGAATGGCGATCGCGATTTCGGCCGCCGCGACGACGAAGATCAGGAAGACCAGCACCGCGCCGGCGGAAGTGCCGGTCTGCTGGGCGAAAGTGACGAGGCTCAAGTTCACGCCGTTGAGCATCAGCTCCATGCACATCAGCATGACGAGCAGGTTGCGGCGGACGATGACGCCGATCAGGCCCAGCGCGAACAGCGCCATCGCGAGCAGCAGCAGGATCTGCATCCTATCCACGGTCGCGCCTCCTGCTGCCCTTGATCACGGCGAGCGCCGCGACGACCGCGGCAACCAGCAACACCGATGTGAGTTCGAACTGCAGCCAGTATTCCGACAGGAACGCGGCGGCGAACTGCGCGAGCCCGAACGACGGGGAGGTCGTCGCCAGGCGATCGACGCCGAGCACGAGCCCGTAACCCAGTGCCGCGAACAGCAGCGTGCCGAAGGCCATCCCCGGAAAGAGCCAGCGCGAGAAGCGGTGCGTAAACGATACATCGCGCACGTCCAGCAGCATGATCACGTACACCATGAACACCATCACCGCGCTGACGTAGATCAGCACCTGGAACGCCGCGATGAAGTGCACGCCGAGCAGGCCGTAGATGCCGCCCAGGAACACCATCGTCGAGATGAGCGCCATGGCGACCTGCATCGGGTGCCGCAGGACCAGCATCAGCGCCGCGCCGATGAACGCGGACAGCGCGAACACGTAAATCAGCGCCGTGTCCAGGTGGGCAAGCAGGGAATTGATCATTGCGTGTGCCCGGGCTTGGACGAGGATCGCGCGGCGCGGGACGCGGCTGCCGTGGCGCGAGGCGCGTGGGAACGGCCGCCGCATCGCGCGGCGGATAGGGCTTCGCGACGTCGCTCTGCGGGTGCCAGTGATGAGTTCGGTCAGGTTGAGCCACATGTGGTCGCGGTCGCCCGTGGTGGGCAGGCCGGGTGTCTCCTTGACCATGCGGATCGCGTCCTCGGGACAGGCCTCGATGCACAGGCCGCAAAAGATGCAGCGCGAATAGTCGATCTCGAATCGGGACGGATACTTGGGATGCGCAGGATCGTTCGGATCGAACGCTGCGTCGATCTCGATCACCTGGGCCGGGCATACGGTCGCGCACATGTTGCATGCGATGCACTGCGGGCTGCCGTCCGGCCGCTGGGTGAGGATGTGCTTGCCCCGGTTGCCCGCGGCGTAGTCGGACCGCGTCTCCTCCGGGTAATAGGTCGTCAGCGCGCCCTTGCGCCCGGTCATCCACTTGCCCATGTTGCGCAGGAACACGCCGCCGGTGATCAAGAGCCCGCGGATGATTTCGAACAGGTACGCCCGCTCCCACCACGTCATCGTGGGCTCGTTCCAGTACACCTTGCGCACGTAGGTTGCGGCTCCATGACCGGCCTTGTCAGCGCCCACACGGCGACAGCGGTGACCGTCAGGTTGGCGATCGCCAGCGGCAGCATGAATTTCCACGCGAAGCTCAGCACCTGGTCGTAACGGAAGCGCGGCAGCGACCAGCGGATCAGGATCTGGAAGCTCGACATCAGCAGGACCTTGCCCAGGAAGACGACGCAGCTGCGATCACCACGACCACGCCATGGGACATCGGCACCACGTGATTGCCCGGGAACGCGAATCCGGCGTCGGACATGAAGGGGAGGTTGTAGCCGCCCAGGAACAGCGTCGTGAACAGCGCCGACACGATGGCGATCTCGATGAACTCGGCGAACATGAAGAGCCCCATCTTCATCGCGCTGTATTCGGTGTAGAAGCCGGCGATCAGCTCGGATTCGGCCTCGGGCAGGTCGAACGGGATGCGCTTGTTCTCGGCGATCGCCGCGGCCATGAACAGCACCGCCGCGAAGGGCTGGTAGAACACGCCCCACGCGGGCAGGAAGCCGAGCAGGATTCCGGACTGCTGCTGCACGATGGCGGAGAGGTCGAGCGTGCCGTAGATCAGGATCAGGCCCAGCACCGTCAGGCCCATCACCAGTTCGTACGAGATCATCTGCGAGCCGGCGCGGGAAGCGCCCAGCATCGAGAACTTGTTCGACGACGACCAGCCGGCAAGCATGGCGCCGATGATCGACATGCCGCCGAATGCGAACACGATGAGCAGGCCCGCATCCAGCCGCGCGATCTGCATCGGATAGGTGCGGCCTTCGAACCACGCCGAAGCGGCGGGAAGCGACTGCAGCAGTTGGCCCGGGTCCAGCACGCCGCCGAAGGGGATGACCGCGAATACGAGCAGCACCGGCGTGAACACGACCCACGGCGCGACCGCATAGGCATACCAGTCGTAGGACTTGGGCCGCCAGTCCTCCTTCAGCAGCATCTTGAGACCGTCGGCGATGCCGTGGAACAGTCCCCACCAGACGAACTTGATCTGCGTGAACGGTATGCGGATATACGCGCGGTTGGCGCCGATGCGGTCCGACATGACCGCGGCCTGTTTGCGCTCGACCCACGTCAGCACGGTGCCGAAAGTCAGCAGCACGCCCAGCGCGTAGCCGATGTAGACGGCGTAGATGACGAGGTCCTGGATCATGGCTTGGCCGCCGCGCCCGGGACAATCGCCGCGAACACGTCCTGCGCGTCCGCGACCGTCGGTTGCTTCGGGAAGCACGCTCGAAGCCGGTCACGACGCCGGCGAAATTCGTGTAGGTGCCTGCGCGCTCGGTCTGGATGCTTATCGGAATGAAGACATCGGCATGCCCGTTCTCGGGCTGCAGGTACGAATTGAGGAAGATGATCCTGGCGCCGGCCGGCAGCGTCGCGAAGTTGCAGCCTTCGCCCCACACCAGCACCAGGTCCGTGCCGGCGGGGAACGCCGGCTCGCGCAAGGCTGCCTCGCCGAAGACCGCGCGGGCGCCGGCGGTATTCGGGTTCTTGTCGGGGCGGATGAGGAGGTCGTCCTCGAGCCGCTCGCCAGGCTGCGGCGCATGGTCCTGCTTGACGAACGTCGCGAATCGCCCGTCCAGCGCTTCGTGGCAGGCCGCCAGTTCCTCGTTGGAGCCCCAGTTCGAGACCAGCGGCCACCGGATGCTTCGCTTCGGCGATCAGCTTGCGCGCGGCGGCGATGGCCGCGGCCAGCTCGACCGGCTTGCCCTTCTGCATCGCGCGGTCGGCGCGCGGACGTTCGAATATCTGCGCCAGATCGCGGCCCTTGTTGCAGATCCACGGGCCGTTGACCGCAGGATTCTCGAGCGGCGTCACGCGCGCGATGCTGGTGTTCTGCTTCGGGTCCAGCGCGCGCAAGTGCCATTCGGCCTTGCGATGCCAGATGTTGACGGAACAGCCGCGCTCGCAGCCTGGGCACACCGAAGGAGTGGGCTTCAGGTACCAGACGCGCGCCTTGTGCAGGAACGGCTTGGACAGCAGCGCGCCGACCGGGCAGATGTCGATGACGTTGTCGGAGTACGGATCGGCGTCGAGCGGCGAATCGTCGGCGGCACGCACCAGCGAGACGTCGCCGCGATTCTTGATGCCGAGCGCGTTCGACTTCGAGATCTCGCGCGTGAAGCGCACGCAGCGCGAACAGAGGATGCAGCGCTCGTTGTCGAGCAGGATCCGCTCGGACAGGTCGTGGAACTTGGTCGCGTGCACCTTGGGCTCGCGTGACACCGACGGCGACCCGTTGTACGCGAAGTGATAGTCCTGCAGCGTGCACTCGCCGGCCTTGTCGCAGATGCCGCAGTCGACCGGATGGTTGAGGGTGATGAACTGCATCGTCGCCTTGCGGTGCTCGCGCACCAGGTCGGAGTCCGTCAGCACGTGCAGGCCTTCCGTCACCGGCATGTTGCAGGAGATCTCGACCCAGCTGCGGCCCTCGACCTGGACCGTGCAGATGCGGCAGTTGCCGGCGATCGACAGCTCCGTGATGCCAGCAGAAATACGGGATGTAGAAGCCGTTCGCCAGCGCCGCCTGCATGACGGTCTGGTTAGCCTCGGCCTGCACCGCCTGCCCGTTGATGAAGATCTCAGGCATGGACGGTTCCCTCGAGGTTGCCGGCGAGCTTCGAGCGCTTGTTGGCGATCCAGTATTCGAATTCGTCGCGATACTTGTCGAGGATGCCGATCGTCGCGTAGCCGGCGGCGTCGCCCATGCCGCAGATCGTCATGCCGTCCTGCAGGCGCGAGATCCGGTAGAGGCTGTCGATGTCCTCGGGCTTGCCTTCGCCGGCGACGATGCGGTCGATGATCCGGTGCAGCCAACCCATGCCTTCGCGGCACGGCGTGCACTGGCCACAGGACTCGTGGTGGTAGAAGCGCAGCATCACCTGCAGCAGGCGCACCATGCAGGTGCCTTCGGCGATGGCGATCATTCCGCCCGACCCGAGCGACGAGCCCGCGCCCGCGAACGACTGGTGATCGAACGTGAGCGGTTCGACCTCCGCGGCCGTCAGCACCTTGGTGGAGATGCCGCCGGGCACGATGCACTTCAGTTTCTGTCCGGGCAGCATGCCGCCGCAGTCGTCGAACAGGAATTTCTGCATCGGGTAGCCGTACTCGACTTCGTAGACGCCGGGCTTCGCGATGTGGCCGGAAATGGAGACGAGCTGCGTGCCGGGGCACTTGGCCGTCCCGACTTTGCGGTAGGCGTCGGCTCCCTCGGCGATGATCCGCGTGATGTTGGCCAGCGTCTCCACGTTGTTGACGACCGTGGGCCGCTTGTAAAGGCCCTGCACGGTGAGCCGGGGCGGCCGGTTGCGCGGGTAGCCGCGCTTGCCTTCGATCGACGACAGCAGTCCCGACGCCTCGCCGCACACATAAGACCCGGCGCCGCGGTAGATGACGATGTCGCAGGAGAACTCGGTGCCGAGGATGCTGCTCGCCGAACCAGCCGGCCGCATAAGCTTCCTCGACGGCCGCGGCGAGACGCCGGTACGGCAGGTCGAATTCGCCGCGGATGTAGACGAACGCGTTGCGGACCTGCAGCGCGAATGCCGCGATCAGCATCGATTCCAGCAGCAGGTGCGGCGCGTTCTCGAGAATCCAGCGGTCCTTGAACGTGCCGGGCTCGCCTTCGTCGGCGTTGGCGCACAGGTAATGCGGCTGGTTGTCGTTCAGGTTGACGACGCCCCATTTGCGGCCGGCCGGGAACGCGGCGCCGCCGTGGCCGAGCAGGCCCGAGGCCGTGACTTCCTTGGTCACATCTTCGGGCTTCAGCTGCGTCAGCACGCGGCGCAGCGTCGCATAGCCGCCGCGCGCGACGTAGTCGGCGAGCGTGTGCGACGTGGCCGTGACGGGAAACGTCATCAGCAGTTGCTTGCCGGGCATCAGCCTTGCCCCTTCAGTTCCTCGAGCAGCGCGTCGAGCTTCTCGACGCTCATGTTCTCGTGGTACGTGTCATTGACCATCACGACCGGCGCGGTGCCGCACGATCCCAGGCACTCGGCCGTCGACAGCGTGAACACGCCGTCGGGTGTCGTCTGGCCGGGCGCGACCCCCAGCTTCTGCGACAGGTGGTCGATCAGCCGCTCGGCGCTGCGCATCGAGCACGTGACGTTGCGGCACGCCTGCAGGTGCCAGCGGCCGATAGGCTTGCGCCGGAACTGCGTGTAATAGGACAGCACTTCCTCGATCTGGATGCGCGGGACGCCCAGGTACTCGACCAGGCCGGCGATGTCTTCGTCGGCGATGTAGCCGCGGTCTTCCTGGATGCGGCGCACGCACGGCAATACGAGCGAGGACTCGAAGCCCGCGGGAAAACGGGCCTTCAGCTTCTCGAATTCCGGAATGAGATGTTTCATGCGGCGCTCATCTGGCACTCATCGCTCATTTACCTGTCACACTCGCCGCCGATCATGTTGATCGAGCCGAACGTCGGGACGATGTCCGCGAGCTGGTAGCCGTCGAGCATCTTGTGCACGCCGCCCATGTGGACGAAGCTCGGCGCGCGCACGTGGACCTTGGCCGGGACGCCGCCGCCGGTGCTCACGATGTAGAAACCCAGCTCGCCGTTGGGCGACTCGTGCGCCGCGTAGGCGTCGCCCGCCGGCACCTGCGGTCCATCCATCACGAGCTTGAAGTGGTTGATCAGCGATTCGATTTCCGTGTAGACGAGCGCCTTCTCGGGGAAGGTGAAACGGTGGTCGTCGACGTTGATCGGGCCCGCGGGAAGCGTGTCGATCAGCTGCCGGATCATGTGCACCGACTCGTCCATCTCGCGCATGCGGACGTAATAGCGATCGTAGTTGTCGCCGTTGATGCCCACCGGCACTTCGAAATCCAGGTCGGCGTAGGCGAGATAAGGCGTATCGCGGCGCAGATCGCGCGGCGCGCCGGTCGAGCGCAGGATGACGCCGGTGTAGCCCCAGTCGACTGCGTCGGCCGCGGAAATCACGCCGACGTTGCGCATGCGGTCGATGAAGATCCGGTTGCGGTCCATCAGGCCGTGGACGCGGCCGATGAACATCTCGTACTTGTCGAGGATGATCTCCAGCTTGCCGAGCCAGCCTTCCGGCAGGTCCCGCGCCAGCCCGCCGATGCGGCCGTAGGTGTAGGTGACGCGCGCGCCGGTCAGGTCGGCGATGTGCTCGTACATGTAGTCACGGACCATGACCAGGTACAGGAACGCCGTCATCGCGCCCAGTTCCATGAGCCCGGCGGCGACGCAGGTCAAATGGTCGACGATGCGCGAGTATTCGGACAGCAGCGTGCGCAGATGACGGCAGCGCGGCGTGATCCGGATGTCCGCCAGCGTCTCCACCGCCTCGCAGTAGGCGAAATCGTTGATCAGCGCCGACACGTAGTTGAGGCGGTCGACGTACGGAATGAGGTTGTGCCAGGTGTGCGACTCGCACTCCTTCTCGAAGCCGCGGTGCAGGTAGCCGCAATGCACGTCGGTGCGCACGACGCGCTCGCCGTCGAGCTCGGCGATGATCTGGACCGTCCCGTGCGTGGCCGGGTGCGAAGGGCCGATGTTGACGATGACATGGTCGTCGTGGCCCGTCGTGTCGAACGCCGGGCGCACCGGGTTCGGCAGCGTGAATTCGGGTGGCTTCGCTTCCAGGGTCATGTCAGGTCATTTCCGCTTATTTCCGATACGGGACCAGCGGCTGCTCCTGCAGCTTCGGATAGTCCTTCCGCAGCGGATGCCCGACGAAGCCTTCGTAGAGCAGGATCGGGCGCAGGTCCGGGTTGCCGCGGAAGCCGATGCCGTACATGTCGTGGCACTCGCGTTCCATGAGTCCGGCGGCGCCATAGAGCGAAACCAGCGAGTCGACGGTCGGGTCCGCCGTCGGTCACCAGCGTCTTGAGGCGAACGCGGCCGAAATGGCTGGTCGAGTAGAAGTGGTAGACGACCTCGAAGCGAGGTTGCCGCGGGAGCCAGTCGATGGCGGTGACGTCGAGGAACAGATCGAACTGGAATTCGGATTTCAGGATCCGCACGGTTTCCAGCAGGCGCGCCGGCGGCAGATGCACGACGAGCATGCCCCGATCCAGCGTCACCTCGTAATCGGGTGGCGCCAAGCGCAGTTGCAGTGGTCCGAGCACGGCCGCCATCAGAAGGTCTTCGTCACGATGGGGTGCCGCGAACGGGCAATCTTTTCCTGCAGCTGCATGATGCCGTCGATCACCATTTCGGGGCGCGGCGGGCAGCCCGGGACATAGACGTCCACCGGAATGATCTTGTCGATGCCCTGCACGGCCGCATAGTTCTGGTAGAAGCCGCCGGACGTCGCGCAAACGCCGAAGGCCATCACCCATTTCGGCTCGCACATCTGCTCGTAGACCCGGTACAGGACCGGCGCCTGTTTGTGCGTCACCGTTCCGACGACCATCAGCAGGTCGGCCTGGCGAGGCGAGAAGCGCGGCAGCGCGGCGCCGAAGCGATCGGTGTCGTAGGGCGACGAGCTCACTGCCATGAATTCCATCGCGCAGCATGCGGTGACGAACGGATAGGGGAACAGCGAGAACTTGCGCGCCCAGCCGACCAGTTCGTCCTTTTTCGTCGTCAGGTATTCGAACGCGGCGGACTTGCCGCCGGCGGAGTGGATCGGAATGGGTATCTGTGTGCGTGCCATGCCTACTCCGAGACCGCCTCGAGCAGCCGCGCCTTGTAGACATAGAGCAGGATCAGCACGAGCAGAAAGATGAAGATGCCGAACGTCGCCAGCATGAAGCCCGTGACCGGCTGCGCGCCCAGCGCCCAGATGAACAGAAACACCGTCTCCAGGTCGAACAGGATGAAGATGATCGCGACCGCGTAATACTTGATCGGGACGGCCTTCACGTTGCGCACGTCGACCGGCGTGGCGCCGCATTCGAAAGGCTCGAGCTTCATCGCCGACGACGCCGACCTTCGGTCCTAGGACGCGGTTGAGCAATAACGTGACGCCGACGAATCCAAGGATCGCCAGCATGTAGAGCAGGAAGACGACGTAGGGGTTCATGGCGGATTGGCATCGCGGACGACCCGTGAACTGAGCGACCGCATCATCTGCGGTGTCACAGCTCCGGCCCGGCCCTCGAACTTCGGTGCAGACTAGAGGTATCGCCCCGGAATCGGGTTGATGCAGATCAACGCCGGAGTGCATTAGGCGGGAAGTCCAGTGGCGACTGTCGGGTTGTTCGGACTCACGCCCGTGAGGAGGTAGGCGATCAGGTCACGCACCGGGCGGATCTCGCTGCCGAACGGCAGCGGCGATGCGCCACGGAAGAAGAGACCCTTGCGCACGTCACCGGCGAGCCCCTCGGCGAGCTTCTGGTCGATGCAGAATTGGCCGACCTTGGCGTTGCCGTCGCGCAATCCGCACTGGAACAGGCAATCGAACTTCAGCGTGCAGCGCGGCTTCTTGTGCGCAACCGCGGCGAGTTTGGGCAGGTACTCGAGATACTTGGCGAGCCACGGCGTGCGCACGGCGCGCGCAGGCAAACCAGCCACGCTGACGAATTCCACGATGTCCTCGGGCCGGGCATCCGCGAGCACGCGCTTGAATGCGATGTCGGCATCGCCTTCCTCGGTCACGGCGAACGCCGTGCCCAGCTGCACCGCGGAGGCACCCAGCGCGAACAGTTCGCGGATTCGCGCCGGGTGATTGATGCCTCCGGCCGGGATTAAGGGAATGGTGCCCGCTTCTATTCCTTCGGCGCGGAAGAATTCCAGCACGGCAGGCAGCACGTTCTCGAAATCGAAGCGCGGGTCGGCCAGGTCCTCGACCTTGGCGGCGCCCAGGTGCCCGCCCGCATAGCGAGGATGCTCGATCACGACGGCGTCCGGCAGCCGTCCCTTGCGCGCCCATTTCTTGACGACCAGCGCGACGCCGCGGGCATCCGACAGGATCGGAATGAGCGCGACGTTGGGATGGCCGGCGGCCAGGTCCGGAAGGTCGAGCGGAAGTCCGGCTCCGACGACGATCGCGTCGGCACCGCTGGCGCAGGCCTGCCGCACGTTCGCCGCGTATTCGGAGACGGCGCGCATCACATTCACGGCGATCATGCCGCGGCCCGCCGCGAGCGCGCGGGCAGCGACGATCTCCCGGTCGAGCGCCTCGAGATTCGCCGCGTCGACTTCGGCCTTGCCGGCATGGCGCGTCGCGGCAATGAGATCGGGGTGGCGGCGGCGAAGGTCGACGCTCGCGATCGTACCTACCGCCCCGAGTGCCGCAACGGTTCCCGCGAGCCGGTGGGCGGACACCCCCACCCCCATGCCGCCCTGGACGATGGGCAGCATTCGGCGGCCGCGGATGACCAGTGGCGGCAACCCGGCGGATTCCACAGGGAACGGCAAGGCGGTCGGCATCAGGCCTCCTTCGCGCACCGATGCGAAGGCGCCCGGGCGAATTCGACGAGCCTAACCGGTCGTCCCGGGCGAAACCTTGACGCGGGACAAACGCGGTGCAGGCAACCGCCACCGATCCGGCTTGACCTGCATCAACGTTCGGCGCTTCGCTCGCCGCCGGCGCGTGTGGCGTTGCTATCCTCATCTGCGAGACAGGACATTAGAGGGGGATCATCATGTGCCACGCCCGTGCCCGCGTGCTGTTGCGCGCCGCCGTCATCACAGCCGCGGCGGCCTTTCTTGCCGTCAGCCTTCCGGCGCTTGCGCAAGGAAAGCCAGACGTCGCGAACAAGACCAAGGCGGGTGCATTCGATGCGTCCGCGTGCTACGGCTGCCACACGCCGATCAAGGCGCTGCACGACATGGGCAAGCACAGCAAGGTCGGCTGCGATGCCTGCCACGATGGCACGGCGGCGCACTTGGCGGATTCCTCCAAGCGGCCGGCCACCCATACCGACCTCGCCACCTGCGGCGGTTGCCACCAGAACCAGTACAAGTCCTACGCGCAGATGAACTGGCGCCGCACCGCGCGCTTCGAAAAGAAGCAGGCGACGGGCCCGGCGCCGGACCCGGCGTACGACCTGCTCATGACGCCGCACGGATTCACCAAGGAGCACAACCTGCCGCGCGGGCACACGTTTGCGCTGCTCGACCAGTACGTCGTCGACCGCGCGTTCGGCGGCCGCTTCGGGCCGAAGGAGTCGTGGCGCTATCTCGCGGGGTCGGGGGATTTCAAGGTCTGGGACATCGTGGTCGACAACTACCCCGACAATACCGAGCAGAAGCCGTTCAAGCCGGGCACGGCCGCGGCGGCCAACCCCGTCTGCCTGTCGTGCAAGACGCAGGACCATATCCTGGAATGGGCGTACATGGGCGACGCCGCGCCGGGCGCCAAGTGGAGCCGCACGTCCAAGGTCGTCGAACTGGCGAAGTCGGTGAACCATTCGCTGAACTGCATCTTCTGCCACGATCCGCATGCCGCCAAGCCCCGCATCGTCCGCGACGCGCTGATTGACGTGGTGACGCGCACCGAGCCGCCGAACCTCTATTCGCTGGACCCGCGCAAGACGAAAGTGGACGTGCGGGAAATGGGCGTGCGCGGTTTCACGCGCAAGATCGGCCTTCTCGAACGCTACGACGGCAAGCTGCAATGCGCGCAGTGCCACGTCGAGTACAACTGCAATCCGGGCTTCAATCCCAATACCGGCGAACCCATCGCGATGGGCGACCGGCGGACCAACTACTTCCCGTTCGTCGACGTCAACAACATCCTGAAGGCCTACGACGGCATCGAGTTCCGCGATTTCCGCAACCAGTTCACCGGTGCGGCGCTGTGGAAAGCGCAACACCCCGACGTGGAGACGTACTACAACTCGACGCACGAGAAGCTCGGCATCGACTGCACGGCGTGCCACATGCCTCGCGTCAAGGATGCGAAGACCGGCAAGTTTTACACTTCGCACTGGCAGACCAACCCCAAGAACTACATCAAGGAAACGTGTCTGCAGTGCCATCATCAGTGGGACGAGCAGCAGGCGCGCTACGTGATCGAGTCGATGGCATCCCACTACCAGGGCAAGGTGCGCAATGCCGAATTCTGGCTGGCCCAGCTCATCGGCAAGTTCTCGCAGGCGCAACTGATCGGCGTGCCCGAAGACGCGCTGAAGGCCGCGCGCGCCAAGCACGGCGATGCGCATGCGAATTGGGAATGGTGGACGGCGGTGAATGGCGCGTCGTTCCACAACCCCGAACTCGCCAAATCATCGCTCGCCAACTCGGTGACCGCGTCGCAGGCGGGAATCAAGATTCTCGACGACGCGATGAAGGCGAAGCAGGCTCCTGGCTCGGCCTCAGCGGTTCCCGTCACTGCACCTCCGCCGGCGCCTGCTGCGCCCAAGTAGAGATTGGTCGCGCTCATGTCCGATGCCGCCCTGGGAACGCCGCCCATGCCGCGCGACGCGGTAGTCTGGAACCGGCTGTCGCGGGCATGGATTGCCGCGCTCCTGTTGCCCGTGCTGGCTCTCGGCCTGTACGCGCTGCGCGGGCCTCCGGAAACGGTGAGCGGTCAGGACGATGCGGCCGCCATCGCGCCACGCGCGCCCGTGCTGCGCGACGTCCTCGTCGCCCAACTGGAGCGCAATCCCCGCGACGGCCGAGCCTGGGTGCTGCTGGCCCGCCTCGAGACGACCGCGGACCGCCATGCCGAGGCCGCGGCGGACTACGCGAAGGCGGTTGCCGCGAGCACCAAGGTCGCCGCCGATCCGGCGATCTGGTGCGAGTACGCCGATGCGGTTGCGATGACGCAGGGAGGGGTTCTCGCCGGCCAGCCGCGCGACCTGGTCATGCACGCGCTGGCGCTCGACGCCAAGCATCCCAAGGCGCTGGAAATGGCGGGTGGCGTCGCGTTCGAGGCACGTGATTACGCTGCCGCCGCGAAATACTGGCGGGAGCTTCTGGCGCAGATTCCGGGAACGACGCGTGAACACGGGGAACTGGCGATCGCCATCGCACGCGCAGACGAACTCGCCGGCCGAAGGTAAGGGCACGATGCGCTCGCGCGTTCTGATCGCGGCCGCGCTGCTTCAAGCCGCGCTGCCGCTGCACGCGCAAACGCCGCCGCCGGCTTCCCGCGGCGAACTGCTGTACACGACGCATTGCATTGCCTGCCACACCATGCAGGTGCATTGGCGCGACCGGCGCATTGTCACCGATCCTTCGAGCCTTACCGCGCAGGTGGCGCGCTGGCAGAAGAACTCCGGCCTCGACTGGAGCAGCGACGAGATCCAGGACGTGGCGCGCTACCTCAATGCCACCGTGTATCGCTTCCCTGACCTGACGCCGCGGGCGCAGGGCTGACGCGCGGCCAGGCGATCTTCAGATGGTCTCGGGCACCATCTTGATGGCGCCGCACGGGCATTCGGACACGCAGATGCCGCAGCCCTTGCAGTAATCGAAATTGAACTCGAAGCGCTTGCCGGGTCCCAGTTTGATCACCGCGTTGTCGGGACACACGCCGTAGCAGTTGTCGCACTCGAAACAGTTGCCGCACGACAGGCAGCGCCGCGCCTCGAACAGCGCGTTGGTCTCGTCGAGCCCGCTCACGACTTCGTCGAATGTCGAGGTGCGGCGGGCCAGATCGAGGATGGGCCGCACGGTCTTCGGTGCATCGGCGTAATACCAGGTGTTGAGCTTGTCGAATTCCGCCACCTCGTGCTTGGGTGGCGGGTCGTAGGCCGTACCGCGCAGCCAGGCATCGATGTGGCGCGCAGCCTTCTTGCCATGCCCGACGCCGACGGTCACTGTCCGTTCCGAGGGCACCATGTCGCCGCCGGCGAAGACGCCAGCGTGGCCCGTCATCATGTTCGGGCCAACTTGAACGGTGCCGTCCTTGATCGCAAGTCCCGGCACGCCGTCGAGCAGCGACAGGTCCACGTCCTGCCCCAGCGCCAGCACGAGGGAGTCGGCCTCGAGCGTCTCGAACTCGCCGGTCGGCTGCGGAAAGCCCTTGTCGTCAAGCTTCATTTTCTCGACGGTAAGCGTGCCTTCGTCGGCCATGTTCTTGATCGTCGACAGCCACTTGATCAGCACGCCCTCCTGCAATGCCTCCTCGACTTCGAAGTCGTGCGCGGGCATTTTTTCCCGGTTGCGGCGATACACGATGATCGCCTCGGAGGCGCCCAGCCGTTTGGCGGTCCGCGCGACGTCGAGCGCCGTATTGCCGCCGCCGTAGACGACAACTCGCCGCCCCAGCATCGGCTTCTCTTCGCCTTCCATACTCCGCAGCACGGACACCGCGTCCAGCATGTGTGCCGCTTCGCCCGCGGGAATGTAGGCGCGCTTGGCGATGTGGGCGCCGACCGCAAGGAAGGCCGCGTCAAACTGGCCCGCCTGCATGGTTTCGGTGATGTTCGTCACCTTGCGGTTCAACTCGAGCACGACGCCCATGTCGAGGATGCGCTTTACCTCGGCATCGAGCACGTCGCGCGGCAGGCGGTACTTGGGAATGCCGAAGCGCATCATCCCACCGGACAAGGGACCCGCCTCGATGATCTTGACGCGGTGGCCCAGCCGGCGCAGATGGTAGGCGGCGGAGAGCCCCGACGGCCCGGCGCCGACGACGAGCACGTGCTTGCCGGACTCGAATGCCGGCCGCGCGAATTGCCAGCCGTGCTTGATCGCCTCGTCGCCCAGGAAGCGCTCGACGGAGTTGATGCCGACCGACTCGTCAAGCTTGCCGCGGTTGCAGGCACCTTCGCAGGGGTGGTAGCACACGCGTCCCATGATCGCGGGGAACGGGTTGTCGGCAGTCAACAGCCGCCACGCTGCTTCGTAGTCGCCGCTCTCAGCAGGATAGAGCCAACCCTGGATGTTCTCGCCGGCCGGACACGCATGGTTGCAGGGCGGCAGCCGGTCGAGGTACATCGGCCGCGACGTGCGCCACGAGCCGGTCTTGTTGGCCAGGCTCGAGCCGGGCTTGAGGGTAATCGCGTACGGCTTTTCCATGTATGTTCGCTAGTCGAGCAGGCCGAATTTGGCGATGTTGCGGTCGGCGTTCGCCTGGATGCGGGCGAGGCGCGCTTCGTCCGGCTTGGAGCCGAAGAGGTGCGCGAAGCGCTTCTGCAGCTTCAGGTAATCCTCGACCGGGGCCTTGCGGCGGATCTTCGTGCGTCCGGTGATCTCGCCGTCCTCCGCCTCGAACAGCGGGAAGAGTCCGGTTTCCACGGCGAGCCGCGCGAGCTTGATCGTGTCCGCCGGCGCTGAGCCCCAGCCCAAGGGGCAGGGAACGTGGATGTGAATGTACCGGGCGCCGTGCATCGACATCGCCTTGGTCACCTTGAATTCGAGATCGTGCAGGTTGGCGACGCTCGCGGTGGCGACGTAGGGAATGAAGTGCGCCATCGCGATCAGCGGCACGTTCTTGCCGGTACCGAACACGTTGCCCGGTTCCTTGCCGACAGCCATCGTCGTTGCCGTGCGCGCCGTCGGCGGCGTCGCGCTGGAGCGCTGCACGCCGGTATTCATGTAGGCCTCGTTGTCGTAGCAGATGTACAGCACGTCGTCGTTGCGCTCGAACATGCCCGACAGGCAGCCGAAGCCTATGTCGGTGGTGCCACCGTCGCCGCCCTGCGCGACGACGCGAGTGTTCGTGTGGCCGGTCACACGCATGGCCGCGGCCACGCCCGACGCGACTGCTGCGGCGTTGCCGAACAGCGAATGAATCCACGGAATCTGCCACGAGCTCTCCGGGTAAGGCGTGGAGAACACTTCGAGGCAGCCGGTGGCGTTGACGGCGATGATCTGGTTGTTGGTCGCGCGCATCGCCGCATCGATCGCGTAGCGTGCGCCGAGGGCTTCGCCACAACCTTGGCACGCGCGGTGCCCGGAATTGAGCGAGTTGGTGCGTTCCATGTTCGCCTGCACGGCGCGCTCGTTCTCTCCCAGCAGGCGATTGCCGACCGTGAACGTGCCGGTCTGGTAGAACTTCACTTCCTGCATCGTGTTCGGCATGCTGCGTCCTGTCCCCGTCATCCGATTTGCGAAGCGACGGTGCCCATGCGGCGCAGGATGGCCTCGGCCGTCGGTCCCGTGCGCCGCGCCTGCGCCTCGCGCTCGAGCTCGTGGCTGACGACCTCGGCATTCAGGTCGAGGAACGTCACCTGCTCGAGCTCGTCGGCGATCGCGTCCTGGAACAATTGCCGCAGCGATGCGACCGTGATTGCGCGCCCTCCCAGTCCCGCGATGACCGTATAGCCCTTGAGCTGGATTCCCGACAGCGACTTGCGCACGCCATCGGACACGATGCCGCCCAGGCCCACGGCAAGGCATTTCTCCAGCACGACGACGCGCTTCGCCGCCTGCAGCGCCTCGCGCAGCACGGTGACCGGGAAGGGCCGGAACGAGCAGATCGATACCGCGCCGATCCGCTCCCCGCCTTCGCGCAATTCGTCGACGACATCCTGCACCGTGCCGATCACCGAACCCAAGGCCACGACAATGGTTTCGGCATCCTCGGTGCGGTATTCGCGGATGAGGCCGCCCGAGTTGCGCCCGAACCGCGTGGCGAATTCCGCGGCGAGCTTCGGTATAAGCGACAGAGCGCGCAGCTGCTTGTGGTGGCCCAGATAACGCACTTCGGTGAACGCTTCGGGACCGACCAGCGCGCCGATGGTGACCGGGTTGGCCGGATCGAGGATCTGCCTCGGCTGGAACGGCGGAAGGTAAGCGTCGACGTCCGCCTGGTCGGGAATGTCCACGCGGTCGTAGGCGTGCGTCAGGATGAAGCCGTCCATGCACACCATCACCGGGCATGACAGTTCTTCGGCCAGGCGGAACGCCTGGATGTGCAAGTCGAGCGCCTCCTGGTTGGTGACGGCAAAGAGCTGGATCCAGCCAGCGTCGCGCATCGACATGCTGTCCGAGTGGTCGTTCCAGATGTTGATCGGTGCGCCGATGGCGCGATTGCCGATGGTCATCACGATCGGCAAGCCGAGCCCGGCGGCGTTGTACACGGCCTCGGCCATGAACAGCAGTCCTTGGCTGCTGGTCGCGGTGTAGGTACGCGCGCCGGCGGCCGAGGCGCCGATCGCCACCGACATCGCGGCGAATTCGGATTCGACGTTGATGAACTCGCAATTGACGAGCGTGCCGTCCTTCACCATTTCGCCGACGCCTTCGACGATGTGCGTCTGCGGCGTGATCGGGTAGGCGCAGATTACTTGCGGACGGCACAGCGCGATGGCCTCGGCGACGGCGTGCGAGCCTTCGGTCTGCTTAAGCATGGGCGGTCTCCAATCCCTTGCTCGGCGAGTTCAAAGGCCTCGGCCGCTGCCGCGACATTTTTTTCCGCGATCGCGGAGGGGAATTTTTCCCGGATGGCCTTGATCACCGATTCCTGACGGATCTGGCCGGTGATTGCGGCAAAGGCGGCAAGCAGCGGCACGTTGGGAACCGGACGGCCGACATGCTTCAACGCGATCTCCGTGGCAGGCAGCGTGCACAGCCTTTCGGGGCGGAAGCCGGCGACGAACGCTTCGAGTCCGAGTTCGGAGAAGCTGCGCGTCGAATTGAGCAGGATGAACCCTGACTTGGGCAGGCCGTTGAACAGGTCGACCTGGTGCAGCAGCGTCGGGTCCTGGATGATCAGCGCGTCGGGCGCCATGACGGGCTCGCGCAAGCGGATCTCGCGCACGTCGATGCGGCAAAAAGCCATCACCGGCGCGCCCATGCGCTCGGAGCCGAAGCTCGGGAATGCCTGCGCGTACCGGCCTTCGAGAAACGCCGCTACCGACAGCAACTCCGCGCCGGACACCACGCCCTGGCCGCCGCGGCCATGAATGCGAACCTGAAACATCCTCCTCCAGCCTCCACTGTCACCCGATGCGAGCCCTTAGGCCGTCGCGCAATCCTGCGCGAAACTGCGGCGAATCCTTTGATGCAAGTCAAACGTGGCGCCTTTGCGGCGTATGCCGCGGCCGTTGGCCGCCACGCTTCGGCGCCCGTCGGCAGTCCGAAGGGGCCCGTGGGCCGGACAGCGATGGAGTAAGCTTCTCGCCCCCTCATCGACCCATCGCGCAATGGCGCCGCAGAATCCTGCAAAGAAGCACAAGTTCGTCAAGGCCTGGATGCAGGAGCACCTGAACGATCCGTATGTTCAGGAGGCGAAGCGGCGGGGCTACCGGTCGCGGGCGGCGTTCAAGCTGATCGAACTCGCCGAGCGCGACAAGTTGCTGAAACCCGGCATGACGGTTGTCGACCTCGGCGCGGCGCCGGGAAGCTGGTCGCAGGTGCTGCGCGAACGCCTGGGGCCGGCGGGAAAAGTCGTCGCCATCGACCTGCTGCCGATGGACGGCATTGCGGGGGTCACGTTCGTACAGGCGGATTTTCGCGAAGAGGAAGGGCTGGCGGCGTTGGCGGCCGCGCTCGGCAATGCCCGTGCGCACCTTGTGGTTTCGGACATGGCCCCCAATCTTTCCGGTATCGATGCCGCGGATCAGGCACGAAGCGTGCATCTGGGTGAACTTGCGCTGGAATTTGCCGTCGGACACTTGGCGCCAGGAGGTGATTTGCTGGTGAAGGTGTTCCAGGGCGCGGGCCTGAGTGAATTCCAACGCGAAATGGCGGGACACTTTGCCAAGGTATACGTGCGCAAGCCCAAGGCCTCCCGCGATCGCAGTCGCGAGACGTTCTTGGTCGGCAAGGGATTTCAGCCGTGAGGTTGTCGTTTGCAGGCGACATGCGCGACCTTGCACGGTGTTACCGGATGTTTGCGATGTTTACGTGCTGCGAGGATGTCCACGCTGCGATCGCTGGTCTTAGGGATGCATTCGCAGATAGAATAGGTTTGCTCTTCCGGACGGGATTGAAGTCCGGGCAAGTGATTGCCGGTGCGTGGCCCGCCGGATCGACGATGGCCGCAAGGAGCCTGTTTTGAACAATCTGGTCAAGAACATCGGCATCTGGGCCGTGATCCTCATGGTGGTGTTGGTCGTGGTCAAGCAATTCGACTCGCGGCAGCCGGGCAAGGATGCCATTTCCTATTCCGAATTCATGGACTCGGCCAAGAGCGGCAAGGTCGAGTCGGCCACGGTCGAGGGCCGCAAGATCAACTGGACGTCGACGGACAAGAAGAAATTCACGACCTACAGCCCGGGCGACATCTGGATGGTCGGCGACCTCCTCAAGTACGGCGTCAAGGTCGACAGCAAGCAGGAGGAAGAACAGTCGTTCCTGTCGCAGATCTTCATTTCCTGGTTCCCGATGCTGCTGCTGATCGGCGTGTGGATCTTCTTCATGCGCCAGATGCAGGGCGGCGGTCGGGGAGGCGCGTTCTCGTTCGGCAAGAGCAAGGCGCGCATGATCGACGAGGCGAACAACACGATCACGTTCGCCGACGTGGCCGGATGCGAGGAGGCGAAGGAAGAAGTTGCCGAGCTGGTCGAATTCCTGCGCGACCCTTCCAAGTTCCAGAAGCTGGGCGGGCGTATTCCGCGCGGCGTGCTGATGGTCGGTAGCCCCGGTACCGGCAAGACGCTGCTGGCCAAGGCCATCGCGGGCGAGGCGAAGGTGCCGTTCTTCTCCATCTCGGGCTCCGACTTCGTCGAGATGTTCGTCGGCGTCGGCGCGGCGCGCGTGCGCGACATGTTCGAGCAGGCCAAGAAGAACGCGCCGTGCATCGTGTTCATCGACGAAATCGACGCCGTCGGACGCCAGCGCGGCGCCGGCTTAGGCGGCGGCAACGACGAGCGCGAGCAGACGCTGAACCAGTTGCTGGTCGAGATGGACGGCTTCGAGGGCAACGCAGGCGTCATCGTCATCGCCGCGACCAACCGGCCGGACGTGCTCGACCCGGCGCTGATGCGCCCGGGCCGCTTCGACCGCCAGGTGGTGGTCCCGCTGCCGGACATTCGCGGCCGCGAACAGATTCTGCTCGTGCACATGCGCAAGGTGCCGATGGCGCCGGACGTGAAGGCCGACATCATCGCGCGCGGCACGCCGGGCATGTCCGGCGCGGACCTGGCCAACCTGGTCAACGAAGCGGCGCTGTTCGCGGCGCGCTCGAACAAGCGCCTCGTCGACATGCACGATTTCGAGCGCGCCAAGGACAAGATCATCATGGGCGCCGAGCGGCGCTCGATCGTGATGCCGGAAGAGGAACGCCGCAACACGGCCTATCACGAGTCCGGCCACGCGCTCGTCGCGGTGCTGCTGCCCAAGACCGACCCGGTGCACAAGGTCACGATCATTCCGCGCGGCCGCGCGCTGGGCGTCACGATGCAGCTTCCCACCGAAGACCGCTACAGCATGGACCGCAACCACATGCTGAACATGATCTCGGTGCTCTTCGGCGGCCGCATCGCCGAGGAACTGTTCATGAACCAGATGACCACCGGCGCCTCCAACGATTTCGAGCGCGCCACGGAAATCGCGCGCAACATGGTCACGCGCTACGGCATGTCGGACGAGCTGGGTCCCATGGTGTATGGCGAGAACGAAGGCGAGGTCTTCCTCGGCCGCTCGGTGACCACGCAGAAGAACGTTTCCGAGGCGACGATGCAGAAGGTCGACCAGGAGATCCGCAAGATCATCGACCAGCAGTACGCGGTCGCGCGGAAACTCCTGGAGGACAATCGCGACAAGGTTGAGGCCATGGCCAAGGCGCTGCTGGAAATGGAGACGATCGACGCCGACCAGATCGCCGACATCATGGGCGGCAAACCGCCGCGCCCGCCGAAGCCCACGCCGTCCTCGACGGGACCGTCGTCGGGTGGCACGACCGCCAATCCCGATGCGGCGCCGTCGGCCAATCCGGCATAGAAACCTTCGGTGGACCCGATGCGCGCGGCGTAGAAACTTGGAAAACTTCTGATGGAAACGGGGCGCGCGGCGCCCCGTCTTTGTAGCCAGCGATGAGCAAATTTCTCGACCTTCGGGCGGTGCTCGCTGGCGCTTGATCGGTCCGCGCGTGATGGGCATCCTCAACGTGACGCCCGATTCGTTCTCGGACGGCGGCATGTTCGTCGACCGCGAGCGCGCTCTCGGCCACGCGCGCCGGATGGCGGCGGACGGCGCCGACATCATCGACATCGGCGGCGAATCCACGCGGCCCGGCGCCGCCCCGGTGCCCGTCGACGTCGAGCTCGACCGCGTCATGCCGCTGGTCGAAGCGCTGGCGAAGGAGGGCCTGCGGGTCAGCATCGACACGCACAAGCCCGACGTCATGCGCGCCGCGCTGGCATCGGGCGCGGTCATGGTCAACGATGTGCGCGCACTGCAGGCGCCCGATGCCATGGCCACGGTCGCCGCCAGCGATGCGGCGGTATGCCTCATGCACATGCAGGGCGAGCCCCGGACCATGCAGGCCGAACCGCGCTACGGCGATGTGGTCGCCGAGGTCCGCGACTTCCTGGTCAGCCGCGCGCGGCTGTGCGAGGCGGCCGGCATCGCCCGCGACCGCATCGTCATCGACCCGGGGTTCGGGTTCGGCAAGTCGCAGGCGCATAATCTCGCAGTTGTTGCGTGCGCTGGGCATCCTGGCCGCCACGGGTTATCCCGTGCTGGCGGGCCTGTCGCGGAAGTCGATGCTGGGCGGGATCGCCGGCCGGGACGTGAACGAGCGCGCGGCAGCGAGCGTCGCCGCGGCGTTGGCGGCGGTTGCGCGCGGCGCGGCCATCGTCAGGGTGCACGACGTGCGCGAAACTGTTGACGCGTTAAAGGTGTGGCATGCCATCGAAGCAGATTGAACCGGTCGTCAAACGCAGATATTTCGGCACCGACGGCGTGCGCGGCCGCGTGGGCGAAGCGCCGATCACGCCGGAGCTCATGCTGAAGCTGGGCTGGGCGGCGGGGCGCACGCTGGCCGCGGTCGACGGGGCGCATCGCGCGGTGGTGGCCGCCGAACGCGCCGGCGACCGGCCCGGCGTCCTGATCGGCAAGGACACGCGCATCTCCGGCTACCTGCTGGAAGCCGCGCTCGAGGCCGGCCTCTCTGCCGCGGGCATTGACGTCTATCTTTGCGGGCCGTTGCCCACGCCCGGCATCGCCTACCTGACGCGCGCGCTGCGTCTCGCGGCGGGCATCGTGATCAGCGCGTCGCACAATCCGTTCGACGACAACGGCATCAAGTTCTTCTCCGCTGCCGGCGCCAAGCTGCCGGACGACGTCGAAGCCGCGATCGAGGCGCGCATGGACGCGCCGCTCGAATGCGTCGACATCGGCGCAACTCGGCAAGGCGCGCCGCATCGACGACGCGGCCGGGCGATACATCGAGTTCTGCAAGGGAACGTTTCCGTCGGAACTGGACTTGCGCGGGCTGCGCATCGTCGTCGACTGCGCGCACGGCGCCGGCTACCACGTCGCGCCGCCGGTGTTCCACGAACTGGGCGCCGATGTCATCGCCGTCGGCGTCGCGCCCGACGGCATCAACATCAACGCCGGCGTCGGCGCGACGCATCCCAAGTTCCTGGCCGAGCGGGTGCGCGCGCATCACGCCGACCTGGGAATTGCGCTCGATGGCGACGGCGACCGCCTGATCATGGTCGACAGCGCGGGCACCATCTACGACGGCGACCAGCTGCTGTACGTCATCGCCGCGGACTACCACCGGCGCGGCGCGGCCCTGCGCGGCGTGGTGGGAACGTTGATGAGCAATCTCGGGTTCGAGCAGGCGCTGGCGCGCGACGGCATACCGCTTGCGCGCGCGCGCGTCGGCGATCGGTATGTCCTCGAGCAAATGCGCGAGCGCGGCTGGGTACTGGGCGGCGAAAATTCGGGGCACGTGATCTGCCTCGACAAGCACACCACCGGCGACGGAATCATCGCCGCGCTTGCGGTCCTGCGCGCGCTGATCGAGCAGCGCAAGACGCTGGCCGAAGCCACCGCCGGACGTGACGATGTTCCCGCAGCGGCTCATCAACGTGCCGGTGACGCGCGAGTGGGACTGGCAAGCGTGCGGCTCCGGTGCGCTCCGCAGAGCGCGCTGCCGTCGCTTCGCTGGGCGACGCGGGCCGCGTGCTGCTGCGGCCGTCCGGCACGGAGCCCGTGCTGCGCGTGATGGTCGAGGCGCGCGAGCGCGGCCTGGCCGATCGCCACGCCGAAGCGCTGGCGCAGGCAATCGCCGCCGCCGCGCCGGCGTAGCACCGCCGGCCGTGCTGCTGCCCGTGCTGAAGCGTTCGTTGGGGTTCGCGCCGCGCGCGGCGCGTGCGCGCGATTAAGGTAATTTGGTCAAGCTTTCTGGTTGTAAGGGCCGCCGAGCGCGCCGCGTATAATTCCGCCATGGTCGCCGTGCTGCACGCCGCGCCGCAGACCGCCGCGCCACAGGCGGTCGCCGCGTGGCTCGACACCCTTTCCCGCGAGTACTCCGCAGCCTGAGCGCGCGTCGTTCGCCGCGGCGCTGGAGCGCGCGCGCTCCGGTTGCGGCGACGCCGCGATGCCCGACGGCGAACCGGCGCTCGATCGCGCGCTGGGCACGGCGACGATCATGGCCGGACTCAAGCTCGATCCGGATTCGATCCGCGCCGCGTTGCTGCTCGGGCTGCCCGTAGCAGGGACGTTCGACGCCGATGCGATTGCCGCCGAATTCGGCAGCGAAGTCGCGACCCTTGTCGCCGGCGTCGCGCGGATGGGCGTCATCCGCACGACGCCCTCGACCGGCAACGCGGAGGAGCGCGCGGCGCAGGCGGAGAACCTGCGCAAGATGCTGCTGTCGATGGTCGAGGACATCCGCGTCGTACTGATCAAGCTCGCCGAACGCACGCAGGCGCTGCGCACGCTGATGACCGGGGACGCGGCACTGCGGACGCAGGTCGCGCGCGAGGTGCTCGACCTGTTCGCGCCGCTCGCCAACCGACTGGGCGTCTGGCAGTTGAAGTGGGAGCTCGAGGACTTGAGCCTGCGCGCGCTCGAGCCCGACGCGTACAAGTCGATCGCCACGATGCTCGACGAGCGCCGGCTCGACCGCCAGCACTACATCGAGGACGTGCTCGCGACGCTGCGCCGCGAGCTGGCCGCCGCCGGGGTCGCCGCCGAAGTGAGCGGACGGCCCAAGCACATCTACAGCATCTGGAGCAAGATGCGCCGCAAGCAGGCGGGCATGGATGCGCTCTACGACATCCGCGCGGTGCGCATCCTGGTCGAATCGGTGAAGGACTGCTACACGGCGCTGGGGCTCGTGCATCATCTGTGGACGCCGCTGGCGCGGGAGTTCGACGACTACATCGCCAAGCCCAAGGCCAACAACTACCGTTCGCTGCACACGGCGGTCATCGGGCCCGAAGGGAAGCCGCTCGAGGTGCAGATCCGGACGCGTGAGATGCACCAGCACTCCGAATACGGCGTCGCCGCCCACTGGCGCTACAAGGAAGGCGCGTTGAAGGGCGTGCGCCACGATCCGACGTTCGACGACAAGATCGCGTGGCTGCGGCAGGTGCTGGACTGGAAGGACGCGGTCGCGGATTCCGGCGAATGGCTGTCGGCGTTCAAGGAAAGCCTCTTCACCGATTCCATCTACGTGCTGACGCCGCAGGGCAAGGTCATCGACCTGCAGCGCGGCTCGACGCCGGTCGACTTCGCGTATGCCGTGCACACGAACCTGGGCCACCGCTGCCGCGGCGCCACCGTCGACGGCCAGATGGTGCCGTTGCACTACACGCTGAAGAACGGCCAGCAGGTCGAGGTCGTCACGGTCAAGCAGGGCGGGCCGTCGCGCGACTGGCTCAATCCGGACCTGGGCTACGTGCAAAGCCACCGCGCGCGCACCAAGGTTCGGCAATGGTTTCGCGCGCAGCAGCACGAGCAGACGGTCGCGCAGGGGCGCGCGCTGGTCGAGCGCGAACTCGCGCGCATGGGCCAGACTGCGCTGAAGCTCGACGCGCTGGCGGCGAAGGCCGGCTTCGACAAGGCGGAGGACTTCTTCGCCGCCTTCGGGCGCGACGAGATCAACTCGAAGCAGGTGCAGACCGCGATCCAGGCGCTGGCGCTACCGTCCGCGCCGGCGACCCTGGCGCCCGAGCCGGAAGTGCAGATGCGCAAGAGCAGGGCGGCGGGCTCGGGTGGCGGCATCCTCGTCGTCGGCGTCGACCGCCTGCTCACCGGGCTCGCGCGCTGCTGCAAGCCGGCGCCGCCGGATCCGATCGCCGGCTTCGTCACGCGCGGCAAAGGCGTCACCATCCATCGCGCAAGCTGCCCCAACGTCACGCGCATGCGCGCGACGCAGCCCGAGCGCCTGATCACGGCCGGCTGGGGCGCGCCGCGCGACGAGGTATTCCCCGTGGACATCGTCGTGGAGGCGATGGACCGGCAGGGACTGCTGCGCGACATTTCGGAAGTCCTGTCGCGCGAGAAGATCAACGTCACGGCGGCCAACACGCTGACGCGCAACATGCAATCGCGGATGGCGTTCACGGTCGAGGTGCAGAGCCTCGCTGTGCTGAAGCGCGCGCTCGCGCTGATCACGGACGTGCCCGGCGTGACGGCCGCGACGCGGCGCTAGCGGACGCGCTGTCGGCCCAGTGATCGCTGGGCGCGCTCAGTTGATTATTTGCAGCGGCTGCCGAGGTCGGTCTTGCTTTCCGACAGCGGCACGACGCCCGCAGCGAACAGTGGATTGGCAATCCGTGTGCGGAACAATTCCAGCGCGCCGGAATTGTTCACGCTAGCCATGGACACGTCGATGATGACGATGTCGCCGGGAAAGCGCCATTCCTCGAGCTTGATTGGACCCGCGACCTTGCGCGTCACGGTCGCCGTGCATGCCTTGAGCGTGGCGGATAGCTCGGCCGCGGCGGCCTCCGCCGTCGCTCGTGCAACTGTAGGAGAACGAACGGGCGAGCGTGTCGGCAGCTTGAAATGCGACCTCCGCTTCGGCCTTGGACTCCTTTGCATTGCGCAGCGGACACGTCCAGTCCGCCAGCGCGGCATCGCCGCGGAGCTTCCACGTGAGTTCCGCGGCCGCGCCGTCCTCGATACGCCTGCGCAGGATTACCGAATATCCCGGTGGCGCGGCCATGTTCGGCGGCAGGTCGTAATAGTCGACGTTGAACTTCCGATCGCGGGTCGCGCGCGTTTTCAGAACCCCCATTACGTCATTGAGGGAAGCCGGCCCGCCGTCGCGGGCGTTCCAGCGAATCACGTATTCCGCGGCGGCAGGTTCCGCCGCGGCGGCGAATGCCCGCGGTCCGCCGTCCAAGCCAATGGTTGCTGCGGCGACCGCGCAGACCAGTATCCGGCGCATGTTCAGAAGTCCAGGAGGAAGGGTGCTGCAAGGAGCGCCGCGCCGATGCCGATCAGCGCGTACGGATTTTCCGTGAAATACGGATAGACACACAGCAGCACGCCGGCCAGCAGCGGAACCACCTTGCTCTGCCGCTTGCCATAGACGAAATACGCCATGCCGAACGCGCCGGCAATGACGCCTGCGATGAGACCGTTCACAGGAAGATCCGGCCGCCGGCGGCCGAGCGTCGAGGGAGGCGCAATCATCGTGGAACAAGGATAAGATACAACGCAAGCAGAGGTAAAGCTCCGCGATCATCTCGCTCATCGAGGATTCACGCTTGGCCCAACGATTCTGCGGATTGCTGGTGGGTGCCATCGCCATGATGGCCACGACCGCGTGGGCGAGCTTTCACGGTTTCGTCATCGACCAGGTCTACTCGAACGCCGACGGCACCGTGCAATTCGTCGTGCTGCGCGAATCGCTCGGCGCGAACGGAGAGAACGCCTGGTCCGGGCCATGCTTTCACCAGCACGCACGCCGGCGTCACGAAATCGTTTCCATTTCCGGCCGACCTGCCCGGCACGATGACGGCGAACAAGCGCGTCCTGCTCGGCACCCAGGGACTGGCGACGCTCGGCTTCATCACGCCGGATTACGTGATCCCGAACGGGTTCCTTGCCACGGATGGCGGCACGCTCAATTACGCCGGCGTCGACACGTTCACGTATGCGACGCTGCCCACGGATGGTGTCGGCGCCATCAATCGCCTCAGGCGCGACCGTCCCGAATGTCGCCACCAACTTCGCCGGCAAGGCCGTGACGTTGCCCGCGCTGCCGGTGACCGCCGTCGAGTATTACCACGCCGGCCTCGACCATTATTTCATCAGCAGCCTGCAGCAGGAAATCGACACGCTGGATACCGGACGCATCGCCGGCTGGGCGCGCACCGGGCAGTCGTTCAGGGTCTTTCCCAGCCAGGCCAGCGGCGGCGCCAGCGTGAACCCGGTCTGCCGCTTCTACATTCCGCCGGTTCACGGCAATTCGCATTTCTTTTCCGCGTCGCCGGCCGAGTGCAACCTGGTCGTGCAAAAGACGGCGACGGATCCGAATTTCAGCGGCTACGTGTTCGAGTCGCCCAACGTGTTCTACGCGACGCTGCCCGACACGACGACGGGCGCCTGTCCCGCCGGGACCGCGCCGGTCTATCGCCTGTGGAATCAGCGCATCGATTCCAACCATCGCTACACGGCCTCCGCGGCGATCAAGGCGCAGATGATCGCGACGGGCTATGTGGCCGAGGGCTACGGACCGGACGCGGTCATCATGTGCGCGGCGTCCGCCGGTACCGGGCAGGGTCGTGTTCGTCGCCGGCACCAGCGCGCCCAGCGGCGCGCTCGTCAGCGACGGCGCAAGCACGCGTCGCGGCCACCTTCCAGGGTTTCGTCTCCGCCACCGACAGCGTCGACGTCGGCGCGCGTGCCGGGGCCGGAGAGGTCATTACCTTCAGCCGCGACCGGCCTCCGGCGCTCCAGCCGACGTTGTGGGCGACCGCGCTCGGCAACCAGATCGTCAGCGTGCCGTTCGCCAATGCCTTCGCCACGCCCGTCACCATCTGGGTCGTGGCCGGGCCGTTTGCGACGACGCAGCAGACGGCGCTGACGCTTTGGCAGACGGCGCAGCAGATCTATGTCGACGAACGGCTCGGCGTGCAGTTGGCACCGGTGGAGATCGTCGACGCCACCGCCAACGCGACATGCGGCCACCTACGCAGCGTTCACCTGCGGCGCCGGCAACGCGAACGTGACGTCGATTGCGGCCGACATCGGCTCACGGCCGGGTCGCATCAACGTCTACCTGGTCAGCCTGGTCGACGGCTCCACGTCGCGCGGCAACGCGTGCGCCATCGGCGGCGGCTTCGTCGCCATCGCCTCGGGTTCCGGCGCGGATCTCCTTGCGCACGAGCTGGGGCACGATTTCGGCCTGGAGCACATCGACGACCTCACTTCCGATTTCAGCCGCAGCAACGTGATGCATTCCGAAAGCATCTCGCGGCAGTATCTGACCGAAGGCCAGATCTTCCGCGCGCACCTGCGGACCAATTCCGCGATCAACCAGTTATTCGGCTTGCGCCCCGGCCTGCCGACACGGGACTGCGATCGCGATACGCCTGTCATCAATTGCCCGACCATCAAGAAGCGCCTGTGGGCGGACGGCAGCAGCTTTCCGCCCAACTGAGCTCGCCACGGAGCACCGCGCGACGAAACGAGGAGGATTGCCCATGCATCCAGCAAAATCATTGATGCGCGCCGCCGTGCGATGGATCGCCGGGACGGCCGTTGCGTTGATCGCCGCCGGCGCGATCGGCGCAGCCGCGGTACGGACTGGCGCCGGAGGTATCCGCCGTCTTCGAACGGTGGGTCATGGCGACGCTGCGTCGGCGACGAGGCGCGCGAACTGGAGGCACAATTGCGGCGCTATGCGGTGCCGCTCGAGCCGGCCTTTCGGAAGGCGATTGTTGACGGGCCGCCGCCCGCCGAACTGCGCGAGGCGCGTGCGGCGGCGGAAGCCCGGTTCGACGCCCGGCAAAAATTTCCCATCCAGGATTACAGCGTCGAAGGCGTCAGCGAAAAGGATCTTGCCGCATTCCGGCGTGTCTCGCGCCAGGCGTATGTCGACGACCAGGTGCGGCGATTCGCCACCGGTTATCGCGCCAACGCCGTCGCGGGACTCGGCATCATCGGCGGACCCGGCGCGCGCCAGGTGCTCGCACGGCTCGCGGCCAACAAGAACGATCCGCTGGCCCTCGCCGCACGCGAGGCCATCAAGGTGGCGGATCAGCGCTGATGCGCTCGCGACGCTCGCATCCGAGTGCCGGGTCGCACCAGTTTCGGCAGTTGCGGTTGGCTGTAGGCGCCTATAGCTTCAGTGCGCCGCCATAACCCGTCAACTCGAGATAGCCGCGGCCGATTTCGCGCCCGCCCGCGAGCGCGCGCACGGCCCCTTCCCAGTAGATCGTTCCCACGCTCGCGCGCGAATCGAGCTCCTGGTCATTCATCAATGGTTCCAGCGTGATGTCGACGTCGCCGGCACGTATTCCGAACGCCACCGGATAGTCGATGCCGGTGCGCGGCGAGCGCCACCGGCGCAGCGGCGTGAAGCGAACGTCGGTGGGCTGCAGGTTCCTTGTCTTGCCATATCTGTCCTGCAAAGCGCCGCCGGCCCAGTACGCGCCACCGCCCGAATCGCGGATGCGGAAGGCCATCAGTGACGATCCGTCGTCGAAATTGATGCCGGCCCAGTCCCATCCACGCGCGTCGGATGCCAGGTAATCGCTCGACCATTCGTGATCGAGCCAGGCCGTGCCGCGCACACTCTGCGCCCGGCCTTCCACCGAAACGGTGCCACCGACAGCGAGGTGCGGGCGGCTGTAGTAGTGGCTCGCCTGCTGCGCGCGAGGCCCCTTGCGGCTTGTGCCGCGTTCCCCTTGCAGCAGCGGAGGAGACTGCGCGGTGAACGCGAGGTCGAGGTCGAAGTCCCTGGCGGGAACTCGCGCCTTGTAGGTATTCCCGTCCAGCCGCAGCGTCCAGTCTCCGATGTGTCACGTCGGTCGTGGAAGCCGCCGCTTCCGCCAGTCCCAAGCCTGCGCGCGCTGCGCGCTGGTCGTGGCGCAATCGCGCGACGCGCGGGTCGGCGATGGCCGCGTGCGCGAACAGTAGCTGCCGCGGCGCGAACCGGCTGGTCCCGCTCTCCGCAACGCCGGGACGGTTGCGAAAGAACGTGATCTGGACGCCCAGATCGCGTCCTTCGGAATCGCGCAACCACGCGGTCACGTACCACCATTCGGTGCGAAATGCCGGGTGACTGCCGTGGTCGCGCGGAAATTCGAGCACCAATTCGGGCGACACGTCGGCGTAGCGAACCTGTGCACCGGCGCGGACGCTCGCCAGCGCGAGCGGCATGATCAGGAACGCGCGCCGGTTCACCAGTCTTCCTTCACCGCGCGAACGACATTGCCGCTCATCGCTGTCCGCGCGCTGACCAGTGTGGTGGCCGTGGCCAACAGCAGCAGCACGAAGGCGAGTGCCGACATCGGAACCCAGGGCATGCGCAGGTCCATGCTCCAGTGAAACGACTGGCGGTTGACGACGAAGATGAGGACGAGGCTCATCACCCATCCGAGCGCAAGGCCCACGACAAGGCCGATTCCGCTGACCACCAGGCCTTCGGTCGCCAGCATGCCCGCGATCTGTCGCCGCGTGAAGCCGATATGCCGCAGCATGCCGAACTCGCGCCGCCGCGCGAACACCAGCGCACCGAACGAGGAGGAGAGGCCGACCAGCCCCAGCGCTACGGCGGCGGCTTCGAGGGCGTACGTCACCGCGAATGTGCGGTCGAAAATGCGCAGTGAAACGGCGCGGATGTCGCCGGGTGCGGCAAAGGCGAGTGAGCCGTTCGCGCCCATGCGCGCTTCCAGTTCGCGCCGCACGTCGTCGACGCGGGCATCGGCGTCCAGGATGAGCGCCGCATCGTTCGCCGTGGTGTCGCCGGTCAGCTTCGCGTACAACGCGCGATCCATGACGACCGAGCCTTGCTGCCGCGCGTAGTCGCGCCAGACGCCCGCGACGGTGAACGCGATGTCGCGTCCGGCGAGCGGCAGCGAAATCTGCCGGCCGGGGACGTAGCCGTAAAGATCGGCCATCGCTTCGCTCACCCATACCGGTGGCGGATCGCCCGCCGCGCGCGCCGGTCCTTGCGCGACCAGCGGCAGCGCGCGAGCCGGGTCGTCCGCCGGTAGGTCGCGCGCCAGCAGCGCGACGCGCGGCTGCGCCGGATCGACGAGCACGCTTTGCACGCGCAGGAACTCGACACGGCGCACGCCTGGCAGGCCGGCGAACTTGCGCTGGTCGTCGGCGCTGAAGAACGTGCTGTCGCCGGCCGTTCCCGAGCGCACATACAGGTCGGCAGGGAGGACGGCAACCAGCCATGTGTCCAGCGAATGGCGGAACGACGCGACCATGATGGCCATCGAAACCATCAGCGAGACGCTCGCGACGATGGTGGTCAGGCTCGCCGTGGCCTGCCCCGGGGCTCCGCGCAACTGGTCAAATGCCAGGGCTGCGGGAACGGATCGCGGCGTTGGCACATGCGCAAGCAGGAACGCTGCCATCCTCGGCATGAGCAGCAGCGTTCCGAAGAGCAGCAGCGCAATCGCCAGATAACCGAACAGCGGAAGGTTGGCAACCGGTGGCAGAAGCGCGGCGAGCGCGCCGGCGACCAGCAACGCAACACCATGGCTCGCGCGGAGCAGCGGACGGAAGGCCGCCTGTTCGTCCCCGGCCTTGAGTGCGGCCGCGGGAGCGGCACGCGCGGCTTCCAGCGCGGGAATGACGCTGCCGAGCACGGCGACCGCGACGCCGAGCGCACCGAATATCACCAGCGCGATCGGATCGATGGCGACGGACGGCGGCACGCCGCGGAAGAATCCGGCGCCGAGATCGCCGCCAAATGCGCGCAGCGCCGCCACGGCAAGCGCATATCCGGCGAGCAATCCCAGCAGCGATCCTGCCGCGCCGACGATCGCTCCTTCGACGATCAGGAGCGCAATGAGGCGGTGTCGCGCAAGCCCCAGCGTGCGCAGCAGCGCGAGTTGCGCGCGGCGCCTGACCACCGACAGCGCCTGTGTCGAAAACACCAGCAGGCCGCCGGTGAACAACGCGACGAGCGCCAGCACGTTGAGGTTGACCCGGTACGCCCGCGACATGCGCGCCGTGGCATCCGCCCGCGTGTGCGGCGCTTCGACGGCGATCCCCGGCGGCATTGCGGAGTTGAGCCGCTCGCGCAGTGTTGCGATGGCGACGCCGGGTCGAATGCGCAAGTCGACGCGCGTCAGGCTTCCGATCCGGTCGAATGCCTGTTGTGCAGCCGCGATGTCCATGACGGCATAGCGCTGCGAAGATGGCGACCGGACCATGCCGGCCACCTTCAGTGTCACGTCGCGCAATCCCGATTGCATGGCAATCGTGTCGCCGGTCTGCGCGGAAAGCCACGCCGCCGCAGCGGGACTCAGGAACACGGTGTCCGGCCGCAACGCGTCCAGCGGATCGGCCGCGTCGGCGAGCAACGCCGGCGTGACGGCACTCGCGCGAAAGGCATCGACGCCGAATACCGTCAACGCTTCGTCGCGGCCTTTGATCCTTGCATCGACTTCGACGACGGCGCTGGCGACGGCGACATCCGGATCCCGGGCAAGCGTCACGAACAAGGCCTCGTCGAAGCCGGAGCGCGGCCCTCGCGCCTCGAGGTCCGCGTTTCCGGAAAGCGTCGCCATGCTGCCGGCAAATTCCCCGACCGCCGCCTGGTTGATCAGCTGGACCGCGAATCCGAGGGCCACGCCCAACGCGATGGCCAGCACCGATAACACCAGCCTTCCGCGGTTGCCCTGATGCGCGCCGCCCAGCGTGGCGCCAAGCACGCTGACGTGCGCGGTTCCCGAGCTCATGGCATGGCGGGCAGCGCTGTCTCGCGCAGCCCGTCCGCGGTCAGCGTCAGCACGCGATCGGCCATCGATGCGGCGGCCCGGGAATGGGTGACGAGCACGCCCGTCGCGCCGTGCGCGCGCAATTGCCCGCGCAGCAGCGCCATCACGCTGGCAGCGCTTTGCGCATCGAGGTTGCCGGTCGGTTCGTCGGCCAGGACCAGCGCTGGACGATGGACGAGCGCGCGCGCGATGGCCACACGCTGCAGCTCGCCGCCGGACAATTCACGCGGCATGCTGGCGCCGCGCGCGTCCATGCCGACGGCGTCGAGCAGCGCGGCCACGCGGGCGTCGGCCGCAGCGCCGCGCTCGCCGATCAGCGCCAGCGGCAACGCGACATTCTGCGCGGCAGTCAGATAGGGCAGCACGTGAAACGCCTGGAATACGAATCCCATGCGCTCGCGCCGAAGCTTCGTCAGCGCGTCGTCGTCGAGGGCGGCGAGATCGACTCCGTCGACGAACACGCTGCCGCGGTCCGGCCGGTCGAGGCCGGCAATGAGGTTGAGCAGGGTCGACTTGCCGATACCGGACTCGCCCATGATGCCGACGAATTCGCCGCGCGCTATGTCCAGCGATAGATCGCGCAGGACGGTCAGGCTGCGCGGCCCGGAGAACGTCTTGTCGACTGAGCGAAGGGAAAGCACGGCGCATTCCGGCAAAGTGTGAGGGCGTGCGCCAAGAGTAGCGCATCGTGACGCGGCCGCGTCCGCATCTCCGCTGCCGAGATCAGGCCGGTTCGATTTGCTCCGCGCGCGTCCACACCCGGCCCAGCATGTCGCGCAACGCGCGGATGACGGGCTCGTCCTCGCGCTCGGCGAGATAGATGAATGACAGCGTGGTCAGCAGCCGCTTGTCGCTCCAGAGCACGACTTCGCCCGCGGCGGCGGCGGCGAGGGCCAGGTCCTCGCGCATCAGCGATACGCCGAGTCCGGCCACGACCAGCGAACTGATAACAGCCTCATGGTCGGCCTCGACGCGCCGCGCGGGAGAAAGGCCGTGTTCGTGGAACAGTTGGCCGGCGAGCGCGCTGTGCGTGCTGATGGGCGGCGTCATGACCCACGGCATCGCCACGATCTCGTCCCACGGCGCATTCTCGACGCGCTCCCGCCAGGCCATCGGCGCAACGACGCGATACGCGACATTGAGCAGCGGCAGGAAGGCGACGGTGGGGTGGGAAAGGCTGCCGTAGTAGAAACTCGCGTCGAGCTCGCCATCGCGCACCTTCTGGAACGCCTCGCCGGTGACGACATGGTGGAGTTCGATCTCGAGCAGCGGAAAGGTCTCGACGGCTTGCGCAAGCAGATCGGCGACGCGGATGAAGTCCGGGTCGGAAACGGTGCCGACGCTGACGCGTCCAGCCACCTCGCCCTTGAAGGCGCTGGCGTGGCTGCGCAGGACCTGGGCCGCCGCAACGACCTTTTGCGCTTCCGGCAGCAGGCTGCGGCCGGCCGGCGTCAATTCCATCCCGCTGGGCAGCCGTTCGAACAGCGGGACGCCGAGTTCGTCCTCGAGGGCCTTGATCTGGGCGCTCAGCGCCGGTTGACTGATGTGTAGCCGATCGGCCGCACGGGTCAGGTGTCCCGACTCGGCGACCGCCGCGAAGCTCCTGAGCTGGTATAGCTCCATAGGACTCCGTATCTGTTCTAAAGTCTTGATTATACCAGAATTGCTGCTATGCAGCAAAGGCATGGCCAGACATAATCTTAGCCGATTACGTTGATTCGAAAGAACGATTGGACGCTTTTATTGATCGGCCCTATCTTGTCGTTGTGCGATGCACCAATATTTGCACACCAAGCCCACAAGGCGATCAGGAGTCATCTATGAGCACTGCAAACCCAACCATGTCCGAATCAGGCTTCATCAACCTCTGCATCCAGATGGCGCAGTCGACGTTTTCCGACGTCATGCCGTCCAGGACGATCGAAATACGCACCAAAAAGGTGTCCTCCTGGACATCGGCGCTGGCTGACTGGTTCTACCGGCAGCAAGTCAAGGAACGCGAGGCTTATCTGGCCAAGTCGACGGACATTTTCGACCTGGAACGCCGGATCCGGCAACTCGAGCGGGAACCGCATTACACGTATTACTGATCCCATCACCGTGCGAAGGTCGCTGCCAGACCCGCGGCTCCGCACGCCAGGATGACGGGAATCACCCCGGCCTTGTATCGGAATAGCGCGAACGTCGCGGCCAACGCGATGGCGAGCGCAACCGGATCGAGGCCCGCAAGCGCCGCACCCGGGCGCCAGCCGCTTGGCCAGAACACGTGCCATGCAAAGAACAAGGCGAGGTTGACGATTACGCCGACAACTGCGGCGGTGATGCCTGTCAGCGGCGCGGTGAACTTGAGCTGCCCGTGCGTGGTTTCGATCACCGGCGCGCCTGCCAGGATGAACATGAACGACGGCAGGAACGTGAAGAATGTCACGACGCACGCGGCGGCGATGCCCGCAAGCGGCAACAGTTCCGGCCCGAAGACCTGCTTCGACCAGCCGCCGACGAATCCGACGAACGCCACCACCATGATCAGCGGTCCGGGCGTGGTTTCGCCCAGCGCCAGCCCGTCGATCATTTGCGCCGGCGTCAGCCAGGCGAACGCTTCCACCGCACCCTGGTAGACGTACGGAAGAACGGCGTAGGCGCCGCCGAATGTGAGCAACGCGGCCTTCGAGAAGAACCAGCCCATCTCCACGAGCGGCGAATCGCGGCCCGCGGTAGCGACCAGCGCGCCCAGCGCGGCAGCCCACAACAACAGGAAGATGATCAGCACGGCCGCCAGACGCCGCCAAGCGAAGCGCGCATGCGCGGGAGTGGGCGTGTCGTCGTCGATGATCGATGGCGAGCGTGATTCGGCGCCGACTGCGTGCGCTTTGCCCGTGGCGAACGCGGCCGGTGCAACGCGCCCCCCGACATAGCCCGCCAAGCCGGCCGAAAGGACAATGGCGGGGAAGGGCACGGACCACAGCGCGATCGCGATCAACGCCAGTGCGGCGATGAGCCACAGCACGGGATGGCGAAGCGAACGCGATCCCATGCGCCACGCCGCCTGCAGCACGATGGCGACGACAGCCGGCTTGACGCCATACAGGACGCCGGCCACGGCGGGCACGTTACCGTAGGCCATGTACAGCCAGGACAGCGCGATCAGCACGACGAGCGAAGGCAGCACGAACAAGCCGCCGGCGACGATGCCGCCCCAGGTCCGGTGCATCAGCCAGCCGATGTACGTCGCGAGTTGTTGCGCCTCCGGTCCCGGCAGCACCATGCAGTAGTTGAGGGCATGCAGGAACCGGCGTTCCGAAATCCAGCGCTTTTCGTCGACCAGTTCGCGATGCATTAGCGCGATCTGCCCCGCCGGACCGCCGAAACTCAGGCAGCCCAGGCGGAACCAGTACGCAAGCGCCTCCGCGCGCGTCGGCGCAGGCGGCGCGACGGTTGATGCTTGCGTGGCGATCAAGCGGGTTCCCGTACGCGCAGGCTCGAAGGGTACCAGCCATGCGTCTCCGACTGCGCCTCGCGGCACCATGCGTACAGCGAGTCATAGACGAGCATGCCCCACTTCAGCATCGCGTGGTCGTCCGTGAACATCGCTGACAGCCCGAGCGACACGGAAAGCAGGCCCGGCGCCTGCGCGGCCAGCGGCAAGTTCGACGTGTCGGCAGCGCGCACGATGGTCGCGAGCGCGTCGAGCGCCGGGTGCGCGAGCGCGTGAATACGCATGAAGGCGTCGAAACTGCATTGCGCGCCGACGTGCGTATACGTGACGTCCGGAATGTCGTAGGCGGTGGCGCCGTTGGCTGCGGCGAATGCGCGCACTTCCCGATTCGGCACATAGAAGAACTCGGCGGCGGGATCGATGAAACGCCGGATAAGCCATGGACACGCAATGCGGTCGATTTTCGGCCGCGCACGCGTGACCCAGCGCGAAGGCGCCACAAACGGCACCGTGGTGGCGCCGCTTTCGCGCCATCCGGCGAGGCCGCCTTCCAGTTGCCGCGCGTCGAATCCGGCGGCTTGCAAGAAGGCCGCGGCGTCCTGCGACACGTTGTGCCCATGCACGCAATACACGACTACTGGGCGCCACGGCTCCAGCTCGCGCGCCCATTGGGCGATGGTTTCCGGCGTGCGCCTCAGGGCGCCCGTGATGACCTGCGGATCGTCGGCAAACGCGGGAGATCGGCGCACATCGATCACGGCCGGCGGCGGGAATGCCCGCAGGCGCTGCTGCAAATCATCGGGGGTGACCTTCAGGTCCTCGCTCATCTTGTGGCCTCCTGTCGCGCCGATGCGCGACAACGAAGCAGAGCTTGGATGGATCGGACCATCAGTGCGGCGGGGCGTCTGCGTGAAGGCCCCTGCGAGAAATGATAATCGTGCGACGCGCCTAGATCAAGCCTTCCAGCGGCTGCACGTCGACCGTCTCGCCGGAGGGGACGTCGCCTGTCGGAGTCGGCAACACGATGAAGCAGTTCGCTTGCGACATCGACGACAGGATTCCCGAACCCTGGTCGCCGGTGGCGCGCACTGTCCATCCGCCCGCGCCGTCGGGCGCCAGGATTCCGCGCTGGAATTCAGTGCGTCCGGGCGCTTTGCGAATCGGCGCGGAGAGCGTTGCCTTGAACGTCGGCGGCGGACCCGCGTCGCGCTGTCCCGCGAGCACCAGCAATGCTTCCCGGACGAATTCGTAGAACGTCACCATCACGGCGACCGGATTTCCCGGAAGACCGAAGAAATGGGCATTGCCGATCTTGCCGTAGGCGAGCGGCCGCCCCGGCTTCAGCGCGATTTTCCAGAACAGCACTTCGCCCAGCTTGTCCATGAGCGGCCTGACGAAATCGGCCTCGCCTACCGAGACGCCGCCCGACGTGAGGACGACATCGGCGCTCGCGGCGGCGGCTGTGAACGCACGCTCGAGCGCCTCGGGCACGTCGGGGACGGATCCCATGTCGACGACGTCGAAATTGAGGCGCATCAGCATCCCGTACAGCGTGTAGCGATTGCTGTCGTAGATTTCTCCCGCGGCAAGTGGTGTGCCGATCGACTTCAGCTCATCGCCGGTCGAGAAGAAGGCGACGCGCAACTTGCGATACACGGTCACCTCGCCGATGCCCAGCGATGCGAGCATGCCGAGTTCGGCCGGGCGTACCGGCTGCCCGACCGTGAACACGTGTTGGCCGAGCTTCAGGTCCTCACCGGCAAGCCGCCTGTGCTGCCCGGCCTTCGCCAGCGCGCCGGCCGGAATGCGCACGCCGCCGGCAATTTCCTTCGCGCGCTCCTGCATCACGACCGAGTCGCTGCCCGCCGGCATGATGGCGCCGGTGAAAATGCGCACGGTCTGGCCCGGCCCCATTACGCCGGTGTATGGCTTGCCAGCGAACGATTCGCCGACGCGCTTCAACTCGGTCTCCGCATCCGTCGCCAGGTCGGCAAATCGCACGGCCCAGCCGTCCATCGCCGAGTTGTCGTGGCCCGGCACGGAAACCGGCGAAACAATGTCCTGCGCCAGGATGCGACCAAGCGCCGCACGGATGGATACGCGCTCGGTCGCGACCAGCGGCGTCAGGAATTGGCGAATCAGCGCGCGTGCACGATCCACCGGCATGGAATCAGGATCGTAGTCGTCGGCGCAGGAGACCTCGTACAGCGACTTGGGCGTGTTCATGGCATCCGCTCGGTGGGCCCGAAACGCGATTTTAGACCGAGCGCGGGCCGTTCGAGGCAATGCCAGGACAGCACGGCAACCACGAGCGCCAGCGCAAGTCCCGCGGCAAACAGCGGCATGGGATCGATTCCCGGAATGCGCTGCACCAGCGTCTGCTGGATCGGAAACGAATAGACGTACACGCCATAGGAGTAGTCGCCGACGCGGTTGAACGCCGCCCAGACCAGATGGGGATGATAGGCGACGACGAGCACGACGTACGCGAGGAGCGGCGCAAACAGCGCACCGCGCGCGAGGTCCGCGGGATTGACGACGACCAGCAGCAATGCCGCGGCCGCGAGGGCCGGCGATACCGGAATGACAGCGCGCCATGCGTACGCCAGCGCGCCCAACGCGAACAGCAGCACGAGGTCGGCGGTAACTTTGTCGAGGGGAGCAAAGGGCAGCAGCGCCGGGCGCCACAGGTAAACGGCAAGCGCGAGCCAGAGTGTTGCGAACAGGCCGACGCGCCACGCGAGCAGCCCGGCCACGCCGGCCACCAGCACGGCAACGTACAGGCGCAATTCGACCGGCAGCGTCCACAGCGAACCATTGACGTCGAATGGGATCGGGTTCGCCGGAAACGCACCGGGCAGGCGATGCCTGATCTCCCAGCCCGGCGTGACGTGCACCACGTAGTCGAGCGTCTGCGGATCCGCGAGGAAACTCCTCCAGTCGACAGCGCTCGAAAGCCCCGCGAGAACGACCGTCAGCACGACCGCAGCTACCAACGCGGGATAGATTCGCAGGACGCGCGCGGCAACGAACGGCAGGACGCGCGCCCGGGAGAGCCAGCTCTGCGTCACCAGGAAACCGGAAATCACGAAAAAGCACGCGACGCCCAGTGCGCCGAAGTTGAACTCCGGGACCCGCCGCCAAAGCGGCTCCTCTGTCCAGTGGTCGGTCAGCGCGTAGCTGTGGAACAGGACCACCGCGCATGCGGCCGCCAGGCGGATCAGCTGGAAATTGTTGGCGCGGCCGTGCGCGAGCGCCGCCAGCCGCACCATCGCTTAAGTTCCGCCGCTCGCGGCCGCCAGTTCGTCGACGGTGTTGATGTTGCGAAACGCGTCGGCACAGTCGTCGAACGCAACTTCGACGACGCGCAGCGTGGCGTACCACGCATCGATCTTTCGTCCACCGCCGTGCAGGAACTCCGCGAGGTGCGGCAGCACGTCGCGGCGGACGAGCGCGAAAACCGGGTGCGGCTGGTCGAACGTCCTGGCGACCGCAAGCTGCGCGTCGTTGGCCACGAGGCTCTTGCCCAGACGCGCGACGAGGTCCACGGGCAGGAAGGGCGAATCGCAGGGCACGGTGGCCACGAAGCGTGTCGTCGCGGCGGTCATGCCGGCGTGCAGTCCAGCCAGCGGGCCCGCGAAGCCGCCGACGGCGTCGGCGATGACGGGAACGCCGAACGCCGCGTAGCGCTCCGCGTTCTGATTGGCGTTGATCAGCACGGCGCCGACCTGCGGTGAAAATCGCGCCAGCACGTGCGCGACCATCGGCCTGCCGTCCAGTTCGACCAGTCCCTTGTCAACGCCGCCCATGCGCCGGCCCATGCCGCCGGCCAGCACGATGCCGGTGATGTTGTGGACCCCCACGCTTGCGGCCGATTCAATAGTGGCCGCTGCGCTGCCCCCAGAGGGGGAGCTATTCGCGCCTTGCGGCGGCCCTGCGGCGCGCAAACCACCCCCACGCTCACTGCGTTCGCTGCCCCCCAAGGAGGAGCTGTTCGCGCCTTGGGGCGGCCCTGCGGCGCGTAAACTGCCCCCACGCTCACTGCGTTCGCTGCCCCCCGAAGGGGAGCTATTCGCGCCTTGGGACGGCCCTGCGGCGCGTAAACTGCCCCCACGCTCACTGCGTTCGCTGCCCCCCGAGGGGGAGCTATTCGCGCCTTGGGACGGCCCTGCGGCGCTCACGTCGCCCGCTCCACCTTCATGTCGCCGTGAATCGCTGCGCGCCGGTGAACAACAGGTAGTGGCGGTTGGTGGCGCGGCCGATCATCGTGATGCCGACTTTTTCCGCGATTTCGTGGCCCATCTGCGTCAGCCCCGAGCGTGAAACGAGGAACGGAATGCCCATCTGCGCTGCCTTGATCACCATCTCGGAAGTCAGGCGTCCGGTGGTGTAGAAGATCTTGTCGGCGCCGTCGAGGCGGTCGAGCCACATCCTGCCGGCGATCGCATCCACCGCGTTGTGCCGCCCGACGTCCTCGACAAACATGATGATCCCGGACGTGTCGGGTCCGTTGGCGGCCAGCGCGCAGCCGTGCACGGCGCCGGCCTGCTTGTAGATGGTCTCGTGTTGCCGCACGCGATCCAGCAGGTCGTACAGCGTCGCCTGCGACAGCGTCGCGCCCGGCGGCAGCCGCACTTCGTCGATCTCGTCCATCAGGTCGCCGAACATCGTGCCCTGTCCGCAGCCGGACGTCTTGGTGCGCTTCGCCGTTTTCGCCTCGATGTCGGCCAACCCGGAACGGGTGCGTATGGCGCAGGAATTGGTTTCCCAATCGACCTGCACCGCGACGATGTCGTCGATCGATGCGACCAGGCGCTGGTTGCGCAGGTAGCCTAAGGCGAGGGCTTCCGGCGCGGCGCCCAGCGTCATCAGCGTGATCAACTCCTGCTTGTCGACGTAGAGGGTCAGCGGATGCTCGCCCGCCACGGGCACCGCGCGAACCTCGCCGTGCTCGTCCCGCGCCTGCACCTCGTACGTCGACGGGCGCGCGGCGTCGGTCAGCAGCGGGCGATAGGGAGCCGCGGTTGCGGAGACACTATCCACCTATGTAACTCATCTCCACCTTCGGTGCGCGCGCGGTGGCGGCCGTGCGCAGTTCCGAATAGCGATCGCCGCGCCGGCTCCAGACGGCAGCGACCGCGTTGCCGAGCTGCGCGTCGGTGAATCCGCCGCGCAAGAGGTCGCGCAGGTCATGGCCGTGCGCGGCGAAGAGACAGGTGTGGAGCTTGCCTTCGGTCGACAACCGGGCGCGCGTGCAGTCGCGGCAGAAGGCCTGGGTCACTGAAGCGATGACGCCGATCTCGCCGCCGCCATCCACATACCGCCAGCGCTGCGCGACCTCGCCGCTGTAGTTTGGGTCGACCGGCACGAGCGGCATTTCCGCGGTGATCATTCGCACGATCTCCGCAGCGGGCACCACGTCGTCCATCCGCCAGCCGTTGGTGGCGCCGACATCCATGTACTCGATGAAGCGAAGGATATGGCCACTGCCCTTGAAGTGCCTCGCCATCGGCACGATGGAATCCTCGCTGATGCCGGCCTTCACCACCATGTTGATCTTGAGCGGTGCGAGACCCGCGGCGGCGGCGGCATCGATTCCCGCGAGCACGCCGGCGACCGGAAAGTCGACGTCGTTCATGCGCCGAAACGTCGCGTCGTCGAGCGAGTCGAGGCTGACCGTGACCCGCGTGAGGCCGGCGTCGCGCAGGCTCTTCGCCTTCTTCGCCAGCAGCGTGCCGTTGGTGGTGAGCGTGAGATCGAGATCGCCCAGGCGCGCGAGCATTTCCACGAGTCTTTCGAGATTCCTGCGCAGCAGCGGTTCACCGCCGGTGAGCCGGATCTTGCGCACGCCGAGGGCGACGAACACCTTGGCGACGCGCGTGATCTCCTCGAAGGTCAGCAGGTCCGCGTGCGGCAGGTACTGGTAATCGTTGTCGAACACGTCCTTCGGCATGCAATAGATGCAGCGGAAATTGCAGCGGTCGGTCACCGAGATGCGCAGGTCCGACAGCGCTCGGCCCAGCGTGTCGGTCACCGGCTCCGGCATGGTCCGGCCCCAACGCTGCCGCGCGCAGCAGCGCGTTCGCGCCGTTCGAATTCGCGGCTCGCGGTCGGGATGGGCTTGACGGGGATGATCGTGGCCATGGGTCTGGGCACAGCGCATGCAACCTCACAATGCAAATGGTAGCAGACGCAACGCGGTGCGCCCCCGGGACGACCCCCCTCGCTGGTGTATGATCGAACGGCTTGATCGTGCCCGATGTTGACTGATTGCGTTCCTCAATGGAACAGACCGAATACCCATGAAGCCAGTGTATTTTTCCGTCGACGTCCTGATGGAACGCATCCCCCTCGCAAATCGCTGGGTGAGCGAACAATGGCAGCCCGCGGCCGTGGTGCCGCTTGGCGAAATCGATGCAGAATCGGCGGTCGCGGAGTCATGTGCTCCCGAGCGCGTAGCAGGATGGGCCGGCGGGGACGACCTGGCGCTTTCCCCGGCGAAGGATCGAATTGCATCCCACCGAGGCCGAGGGCTACTTTCTCAACATCACGTCGGATACGCCGCTTGTCTTCGTCATGTGGCGCAGCGCGGAGGATGGCAGCGAACCCGCGGCACTGCCCGAAATCGTCACGGTCAGCTACAACCAGGCGGGCCGCATCCTGGATGGCGGAGAACACGTCGACCCGGTGCCGATGCCGGAGGCGATCCTGGCCTGGATGCGACCGTTCGTGGCCGAGCATTACAAGCCCGAGCCGCGCCGGAAGGTGAAGCGCAACGATCCTTTCAAGGACGGTGCGTTCCAGCGCGACCGTCCGCGCGCGCGGCTGAATACCGCGGCGCCGTTGCACATGGCCGACGAACCCGAGACGCCCGAACCCTTCTCGCTCAAGCGCTGGTCGCAGCGCAAGCGGGCTGCCACGCAAACGCCGCCCGCGCAAACATTGCCGCCGCGCGCCGACGGCGGCAGCGCCGTGCGCCGATCGGCAGTCGCCGATCGCGCGCCCGCGGCGGTTCCCGAGCCGCTTGCCGCCGCGTGGACTCGTTGACGTTCGATTCCGACTATTCCGCGTTCATGCAACCGAAGATCGCCGAAGAAACCAAGCGCGCCGCGCTCCGCAAACTGTTCAGCGATCCGTCGTTCAACGTGATGGATGGGCTGGACATCTATGTCGGCGACTACACGCAGTCCGACCCCATGCCCTCGGGCATGCTGGAAAAATTGACTGCCGCCTACGCAATGCTCGAGCCCGTCGAACCCGCGCGCGTCGAACACGGCCGATGCGGCCGGCGCCGTGGCAGCCGCCGACCCCGGCGCCGCGCGCCGCAGGCGCGACGTTGCTCGAAGCGCCGCGTCGACGGAACTCTCCGGCCGAAGCCCGTGCCGTCCGCGCCGGAAGCCCACGCCGGCGACACGTCACCGAAATCCGGCCACGCATGAGCCTTTCGGGCAAGAAGCTCTTCCTTTGTTCCTGCAACGGCACGATGCCGCTCGATGGCGACGCCTTGGCGCGGGCGCTGGAGCTTGGCGCCAATCCGGGCGTCCACACCATGCTGTGCCAGCGCGAACTCGGCCTGTTCGTCGCCGGCGCGCAGGGCGATGTCGTGGCGGCGTGCACGCAGGAGCAGCAGCTTTTGTCCGACGCGGCGGAGGATGGCGGCAAGACCCACGCGATCCGCTTCGTGAACATCCGCGAAACCGGCGGCTGGTCGAACGAGGCGCACGATGCGACGCCCAAGATCGCGGCGCTGCTGGCCATGGCGGCGCTCCCCGACCCCGAACCGGTACCCAGCGTCAGCTACCAGTCCGGCGGGCAGGTTCTGATCACCGGCCCGTTGGGCGCGGCGCTCTACTGGGCGGAGGCACTGAAGGATCGCCTCGATGTCACCGTTCTGGCCACCGGACGCACGATGGGCGAGGAATTGCCGGCGGAGCGTGCCTATCCCGTGTATTCGGGCGAACTCAAGACGCTGGGCGGATGGCTGGGCGCCTTCGACGTGGAGTGGACGCAGGCCAACCCGATCGATCTCGACCTGTGCACACGCTGCAATGCGTGCATTCGCGCGTGCCCGGAGTCCGCCATCGACTGGAGTTACCAGATCGATCTCGACCGCTGCCGCGACCATCGCAAGTGCGTAGTCGCATGCGGCGCGGTCGGCGCGATCGACTTCGACCGGCAGGACACGCGGCGCACCGAACGCTTCGACCTGGTCCTCGACCTGCATGCGGAGCCCTGGATCAAGCTGCACCAGCCGCCACAGGGCTATTTCGCGCCGGGAAGCGATTCCGTCGCGCAGGCCAGGGCGGCCGTGGAAATCGCGACGCTGACCGGCGAGTTCGAGAAGCCCAGATTCTTCAACTACAAGGCGACGCTGTGCGCGCACAGCAGGTCGAAGCAGCCCGGCTGCAACGCAATGCATCGATGTCTGCTCGGCGGCGGCCATTCGCGCAGACGGTGACCGCATTTTCGTCGAGCCCCATCTATGCGTCGGCTGCGGCGCCTGCACGACCGTGTGTCCGTCGGGCGCACTTACCTACGCTTACCCGACCGTGCCGGACTTGGGCGCCAGGTTGAAAACGCTGCTGTCGACCTATGCCAAAGCAGGGGGCCGCGACGCCTGCGTGATGCTGCATGCCGAAGGCAGCCGCGACGCGATCGCCCGGCTGGCGCGCCGGGGCAAGGGCCTGCCGGCCCGAGTCATTCCCGTGGAGGTGCAGCACATCGCCTCCGTCGGGCTCGACGTCTGGCTGGCGGCGCTGGCCTGGGGCGCGACCCAGATCGCCGTGCTGACGACGGGCGACGAGGCGCCCGAATATCGCGCCGCGCTGGCGTTCCAGATGCGGTTGGGCGACTCGATTGCCAATGCGCTCGGTTATCAGGGCGAGCACTTCCGGATCGTCGACGGCGCCGATGTCGCCGGGTTCGAACGCGCGGTCTGGGAGTGGCCGGTAGCGCTGACCGCGCGCGTCGCCGCCACCTTCGCGCCGACGCCCGAGAAGCGGACGACGATCGGCCTGGCGCTGGACCATCTTGCGCTGCATGCGCCGGTGCCGCAGCAGATCATCCCGTTGCCGAAAGGCGCTCCGTTCGGCGCGATTGCCATCAACGCCGACACGTGCACGATGTGCCTGGCCTGCGTCGGATCGTGTCCCGAGGCCGCGATTCTGGATAACATGGAAGCGCCGCAGGTGCGCTTCATCGAGACCAAGTGCGTGCAATGCGGCATCTGCGCGGCGACCTGCCCGGAACACGCGATCACGTTGACTCCGCGCCTTAACCTGGCGCCGGCCGCCAAGGCGCCGGTCGTGCTCAACGAGGCGGCCATCTTCAAGTGCATCGGCTGCGGCAAGCCGCTCGGTACCGACAAGATGATCGCGACGATGCTGGGGAAGCTTTCCGGTCATTCGATGTTTGCTGCACCGGGGGCGCTCGAACGCCTCAAGATGTGCGCCGACTGCCGGGTGGTGGACTTGATCAAGAACGAAAACAGTGCCGACATCCGCAATCTCTGACGCCTTGGAACCCGCACCCGTGATTTTGCAGCGGCCCATCGCGCCGGAAGACGAGGCGCGCGCAGGCGTTTACGCCGTGCTGGCGCGCCTGTATGCCAGTGGGCCGGATGCTCCGCTGCTGGCGACACTCGGCGGTTCAGCACCGTGGCCAGAGGATGGCGACAATCCCCTTGCGATGGCGTGGAATACGTTCGTACTGGCGAGCGCGGCCATGGACGTCGCGGCGGCGGACCAGGAATACACGGAACTCTTCATCGGCGTCGGGCGCAGCACCGTCGACCTGCATGCGTCGCACTGGGTCACCGGGGCCATGTCGGAAAGGCCGCTGGTGGCCGTGCGCGCCGACTTGGCACGGTTGGGCTCGCGCGGCGCGCCGGATCAACACTCTACGAAGACCATCTTTCCGTGCTGTGCGAAACGATGCGAATGCTCATCGCAGGCGATGGCGACGCGCCCACCTGCTTCGATCGCCGACCAACGCGCGTTTTTCGATCGCCACATCGCGTCGTGGATCCAGGTTTGCTGCACCGCAATATGCGAATGCCCGCTTGCCAATTACTACGTGCGCGTAGGACAATTAACCAGTTCGTTCATGGCGGTCGAACGTGACTCGCTCGCCATCGATTGATTGGCCGTCGCGGCACATTGGCGCGGATTCATAACGTCACGCGGTTTGGATTTCGGAGGGAAGCATGGGAACATCATCGCAACGCAAATTGCCTGCGTCGGAACCGACGCGCGCCACACTCTCTCCCGATTTCAAACGCCGCCGCTTCCTGCTTGCGCTGGGCGCAGGCGGTGCGGGCGCGGCGGCGGCCGCGACCCAATCGATCGCGCGTCCGCTGGCGCCGACGACGGCCCCGGACGACGCTGATGCGTCGCAGGGCTATCGCGAAACCGAACACGTTCGCGACTACTACGCGACCACCCGGATCTAGGAGGCCCCCATGCTGCTCACGCGCAAGTCGGACGTTGCACGCACGACGGGTCCCCGGTTGAAGAGACTCGCAGGCAACAGGATGTCCACGATGGACCGCCGGACGTTCCTGAAGCGCTCCGGCTTGGCCGCAGGTGCCGGCGCATTCGCGAGCCAGTTGCCGTATGGCGCGATCGGCCCCGCCGTGGCAGCCAAGGAAGGCGATGCCAAGACGGTGGAAAAGAAGCGCACCGTCTGCTCGCACTGCTCAGTCGGCTGCGCGGTCGACGCTACGGTCGAGAACGGCGTCTGGACGCGGCAGGAACCGGTATTCGAATCGCCGATCAACCTGGGCGCGCACTGCGCCAAGGGCGCATCGATCCGCGAGCACGGCGTCGTCGAGCATTCGCACCGGCTGAAGACTCCGATGAAGCTCGTCAACGGCAAATGGCAGCGGCTGTCGTGGGAGCAAGCGCTGAACGAAGTCAGCGCCAAGATGCTGGAGATCCGCAAGGAATCGGGTCCCGACGCCGTGTTCTGGGTCGGCAGCTCGAAGCACAACAACGAACAGGCGTATCTGATGCGCAAGTTCGTCTCGTTCTGGGGGACCAACAACTGCGACCACCAGGCGCGCATCTGCCACTCGACGACGGTTGCCGGCGTAGCCAACACCTGGGGCTACGGCGCGATGACCAATTCCTACAACGACATGCAGTACACGAAGTGCGCGATGTACATCGGCAGCAACGCCGCCGAAGCGCACCCGGTGTCGATGCTGCACATGCTGCACGCGAAGGAAACCGGCGCGAAGATGATCGTCGTGGATCCGCGCTTCACGCGGACGGCGGCCAAGGCCGACGAATACGTGCGCATCCGCTCCGGCACCGACATCCCGTTCGTGTTCGGAATGCTGTATCACATCTTCAAGAACGGCTGGGAAGACCAGAAGTACCTCGACGCCCGCGTCTACGGCATGGACAAGGTCAAGGCCGAGATCATGGCCAAGTGGACGCCCGACAAGGTCGAGGAAGTCTGCGGCGTTCCGGAAGCGCAGGTGCTCAAGGTCGCCGAGATGATGGCCAAGAACCGGCCGTCGACCATCGTCTGGTGCATGGGTCAGACGCAGCACACGATCGGCAACGCCATCGTACGGGCGTCGTGCATCCTGCAGCTTGCCCTCGGCAACGTCGGCGTGTCCGGCGGTGGCACCAACATCTTCCGCGGCCACGACAATGTGCAGGGCGCGACCGACGTCGGCCCCAATCCAGATTCGCTGCCTGGCTACTACGGTCTCGCTACCGGCTCATGGAAATACTGGGCGGGTGTCTGGGGCGTCGATTACGAGTGGATCAAGAAGCAGTACGCCGACGGGATGATGGAAAAGAACGGGATGACGGTGTCGCGCTGGATCGACGGCGTCATGTATCCCAACGACACGGTCGACCAGGGCCCCAACCTGCGCGCGATGGTGTACTGGGGCCACGCGCCCAACAGCCAGACGCGTGGCACGCAGATGGTCGAGGCGATGAAGAAGCTCGACCTCATGGTGGTCATCGACCCGTATCCGTCCGCAACCGCGGCCATGTGCGCGATGGTGCGCAAGGACGGCGTGTACCTGCTGCCGGCGAGCACCCAGTTCGAGACCTCCGGATCCGTGCACGGCGTCGAACCGTTCGCTGCAGTGGCGCGAAAAGGTCATCGAGCCGCTGTTCGAATCCAAGCCCGACCACACGCTGATGGTCGCGTTTGCCGACAAGTTCGGTTTCAAGAAGGAACTCGTCAAGAACTACGAGATGGTGAAGGACAAGGACGGCTGGGATGAGCCCACGCCCGAATCGATCCTGAAGGAAATCAACAGGGGCGTGTGGACGATCGGCTATACCGGCCAGTCGCCGGAGCGCCTCAAGCTGCACATGAAGAACATGTCGACGTTCGACGTGAAGTCGCTGCGCGCGCGCGGCGGCCCCTGCGACGGCGATTACTTCGGCCTGCCGTGGCCATGCTACGGAACGCCGGAACTGAAACATCCCGGTTCGCCCAACCTCTACGACACGTCGCAGATCGATGATGGACGGCGGCGGCTGTTTCCGCGCCAATTTCGGCGTGGAGCGCGAAGGCGTGTCGCTGCTGGCGGCGGACGGTTCGCATCCCAAGGGCAGCGAGCTCACCACCGGCTATCCGGAATTCGACCACGTGCTGCTGAAGAAGCTCGGCTGGTGGGACGAACTCTCCGAGGACGAGAAGAAGAAGGCCGAGGGCAAGAACTGGAAGACCGACACCTCGGGCGGCATCATCCGCGTCGCGATGAAAGTGCACGGCTGCCATCCGTTCGGCAACGCCAAGGCGCGCGCCGTCGTATGGAATTTCCCCGACGCCATCCCGCAGCATCGCGAACCGCTGTATTCGCCGCGGCCCGACATGGTGGCGAAGTACCCGACGCACGACGACAAGAAGGCCTTCTGGCGGCTGCCGACGCAATACAAGAGCATCCAGGAGAAGAACGTCGCCGATGGCGTCGCGAAGAACTTCCCGCTGGTCCTCACCAGCGGCCGCCTGGTGGAATTCGAAGGCGGCGGCGACGAGACGCGCTCCAATCCGTGGCTCGCGGAACTGCAGCAGGAGAACTTCGTCGAGATCAACCCGAAGGACGCCAATGACCGCGGCGTCGTCGACGGCGAGTACGTCTGGGTCAAGTCGCCCACCGGCGCGCAGATTTCCGTCAAGGCGATGATCACCGATCGCGTCGGCGCGGGCACCACGTTCATTCCCGTTCCACTTCGCCGGCTGGTGGCAGGGCAAGGACATGCTGGAGTTCTACCCCGAGGGTGCGGCGCCCATCGTGCGCGCCGAGGCCGTCAACACCGCGACGACGTACGGCTACGACTCGGTGACGATGATGCAGGAAACCAAGACGACGCTCTGCCAAGTCGCAAAGAAGGCTTAGGAGGCCGCTCACCATGGCACGAATGAAATTCCTGTGTGACGCCGAGCGCTGCATCGAGTGCAACGGCTGTGTGACCGCCTGCAAGCAGGAGAACGACGTTCCCTGGGGCGTCAACCGTCGCCGCGTGGTGACGATCAACGACGGCGTGCCGGGCGAGCGGTCGATCTCCGTGGCATGCATGCACTGCTCGGATGCGCCGTGCATGGCGGTTTGCCCGGTCGATTGCTTCTACCGCAGCGAGGAAGGCGTCGTGCTGCACGACAAGGACCTGTGCATCGGCTGCGGCTACTGCTTCTACGCGTGCCCGTTCGGCGCGCCGCAGTTCCCGCAGGCGGGCGCATTCGGCGTGCGCGGCAAGATGGACAAGTGCACGTTCTGCGCCGGCGGTCCGGAAAAGGACAATTCCGAAGCCGAGTACAGGAAGTACGGACGCAACCGGCTGGCCGAAGGCAAGTTGCCGGCCTGCGCGGAAATGTGCTCGACCAAGGCGTTGCTTGGCGGCGATGGCGACACCATCGCCGAAATCTATCGGCAGCGCGCCACCACCCGCGGCAAGGGCAGCGAGGTCTGGGGCTGGTCGACCGCCTACGGACGTCCCGAAGCGCCCAAGTCCGCGCCCGCGGCGGCGCCCGGAGGCAAATCGTGATGACCAAGCTGATGCGATTGATGGTGGTCGCTTCCGGGGCGATGGCCGCGGTGATGCTCGCAGGGTGCGGCGAACGCCCGCAGGTGATCGAGTACAAGCAGGGCAAGTACCAGGGCAAGCCGGACGAGCCGCCTTACGCGGCCGCGCCGTTCAACGGCAACAAAGACCAGTGGGAGCGCGACATCCGCAACCGCACGCAGAACCAGAACGAATATCGGCGTATCGGCACCTGACATCCGCCATGGCACACGACAACGTGATGTTCGCGGCGCGGATGGTTGTCGCCGTTTTGGGATTTGCCGTCGCCGGCGTCGCGCTGGCCCAGTCGCCGGCGGTGTCGCCGAAGGAGGCCGGAGAGGCAAAGCAGCAGGCGACGCAGCAGCTCGTGCAGCCGCTCAACAACCAGCCGTTGTGGAGCGAAGTTCGCACAGGTCAGCCGCAGTACACCAGCATCCCCGGACGCGAAACCAACGTGCTCGTCCAGCCGCAGGGGCAGACGTGGCGCGCGCTGCGTGTGCCCCTGGCGACCATCGGCGGGTTCCTGGTGGTATTCGCGCTGGCGGTGCTGACCGCGTTCTACCTGTGGCGCGGACCGATCGTCGTGCGGGGCAAGCCGACGGGGCGCCTCATCGAGCGATTCACCGTCGTCGAGCGCGCGGTGCACTGGACGGTCGCGATCGCTTTCGCACTCCTCGTCATCAGCGGGCTCATCATTACGTTCGGCAAGACGATCCTGTTGCCGCTGATCGGATACACGCTGTTCTCATGGCTGGCGACCCTCGCCAAGAACCTGCACAACTTCGTCGGCCCTATCCTCGTGGTCGCGCTGCCGATCATGATCGTGCTGTTCCTGCACCATAACGTTTTTCGCAAATACGATTGGTACTGGCTCAAGAAAGGCGGCGGCATGCTGACCGGCGAACACGTGCCGTCAGGCAAGGCGAATGCGGGTCAGAAGATCCTGTTCTGGCTCCTCCCGGTCCTCTTCGGGATCACGCTGTGCGTCACCGGCCTCATTCTCGACTTCCCGAATTTCAACCAGACGCGGCAGACGATGCAGATCGCGAACACCGTGCACATGATCGCCGGCGTGTTCGCAACCTGCCTGCTGCTCGGTCACGCCTATCTCGGCACGATCGGAATGAAGGGCGCGTACGACGCGATGCGCACCGGCTACGTCGACGAAACGTGGGCCAGGGAACACCACGAATACTGGTACAACGAAGTCAGGCCGGGAAAGTTTCCGGATACGGACATGCAGGGCGCCGCGGGACAATATGCATCGTGACCGTTGGCGCCGGATCAGCACAGTGAATCATGGGCAAATGGGGGGAGGAAGCGCAACGATGAAGACGATCCGTGCAATCCTTGCGGCCACGTTCGTGGTCGCGTCATTCGGAGTCGCGGTGGCCAAGCTGCCGCCGGCGCCGCCGTTGACGGATGCGCAAAAGGCCGAAGCCAAAGCCAAGGCCGACGCTGCGGCCGATCTGGCAAAACAACAACAGGCCAAGGCGGAGGATCGCGTTGCCGCGCAATATTTCGCGAACATGAAGGCCCAGGGCAAGGCCGTGCCTCCGCCGCAAATGGCGGCGGCTCCGGCGGCACCTGCGGTCCCGGCGAAAGCGGCGGCGCCCGCAAAGAAATAAGCGGCGTCTGGTTGCGCAGGAGTTGAACGGGGGCCAAGCGCCCCTGTTTTTTTGCCTGCCGGAAATGCGGCGCGCCGTCATCGCGGCGCAACGCACGCGTTTTTGATCCGGCTCTCCATTCGCGATATAATGCTCGGCTTGCCGGAGAGATGGCCGAGTGGTCGAAGGCACTTGACTCGAAATCAAGCATACGGGCAACCGTATCTAGGGTTCGAATCCCTATCTCTCCGCCAGAATCAACGAGTTGCGAACATTTGCACGGCCCTGAAATTGGGGCCATGTCCGCAATTCACGACGGCTTGTCCGCAATTCTGCGTTTGATCGGGGTCGCCAAGGCCCCGACTGGCGCAAATGCCTGGAAAGAATCGGCAGCTTGCCGCCCCGCCCCGCCGCGCCGCCGACGCTGGCGGTTCTCGATGCGATGATGCGTTGGACGTTGGGCGTGCTATACGCGGTCAATGCGGTTGTTCTCCACGCGTACCCTGTCGCCTACGCGCAGATTGGTCTCACGGGTGTCTTCCACGACCAGCGCGCTGCCGGAATCGAGCCGTACCGTGATCCGGTAACGCGAGCCTTGCACTTGCTTTTTCTCGACTTCGGTGCCGACCACCGCGCCGCCGATGGCGCCGGCGATGGTCGCGGCGGTGTTTCCGCGACCGCTGCCGATCTGGTGGCCGATGACGCCGCCCGCAATGCCGCCCAGCACGGTTCCGCCGTTTACAGGCTTATTGTCGGAGGCCCGATAGGTTTCGATGGCCTCGATCTTGCCGTAATCGATGCGAGTCTGGGTGTCCGCCCTTGCGAGGTTGCCGGCAAAGGCCAGTATGAGCAGTGCACACATGCACGCATTCAATGCATTCACCAATCGTTTCAGCATATACGCCTCCATCTTTCTTACGCAAATAAGAACACGACAACCACGATGGCGGTGCCAATGAATACACCCGTCATGAAATGGCGGCCTTCGCCGAATTGATCCATCGGCCTCGTCAGACGAGCCATCCAGGTTACGGGTGGACGATTCATTGCATGAACCAGCCGTGGCTCACCACCATGGATTGCCCCGTCAGGGCGTTCGATGGGAAGCTCGCAAACATCAAGGTCACGTCAGCGACGTCGTCAACGGTCGCAAACTGACCATCGACCGTCTCCTTGAGCATCACCTTCTTTTGCATAGTCGATTGCATGGTCGTTGCGCTCTGCCGTCCGCTTGCGCGCCTGGCACAGGAGGAGGCGCGAGCAATCGTCATCGGCAGCCTAATCGGCCGACACCTTCCAGAAGGGCCCTGCGACTTGCTGCAGGGGTCTGCCTGGCTCGTTCGGGCGCAGGCCGTATCGCAACATCGAAATGATGTCGGCGCTCACTTTGGAATTGGAAACGAAATAGCTGTGACCGAAGAAGTCGGTTGCCCCGTGCACCTCAATGATGTCGACGGCGTCCAGATTACCGATCAACTCGATTTGGTCAGGCGTGAACATCGTCGCGTCGATGCGACCGAGCCTTGCGATGCTTCCGAATAACCAGCTGGACGTCGCGAGCGCCTTGTCGTCCCGCGACACGTACATGGTGAGCCTGAGGCCCGGCGACGGGGGAATGGTCGTGCCCGGTTCCGCTCCGCCGCCGAATGGCAGGTCCGGGTCGGAAAAGACCTTGAAGATCTTGGTGACGGCGACGTCGCCGTCGAGGTCGGGAGCGACGAGCACGACGTTCCCGAGGTGAAACTCGCGCGCGGGCGAACTCTTCAGGGCGTAGGCCTCCACAGCCAAGACGGCGAGGGCCGATGCGAGAGTGTCGGTGCCACGGCTGTGGGCGACGAAGTGAATCCTGTCGAGGCCCGGCGTCCCTGCGATGATGCGAATCAGCTTAACGAGGTCCTCCACCGCGTACTCGGACGACTCGCGGTCGGCGTCGTAGCCGAAAAGTTGATGCCGCGGTCGCTGCCGGCTGGCCACGTAAAGATGCCGCAAACGAACTCGCGTCCCAGGAAATGGCACATTTCTCCCATCGTCAACGCGGCGGCCTCAAAGCTGACGTGATAGCCGTGCACGAACAGCACGATTTCCTTGCGGCGCGAGATGGCCAGGCGTCTCGCTACCTCGGACTGCAAGCGTTGCTTCGCCTGCATGTGCGCTTCTACGACTGCGGGTGCACGCCGCATGCCTTCGGCGTTGGCGTGAGGGGGTACGGAATTGGAGGAAAGTGACCGAGCTCGGTGGTAGCGCCGAGCGTGAGTGTTTCGCCTTCTGTGAACTCGATCGTGGTTGACCCGAACGCGATCGAACGCGAGCGCTCGGCCGTATACAGCGATTCGACACCGTCTCCCGGCGCGCGATCGGTCAGGTAGAGCAGATCAAGCGGGGATGGCCGCGAATCAATCGACGCGTCGGCGAACAGTGGCTTCGCGTTTGGTCCGGTATAGACCGCAGGCGTCGGCATCAACGCGTGATTCGTCGCGCAACCGGCAAGCAGACACGCGAGGATACCAACGGCGGTCCTTGTGTTGTTCAATGCGGCGCTCACAGTCGCCATCCAGCCACGGAACATGTTGCCAGTCAGCCATTGCGGCCGGGACATGTGCAGGAGCGGTGTAGGCGGTTCCATGGATGGCGTAATGGCGTTAGTGCGAGGTCGATGTGCGATCAGAGTATTGGAGGCGGACCGCGGAGTCGTGAGTGAAGCGTCGGCTTTTCGTCGGGATTCGATGAGGATCGCCGTCGCATTCACGTTGTCGAAATCCGGAAGCGCGCACTCTTCGCGCCAATCGTCAGCGATCGTCGTGCCCCTGCCTCGGCGCGTCGCCGAAGGACTTTGGGCCACGTGCCGCGCGTTATCCCGCGGCCCGACCGCGCAAGCCCAGCGAGTCGCCCGCGCTTCAGGAACGCCAAGTCGCGGCCGAGGATCAGTCGCACGAGGTCTTCGAGAGCTGACTCGTCGATCTCGGTGCTAGCGAACTCCAGCGTGACGCGTTCGAGGCGATCGACGTTCACAATGGCCACCGTCACTATCCCCGTCCGATAGTCGGCACGAAACGAGACCCGCGCCGGGATCGCGGGCGGAACCGAAAAGATGCATCTGCGAAACGTTCCGTCGGAATCTTCCACCCGGCGGCAGGTGTATTGCAGTCCGAACGCATCGAGAGTCTTCTCGGCAAACGAGACCCACCCGGGGACCACCTCGATCGCCAGGGGCTCGGCTGCGGAAATCTCGTAATAGACGTCGATCCCTTCGAGCACCGGGAAGCCGCGGATGCGGCGTTCTTGCTGACCCACCGAACCATGCGCGAACCGCGGCGAATCGAATGCGTAGCCGTAGCCGAGGTCGAATCGGTGTTCGATCGGGGGCTTCAGGCCGTTGAGATAGGTGATCGCCTTTTCCAGCCAGCGAAACGCCTCGCGCAGCCGTGCATTGATCGCCTCGAAGCTCTCGACATCGCCGTGGTCGTCAAGCGGTTCCTGCACCGCCTCGTACCGAACGCGTAACTCGTCGAGTAACGTACCGCGCTCAATCATCATCTGGTTCGTCATTGCAGGTTCGCGACGATGCGGCCGTCGATCTTGCCATCCTCCATGCGCGCGAAGATGTCGTTGATATTCTCCAGAGTGTCCCAGGAGAAGTGGGCGGCTACGGCTCCGTCGCCGGCGAAGGCAAGCGCCTCTTGCAGATCCTGACGCGTTCCGACGATGGATCCGCGCACGGTGATGCGCTTAAGGACCATGTCGAAGATCGGCAATGACATTCTGCCGGGCGGCAGGCCGACCAGCGCCATCGTGCCACGCGGCCGCAGCATGTCGAAGGCCTGCTCGAATGCTTTGGGTGACACAGCCGTAACGAGCGCACCGTGGGCGCCACCGATCAGTTTTTGCAACTCGACCGCGACGTCCGCTGCCTGCGCGTTCAGAACGATCTCGGCACCGAGTGACTTGGCGAGGTCGAGCTTTTCGGGATGCACATCGACGGCGGCGACGTGCATGCCCATTGCCTTGGCGTATTGGACCGCCATGTGGCCGAGGCCGCCGATGCCCGAGATCACCACCCATTCGCCCGGCCTCACCTCCGTCTCCTTAAGACCCTTGTAGACGGTGACGCCGGCGCACAGGACTGGAGCCGCCGGACCCCATTCAAGATTGTTCGGCACATGACCAACGTAGCCCGGATCGGCCAGTGCGTATTCTGCGAAGCTGCCGTTCACGGAGTAGCCGCTATTCAACTGGGAGCCGCACAACGTCTCCCACCCGGTCCGGCATGGCGAACAGTGCCCGCAGGCTGTATGCAGCCACGGAATGCCGACCCGATCGCCCTCCTTGACGCCGCGGACGGCACGGCCGATCGCGGCCACCGTGCCTACGCCTTCGTGGCCGGGGATGAAGGGCGTCTGCGGCTTGACGGGCCAATCGCCCTTCGCCGCATGAAGGTCCGTGTGACAGATCCCGGTCGCCGCGATGCGAACGAGGATCTGGTTCTCGTTCGGCTTCGGAACTGGCACTTCCTCCAGCGCAAGCGGCTTTCCGAGTTCCCGGACGACGGCTGCTTTCATCATATTGCCCATCGATTCTCTCCTCTTTTGTCCATTTCCACGGTGCGTTGATCTGCTGGCGCATGGGTCGTTTCGATTGACCGTTGGCCTCATTCATCGGTACTTCACGCCGGGGCGGCGGCCGCCGACGGCATCGGTGGATTCGGCGCAGAAGCTCGCTCGACCCTGAACCACGCAGCGTAAAGGGCCGGCACGAAGAAGATCGTCAGCACGGTCGCAACCGTCAGTCCACCCATGATCGCGATCGCCATGGGACCCCAGAACACGCTGCGCGTGAGCGGGATCATCGCGAGCACTGTGGCCGCCGCGGTCAGCGCCACCGGACGGGTCCGGTGCACGGCCGCCTCGAGCACCGCGTTCCAGGGAGCCAGACCTTCGGCCATTTCGGCCCGCACCTGGTCGACCAGGATTACCGCGTTGCGCATGATCATCCCGCACAGCGCGGTGACGCCGAGGATCGCGACGAAGCCGAGCGGCGCCTGGAAAACGAGCAGCGCGGCGACGACGCCGATGAGTCCAAGCGGTGCTGTCAGGAACACCATGAACATTAGCGAGAAGCTCTGGAGCTGCAGCATCAGGATCGTCAGGATCGTGACCAGCATCACCGGGAAGACCGCCATCAGCGCGCGGTTTGCGGTATCGCTTTCTTCGACGGCGCCGCCGACATCGATGCGATAGCCCGAGGGCAACTTCGCCTCGATGTTCTTCAGCATCGGAAGGATCTCCTGCGTCACCGACACGCCCTGTTCGCCGTCCTTGACGTCCGCGCGCACGGTGATCGCCATGTCGCGGTTGCGCCGCCACAGCACCGGCTCTTCGAGCTCATACCGTACGCGCGCGACTTGCGAGAGCGGTACGACGGTTCCCTCGCGGGTATAGAGATTGACGTCCTTCAGCGTGTCGACATCGAGACGCTCGGACGGCACCGCACGGGCGACAATGTCGATCAAGTCTTCGTGCTCGCGCAGGTGCGACATCGTGGCGCCGTTCATTACGGTTTGGGTCACGAAGGCCACGTCGACCGGCGCCAAGCCGAGCGCACGCGCCTTGTCCTGATCGAGGTCGACTCTCAGCGTGCGAACCGGATCGTTCCAGTCGAGCTGCACATCGCGCACCTTCGAGCTCGAAGCAACCGCCGCTTCCACCTCACGCGCGATCGAACGGACCATCTGCGTATCCGGACCGACGACACGGAACTGGACCGGGAAGCCGACCGGCGGGCCGAGCTCGAGGCGTGTGACGCGGACCCAGACCTCCGGGAATTCATCGTTGACGCTCGCCATCAGACGTGACCGCACGCGTTCACGCGCCTCCATGTCGCGCGTCATCACGATGAAGACACCGTAGCCCGGGTTCGGCAGCTCCGGATTGAGCGACAGATAGAATCGCGGCTGGCCGGCGCCCGTGTACGCGGTGAAGAAGCGAACGTCCTCGTCCTTCTTCAGCGCTGCCTCCATTTTCTTCACCTGCTCCGTCGTCGCGGCGAACGAAGCGCCTTCCTTCAGCCGCAGCTCGACGACGAGCTCGGGCCGCGAGCTGTTGGGGAAGAACTGCTGCGGCACGAACCTGGCTCCGACAACCGCGAGGGCCAGTGCGGCGACGGTCGCGCCGATGACCCACCACCGCCGCGCGATGGCGAGGTCGATCCACCCGCGTAGCTTGCGATAGAAGGGCGTGTCGTACGGGTCGGCGCCGTGGTGATGCGTGCCGAAGTCCTTGGGCAGCATGTTCACGGCGAGGTAGGGCGTGATGATCCCGGAGACCACCCACGACAGCAGCACGGCCGTACCGACGATCCAGAAAATGCCGCCCGCGTATTCGCCGGTGGTCGATTTGGAGAAGCCGATCGGCATGAACGCGGCGACGGTGATGAGCGCGCCGGTCAGCCGCGGCATCGCGGTCGCGGCGTACGAATAGGCGGCCGCTTTCAGGCGATCCCAGCCTTCTTCCATCTTCACGACCATCATCTCGACCGCGATGATGCCGTCGTCCACCAGCAGGCCGAGCGCGATGATCAGGGACCCGAGCGAGACGCGCTCGAGGTTCCAGCCCATCGCGAGCATCACCAGCGCGACGACGCCGAGCACGAGCGGGACCGAGAGCCCGACCACGATGCCGGTGCGCCAGCCGAGACTGAGCAGGCAGACCGCGAGCACGATCGCAAGCGCCTCCATCAGCGAGCGTTCGAATTCCCAGATGGATTCGCTGACGACCGTGGGCTGATCGGCCACGCGCTCGAGCTCGATGCCATGGGGCAATTCCACCTGCACGTTGGCGACTGCCTGTTCGATCGCCTTGCCGAACTCGACGATGTTGCCGTCGTTGGTCATCGTGATGCCGAGCATCAGCACCTGCTGCCCGTTGTGGCGCACCGTGTAAGTGGGCGGATCTTCGTATCCGCGCGTGATCGTCGTGAAGTCGCCGAGCTTGATCAGCCGTCCGCCCGCCGCAATGGGAACGTTGCGCAGGTCGTCGAGGCTCGAGAACTGGCCGCTGACGCGCACGAGCACGCGGTCGCCGTGCGTGTCGATCGAGCCGCTAGCCAGTACGCTGTTCTGGCTGCGCAGGCTCTCGGCGATTGCGAGCGGCGTGATACCGAGCGCGGCCAGCCGCTCGTGCGAAAACTCGACGTAGACCTTCTTCGCCTGCTTGCCGTAGATGTCGACCTTCTTCACCATCGGCACCTTCAGTAGCCGGCGCTTGATGTCTTCCGCGGTGTCGGAGAGCTCGGCGAGACTGACGCCGTCGCCCTTGACGGCGTAAAGCAGCCCGGTCACGTCACCGTATTCGTCATTGAAGATCGGGCCGATGACGCCTTCGGGCAGCTCGAGCTTGACGTCGCTGAACTTCTTGCGCGCCTGGTACCACGCCTCGCGTTGGTCCGCATGCGAGGTGCCGCCGACGACCGTGAGGGTCATGCCGCCGTAACCTTGGCGCGCAAATGTCTTGACCTTCTCGAAGTGGTCGAGTTGCTCGAACTTCTTCTCCATGCGGTTGAGCACCTCGTCCTGGATCTGTTGCGCCGTAGCGCCGGGCCAGGCGACCATCACCGTCATCGACGGTACCGAGAAATTCGGGTCTTCGAGCTGGCCGAGCTTCGTGAAGCCGAGCACGCCTCCGATGGCGATCGCGAGGATCAGGAACAGAACGACGGCGCGGTGGTTCAGCGCCCACTCGGTAAGATTGAAGGATTTCATCGGGCGGCCTGCTTCGCTTCGACGCTGGGGGCGGCACCGGGAAGCGCGACCCGCAAGCCCGGCGCCATCTTTTGCACGCCGGCCGTGACGACAAGTTCACCGGCCCGCGGCCCCGACACGAGCACCTCGTCATTGCGATACTCGTGCACCGCGACGTTGACCAGGTCGACGGTCGCGGCCGGCTCGGTATTCGCAGGACGAACGACCCAGACCGCGGGCTGGCCTTTGTTCTGGGTAATCGCCGAGGCAGGGATCACTGCCGCCGACGCCTCGCCAGCCTGCCGTTCCACGATGATCGTCGCGGTCGCGCCCAGCGGCAGCGGCCGTGGCGTCGCGGGCTTCAAGCGAGCGCGAAAAGTTCGGGTTTGTGCCGCTGCCTGCGGCGACAGTTCCCGCAACACGACCTCGAACGTTTGCTCCGGTGCGCTGGCCAGCCACGCCTTGTAACGCGCCGTCTTGAATACTGCGAGGTGATCCTCGGGCACGTCGGCCACGATCTCAGGCTCGCCCTCGTTGGCGATCGAGACGACCGGCTGCCCTTCGGCCACGACCTGTCCGACCTCGAAGCGCACAGCAGTGACGACCCCGCTTTGCGACGCCCGGAGTACCGTGTACTTCAGCCGATTGCGGGCAAGCTCAAGCTTTCTCGCCTCCGCCTCGGCCGACGCCGAAGCCGTCTGCGCGATGCTCTGCGCCTTCTCGTCGTCGGATACGCTCACCGACCCGTCGCTCTTCAACGCGTCAAGGCGGTGTCGATCGGCCTCTGCCTGCCGCGCCTGCGTCGTGACGGCGACGAGCTGCTGCCGCGCCGCATCCTCGGCCAGCCGGTAATCGGCGTCGTCGAGCACCGCCAGCACGTCGCCCTCGCGAACCTTCTGGCCGACGTCGACCTTCCGTTGCACGACCTTGCCGCCGACACGAAATGCCTCGTTGACTTCATGGCGCGACTGCACGGTGCCGACATATCGGTTCGTTACCTGCGCCTTGTCGTAGCGGATCTCGGCGGTGCGCACCGCGCGAAGGGCTTCCGGAGGCGGCTTCGATGTGCAAGCGGACAGGACGGCGACGGCGATCGACCGCGACGACGACGAATGCGGGGGCGAGAGTCGGATTCACGATGGATCCTCGTAGGGAGCGACGGAGTTTCATGATGTTGGGGTATTCGGATTGGCGGACGCAGTGGGCTCGGCGACGGGCTCGAACGCCTGCCAGCCACCGCCGAGCGCCTTGTACAGTTGCACGCTGTCGAGCAGCAGTTGCGTGTTGGCGTCATTTGCGGAGACCCGCACGACCAGCCGCACGCGCTGAGCGTCGAGCAACGGCAAGAAATCGGTCTGGCCGCGGTCGTAGAGCGATTGCGCGCGGCCGAGCGCTGCGTCGGCCGAAGCCGCCGCGCTCTTGATCACTTGTGCCCGCTGCCTTTGGTCCTCGAGCGCGACAAGCGTGTTCTCGACGTCTTCCAATGCACGCGCGATCGCGTCCTCGTAGCGCAAGACGGCTTCGCGTTGTCCGCTCTCGGCGATGTCGTTGATCGCCTGCGTGCGTCCGGCGTTGAAGATCGGCATCGCCAGCAGCGCCGCGACATTGGTGAAACGCGCCGCGCCGAGGGCAACGCCATTGAGATCGATGCTCTCGCGACCGAAAACGGCGCCGAGAATAAGCCTAGGGAACCACTCCGCCATTGCCTGTTGCCGGCGGGCGTTGGCGGCGTCGAGCTGCGCGCTTGCAGCGAGCAGGTCCGGCCTCCGCTGCAACAGCTCGGCCGGTTGGCCCGGACGCGCCTGCGGAACGGCTGGCTCGGCGGCGATGGCGTGATGCTCGCCGCTTTGAACGCCTGGTCGCCAATGAGCACGGCGATGCGATGGCGCGAGACGGCGGCGAGCGTTTCGAGTGGCGGTATCGCCGCGCGTGCCCTCGAGGCTTCCGTCTGCGCACGCTCGACGTCGAACGGCGTCGCGAGACCGACCCGTTGGCGCGCCGTTACGAGGCGCAACGTTTCGTCCTGCGCGGCGGATATCGCACGCACCGTTTCGAGCTGGCGCAACGCGCCGATGAGCGTGAAGTAGTTGGTTGCGACGTCACTCAAGACCAGCAGACGCACACCTCGCGCGCCGTTTTCGACGGCCAGCGTCTCGGCCGCGGCCGCAGCGGCGCCCGCGCGCAAGCGCCCGAAGAGGTCGACTTCCCATGTCACGCCGAGGCCGATCTGCGCCGCACTCGTATTCGCAGCTTCCGGAACGAAATTCTTGAGGAACGAGTCATAGTTCGTCTTGTGATCGAAGGCGGCGCCGCCCAGGTTGACGCTCGGGAACAGCCACGAGCGGCTGATGGTCTCTCCGGCGCGCGCGGCGCGTAGCCGCTCGGCCGCGATCTTGACGTCGCGGTTCTGATGCGCTGCACGGCGGATGAGGTCGGAAAGCACGGGGTCCTTGAAGCCTTCCCACCACGCCACCTCGGGCTCGTCTGCGGCGGGCGTCGCCGCCGCGAACCGGTCAGGCACATCGAGCGTGGGCTTCAGCACGGGCGTGGCGCACCCCGCCAACGCTAGCGCGAGCGAAGCCGCGAGTACACGCAAATGGCGGAATGAGATGCTGGCGATGGCTGGGTTCGACATGGGCATGAGCGTAAGGGAACGTTTGTCGCGAGTCGTCAGTGAAGCGTCGACGTTCTGTCGGGATTTTGTCGGAGGGGGGACGCGAATCTACATGCGGGCGCGGATCGACTTGAGCTCCGCGCGACAGGCTTCGCCGAACGCCTTCAACGGGTCGGCGTCCGTCGTGCGGGCAAGTTGGCGCATATCGTCGACCGTCAAGTTGCGCGCAAAGTACTGGTCGGTGATGTGGCTCAACATATGTTCGGCCTCGGCGAGAACCGGCTGCGAGGCGGTGAGGCGTATGCGATTCGTGAGGGCGTAGAGCGCGAGCAGCTTCTCCGGATCGTCGAGTGTGTGGGTGAAAGCGTCGATGAGAAGCTTTGCGCACTCGGCGATGAAGTCGCCGTACAGCTTTTCGCGCTGGCGCATGTCCCGGGTACTGAGCTCACGCCGGGTGAGCGTCTTCTGGGTGATCCACGCGGTGGCCACCGTCGCCGATCCGCCGACGAGCGAACCCAACACGCCAGACATGGCAGCTATGAAGTTCATGTCCATGATCAGCCCGATGGTCGTCCATCGACGACATCGCTGAAGGCTTTGGTAAGCCTGTCGATCACATCGCGCTCGATCGCGGTGGTCTGCGCCTGCCCCAATTCCTCGACGGACCGCTTGCGAATCAGGTAATGCATGACCAGCATGCTGTGCAGCTTCGCGAAACCGGCCGGATTGTCCGTGCCGCACACTGAAGCATCGTTCTGCAGAACACGCTCGATGACGCCGGGATCCAGGAGTCGTACCTGACACAGCAGTCCGAGCCTGGCGATCTCCCGGTCGAGCTCGTCGAGATTCTTCGCCCACCAGGCGATGAGGAGCTGGTCTGGTTGCGTCGTCATGCTTCGCTCCCAGCAGATATCGCCGGCGCCCGTGCTACGATCATTTAGTCTCTCCATTCGGCTACGAGCGCCACGACCGGCATGCGGTCCGCGGTCAGCGCCCTTATGAAAAGTATCCGGTACGCGCAGACGCCGGCCACTGCCGCGGCCACTGCAACTACCAATACCCACTGTACAAGTCGATTCACATTGGCTCCCGTTCTAAGGACGAGCGTAACCACGCTCGCGCGTCGGGTCGTCAAAGAAACGTCGCCATTGCGTCTGGATTGCATTGCGGAATTCGGCGAAACGCGGGCGGCGTTGCACTGTCGCGGGTGCCGCGGCGGGTAGAATCATGGCCACGCGGCAGCTGCCATCTCCAAACGACTCCCTTAACGGCAGGTTCGAACGCCGAAAAACCTCCAGCATCGCTCGGTTGTCGCTGAGCACGTGCGCGACGAACTTGCGGACACCACGCTCCCGTGCGATAGCGACGATCTCGCGCAGGAGCAGCGTCGCCGCGCCACAATGTTGATAGTCGTCGGCGACGGTGAACGCGACCTCGGCCACGCTCCCGCCGGGGACCTCGCAAACGTACTGGCCGACAGCAATCAAGCGTTCGTCGCATCCCGTTCCCACGGTCAGGACGATCGCGACCTGGTCGCGAAAATCGATCTCGGTCAAGCGCCGAAGATCATCGGCCGAAAGCTCGTTTACGGTATGAAAGAAGCGTTGATAGACGCTACGCGGCGACAGCCGCGCGAACGCGATGCGCAACCGTTCCTTGTCGTCCGGTCGGATCGCACGTACGCAAACCGCAGTTCCGTCACCGAGCACGGCTGTGGAGCGGAGGCCGGCAAGGCGGGAGTCGCCATCGATGCTCACGACGCGTCCCTTCGCTCAATGACCGGCAGGCGTCGTACTTCGTGCGACACGCTTCGCGCCGCGATTAGCATTCGTCGGTCGACGCGCCTTTGCCATCTTCCCGGATCCGTTGCCGCGTCGTACGGCGCCTTTGCGTCCGTCGAGGGATGCGAGCACACCTCGGATGCGGGCGAGCATCGCGCTTTGCTCCGCGGATGGCTGGATCCTTTGCACGCGCTTGTCGCTTAACACGCGATGGAGTAGCGTGAGCAGGCGATCGCGGTCGTTCGCGTCCGAGAGCAGCAGGGGCAGCGTCTCGACCGCCTTGTCCGGTTCATAGCGTGCAATGATTTCCTGCTCGCCGCCGATGCGTCGTGCCTCGTCGATCGGAAGTTCCGGCAACAACTCGCGGTATTCTTCGAGGAGGTCATGCGCGAGCTGTAACCGTGAAAGCGGAAGAGGCTCGTCCTGGTGCGCCATGAGAAATGCGACACGTGCGAGTGCTTCCGCATATCCGCCTTTGCCGATAGAGTCCAGCGCTTCCTTGACGAACGAAAGCTCGCGCGGATCGGCGGGTGGCGCCTTCCCTTCGCTTTGGTCACCCTGGAAGTAGAAGGCTGCCAGATTGCCGTAGATCTCGAAGAACGTCGCTTCGGCGACGGCGTCGCGTAACGCGCGCTGGCAATCGAGCGAAGCGCTCGTCAACTCCGATGCCATCGACTCAAGCTTGCGTATCGGGTGGTCTGCCGCAGCCGCCTGGCGGTGCTCTTTCACGGCATGTGCAACCGGCGCCAGCCACCACAGCGCGGGATTGAGGTCGGAAAAGGCCCAGCGCTGCGCGCGAAGCGGATGAAACACGCGTGAGAGCTTGGCGCCGTACTCGTTGGCGAACGCCTTGACCACGGGACGGCCGAACAGCTCGTATGCTCGCTGATTGAACTCGGCGACAGCGTTCACTGCGGCGAAGGGCTTCTCGTCTTCGCGTTTGAAGCGGTTGAGGCGCTTGGCTACTTCCTCGAGACGTAGCTCGACAAAAGTCACGTCGTAGGACGGCTTCTTGCTGTCGCCGGTCTCCGCGATCTTCATTCCATAGAGGCCTGGCGGCAGCGCCTCGATCGACTTCAGCACGGAAACGATCTGGGCGTGCTCCTTGTTCGCGACCTTGCCCGAGACGAAGATCCCGAGGTGGCCGATGTCCTCGTGCATCAGCCCGACGATGACCTGGCCGTTCGCCTTGATTTCCTCAGTGCTGCCGTACACGTCGGCCACCCAGTTGAACGCCTGCTGCGGTGGCGTGATGTTGTCGCCGAGGGACGCGAACAGCACGATCGGCACCTTGATCTGGCGCAGGTCGAAGACGGCGCCCGGACCGGCCTTCACCGTGCCCGACCACACCTTGTTGCCGACGAAGAGGTTCTGGGTGATCCACTCGATCTCCTCGCGATTCATGAGGAAGTAGCCGCCCCACCAGCGCTCGAACTCGAGGAAGCGCGGTGGCTCCGTGTCGATATTGGCGAACACGGTGTAGTACTTGTCCCAGAAAGTATTGGCAGGGTTGAGGTTCTCGAAGTTCTGCACGAGATAGGCGCCGTCGAACTTCCCGTCGCCAAGGTCGGCAGCGAGCGACGAGAGCCAGGTGCCGCCAAGCAGACCGCCTGCATAGCGCATCGGGTTGTCTCCGGCGCCTTCGCGCCAGGCGCCTCCCCAGTAGGACATCGGTGCCCCGACCATCACGACCGGACCCGTGTCGTCGGGATTCGAAGCGGCGAGCATCATCGCCGCCCACCCGGCCTGACAGTTGCCGACGATTGCCGGTTTCTCGGCATTCGGATGCAACTCGCGCACGCGGTGCACGAACTCGCGCTCGGCGGAGCAAATGTCGAGCAGGGTCTGGTCGGGCTCGGGGTTCGGGAAGAACACAACGAAGTACACGGGATGGCCTTCACGGAGCGCCACGCCGACCTGCGAGTCGTCCTTGAAACCGCCGATGCCGGGGCCATGCCCGCCGCGCGGGTCGATGATCACGTAGGGACGGCGGTTCGGGTCGATCGTCGTGCCTTTCGGCGGAATGATGCGCAACAAGGCGTAGTTGACCGGACGCTTGAGCGAGCGCCCGTCCATGACCGTCTCGTAGTCGAAATGAAGCACAGGCGGCAGTCCTTGCCGCTCGTGCTCGAGGAAGTTGTTGCCGCGCTGGCGCAGCGTGTCCCAGAAGAGGATGGAGCGCTGCACGAAGTCGACGGCGTACTGCGTCGCGCCAGCGGAGATTTCCCAGGGCACGACGGGATTCGTCTTTGCCCCGTCCAGCGCGGGCTCGATGGCCTCTTTCAGCCGTCCGTTGTAGCGCTCGAGCGCGAACTTCGTTCGCGCTTGCAGCAGTTGGGCGACCTTCGCGGAAACGTCGTGGCTGTCGGAAAGTTGTTTGGCGGGCTTGGTCATGGCATCACTTCCTAAATTGAAAAGCTGTCGGCTATTGCGGCGGCGAGTCCGCCAACTCCTTGTGCGCGGTCGCTTGCAGGTCGCTCCCGATCGACGCGAGCAGTTCCTGGCCGGATGCGAACTCGCGCTGCTGGCCGGTGACGAGGTTCTCGAGACGGCCGCTAAGTGCATCGGGCTGTGCGTCGAAGCGCACCTTGACGACGAAGGCGCGGCGGGTCGGATATTTCGATTCAGGATTGAGCGACATGGGTAGTGTTCCCGGCGAAACGGTGGTTCGTTGAGGATCTCGAGGATTTCATGGGTCGTACGATAACGCCCGCCGCTGCCGGAGTTGTGAGCAAAGCGTCAGCGTTCGGTGGGGATTCGATGACGTTCGTCACCGACGTAATCGCGACGTTTCGCTTATGACTTGAGTGCGTCCGGTGTCTAGCATGGTTGCCATGCTCACGCGTACGCAACCAGGCACATGAATATCAAGCTGCCGCCGGGATGGTTCTATCGCGCTGCGATAATCGCCATGGCCGTATGGATTCTGCACAGCTTCGTCGAGGCTTTACTGGCGGCGTGCGTGACCGCCATCGCCAGTTGGCCGCTCTATAGGCGATTCTCGGCGCGGTGGTCGCCGCGGCTTGGCTCCGTGGAACGTCGTTGGCGTTTACGGGCTTGATCATCGTGTTCGTGCTGGCACCGTTGATCTTTGCCTTCGGCGCGCTGGTCACTGAGACGCACGCGTTGCTCATCGAGGTCGCGGCCGCCGACAAGGCGGGGATCGGCGCCCCCGGTTGGCTCCTGAACCTCCCGCTGTTTGGCCCGTTCCTGCATGGTCGTTGGCAACGCGAGTTCGCACACCCGGGAGCGTTGATGATGTTGACGCAACGCACCGACCCGACGGCCCTTCTTGCCTGGGCGCAGTCGCTGGGTCAGTTCATGGCTCGACACCTGTTCATCGTCGCGTTCACGATTTTGTTGCTCGTGTTTGCGTATGAGAAGGGTGAAACGCTGGCGGCCAAATTCAGGCGAGTGCTTCGCGACTGCCTTGGCCCATTCGCGGAACGCAATATCGACATTGCTACGCGAGCGGTGCGCGCTTCGGTGAACAGCATGCTGCTCGTGGGACTGGTCGATGGGCTGGCGGTCGGTGTCGTGTACGCGATAGCCGAAGTCCCTCACGCCGCCCTTTGGGCCGCGATCACCGGCGCTCTCGCGATCATCCCATTCCTGGGGTACGTGGCCGTCGCCGCCCTTGGCCTCCAATTGGCGATGAAGGGCGCCGCCGCGACTGCGGCGCTGTCGTTGGGAATGGCCTGCATCGTACTCATATGCGGCGATAAGATCCTGCGGCCGGCGATTGCGGGCAACGGAATTCGTCTGGGCTTCGTGTGGGTGCTGATGGGCTGTCTGGGCGGCTTCGAGGCGCTGGGTCTCGTCGGCCTGGTCGTCGGCCCGGTGGTGATCAGCCTCGCGAGAGAACTGTGGGAGCAACGTGTTCGCGATGTCGTCGCTTCTGACCGTGCAGAAAGTACCTTATCGAAGCCTGAGGCCGGGCAGACGCTTGGTTGACGACTTGGCGTTGGCGGCGCGCCACGCTGCCTTGTAGGCGACGGGCAGTTATGCCGCGGCATCGACCGGGGCCTCATTGGTCGACTGCGCCGCCAGGAAAATCCCCGCGTTTCCGGGCGGCAGGCGGAAACGCCTATGCGAGCTCGGGAGTCATGTCATCCGCTGGCACCCGGTGCAGGAAATGTTCATCCACGTATCCAAGGGCGTGGCGCAGTGCGTCCTGCGGCACTATCGCGCCGCTCCCCTGTCCATGATCGCGACGATTGACGCTCATCCGCTGGCACCCGGTGCAGGAAATGTTCATCCACGTATCCAATGGCGTGGCGCAGTGCGTCCTGCGGCACTATCGCGCCGCTCCCCTGTCCATGATCGCGACGATTGACGCTGATGCACTCGATACAGCTGCGAATGATCTCGGTCAGCTCCGGGGTGCGCGGGTCGCCCCAATCTTCGCGATCCGCACTATCGGAAAGATACGTTCGCACCATCTGCAGCGCATCGTCGAGTCGGCTCATGTCACGATCGTCCGCCGCCCGCTACGGCAAGAGACGCATGGTCGGGACGTTCGTCGGAATGATGAGCGTGGCGTCGGTAACCGCGGTAACGTCTTGCGCGCTGACACCGGGCGCCACCTCCCTGAGCAGCAAGCCGTCGGACGTCGGTTCGAGCACCGCGAGTTCGGTCACGATCAGGCTGACGGGGCGTGTGGAGGTCAGCGGAAGGGTGCACTTCCTGAGAATCTTCGGCTTGCCCTTCGCCGTGTGCACCATCGCAACGATCACTCGCCGCGCGCCGGTGACGAGGTCCATCGCGCCGCCCATGCCCGGGACCATCTTGCCGGGGACCATCCAGTTCGCGAGCAGCCCGCGCTCGTCGACCTCCAGACCGCCGAGCACGGTGACGTCGAGATGACCGCCGCGGATGAGCCCGAATGACATGCAACTGTCGAAGCTGCACGCGCCGGGCACGGCACTTATGAAGCTGCCGCCGGGGTCGGAAAGGTTCTCGTCGGCCAAACCCGGGTCGGGCAGGGGTTGCATACCGATCAGGCCGTTCTCCGCCTGGAAAAAGACCTCGACCCCGTGCGGAACGTAGCTCGCCACCATTGTCGGCAGCCCGATCCCGAGATTGACGAGGTCGCCGCTCGCGAGCTCGAGCGCGATGCGGCGCGCGATGATTTCCTTAGCGTCCATTCACGATCTCCCGCTCCACAAGGTGGTCGACGATGCTTCCGGGTGTGATGACGTCATCGGGTGGCATCACTCCGACCGGAACGATCTCGGCCGCTTCCGCGACGACCGTCGTTGCGGCCATCGCCATGATTGGATTGAAGTTGCGCGCCGTCAGCGCGTAACTCAGGTTTCCCAGGTAATCGGCACGGTGGGCGCCGATCAGAGCGAAATCGGCCGAGATGGGCAGCGCCAGAAGGAACTGCCTGCCCGCGACCTCGATCGACTGTGCGCCTTCGGCAACGAGGGTTCCGACGCCAGTCGGCGTCAGCACCCCGCCCAGGCCATAACCTGCGGCGCGAATGCGCTCAGCGAGCGTTCCCTGCGGGACGAGGTCGACCTCGATCTCGCCTGCGATCATCTGGCGCTGGGTCTCCGGATTGGTGCCGATGTGCGAAACGACGAGCGTTCGCACGAGCTTGGCGTCTATTAAGCGTCCGATGCCAAATCCGGGACGCGCCGTGTCGTTGGCAATGACCGTGAGGTTCTTGCGACCTTGCCGCACCAGCTCGCCGATCAGACGGTGCGGCGATCCGATACCCATGAAGCCGCCGACCATCAACGACGATCCGTCCGGTATCTTCTCGACGGCGGCGGACAACGCGATTCCCTTGTGCATGGAGACGCTCCCGAATCGACTGACTCACTGCCCATGGCAGCCTCGTGATGCGTCACACGTTAACGCATGCCGCATGCTGAGTTGTCAGCGATACGTCTGCATTCGGTTGGGATTCGCTGAACCGCGCCGCAGGCGGCGAGTGGAGCTTCGGCGGTCGTCGAGCGTGGCGTGAGTCGCCGTTGCGCATTGCGCGCGCGACCCGTGTCTACTTGACGGTCGCTCTGCCGAGGAGGTGTCGCGCTTTGGCCACTGCAGCCGTGTCGTTCGCTTCGGGGAGCCGGTCGACGAGCGCCGCAAGCGCGCGTCGGTCCTTGGCCGTTGCATTGTGGCGGTCGCACAGTTCAATCAACGCCATCAACTCCAGCCAGGGTGCCTCCTGCGCTCTGGCCTCCGCGATCGCGCCTCGAATCGCGGCGTCGGCGGCCACGCGATCGTCGCGCGCGCGCGCGATAGCAGCCTGCATCACTAACAACTGCGGTAGATACACGCGTTCATCGAGCTTGCCGGCGATCTGCAGCGCTTCGTCGAGCTGCCTTTGCGCTCCGTCCAGGTCGCCGGCGAGGAAGAGCGCCTCGACCGCATACCCCAAGGTCTCGCTTGTGCCCGCGAGCATTCCAAGACGCACGTTGTCTTCGTATGCGCCCCGAATCCGTTGATAAGCGTCGAGTGGTGCCCCCATTCGGGCATCCGCCAAGGCGCGAAACCACCGACACGCAGTTCGACCGTGAGCGAGCGAGAATTCCTCCACAAGCGCGTGCATCTCATCGGCAAGGGCGGCCACGCGCTCGGCGTTGCCGAGCCGCACCTCGAGCAGCGCGCTGTGCCAGATTGCAACGAGCAGGGCCATCGGCCATCCCCGATCGCGAGCGCGGGAATATGCGCGCTGCACGCACGCGCGCGCATCCTCGACCAGGCCCAGATGAACGAGCGGGTTGGCGAGCAAGCCGAGCAGGGCAACCTGCGGATCCACCAGGAATTCTCCAGGACCCACGTCCAGCTGCTCCGCAAGGGCGAGCCCGCGCTCCAGCCATGTTCGGGCGGCCCGCGATCGACCTTGAAGCTGATCGACCTCTCCATGCACGGTGCACGCGGTCGAAATGAGCAGCGGATCATTCGTCATCGATCCAAGCGCTTCCGCCCGGTCGGCCACCGCGAGCGCCTCGGCATATTCCGCGCGCAGGCAAAGCATCCACCCGAATCCGTGCACCAGGCGCCCTCGCATCGGATGCTCCGGAGCTTCCTCGAGCAACGAGTACGCTCGCCGGAACGCGCTCTTCGCTTCGATGCCCACGCCAAGCACTCGCGTGGCGGCAAGGCCGTGAAGTGTTCCGATGGTGATTTGCAATGCGTTGCGCTCGAGACCATCTGGCACCTGCTCGAGCAGCGGCGACGCACGTTCGATGATCCCCATGCACTCTTCCGGGCTGAAGTTCGCAAGAGCGGCTTCGGCGGCTTCGGCGTAGTAGCGCAGGGCGGCCATCGGCTCGAGGCCAAGCTCGAAGTGCATGGCTAGTTCCACCGCGGCGACCGGTGTCCCTGGCGCGCGTTCGCGTTCAAGCGTGGCGCCGACTTTGCGATGGAGCTGCGACCGAACCGAAAGGTTCGTGCGATCGTATAGCACTTGTCGAAAGAGCGTATGCCGGAACGAATAGGGCAACTCGACCGCATTTCTATCTTCCCCGACGCGCGGGGCGACAAGCCACAACTGCTCGCGAGCGAGCTCGTCGCACGTCTGGTCCACCCATGCGGCGTCTCGCTCGAGCGCTCCCGAGAGCGTACTGATGCGGAACTCGACGCCACAAACCGCGGCGGCCGAGAGCACCTGACGTTGATCGCCTGTGAGTCTAGCCATGTAATGATCGATGATGGCTGCAAGATTCTCCGGAACCGCGATTTTCGCGAGCTGCGGACCGTCTGCAGCCTCGTCACCGCCTTGCGCCGTGCGCGTGATCACCTCCGTCATCATCGAAGCGACGAAGAGCGGCAGTCCGTCGGTGCGCTCGTGCAGCGCGCGCACGAACGATTCATCAGCGGCGATCGCTGGGGACCGTTCCATCAGGTAGTCGCCGACTTCGCTCTCGGAGAACGGATCGAGCGCGATCTCCTCGCACAAGTCATGCAGGCGCAGCTCGTGCCGCAACGGGTTGAGCGGATGATCAAGGGCCACAACCTCGGCGAGCCTAAAACTTGCAAGCCACATGAGCCGCGCGCTGCCACGACGCCGCGCGATGTAGTCGATGAGCTGCATCGTCGCCCGGTCGCTCCAATGCAAATCTTCGGTCACCAGCAACAGCGGCCGGCGCTCGCTCGACCGATCCAGAACCTCGCCCATCTCGCGCAGCATGCGATCCGGGCTGGCCCCTGCGAGTTCTCGTCGCAGCGCTTCCCGCTCGTCCGCGGTGCTGAGCCACGGCAGCTGCAAGAGCCAGGTCGGCGCGACGGCGCGCAGCAACGGAACGAGGGTGGCGTCCATTCGACACAGCTCCGAGAGAGCTTCCAGCACGGGCAGATACGGTTCGCCTGCACCGTGGCGCTCGACGCACTGGCCGCGGGCGACAGCGACGTCTCCAAGCGTAGCGGTGAAGTGTTCGATAAGCGTCGTCTTGCCAATACCCGGCTCGCCGGCGATCCAGACAATGGCGCGTTTGCCGCTGCACGCTCGACCCCAAGCTTGGCGAAGCCGCGACAGCGGTTCGGCGCGTCCGATGAAGCAGGCCCCCTCAATCGACGCGATGGTCGAAACGTTGGGCGAGTCGGGTGGAGAAGCCTTTATGTCGCTCGCGTCGGCAATGAATCGATAGCCACGTCGCGAGACGGTCTGAATGAACCGCGGCTGCTTCGCGTCGTCATCCAGCGCGGTGCGCAGCTCGCTGATGGCAGTCCTAAGGACGGAATCACTGACGAACTGGTGGCCCCATACCTCGTCGAGCAGCGCATTCGTGCTGAGCAGTGAGCCCCGCTTCCGCACCAGCGTACACAACACGGCGAACGGCGTCGGCGGGAGAGCGACCGGCATTCCATTGCGCAGCAGGCTTGCATTCGCCTCGTCGAGCTCGAACGCGTCGAACCGAACCCGAATCGGATTCGGTCCGGCCTGCGAGTCAGCGTGTCCGGCACGTACCGCCATTTTGAGAGTCTTCCGCGGCGAAGACGATGTCAAACGCTACACGTAAAACCCGATGCAAGGCGATTGAGCAGTCGCGCGCTGCCAGGCTGGCCGCTGGCGGCGCACAAATCGCAGTGCTATATTAACCACAACTCCCATGTGGAGAAAGCGTGCGGTGTCACACACTCCTGTTGTCGTTGGTGCTGGCCGCCGCCTTCAACACGCAATGGGCGATGGCGCAAACGGTACCGTCCGAAGTCCAGCGGCTCGTTCACGAGAGCTGGAGCTTCAAGGAGGGCGCTCCTGAGCCGGCGGCTTTCGCGCAGACGGCCGATGGTTATCTGTGGATGGGCTCTCCAGCGGGACTGTTCCGGTACGACGGCGTGCGCTTCGAGCTTTTCCGCTCACCCTTCGGCGACTCCCTCCGGTCGACAAACGTATCCGCCTTGCTTGCTGCTGACAACGGTCTGTGGGTCGGATACGTATTCGGAGGCTTCAGCTTCCTGAAGAATGGAAAGGCCACTAACTTCGACGTGCCCACCTCGAGCGTCACCGGATTCGCCCAGGACAAGCATGGCACATGGGCGAGTTCCAACAGCCGCTCCCGGGGCGGCCTGTGGCGCTTCGACGGCTCCTCTTGGCAGCGCATCGGCGCGGAGTGGAATGTGCCCGATCAACCCGTCGCGCATGTCGGTTTCGATCGGGATGGCATCCTGTGGGTCTTGACGGGGTATCGGGGACCGGAGGCCCCCACGCAACTCCATTTCCTGGCCCCGGGCGACCGGCGATTTCGAAAGGTCGCCGAAAACCTCTTCGTCCTGGGGTTTACGCGGGACGCCGAGGGCAACGTCCTGACGACCCAGGAGAGACGCCGGCGTGAACCCGGTTCTTCCGTGGAAATGGAAGGCCCGATACCGTCCTTTCCAATCCTGAGGAAGCACTCGGTTCAGGTCGTCGACCGCGCGAATGCCATCTGGGTCATTTCCAAGGATAGCGTGGTCATTCGCCGTGCCGCGACCGAGCCGCTCGATGAAGCCATCGACAAGGTCTCGCCCGCGAACTCGGAAGGCATTCCGATCAATCCGGTGCTGAACGCGAGCCTCGGATGAGAGCGCACACGAAGGCGGTCTTGCTGGCGGTCCTGCTGGCATCGAACCCGCGCGCTTTAGCGTTGAACTCATCCCTCGACATCAGCCAATACGCGCACACAGCATGGAGAACAGCTGAGGGATTCCCGGTGAAAGGGGTGATTACAGGGATCGCTCAAACTCCCGACGGTTACTTGTGGATCGCAACGGAATTCGGGACGCTCCTTCGCTTCGACGGTGTCCGCACGGTCCCGTTGAAACCATCGATTCACGAGAAATTGCTCTCCATGTTCGCGAGCCGCGACGGAACGCTCTGGATTGGCTCGGATGGCGGCCTCGCGAGCTGGAAAGACGGCACGCTGACGAAATACAGCGAGCTGGAGGGAAATTACGTGAATAGGTTCGCCGAGGATGGCGAGGGAACGGTATGGGTGGCCCTCTCGTGGGACCCGGGCGGCGGCAGAGTCTGCGCGATCCGACGGGGTACTGCTCAGTGCTCCCCGCCCCATGGCAGCCTCGGGCGTTACGTCAAGGCCCTGTGCAGTGATGGCGACAAACTCTGGGTGTACGCCGAAAGCGGTCTCTGGCAATGGAAGCCTGCACCCGCGCGGCTGTCGACGGTGCAAAAGCCCCAGGCCTGGCACATGCCTGGCATGTCGTGCACGAATGACGCGGGCCGTTCGTTGATCGCCCTCCCGGGAGGCGTCTCGCAAGTCGTCGACGGGAAAATGCTCCCCTTTCGTCTTCCAGATTCGCCGAACGTCCCCGACACAACATCCATGTTACGCGACCGGGATGGCGGACTGTGGATTGGAACCGCGAGTCATGGCTTGCTTCACGTGCACGACGGAAGAACCGATCGGTTCACGCGTTCCGACGGACTCTCGGGTGACTCAATCTGGGCCCTGTTCGAGGATCGTGAAGGAAACATCTGGGTCGCCACAAACGACGGGCTCGACCGTTTTCGAGAACGTGCGGTTCCCTCCGTTTCAGTCAGGCAGGGCCTGTCCCGGAACGACGTGTGGTCCGTGCTCGGCGCCCGGGACGGAAGCGTCTGGATTGGGAGTCGTGATGGCCTGCACCGATGGAAGGACGGACGTTTTACCCGCTATCCGCCAGGCGGTGGCTTAGGGGACAATCCCGGTTCCCTGTTCGAAGACGAACGCGGCCGCATCTGGACTTCAACCAGCCGCGGGCTCGCCTATTTCAGCCAAGGCCGGTTCACTCCGGTCACTCGAGAGCCCACCGGGCAGATCCATTCGATCACCGAAGACAGGAGTGGGCGCCTCTGGTTCAGCGAGGATCTCGAAGGACGTCAGAGCATCGGATCGCTGGAGGTGGGCACGGTCGCCGGTGACGGTGGCGAGGTACATCGCATTCCTAGAGCCCGTCTCGGGCTCGCGGAGAGTACGATCATTCTGTCACCAGGTGATATGCGCGGTGGGTTCTGGATTGGCGCACGCAACGCGCTGGCGTACTTCAGGGACGGAACGATTCAGGAGTCGTTTACCACCGTCGATGGCCGACCCTTCGGCGAAGTGACGGGTATCCACAGCGACGCCGAGGGCACCCTTTGGGCCGCCGCGGACGCTGGCTTGCTCCGGCTGAGAGACGGCCGACTGACCATGCTCACGAGCGCAAATGGATTGCCGTGCACTCCGCCGGTTTGGTGGGTGACGGAAGACGACGACCACTCCCTCTGGCTTTCCCTCAACTGCGGGGTGGCGCGCATTCGCCGTCCCGAGCTCGAGGCGTGGGCTCTGGACACGAAGCGTAGCGTTGCCGTGACAATCTTCGACAACGCGGACGGTGTGCGGCAGCACTGGAACCCTTCCAAAGGCTACGGTCCGATCGTGACCAGGTCAAAGGATGGAAAGGTGTTGTTCATCGGCATGGAGGGGGTCGGCGTCATCGATCCGCGGCGCCTTTCACACAACGGGCTGCCGCCGCCGGTACACATCGAACGGATTGTCGCGAATGGCGAGCTCCACTGGCAAAACCTGACGGCCATGGCCCCCTCGATCCTGGCTCTTCCGCCGGTGATCCGCGATCTCGAGATCGAGTTTACCGCGCTCAGCCTCGCGGTGCCCGATAAGGTCCGCTTCCGTTACAAGCTCGAAGGCCAGGATCCGGACTGGAAGGAAGTCGCCAATGAGCGAAAGGTGCAGTATTCGAATCTTGCACCCGGCAGCTACCGCTTTCGAGTCATCGCCAGCAACAACAGCGGGGTATGGAACGAGGTCGGCGATGCGCTCGGTTTCGACGTCGCCCCGGCTTATTACCAGACGCCCTGGTTCCGCGCGCTGTGCCTCGTGCTGGTCCTCGCCCTGGCTTGGGCTGGCTATCAGTTGCGCGTGCGGCAGCTGCGCCAGCGCTTCGAGATGACGTTCGACGCCCGCGTGGCCGAGCGCACGCGCATCGCTCGCGACCTGCACGACACCCTGCTGCAGAGTTTCCACGGGCTGCTGCTGCGGTTCCAGACAGCGTTCAACCTTCTCCCGGATCGTCCGGCCGAATCGAAGCAGGTTCTTGCGAGCGCCATCGACCAGGCGGCTGAGGCGATCACGGAGGGCCGCGACGCGGTGCAAGGACTGCGGACCTCGGCCACAGAGACGAACGACCTCGCCGACTCGCTGCGTGCACTTGCCGAAGACTTGGCGCACGAAGAGGGCAATGCAGCATCGCTGCATATGGAAGTGCAGGGCACGCCGAGGGCTCTGCATCCGATTGTGCGTGACGAGGTCTTTCGAATTGCCGGCGAGGCGTTGCGCAACGCGTTCCGCCATGCCGCGGCCAGGCGAATCGAAGTCGAATTGCGCTACGACGTGGCGCAACTCCGGCTGCGGGTGCGCGACGACGGCAAGGGGATCGACGCGGAGGTATTGCGCGCGGAGGGACGGGAAGGGCACTTCGGTTTGGGCGGGATGCGGGAGCGCGCGAGGTTTGCCGGCGGCAAGATTACGGTCTGGAGCGGGCCGGATGCGGGAACCGAGGTGGAATTGAGCATTCCGGGACCGCGCGCGTACAGTAGCTCGTCCCCGTCGGATTCGTGGCTTGCTCAGAAGGTTTTCGCGCCAAGCGATAGTATTGATTCATGAGCGAAAATTCGACCCGTATCCAGATCCTCTGCGTCGACGACCACCCCGTCGTGCGGCAGGGCATCGCCGGGCTGCTCGCCGCGGAGCCGGACATGGCCCTCGTGGCAGAAGCGGCGAACGGACGTGAAGCGATTCAGCAGTTTCGCGCCCACCGTCCGGACATCACGCTCATGGATCTGCAGATGCCCGAGATGGGCGGGCTCGATGCGATCGGCGCGATACGGGGCGAGTTTCCCGACGCGCGCATCATCGTGCTCACTACCTATGCCGGCGACGCGCAGGCGCTTCGCGCGATGCAAGCGGGCGCTCGCGGCTACCTTCTCAAGAACGCATTGCACAAGGAACTGCTCGACACCATCCGTGCCGTGCACGCGGGGCGCAAAGCGCTCGCCCCCGAAGTGTCGTTCGACCTGGCCGAGCACGCCACGGACGACGTGCTCACGCCTGCGGAAATACGCGTCCTGCGTCTGATCGCGCAGGGCAACGCGAACAAGGAGATCGCCAGGGCGCTTGCGCTCAGCGAGGAGACAGTCAAAGGCCAGGTACGAAACATCCTGTCGAAGCTCGACGCCAAGGACCGTACGCATGCCGCGATGATCGGGCTCAAGCGCGGGATCATCCAGTTCTAGGCCGGCGTCAAACCCACCAGTGGTTCAACCGGCCCCCGGACTGAACCGAAAGGGGCATGCGCCTTCACTCTTTCGAGGCTTTCGCCGTCGTCGTGCGTTTCCTAGACTCGGAGCGTGCGAAGACTCTTCTCGACGTTTGCCCGCGGTGCGCCCGGTGCTGGCCTCCTGTTGATGCGCGTTGCCGCCGGTGGTGCGCTGCTACTTCACGGCGTGACGGCGCTGTGGACCGGCTCCCCATCATCGCTAGTCGGTTTGCACGTCATCTGCGCGGCGATGGGCATGCTCCTGATTGTTGGTCTGTGGACGCCGATCGTTGGCACGGTCGCCGCGATCGCTGCAGCCCTGCACGCGTGGTCCGACCCGGCTGACGCACGCACCTACGTGCTTCTCGCCTCGCTTGCCGCAGCGCTTGCGCTGCTTGGACCGGGCGCCTGGTCCCTCGATGCGCGCCTGTTCGGCTGGAGGCGCGTCGAAATCCGCGACGCAAACGCGCACGGAAAGAGGCGCGAGCCGGGCCCCTAATGGGGGTGTCGCGAGCGCCTTCCGGTGGGCGCCGCCTAATCTTCGGTGGTCATACAGAACACCGATCGAGCCTTAAATCCACACTAACAGAGGCTCGCGCGCGAGTGCCAGCCGGCGCGATAGTGCCGACATGAGCAACCCTCGTTGCGGAGGTTTCAACATGAATGTTGCGAATGTCATTCCGCTCAGCGTGCCTTACGCCGTCCCCTACGCAAAGAGCGAACACCCGGCTGCCATGAATCCGGTACGCGTGCGCTTCGACGCATTCGAACTGGACGAGGCAATGCCCTTCTGCTGCGCAACGGAAAGGCCGTCACTCTCGCGCCGAAGCCTTTCGCAGTGCTTTGCGCACTGGCGCGCAACCCTGGCAGCCTGGTGACGAAGAACGCGTTGCTCGACCTCGTCTGGGGTCATCGCTTCGTCACCGAGTCGGTGCTCAAGACGGCCATCAGCGAAGTGCGTGCGGCGCTCGACGACGACCCGAAGGAGCCGCGCTACATCGAGACGGTATCGCGGCGCGGCTATCGCTTCATCGCCTCCACGATTGGCACGTCGTCGCAACGTGCGCCTGGCATCGAGCGGAACGTCGCGGTTGGGCGCGACCATCCGGCCCTTGCGGCGCTCACGGCTTTGTGCCGCGGCGATGCGGCGGTCGCTGACCTCATCCGCGCGGTCGCCGCCACGCTGGAGCCCGAGCCGCTTGTCCTCAACGAGTTCTAGCAGAGAGAGCCTCCATGAAACCCAGGGGGTTAGGTTGTACTGTATTCCGCGCAACACCCAAGCGAAGTGCGTCGCCAGCGCACCGAGGCGGTCGTCGCCCGCCATGTGCACGAACTATTCAAGCGCCTGCCGATGCTGTCCGGCTTCTGGCTGCGGCCGGACCTCAAGGTGACCGAGCTGTCGATCTTCACCTGGCCGGGTTACACCGCCGGCCCTGATCTCTACGACGAAGTGACGGAGTCGCTCGTCCAGCTTGCCGAGGAGTGTCCTGAGGCAGTGCAGCTCGTGCGCGGGCGCACCTTTGCACGCGCGGTGCATTGATGCCGTCGAAGAAGGCATCACTACTGTCTCGAACCTTCGCGCGCGTTGCCGGTGCGCTCGCGCGCTTTCTCGCCGAGCCGGTCAGCCGCCCTGTGGCGACCCGCGACGCGCTCGCGCTGTCGGGATTGCTCTGTGCGGGTGACGTCCTTCTCACCGAAGGCAACACGCGCGCGGCATCGCTGGTGCGCCGCGTCACCCGCTCGCCATGGGCGCATGTGGCGATCTACGTTGGCCCGCTGGAAGCTGGCGACGATCCCCCCTGTATCGTCGAAGCGGAGATCGCAGCCGGCGTCCGCGCGGTGCCGCTGTCGCAATTCAAGGGACAACGGTCGCGGATCGTGCGTCCGCAAGGCTTGAATGAAACCGATCGTCAGCGCCTGGCGGATTGGCTCGTCGGCCATATCGGCGATCCATACGACCTCCCCCTTGCATGCGCGCTTTGCTTTTGGTGCCTCAAGCTCCCCGCGCCGCGGACGATGGCGCAGGACGCGAAGCGCTTCATCTGCTCGAGCCTGCTCGTGCAGGGATTTCTGTTCGTCGGCCACCCGATCGCCATCAGCCAGGCAGGCCCCGTCGTGCCGCGCGATTTCGAGAGCGCTGTGGGTTTCGAGGTGTTGATGTAGGTGCGCCGCTCGGACTTGCAAATCGGCGCTCGCAGGTCGGTCAGTCTCGTCGACCATAGCTAACCGGAGAAACGAACATGAGGAGCCGGAAATTCATCACTTTGACGACCGAGCAGGATATCGAGGACGCCTGCGAATACATGGACCAGCGAGAGCGGGACGCATTCGAGGAGCTCGGCGAGTTTGCGGAGTGCGATGACGACGAGCGCGCGCTGGTGCTCCAGGCGCGCTCGTATCGTGTCGACGACGGTTGGTAGCGCCCCTCGACACAGCGTAACACGCGTCGTCGGAAGCCGACCCAACCGCCACGAAATTGCGACATTTCGCCGACGACTCCCCTCGCGCGTGGCGCTAGGGTACGAGGACGGATAACGAAACGGAGGACATGCAATGGACGAGGAATTTGGAATGATTGCACCCGAGCACGACCCTCGCTCGAGAAGTCCGTGGCTGGAGCAGCGCGTCGCCGTCGCCACGCTTGAGGAGATCCGCTACGCCGAGGCGTTGCGGCTGCAGATCCGGGAGTCGTATCTCAGCCGACGCTATCCGCCGCCGACCTGCGACACGGCGCTGGCTCAGCGCTTGCTCCAGTTTCGCGGCACTGAGGAAAGGGTACGATGATGTCGCTCTGGTGGGTCGCTGCAGCATTCTTTGTCGGCTGCTACGCCGGCGCCTTGCTTGTCGCAGCGATGTGCATGGCGCGCGATGAGACCGCAATACCCAAGCGAGCGCGGTAAAGGACGGTCATGTCTGTGATGCCAAGGGCCTGTCCCGAGTGCGGAGCCGGCGGCGGCGAGCCTCATGTTCAACAGTGCTCGTTCGACCAACGGTACGAAGCCGCCTGCGGTCCACTGGCCGCCTGGCTTGCGAGCCTGCCCGCGGAATACGAGCGCCTGAAGGCGCGCGCGGCTGCCGACGCTGCTGCGGACGAGGGATCGAGCCCGGCGGCATGATCCCGACGCGATTCGTTTCTTGCGAGTCGCAGCGTGGAAATCAGGCAGCTCGGCGGCACGAGTGCCTATAGCAATGGCGCAATTCGATGAATCCTGCAGCTGACGGGCGTCATCGATGCGATACACAAGTCAGCGCCACGCTATCCTGAGATGGCCCGCTACGTGATCCGGATCTTCGGCTGCACGAGCGCATTGATTAGTTCGGCCAACCACAGCAACGCAGCTCGCGCTGTGCCGTGAAGCGCCAGCTGATACCGGCGGTAGAGCAGGGCATGACTGAGCCGGGCAAACTGGCCCTTGATGAAGCGTCCCGTGAAAAAACCGAAGCGACCAAGTGTGCCGAAGGCGTTGTAATCGCTGAGCGCTACCAACGCGCCGAGGTCGCGGAAACGGAAGGACGGCAGCGGTTTGCCCTCTTGCAGCCATGCCGGCAGATGGCGTATCAGGTGTAATGCCTGCTGGTTCGCGACTTGCGCGGTCGGCGGCAAAGGCCGAGCCGCTCCTTCGGGCATGAAATTGGCGCAGTCGCCTAATGCAAAGATCGATGAGTCGTTCCTGGCAAGCAGGTTCGGCTCTACCACGACTTGGCCTGCGCGATTGAGCTCCAGTCCGCTCTCGTCGAGCGTGGTGGACGCGCGTACGCCTGCCGCCCAGACCTTGAGCGCCGCCGGGATTCGTTCACCGCCGTCAAGCAGGAATCCGTGCGCGTCGGCGCCAACGACGCGCACTCCCGTGCGCACGTCCACGCCAAGTGCGCGAAGCTGCTCGGCGACCGACGTAGAGACCGCGTCAGGGAATGCTCCCAGAATGCGCGACGCGCTTTCGAGAAGCGTCACCCGCAACCGGCGACGGATACCGACGTCGGCATAACCCGCCGCAAACTCGACCATCCGACTCAACTCAGCGGCCAGTTCTACCCCTGTCGCGCCACCACCGACGATGGCGATGTCGATGGTCCGATTCTGAAATACGCTGCGCACTACGTGTGCTCGCAGTCGCGCATTGAATGTGTCAGCTTGGTCCTGGCTGTCGATGAAGTGACAATGCTCGGCAACCCCTGGCGTCCCGAAATCGTTCGCGCGGCTACCGAACGCGAGGATCAGCACGTCGTACTCCAGTTCACGCGCGTCCGCGATCGCTTCGCCGGCACCGTGCATTGGCGCGAGACGCACGCGCTTGGCTGTCCGGTCGATCGTCGCGAGCTGGCCGGGAATGTATTCGAAGCGATGGTTCCGCGCGTGCAGCAGATACTGCACCTGCTGCTGATGGATATTCGAGGTGCCCGCCGCAAACGTATGAAGGATCGGCTTCCACACATGCGTCCAGCTGCGGTCGACCAATGTGACGCGGCCTCGCATGCGAGAGAGCCGTGGTCCGAGGCGCGTGGCCAGCAGCAGCCCGGCGACGCCGCCGCCGACGATGACGACGCGCGGCGTGGCGCAGGGAGGCAATGGCGTTCGTCCCCGGCCGGGGCCGTCACGCTGAATTCGAGGCCCTTGCGAGGTCACTTCAAGGCCTCGCATAGTTGCGCTTGGGCATCCTGGCATCCCCTCTCGCAGGTGACCTTGCCGTAGGAATCCCGCGTGATATTGCCGCCGGGTATCGTCGAGCACAGGATGCGGCCGGTATCGTCCGACGCGCAATAGCCAACGCCGCACAGCACCTTTCCGTACTGGTCGCGCATCACGCCGCCACCTCGTTTCGCACAGTGCAATTTGCCGTAGGAGTCCATCATGCAGTCGCCTCTTCCGCAATAGACGGTTCCGTAGAAATCACTGACGCAGTCGCCGGCGAAGACAGGCGAAATTGACGCCAAGGGCCAAAGCACAGGCTACGACGATTCGAGAGATCATGGCATCTCCAATGCGGCGAGCCCGGAGGGCGTGTGCCGCGGTTGTTTACGGGATGTGCGGCCAAACTGTATACGCGTACGGGCAGCGGTGCGCGCGAGCACTTCGGCGTGCCGGGCGCCGCGCATCGCAGAAGTGTCCAGGTCGATCGGTTCCACGCTGTCTAGATGACGCCGCCGATGACATTGATGCTCATCGCGAGCACGGCAATGTTGAAAACGAAGCTGAGGACGCTGTGCGCCAGCGTCGTGCGCCGCATTTGCGCCGTCGTGACCGCGACATCTGAAACCTGGGACGTCATGCCCAGTACAAACGAGTAATACGCAAAATCGAAGTAAGCCGGCTGCTCGACTCCCGGAAAATTCAATCCCGCAGCCGGACCCTCACGTACCGAATGCCGGCGCGTAGTAGCGGCGAGCGTAGTGAAACGCGAACACCGTTTGGATCAGCATCCAGGACAGCAACAGCGCGGCGATTGCCAGCGCGACGTGGAGCGCCTTCGGCCAGAAGGCCAGCGACTTGACGTCGCCCATCACGAAGCCGATGGCGACGATGCTGGCGCACGCGGCGGTGGTCACAAGCAGGAAGATGACATGCGCAGCCTGATCGTACGTGATCGCACGCCGACGAGTCAGGTCCGCATCCGCGTACAGGATCGTCAGCCAATACAGGACCAGGTAGGTCAGGGATGCTGCGATCCATGTCACCAGTAGGCGGTTTGCAATGGGAACGACGGTTGGTCCGATGGAATAGACGGCGATGCCGACAGCAATGACAATTGCAAGCCGTCGCGGGGCGGACAGACGAATGGCCCATGGCTCGTGTTTCGAATCATTCATCAGATTGCGTGCCTTTGACGGTTAGGCGCGATCACATTGGAACTCGCGCCATTGGGTATGAGCACGAAGTGTTCGCCACCAGGTCAACCATAGGTGTAGAAACCACGGCCCGCCTTGCGACCAAGATAGCCGGCGGCAACCATCTCCTTGAGCAGCGGCGCCGGCCGGTACTTCGGGTCGTTGAAATCGCGATAGAACACATCCATGACCGCGAGGAGCACGTCGAGGCCGATCAGGTCGGCGAGCGCGAGCGGGCCGATCGGATGATTACAGCCCAGCTTCATCCCGTCGTCGATCTCCTGCGAGCTCGCTATCCCTTCCGCGTACAGGAACACCGCCTCGTTGAGCATTGGGCACAAGAGGCGGTTCACGACGAACCCGGGAGAATTCCTCACCGCGACCGGCGTTTTGCCGAGTCGCTTCGCCAGCGCGCTGGCGGCCTCAACGGTCCCATCGTCGGTCTGCAAGCCGCGGATCACCTCGACCAGCCCCATCATCGGCACCGGGTTGAAGAAGTGCATGCCGATGAGGCGCTGAGGCCGCTTCGTCGCCGCGGCGAGCCTTGTGATAGATATCGATGAACTGTTGGTCGCAATGGTCGCGTCGGGTTTCGCGTACGCGTCGACTTGCTCGAGGATCTTCACCTTCAGCGCCTCGTTCTCGGTCGCGGCTTCGATGACAAAGTCGCACTTGCGAAGCGCGCCATAGTCCGTCGTGGCGGCAATGCAGGTCAACGCCGCGTCCCTTTCGGCGGCGGACAGCTTCTCCTTCTTAACCAGCCGATCGAGGCTCGACGAGACGGCGTTGCGCCCGCGCGTGACCGCGGCCTCGTCGACGTCGATCATCGTGACCGAAAGCCCAACGACAGCGCACGCCTGCGCGATGCCGGTACCCATTGTGCCGGCGCCGATAACGCCGATCGTTTGCGGGGATGTCATTGTTTTCCCATCCAAAGTTTCATTCTCGTTCTCCTGAGGTCTTGAGGCTGTCGCGCGGTGCAGGATCTCTTCAAGCCATGATGTTCACGCCGCCGTCGACGTATAGCGTTGCTCCGGACAGCCGGCGTGCGTAGGGCGTGGCGAGGAATGCGCAGGTGAAGCCGACGTCCATGATGTCGGCCAGCTCGCCGATCGGCGCGCGCTGCGCGGCCTCGTTCAGGAGCAGATCGAAGCCCTTGAGCGAGGACGCCGCGCGCGTCTTGAGTGGCCCAGGCGAGATCGCGTGCACGCGTATGCCCTTGCAACCGAGCTCGAAGGCGAGATAACGGCACGACGCTTCGAGCGCTGCTTTCACAGGGCCCATCACGTTGTAGTTCGGCACGACCTTGTTGGCTCCGTGATAGCTCATCGCGAACATGGATCCTCCGTTCTTCATCAAGGGAGCCGCCAGCCGCGCCATGCGCACGAACGAATGGCAGGAGATGTCCATCGCCTGCTTGAAGCCCTCGGCCGAACAATTGAGGAGCGGCCCCTGCAAGTCGTCCTTCGGCGCATAGGCGATCGAGTGGACAAGGATGTCGAGCTCGCCCCACGCCTTCGTGATCCTGTCGAACACCGTCTCGAGCATGCCCGGGGTGGCGACATCGAGCGGCATGAAGATCGGTGCGCCGAGCTCCTTGGCGAGCGGCTCGACGTAGGTCTTCGTCTTCTCGTTGACATAGGTGATCGCGAGCTCGGCGCCGAGCTCCCGGAACGCCTTCGCGCATCCATAGGCAATCGAATGCTGGTTCGCCACGCCGACGACGAGCGCTTTGGCGCCTTTGAGCACTGGCGGCGGAATCTCGGTGGTCATGATCCTTGGTCTCCTCGGATTTTGCATCTGCGGCACCTGCGGCGGCACCACGAGTCCAGTATCTGTCATTTCTTGCTGAATCCCTGCGCCGCCACGTCAGCCCGACGCTCGGACATCGGCGCGTTCGAGCAGCGCCAGCGTGTGCCGTGCGATCATCAGCTCTTCGTTGGTCGGGATCGCCCAGACCGAGACGCCGCTTGCCCCGGTACTGATGCGCGGACCGCCGCCTGCGTTTGCCGCCTCGTCGAGCTCTATTCCCAGCCAGCGAGCATCGCGACACACCCGCTCGCGCAGGGCCGCGCTGTTCTCGCCGATCCCGGCCGTGAACACGACGGCGTCCAGCCCGCCGAGCGCAGCTGCGAGCGAGCCCAGCTCGCGGCCGATTCGGTAAACGTAGAGGTCGATCGCGGCCTTCGCACCGGGTTTGTCGCTTTCGAGCAGGGTGCGCATGTCGCTGGAAATGCCCGATACGCCGAGCAGGCCCGACTGCTGATAGATGAGCTTCTCGATCTCGCGTGCGTCCATCTTGAGCTCGTCGAGAAGGTAGAGGATCACGCCCGGGTCCAGGCTGCCGCACCTTGTTCCCATCGGCAGGCCGTCGACCGCGGTGAAACCCATCGTGCTCGCGACGCTGCGGCCGTTCGTCATCGCGCACATGCTGGAGCCGTTGCCAAGATGCAGCACGACGACCCTGCCGGCGGCAGCTTTCGCGTCGTAGACGGGCAAAGCCTGCGCGATGTACTCGTAGGAGAGCCCGTGGAATCCATAGCGTCTTACGCCGCGGTCGGTGATCGACCTCGGCAGTGCAAATGCCTGTGCCACCTCGGGCTGGGCACGGTGGAATGCGGTGTCGAAGCAAGCGACCTGGGGCAGCTCCGGCGCGCGTCCCAGCAGGGCGCGGATAGGCGCCAGGTTGTGCGGCTGATGCAGAGGTGCGAGCGGAACGTACTTGTCCAACGCCGACAGCACCGCCGCGTCGACGCGAACGGGTCGGCTGTACTCGAGCCCACCGTGAACGACGCGGTGTCCAACGCCTGTCAGGCGCTGCTTGCCGAGCCCCGCGCGCAGGAAGGCGACCAGATGATCGAGCGCGCCGTCGTGCCCAAGCTTGACGCCATCGCCCCACGACTTCTCGCCCACAATCTTCCCGTGCCGATCCTTGGCGACGAAACGCGGCGCGGTATGGAGGCCTTCGATTTGTCCGCGCACAGTCAACTCGAGCGCGTTGCCACGCTCGGCAAACAGCGAGAACTTCAGGCTGGAGGAGCCCGCATTGAGAACGGCGATCGCTTCGGACACGTCACGCCACCGCTTTCGTGCTCGCTTCGCGGCGAGCCTTCGCCACCAGCACGGCCACCGCACAGGACGCGAGACGCGTCAGCACCGAGTCCGCCCGGCTCGTGAGGATGATGGGTACGCGCGCTCCGAGCACGATGCCTGCGGCGTCGGCGCCCGCGAGGAACGACAGGCTTTTCGCCAGCATGTTGCCGGCTTCGAGGTCGGGAACGACTAATACGTTGGCGCGGCCCGCAACGGGGGATTCGATCTTCTTGATCTTGACCGACTCCAGGCTGATCGCATTGTCGAGCGCGAGCGGCCCGTCGAGAATCGCGCCGGTGATCTGCCCGCGGTCGGCCATCTTGCACAATGCCCCGGCTTCCACGGTCGAGGGCACTTTCGGGTTGACGGTCTCCATTGCGGAGAGTATCGCCACACGCACCTCCGGGAACTGAAGCGCGTGCGCGAGATCGATCGCGTTCTGGATGATGTCGACCTTCTCTTCCAGCGTGGGTGCGATGTTCACCGCCGCATCGGTCACAATGAGCGGTTCTGCATAGCTGGGCACATCCATCACAAAGCAGTGGCTGACGCGGCGCGCGGTGCGCAGCCCCGAATCGCGGCGAACTACGGCGCCCATCAGCTCGTCGGTGTGCAGGCTCCCCTTCATCAGCGCCTCGGCCTTTCCCTCGCGGACGAGATCAACCGCCTTTTCGGCGGAGGCATGACTGAAGGGCGCGTCGACGATTGGCAGCCCGGAGATGTCGATCCCGTTCTGCTCGGCCACTTCCTTGATGCGCGTGTGCGGGCCGACCAGGATCGGAGCGATGAGGCCCATCCGAGCCGCGTCGACCGCTCCCTGCAACGAGCTCTGGTCACACGGGTGCACCACCGCAGTTGGTGTCGGCGGCAGCGTCCTGCAATCGTCGACGAGGCGCTGATATTTCTCGTGGGCACGCGCCTTCCCGGGCTCGCGCGGGGGGGAGTTGGAGGCTCGAGGCTCTGGAAAAGCTGTCTAGTCAAAGTGCTCATGGTGCCTTTCGTTCCCAATCGCCACCTACGGTCTGGGGTAGGCGGAAAGAGACTGCGGGTTCGGCGGGATGTCATGCGCTCAAATTAAGGCCACGGGCCTCCAGAGTCGTCAGCGAAACGTCTGCTCTCGGTAGGAATTCTGTCTGGATGTCTTTTCACCGCGGCTTCCGAGGGAGGTCCGACGGCACTTGGAAGCCGGTCGCTAGCGGCGACGGATCGCGGTGTTTTTTCGCTTGGGACTTCGGCCAGCGCAGGCCGCCCCCATCGCGTCCAAGATTGACGTCCGCATGTCCGCAATGGTCGGCCCCTTCATAGCAGCGCTCCGGCACCGAATAGCGGATACAATCACGCCCAAGTCATTGAAGCGGCGCAATCTTCGTGCAGACTCGAAATCAAGCATACGGGCAACCGTATCTAGAGTTCGAATCCCTATCTTTCCGCCATATACCATCTGTCCGACGAGTTCCAGCAACGTCCGGCGGGTTCCAGAAGTGAAGCTCCCTAGATCGTCGGCCCGTTCCCTCATGGGGGAATTGGGCCGTCTGCGTGATTCGATGCGGGCGATTGGGCTCCTGTAACTTCTTGCAGCGGGCCTTAGTGATACTGCTCAGCATGAGGTCGCATCCCGGTGCAGCTACTCGATGTTCTGGATGATATGCGAGGCGGTATCGCTGGCGCGCTTCATCACTTGAAAATCATTGCGGCATTATAGGAGAGGCAAGATGACTGATGACAGTGAAAGCGTCTTCTCGATCAAAACTCTACTAACAGCGGTGCCGGTCGTTGGCATTGTTCTGGCGGCTCAGTACGACCTAGGTTTCTTTGGCGCGATAGATGCATCATTGTTTACGCTATTCTCGTGGTCCGATCACATCGTATTTGCCCTCCAGGCGTTGTTTGCAGCAGTCCTTCTCTTGTCGATCGTGGGATGGAGCCTGAGCAAGTTTACGTTCAGCACTCCATTGAACCAACAACCATCTTTCCGGCTTTGGTTTCTCGTCATTCTGTTCGCCTTGTGCGCCGTTGGGTCTGTCTTCGCGAAAGGATATGACATGATGGCGTACTGGATATTAATGAGTCTAGTAGCGCTGAGTGCGATCTATCTGAAAGTCACGTTGGCTGGATTGCTACTCACATTTACGGTGAGTTTAATTGTGCTGGCCTACGCATTCGGCTTTAACGACGCGAAAAGAGGGCTCCGCCTGCCAGCGGAACAATTATTGTTCACGGCTGATAGCCAAATGCATGGTCGAGTGATTCGGAGCGGCGAACGCGGAATGCTTTTTTTTGACACATCGACACACAGAATGAATTTCTTCCGATGGGACCAGTTCAGACGCTTGGAAGCCATCGTTAGCGAGGCGCCGTCTCCGGGGCCCTAGTGTTTTCAATGGCCTTGGTCAACTCCACGCGATTGCTAGCGCTCGTGAGCGGCTTACCCCACGGACCAAATTGCTCCCCGGTAGCCGCATCTCTGGCGGCCGCATGCAAAGTGGCCCCTGACCTGGCGACGAATAACGCCCCCGTAGAACATGTCCTCGCCCAATGCAGCCGATTGACTAAGAGCACCGAACTCGAAATACTTCAAAGGCTGTGGCTGATTTGCCAGTCCTTCGGCCGCTCTCAGCCAGCGTGTCAAAAGTGTCCAAGGAGGATCACCATGAAATCATCTCGCTGGAATTTCTTGGTACTAGTGCTATTGCTGCTCGCCACGCCGTTCGCCAATGCGTGGATTCGCAGCCCCGCTACGGGGTTCGCCACCTTGCCGCAGGGCGCAGTGAATCCAGAGGGCATCACGGCCGACGCCAAGGGGAACATTTATGTCACGACGTTCGACCCAACCGGGCTTACGCCGGGGCAGGTGGTCGTCTTCAGTTCGAGCGGCAAGTTTCTGCGCAAAGTCGTAGTCGAGGGCGCGAGCCCACAGCTGCTAGGCCTTGCGTTCCGCCCGGGCACGGACGAGCTGCTCGTCATTGACTTCGGGCCGGTCCTGAGCGGCGGGGCGGGCCGCGTTCTCAGGGTGGACCCATTCACCGGGACGTCATCGGTGTTCATGACAGCCACCGGGAGCGCCGGATTGAACGGGCTCACGTTCGACGCCAATGGAAACGTGTATGTGTCCGATTCATTCCAGGGCATCATCTGGAAGACCGGGCCGGCAGGCGGCGCCGGCACGGCGTGGGTGACCAGCCCACTGCTCTCGACGGACGGCGTCCCGCCCTTCGGTGCCAACGGCTTAGCCTTCAACAAGGCGGGCAACGCCCTGTTCGTTGCCAACACCGGCGATGACACGGTCGTGCGGATCCCGGTAGATGGTGGCGTGCCCGGGATACCTTCGGTGTTCGTGAACAGCATCAACGGCGCCGACGGTTTGATGATCGATGGCGCCGATAACATCTGGGTTGCGGCCAACCAGGCGAACGAAATTGTTGTGCTCGACTCCTCCGGGCGGGTGATCGCCAAGTTGGGCGACTTCGACGGCATTGACCCGCACGGCGCGGCGATCGGGCTGTTGTTCCCCGCAAGCCTCGTCATCAGCAACGGCTTCCTTTACGTGACGAACCTCGCACTCGACCTGCGCCTTTTCGGACTACCGCAAGCCGTCGATTCGCAGTGGACGGCGGAGGTCACGCGCTACACGGTGTCGCGCATCCGCGCGCAGATTCCGCCCGTGCAGGGCTACTGATTTGTAACGAAGGCTCCTTTCACCTATCAAGGAAAAAAGTCTCCGAACCGAGTACTTGGACCAAGTGCCAGCAATGAGGCCGAGTTCGGCCAACTGCGGACCTAGGAAATTGCACCCCATAGCGGGCGTTGATCGGTGCTTTTGGCCGAATCGCGTTTGCGCGGGTGGGATTGAGCGCCGCCGACAGACGGAGTATGTTTTGAGTCTCGATTCGTCGACAAACGGGCCTCTGGTCCGAATCGTTGCTGGCGCCTATGGCCGTGATCGCGACAACTGTCTATGTACGTCCCGACGGCCCGTACATGGTTACCGGCGAATTTGTACTCCATGCGCGAGGCGCGCCGCGTGACAACGTAAGCGTTGTGCTATGTCGCTGTGGTCGCTCATCGAATAAGCCCTATTGCGACGGTACGCACACGCGTCTCGCCTTCGTCGACCCCGGAATACTGCCCGGGGACGCCGAGTCGAACGGTTCCGTTGGTGCCGGCCCGCTTGTGATCACCCCGAAGCCGAACGGTCCGCTTAAGTGCGCGGGGCCGATGAAGGTATCCGGTGCCGACGGCCGAAGTTGCGAGAGCGACGACATCTGCCTGTGCCGCTGCGGCGGTTCCACGACGAAGCCATTCTGCGACGGGACCCACAGGAAGATTGGCTTCGTTGGCTGACGCGAAGCGTAGCTGTGCGTGGCGTTCGACTGACATGCCTTCCACGGAAGGCGTTACCTGATCGTTACCGATCGTCTCCTGAACCCGCAAATGTCGACCGACAGGCGCGGTTCGGCCACAAGTGGCCAGTGGCGCGGCTAGCCCAGCAGGCCCCCCGCGCCACGAACTGTTGGCTCGTCATTGCGCGGAGGTCGCGCCCGGTTGCGCAAGCGGCGGGCGGCGCGCAGGATGCGGCTTCCGGCGCGCAAACTCTGCTTCCACCACATGCCCCCGACAGTATCTACGGACTTACAGTTGCCCCAAGGTATCGTCACCTTCCTGTTCACGGACATCGAGGGCAGCACAACATTGTGGGAACAGTATCCTGACGCCATGCGGATCGCACTCGCGCGCCACGACGCATTGGTGCGTGAAGCGATCGAGTCCAACGCTGGATGCATCGTCAAGAGTACAGGCGATGGTGTGCATGCAGTTTTTGCGGTTGCTGCGGCCGCGCTCGCCGCGGGCGTCGCTCTCCAACGCGCACTGCAATGCGCGCCAGTCAATATCCGGAATCTAGAATCCGCAGAACCCTGTGCCGAACTGCCGAGCAACCTAAAGGTGCGGCTAGGGATGCACACCGGCGCGGCGGAACAGCGGGATGGCGACTACTACGGTGCGTCGGTGAATCTCGCGGCGCGGATCATGTCGGTTGCTCATGGCGACCAACTGTTGCTCTCGGCAGCGACGGAAGAGTGGGTGCGCGGGAAATTGCCGGAAGGCACCACCCTGCGAGAGATGGGAGAGCATCGCCTGAAGGGGGTGCTTAACCCGGAACGCCTCCTGCAGGTCATCGCACCGGGACTGCGTGCTGATTTTCCGCCGCTGGCGTCATTCAACGGGCACAGCCTGCCGGCGGAGCGCGACGCTTTTGTTGGCCGCCGCGAGTCGCTGTCGAAGCTGCAGCGCCGCTTCGACGACGGCGCGCGACTTGTCTCGGTACTCGGCCTCGGCGGAACCGGCAAGACGCGGCTCGTCGCGCGCTTTGGCTGGAACTCGCTTGGACAGTTTCCGGGCGGTGCCTGGTTCTGCGATCTGTCGCAGGCGCGAAGCTTGGATGGCATCGTCCACGCTGTTGCGCAGGGGCTCGACCTGCCGCTGGGCAAGGACGACCCGGTGACGCAGATCGGGCAGGCCATCTCTGGCCGTGGACATTGTCTGGTGATCCTCGACAACTTCGAGCAGGTCGCGCGCCATGCAGAGGACACGCTGGGCCGTTGGCTGAACCGGGCGAGCAACGCGCGGTTCCTGGTGACCACACGCGAAGTACTGGGCCTGGCCGGAGAAGAGGTGCTCGCCTTGGCGCCGCTGTCGTCGGCGGAAGCCACGGCCCTGTTCGTACGGAGGGCCGCGGCGGCGAAACCCGAGTTCCAGCTAAACGCCGAGGACCAAGCGGCAATCGCCCCGCTGGTAAAGCTGTTGGAGGGCCTGCCTCTGGCGATCGAACTGGCGGCGGCGCGGGTGCGGGTTATGCCGCCGCGGACGCTGCTTTCGCGGATGACCGAACGCTTCAAGGTGTTGTCGTCGGCGGGCGGCCGTGTGGACCGGCAGGCGACGCTTCGAGCCGTGTTCGATTGGTCCTGGGACCTGCTGTCGCTGCCAGAGAAAGCCGCGTTGGCACAGCTGTCCGTGTTCGAGGGCGGGTTCACTCTCGAGTCGGCCGAGGCAATTCTGGACCTGTCCGGGTTCGAGAACGCGCCATGGCCCATGGATGCCCTGCAATCTCTGGTGCACAAGTCGTTTGTCAGGGAGGTGCGCGACGATCGCTTCGATCTCCTCGTGAGTGTGCAGGAATACGCGGCGGAGCATCTGCGCACTGGGGGTCGTTTCCCCGGGAGCGGCCCATCGGCATTGCGCGCGATAGAAGTTCGACATGGCGCGTACTTTGCCGGCCTGGACGAGAGCGCGGCGATCGCCGACGGAGGTATTGAGCTCGACAATTTCGTCTCGGCTTGTCGTCGGGCAGCCGCGCGAGGCGACGCTAATATGGCTACGAATGCGCTGGAACGCGCTTGGGCCGACCTGAGATCGCGCGGGCCATTCCGGGTCGGCAATGAACTCGTATCCGTGGTGCGTGCGACCCCCGGGCTCGGATCGGCGGAGGTCGCCCGGGTAAATTGGGTTGCCGGTCGGGTGTTAATGGCATGCGGGAAGGATGATGGGGCGTGCGTGCAGTTCGAATCGTCGCTGGCGCGCGCCCGCGAGGTCGGGGACCGGCGCTGCGAGTGCCGCGCGCTCATCGGCCTTGGCGCCCTCGACAGCCACGCGGGTCGCATGGAAGCCGCGCGTGCCCACCTCGAGCCAGCGCTGGTCATCGCCCGCGAACTGAAGGACCGGGCGTTGCAGAGTGACGCCTGCAACGGCCTGGGCAACATCGACCACTTTCTGGGCCGAATGGGCGACGCTCGAGCGCATTTCGAGGCGGGTTTGGCAATCGCTCGGAGCGCGGGGGATCGGCACCGGGAAGGCGACCTGCTCGGCAACTTGGGCAGCCTGTATTTCGACGAGGGACGCGCGGACGAATCCCGGTCACATAATGAAGCGGCACTAACCGTGGCACGGGAGGTGGGAAACAGGCGACTCGAAGGCAACACTCTCTGCAACCTCGGCCTGTTGCACCAGGTCCAGGGCAGATTCACTGACGCCCTTGATCAACTCGAGTTGGCGCTCGACGTGGCGCGAGACTTGGGACATGCCAGGCTGGAGTGCATCGTGCTATGCAACCTCGGAATGGTTTACGACAGCCTGGCCCAATTCGACGAGGCCCGGGAGCACTTTGAGGCGGCGCTGGTCGTCGCACGCGACCTGGGGGATCGGCGCTCGGAAGGTCAGTTTCTTAGCTACCTCGGTCTGCTGCATGCGCGCCAGGGCGCTTTCGACGAGGCACGCTATTGCCTGCATACCGGCGAGGCTATGTTGCGCGCGGTGTCTGACCGAATGAGCCTTGGCATCCTGCTCTGCAGCCGAGCCCAAACAGAACACCTTGCGGGGAGCCCTCACGTCGCGAGAGAGGCACTTGCGGGAGCTTCCGCAATTGCCACTGCCATCGGCGTCGGGCCCGACTCCGAGTTGGGTCTTGCACTTACTCGCGTCCGACATCTCCTCGGACCTTCCGATGTTCGTATCCTGCCCGCCCAATCGCCGGATCTCAGCTCATTGCCCGGCGAACCTCGCATCCAAGGCTGAAACGTTAATCAAGATGCCATGCACAGATTCCGACACTTGCCAGTGCCCATGCCGCGGAGCGATACGCATCATCGTCGCAATCGCTAAAGCGTCGGCAAGCAAGGCGTGCGAACCTAACACGAACATCTCCGCAGTGTGATCGGTCAGGATTCAGTTCCGCCAATTGCGAATGTCTCACAGTGGCCAACAGCGGTCGTTCAGGGTTGTGATGCGAACCGTGCCTGCGGCGTGGTGTAGCTCGCAATGGGTCGGTTCACTCAAGTCGTTTGATCGACCACTTGCATCTGCATGGCATTCATGCGCCCGCCGTGCACTTTGAGCTTGGCGAACGCTGACTCGATCTCGCGAAGCTCCGCAGGCGACAGTTCAACGTTAATGGCTTGAACGTTCTCCTCGAAGTGGCTGAGATTCCGCGTGCCAGGGATAGGAACGATCCAGGGCTTTTGTGCCAGCAGCCACGCAAGAGCCACCTGAGCAGGCGTCGCGTTCTCCTTCAGCGCTACGCGCTTCAGTAGATCGACAATTGGCTTGTTCGCGGCGATGTTCTCGGGAGTAAAACGGTCGAATCCGGAGCGCAGGTCGGTCTTTGGGTCCAGTTTCGTCTGGACATCGATCTTCCCGGTCAGATAACCCATACCTACCGGACCCCACGGAACGAAGCCGATCCCTAGCTCTTCACAGGTCTGCAGCACGCCGTTGTTTTCCGGGTCCCTGTTCATCACGGAGTATTCGGTCTGGACGGCCGTCACCGGCTGCACAGCGTGTGCCCGGCGAATGGTCTTCGCGCTCGCCTCCGAAAGGCCGAAGTGCAGTACCTTTCCTTGCGCGATCAACTCCTTGATCGTGCCGGCAACATCTTCAATCGGCACGACGGGGTCAACGCGGTGCTGGTAGTAGAGATCGATGCGGTCGGTCCTTAGCCGCTTTAGTGAGGCCTCGACGACCTTCCTGATGTGTTCGGGACGGCTGTTCAGCGCTCCGTTGTTGTCCATGTCGAACCCGAACTTCGTCGCGACCACGACCTTGTCGCGGAAAGGCGCGAGCGCTTCACCGACCAGATCTTCGCTTGTGAAGGGACCATAGACCTCTGCCGTGTCGAAGAATGTGACGCCTCGTTCATAGGCGGTTCGTATGAGTTCGATACCCTGACTTCTATCCGCCGGCGGACCATAGTTGGCACTGATGCTCATGCATCCGGCACCCAGCTCCGACACTTCGAGCTTGCCGAGTTTGCGCTTCTTCATGGTGATTGTTCCTTTGGTTTCAGGGGACACCGACCAGACCATCGGCGCGACTGCCAACCCCGCGCCGATGAGCGCTGCTTTCATCAACAGCTCGCGCCGTGTCAGAACGGGGCCTTGATAAGTATTCGATCCAGACGACTTGGTCGGGCTGTCCATGGCGGGTCCTTTAGGTGAGTTGCGGGCTGGCCGCGCGCGCTAGTGACAATGTGCGCTTTGGCTCGGCGCGGAAAAAGCCCCTAGCGCTACATGCTTTATGAAGCTAAGCTTCAAAATATGAAACTGAAGCAACTCGACGGACTGGTAGCGTTTTGGAAGGTGGCTGAGCACCGCGGATTTACCGCGGCAGCCGCTGAGTTGGAGGTCTCCCCGTCCGCCCTTAGCCAGGCGATCCGGCAGCTTGAGTCCCGTCTGGGAGTTCTTTTGCTTCACCGGACGACCCGGAGCGTGAGCCTGACGGAAGCGGGTGAGGTCTATCTCACGCGAGTGGGCCCAGCCCTTGGACAAGTCCTCGAGGCCAGTGAGGAGCTAAACGTTCTTCAGGGCCGGCCAGCTGGAACGTTGCGGCTCAACGCGGCACGAATCTCGACCGCCATGGTCCTGCAACCCATGCTCGCCGGGTTCCTTCAGGAGAACCCACATGTCCAGCTGGAGTTGACCAACGATGAAGGCTTTGTGGACATCGTGGAGCGCGGCTATGATGCGGGCGTGCGCATGGGCGAGAGCGTCCAGCGCGACATGATCGCGGTCCCCCTAGGCGGGCCAATCACGATTGCCGTCGTCGCGTCACCCCAGTACCTGAGCAGAGTTCCTGCTCCTCGTCACCCGGATGACCTCGTGCGTCATAACTGTGTTCGCTTCCGCTTTGCCAGCACTGGCGCGATCCACAAATGGGAGTTTCAGATGAGTGACCGGATCGTTGAGTACGAGGTCAAAGGAAATTTGACGATCAGCGACACGCTGTTCAGCGTTGAAGCCGCCCTCGAAGGCGTCGGACTGGCATACACTTTTGAGCAACTCGTCCTGGCCCACATCAAGACCAAGCGCTTGAAGCGCGTATTGGGCGCATTCTCGCCGACGTTCCCTGGCTTCTACCTCTACTATCCCAGCAGGCGCAATCAATCGACGAAACTGAAAGCTTTCATCGACTTCGCTAAACGCCGAACGTTTTGAGGGGGATCATCCGATACGCGTGATGTGCCCGCCGATGTCCGCTTTGGGTCGAGGCTGTGTGAAAACTCTTTGATGCGTCCGCGGTCAGAGTCGGCAGGTCGACCTGCCGGAGTTGCGGATGAGCCGATTCATTGAGGTGACCTGAGTCCGTTTCTTCGTGCCAATTATTCCTGGGAAATGGCTCGGTTGGGAAGGTCGTGAATGAGTGGATGGTGCTGCTTGAATTCATGTGGGGTCAAGTAGTCGAGGCTGGAGTGCGGCCGCACCGCGTTGTAATGCTTGCGCCAGGCTTCGATGATGATCTGGGCCTCACGGCGGGTGCGGAACCATTCCACGCTCAGGCATTCGTCGCGGAACTTGCCATTGAACGATTCATTCGTGCCGTTCTGCCAGGGCTTGCCGGGGTCGATGATGGCGGTCTCGATGCGGGCGTCGGTCAGCCATTGCAGGATGGCATTGCTCACGAATTCGGGACCGCTATCAGAGCGCAGGTAAACCGGAGCGCCGTGCACACTCATCAGCCGCGTCAGCACGTCGATGACCCGTGTCGAGCGGATGCTGCCGGCTACATCGATGGCCAAGCTTTCGTGGGTGAACTCATCGACCACGGTCAGGCACTTGAGCTGCTGGCCGTTGGCGCAGGAGTCGAACACGAAGTCATAGGCCCAGACGTGATTGGCCGCTCGCGGCGGCAACGGCCGGGGCCGGCTCGCGGCAATCCGCCGGCGCGGGCGTTTGCGCGGCAAGCCGAGGCCGGCCTGGCGCCACAGGCGGCGCGCGCGATTGATACCCATGGCCAGTCCCTCCCGGCGCAGGAAGATGCGAATGCGGCGGTAGCCGTACCGCGGATACTGAGCAGACAACCGGTTCATGGCCGCCAGCGCCGCGGCATCCTTGTCGGGTTGCCGCAGGCGATAGCCCAAGGTCGAGCGCGGCACGTCGAGCAGCCCACAGGCACGTCGTTGCGAAAGGCCGCGTTGCCGCAGAAAGCTAACCTGTTCGCGACGCGCCCGTGGGCTCACCATTTTTTTCGGTTCACCTCGCGCATCAGATCGACTTCAAGGTCGCGTTCGGCGAGCAGGCGCTTGAGCTTGGCGTTCTCCAGCTCCAGCGCCTTCAACCGCTTCACATCCGCCGGCGCGAGGCCGGCAAAGTGCTTACGCCACACATACAAAGTCTGCTCGCTGACCTTGTGCTTCTTGGCAGCTTCGGCGACCGATGTGCGGTCGGCCTCCCGCAGTATCGCCACAATCTGTTCGTCGGAGAATCGGCTCTTGCGCATGGGCTCCTCGCTTGCGAAGGAGCCATTTTTCCAGAAACTTCTGGACCGAAAAACCGGCTCAGGTCACTGGCAGGCGGAGCCCTCTTTTCGCGTCGTTAAAGCCGAATGCGTAGGCCAGCACAATTAAACTCACCGTAAATGTGAGTAGCAATCCAGCCAACGTGACTTTCAGATAGATCGCACTCAGCGCTACTAGACTCATTAATATCCAGTACGCCATCATGTCATATCCTTTCGCGAAGACAGACCCAACGGCGCACAAGGCGAACAGAATGACGAGAAACCAAAGCCGGAAAGATGGTTGTTGGTTCAATGGAGTGCTGAACGTAAACTTGCTCAGGCTCCATCCCACGATCGACAAGAGAAGGACTGCTGCAAACAACGCCTGGAGGGCAAATACGATGTGATCGGACCACGAGAATAGCGTAAACAATGATGCATCTATCGCGCCAAAGAACCCTAGGTCGTACTGAGCCGCCAGAACAATGCCAACGACCGGCACCGCTGTTAGTAGAGTTTTGATCGAGAAGACGCTTTCACTGTCATCAGTCATCTTGCCTCTCCTATAATGCCGCAATGATTTTCAAGTGATGAAGCGCGCCAGCGATACCGCCTCGCATATCATCCAGAACATCGAGTAGCTGCACCGGGATGCGACCTCATGCTGAGCAGTATCACTAAGGCCCGCTGCAAGAAGTTACAGGAGCCCAATCGCCCGCATCGAATCACGCAGACGGCCCAATTCCCCCATGAGGGAACGGGCCGACGATCTAGGGAGCTTCACTTCTGGAACCCGCCGGACATTGCTGGAACTAGTCGGCAAGTGGTATGTGGCGGAGAGATACACATCAGACTGTCGATTTTCTACAACGCAGCGTTCAACGTCGGAATTCCGCAATGACTTCGCCGCGCCGCGCACTATGCGTGCGCACCGTGCGGTGATCGATCACTTACACACCTCGCAACGCTACCAACGACAAACCCCGCCGAAGCGGGGTCTGTATTGTCGCGAAGGCTGTTACTGCCTACGGCGCGAGAAGCCAAGACTGGCAAGGCCGAGGCCGAGAAGCGCGAGAGTGGCTGGTTCGGGTATTCCGGGGGAAGGTACTGCGTAGTCGTGACCGCTAGCCCATTGTACGGAGGCATCCGGCGTCAACACGGTGAAATAAGTGTGGGCAGTGTTTAACGCGTCGATATTCGCCGAGCCTGAACCCAGTGCCGGGTTGTATACCTGTGCTTCTGCGTAGAACGACGACTGCCACACTGAAGAAGTGCCCGCCAAGAAAGAGGCGATAAAGCTGATCTCATTATCTCCAATCACTAACGGGGAGCCGCAGGCTATTGGGGCTGCGGCCGATGCCAAACACCAACCACTGGCCGCGTAGGACGTGTTGAAGGTCAGATACGCAGAAGAAAACATGCTGCCACTTTCATCCCGGTAGAAATCGCCAATATGTATCAGCATATCCACTCTGATATCTACAATAGTCCCGGCTGTTCCGTCAATCGTGAATTCGTCACTCCAATCGCTCCTCGCTTTGGTCAGTAACTGCATGGTCTCCGTCGGAGCCTCCGGCGGAAATCCTATCGTGGCATTGGTCGCTGTGGCATACGCAGAGACACCCAGAGTTCCGTAATCGGCTCTTGCAGACGCGTTGGCCGAATACGAATTGCCACCCGCCGCGGTCCCGGCAAAAGCAGGCGTTGTGTAGACCTGACCCGGCGTTGGGGATGGATTTGGCGAAGTGCCGCAGGTGATGGGGGCGAAACCCGCCTGCATTTCAGAGCAACTCAAATCAACCAAAAGCCCCGCAGAAGCTGACGGCAAGTATGAATACGAAGCTGCAATGGCCGCGAAGACTGCAAGCGTCCGCCGCGCGATTGATATCTTGAACATAAACTCTCCCCAGTGTTTTTTTTATCGACGACGGTGAGCACGCCTGATTGCGATATCTGAACCCTCCAAAGGGATGGACGATTTCGGTTTTTGCAGCCAAAAGCCAATGGGAGCAGTATCCGTACCTGCGAATGGTTCGCGTTATTTAACAATGGATTACGCACACTTAAGATTCTCTCGCGCCGCATTATGTAAAGTGGGCCGGCACTTTGTTGATAGGACCGAGTTCGCCGTCATTCAGGTCTGCGAGTGCGGTCACGATCGGAGAACGGTTTCTATTCGTCGCGGAGTTGTGCGCCATCACAAATCGCCGGGGAGACGCACTGACCATCGCGGAGGTATGTCCGCGGTTGCGCCGGGCTTGCTCGCCGCGCCAGCGATGACGAACAGCCGCCTACGCATCAGCAGACGTTCGGGCTGATCAATTTTGTCCATGGAATAGCCTTACACAGCCGCGCCTAGCAGTTTCACGAGCCATCTAAGGATATCCGACCGGCTCGCAATATTGCGCCCTTGGGTTGGAACTAGACGCCGCCCCGTGTCCTGCTGGCGTACCATCGCCAGTGGCGAGAGTGTGGGCTCCGGTAACCATCCCTTCGACACCACATCTCCGCCGCCACCAAACAACCAGAGGACGGATCGCCATGAACAAGCGTGTTGGTATTTGTGTGTGGGCATGCGCAGCCCTGACGTTGCTTTCATCGAGTGCGATTGCTCAGAACGATGAAGACGAAGGAAGTCAGAGTCGGATCCGCCGTGGATTCGAGATCAATCCCGTACCGCTCAATTTGCACGGCAAGAATCGGGCACTCGTAGGATTGGGAAGCTATATCGTCAACACAACCGGTTGTAACGATTGCCACACCCACCCGTCCTATCTGCCTGGACACAATCCTTTCCTTGGGCAGCCGGAGTCGATCAACGCCGCACAATTCATGTCCGGCGGACGGACGTTCCCGCCTTCACCATTCGTGTCCGACAACCTTACTCCCGACGCAAGCGGCAAGCCTGCGGGTCTGACCTTCGATCAGTTTCGCACTACTTTGCAGACGGGGCACAACCCGCTTGATCCACCCGGCATCGCCCTTCAAATTATGCCGTGGCCGGTATTCGGCAAAAAGACCGACTATGACCTGCGGGCGATATACGAATACCTGAGCGCCATACCTTCGCTGCCGGACAACCCGACTCCGGGTCCGTAGAAGCACTGGCGCCGGAGTTGGAAGCAACGGCCAGCCTCGGGGCTGGCCGATCCCGCCGCAACTCGTTGCGGTGACAGACGACACCGGACGCAAACGCGATCAGCAGGACCAGCGACGGACTGGGTCCACTCGCAACGGCTGCTATGTGGAAAGGCGGGCCGCGACGCCGACCGTCTGCAACTGGCCGACAGCCGCCGACTTGTCACGAGTTTTGAATGGCGGCTCTTCGTGTCACATCGCAGTTTCAGCAGCTTAACGCGCTACGATCTGGCAGTCATCGCTTTGCCGAGACCCTCTCGCGCAGATCCTTACCGGCTTTGAAATGGGGCAATCTCTTCGCCGGGACCGGCACGATCTTCCCGGTCCTCGGATTGCGCCCTTGGCGTGGTGATCGGTAGTTCAGGCTAAAGCTCCCGAAACCACGAATCTCAATGCGATCTCCCTGACAAAGGGCGCTGGTCAGCGCGTCAAGGATGGCCTTGACCGTAAGTTCAGCGTCCTTGACGGTAAGCTCTGGCTGCCATGCGGCAAGCCGGTCGATCAGTTGGGAACGGTTCATTGGAACATTTGTGCGCACGCTTGCCTAGGGCAGCGAGCGCCACCGCCGCGCCGATCGGCCATATCCCATTTCTAGGCGTCGCCATGGCGCTTCTTGCGCTCCGCCATAGCGGCAATGGCCGTTCGACTACTCGATTGAGCCCGAAGGATGGTGAGTAGCGTTAACTGCATGGACGAACTTAAGCACGCAAATTCGGCGGCGGTAATTTTACGGAACGCAATGAGCTTAGGGTTGTTGCCCAAGATGCAGCGTCCTTGATGTATTACAAACGGACAGCTTGACCGCCAGGATCTCGTGCAAAGAAGAAGCCCCGATGAGAACTGAGGGCCTGAGAGTCCTCACTGCCCGCTTCCTACAACCATTGCGGCCGCGAAGGGGAGGGGCGACTTTACACATCACGACACGGCAGCGTGTTTGTGCCGCTTTACCGGGAACACGTTGCTCCGGTCGTCGCCCTCAACTTGCGTTCGCGCCTGTTGCCGTTGTTCACGCCGAACTCTGGCGAACGTTTTTCGTAGATCCGTATCAACGCTCTTCGTATAACGAAAGGAATGATCGAGGATCGATTTCATTGGCTCCTCTGGGTCGCGGTTGTCTCATACGAATGCCGTTGCCTCTAAAGGCAGCAAGATGCGTTCCCGGTTCGAACAAGTCACGCCTGTTCAGCGACTTGCGCAAGACGCAATATTCCTGAATGCGCGTCATCGTAAGATCGCTCGACAGACACACTCAGGTATTGCCGCCACACCTTGTAATGCACACGCCCGTGAACTATCGACTTTGGCATGTACATCGGGCGAGAGACTCCGGCGCAACACCCCTTTCCTTCTCGTCACATTGACCGTCGCCAACCTGTTCTGGAGTTGCCCGATATCGCGTCGAACAATGAGATGTGCTGTTGATGACAATACGTTTGATCCTCAAAAACCGCCACCTGTCGCGAGCGGTCTTCCGCATTGAACCCGCATGGCACCATGACGGTGTTACTCACCGCGAGCCGTGACATGACCCAATCCCCCGCATGGAAATCGGCGCCATTCGCCGACGAGTCGCGATCACTTGTATCGATCACCACGCGTTTGACTGGCGAACAGCTTGAAGCCTTGAGTCGGTGCGCGAAAGGCATCTCGCTGCGCTTTGAGGCGTGGGTGATTGTCAACGCGCTCGTTACTGGCGGCTATGCGGAGATAGCCGCGGCGGGCGTCGTCACCATAACTGCCAAGGGTGAGGAATACCTGCGGACACACACAAAGTGAGCGCGTTCCGTTTCTGTTAGGAGCAGTTGTAGCGTTTCACCGCTCCTCCTGGCCGCACCAGACGGGATGAACCTCCAGTTCGACAGCACGATCGAATGACTGCTCTCTGCGACTTTGCCGCATGGCTGCTCTTGGCCGGAAGCAGACGGGTTCCGGCGACCGCTTACGACCGAGGGCGTGTGAAAACGCTGGAGACAGCGGTCGGTACGTGGCGGACGGGGCCGATTGGACGCGGTGATGCCGCGAGCTGACGGCGGTGAAGTCGGGGCGCTTGGGGCTACGCCCTCATGAAGGCAACCAGAAGTTGCGTTCCGAAGATGTTCAGCGCCCGTTTCAGGTTATAGGCCAGGACCTGGAGGCTCATTTCCGTTTGGACCCGCGGCAAGGTCTTGGTCAGGAAATGAGTCGACCCCATCCACGCCTTGAGCGTTCCAAACGGATGCTCGACGGTTTGCCGACGCAGCCGTGAGGCGTGCGGAGTGCGATCCAGCCGGTGCTGCATGGCGTCCAGCACCTGCTCGTGTTCCCAGCGTGCGATTCGGCGATAATCGCTGGGGGTGCATCGCGACTTGATCGGGCAGTGCGGGCAGGCCGACGGCCAGTACCGGTGCATCTTGCGGTCATTCTCAATCGTCGTCATGCGCCAGACTGCCCGTTCGCCAGCCGGGCAACGGTACTCGTCGCGTTTCGCGATGTAGATGAAGTCGCGCTTGTCGAAACGCCCGTCGGCTCGGCTATTTGAAGTTATAGGCTTGGGCACCAGCGCCGTGATGCCCTCCTCGACGCACTTGAGGATCTCCTCGCCGTCGAAGTAACCACGATCGGCCAGCACTGTCAGCTTTTCCTCACCGATCGCGTCTCGCGCCAATGTCGACATCGCGGTAAGCTGCGCCCGGTCGTGACCGACGTTGGTGACCGCGTGGGCCACGATCATGTGGTGCTCGGTATCCACCGCCGCCTGAACGTTGTAACCCACGATACCCGTCCCGCGGCCGCTGGTCGCCATGGAGCGAGCATCGGGGTCGGTGAGCGAGATTTGCTGATCGGGAGTCTCTTGCAGTTGCTGTTCGATCCGGCGCAGCTTGCGGACCTGCTCCTTCACCGTGGCAATCTTTTCCTTCAGTTGTGACACCCGGGCCGCCGGTACCGATGCAGGCTCCCGATCCGCCCGGTCAAGGTCGTTCAGGTAGCGCGCAATGTTCTCCTCGAGCTGCTGCATCCGCGCCTTCAACTTGTGCGGCGTGAAGTTCTTGTCGCGGTTATTGACCGCCTTGAACTTGCTGCCATCAATGGCGACCACAGCCTCGCCAAACAGCCCGATCTGTCGGCTCAACTCGACAAATTCGCGGCAGACCCTGCGGATGGCCGTCCCGTTGTCCCGGCGGAAGTCGGCGATGGTCTTGAAGTCGGGCGCCAGCCGGCCGGTCAGCCACATCAGCTCGACGTTGCGCTGCGCCTCCCGCTCCAGCCGGCGGCTCGACGGGACACGGTTCAAGTAGCCGTAGATATAGATCTTGAGCAGTACCGCCGGGTGATAGGCCGGGCGCCCCGTATCCGCAGGCCTCGCACCGTCGAACCCCAACTGAGCCAGAGCCAGTTCCTCGACAAAGGCGTCTACCGCTCTGACCGGATTGTCCTCGCTAATCCAGTCTTCAAGCTGCTCTGGAAACAGCACGCTTTGTGACCGCTGTTGCCCCTCAATGAATCGGCTCATCCGCAACTCCGGCAGGTCCACCTGCCGACTCTGACCGCGGACGCATCAAAGAGTTTTCACACAGCCTCGACCCGTTCCGGCCTGTCGAGTGCCAGACAAGCGGACGTTTGCGGATTTCCATGAACTGCCCATAGCGGGAAGACGCGTCGAAATTGGCTACAAGTTTGCGCCTGGTCAAGCCATTTGCTGCGGCGAGAACGATCCCGTGAGCTAAGCTTTCATAAATACAGCCATCCTCCCAGTGCGCCAATGGTGCCTGCTCCTCGAACTTCGGTCGGCCCCTTGACCCATTGATTACATCCGCCCAGCATCGATGAAGATTCTTGTCGCCACCGATGGTTCAAAACCCGCGCTTCGCGCAGTCAAGTACGCGGCCAAGTTGGTTAGCCAACTTTCATCGGCGTCCAACTCCATCACCCTGATCAGCGTTCACGACGATGTCGCGCTTCGCCACGCACAGGCATTCGTTGGCCGCGACGTGGTCGCGGACTACTTGCGCGAATTGAGCGAGAAGGAACTCAAGCCAGCGAGGAAGGTGCTCGATATAGCGGGCGTCAAACACGATATGGAGGTACGCACCGGACACGTTTCGCAGGAAATCGTCAATTGTGCGAAATCGGGCCGGTTCGATCTCATTATTCTCGGCGCGAAAGGACGTAGCGCCATTGCCGACATCCTTATTGGTTCGATTGCCCAGCGTGTCCTTGCAACCGCAAAGTGTCCGGTTCTGCTCGTGAAGTAGTGCATTGGATTTGCCGTGGAACTCTCCCGCACATCGATGCGGACCGCGCAAGATCTGGATCGCTTCCAAGGAAGCAAGCGAGGGGTGAAGGCTTGCCGATCCGCAGACCGGATCAATGAACCAGCGGAAGTCTGAGGCCGCACGTGCGGCCGACTCGCCGACCACCTTGCCGAGGGAAGGGCGGGCGGGCGTTGAGATAGAACCACACACGCTTGACGTCGGAGAAGTGGCGCGCCACTTGGGCGTAACTTTCGACGCCGGTTTGGCGGGCGAGGAAGTGGCGATTCGCCAGCAGCGCTACGGCCTGAATCGCTTGCCGCAGGCGCCGCCGCGCTCCGGCCTGGAAGCGATGCTCGACCAGTTTCGCGATTTCATGATCTTGGTGCTCCTGGCGGCCGCGGTTCTGTCCGGGCTGATCGGAGACCTGGCCGACACGCTGGTCATCGTGCTGATCGTCGTGCTCAATGCCGCGATCGGGTTCTGGCAGGAACGGCGCGCCGACCAGGCCCTGCAGGCACTGCAGCGCATGGCCGCGCCGCACGCCACAGTGCGCCGCGACGGCGGGCAGGTGCAAGTGGTGGAGACCGAGCATCTGGTACCCGGCGACGTGGTGCTTCTTGAAGCCGGCAACCTGGTCCCGGCCGACCTGCGGCTGTACGACGTGGCGCGGTTGCGGGTGGACGAGTCGGCGCTCACCGGCGAGTCGGTCACGGTTGCGAAGTCGCACGGCCGATCTGCCACTCGGAGCGAGCGTTGCCGCTCGGCGACCGCACCAACATGGCGTTCAAGGGCACGCTGGTCACGCATGGCCGCGCCACCGGCTGGTCGTGGCCACCGGCGAGGAGACCGAACTCGGTCAGGTTGCCATGCTGCTTGGTGCTGCCGAGAGCCGCGCGACGCCTTTGCAGCAGCGGCTGGCGGCGTTCGGCAAGCGGCTGTCGGTTGTCGTGCTGGCGATCTGTGCGCTGATCTTTGCAATCGGCGTATTGCGCGGCGAGCCCGCTGCTGCTGATGGCGCTGACGGCGATCAGCCTGGCGGTCGCCGCCATTCCCGAAGCGTTGCCGGCCGTGGTGACCGTCTTGCTGGCCCTTGGCGCGCGCCGATTGGTCGGCGTGAATGCGCTGGTGCGTCGCCTGCCCAGCGTCGAGACGCTCGGATCGGTCAGCGTCATCTGCTCCGACAAGACCGGGACGCTCACGCTCAATCGCATGCGGCTTGCGCGAGCACCGCGCCTTTGGCGTGCCCGACGAAGCGCTGTGGACCGCGCTGGTGCTGTGCAACGACGCCGTCGGCCGGCGCCGACGGCTGGGTCGGCGACCCGACCGAAACATGCGCTGCTGCAGGCCGCGCAGGACGCGGGACATGGATGTCACCGCGCTCAAGCAGAAGCCGGCCGCGGCGCCACGAATGGCCCTTCGACGCTGACCGCAAGCGCATGACAACACTTGCACACGCACGGCGACGGCTGGCGCGCCTATGTCAAAGGGGCGCCCGAATCGGTGCTGCCGCGCTGCGCCGCGGCACCGACCGCGACGAGGCGCTGGCGACGGCGCGCAGCGTGGGCCGCGCAGGGCATGCGCGTGCTGGCGGTGGCACAGCGCGACGGACACGACGACGTGGTGGCCCTCGACGCCGATGCGTTCGAACAAGGGCTCACGCTGCTCGGGCTGGTCGGTCTCATCGACCCGCCGCGTCCGGAAGCGCGCGCCGCGGTCGCCGAGTGCCTGGCCGCAGGCATCCGCCCCGTGATGATCACGGGCGACCATCCCGCCACCGCCCTGGCCATTGCTCGGGACCTCGGCATCATCACCGCCGAGGCAGGCGACGTCCTCACCGGCGCCGAGCTGGCCCGGCTCGACACGGCGGCGCTCACCGCGGCTGCGCCGCGCGTTTCGGTCTACGCCCGCATGGACCCGGCACAGAAGATCCGCATCGTGGAGGCGCTGCAGGCGCAGGGCCAGTTCGTCGCCATGACCGGCGACGGCGTCAACGACGCGCCGGCGCTGCGCAGTGCCGACATCGGTGTGGCCATGGGCAAAGGGGGCACCGACGTTGCGCGCGAGGCCTCGAGCCTGGTGCTGCTCGACGACAACTTCGCCACCATCGTCAGCGCGGTGCGCGAGGGCCGCCGCATCTTCGACAACATCCGCAAGTTCATCCGCTATGCGCTGACCGGCAATTCCGGCGAAATCTGGGTGCTGTTCCTGGCACCGCTGCTCGGCATGCCGGTCCCGTTGCTGCCGATCCAGATCCTCTGGGTAAACCTCGTCACCGATGGCCTGCCCGGACTTGCACTGGCGGCGGAGCCCGCCGAGCGCGGGGTGATGCAGCGTCCGCCGCGCCCGCCACGCGAGAGCGTGTTCGCGCACGGGTTGTGGCAGCACGCACTGTTGGTCGGCCTGCTCATCGGCGCGCTGTGCCTGGGCGTGCAAGCCTGGGCCTTGGCCGGCGACGGCGGCGACGCGGCAAAGACGCACTGGCAGACGATGGTCTTCACCGTGCTCACGCTTCCCAGATGGCCCACCTGCTGGCCATCCGCTCGGAGCGCGAGTCTCTCTTCAGCCTTGGCCTGGCGAGCAACCTGCCGCTGCTTGCCGCTGTGGCGCTAACGTTGGTGCTGCAATTGGCCACGATCTACGTGCCCTGGCTGCAACCCATCTTCCGCACGCAGCCGCTGTCCGCAGGCGAACTGGCGCTCTGCTTCGGCCTGGCTGCAGTCGTGTTTGTCGCGGTGGAAATCGAGAAGGTATTGCGACGCCGAATTTGAGTGCGTGTGACCGCGCGCAAACGTTTCGATGCCTTCGGTGCCGCGAAAGACCGCTTCCGGAAGCTTCGCGGTACGTCCGCTCGTGGCCGGTAAGCGACCGTCGAACCCGGCGGTCGCGACCGGCACTATGAGACTAGACCTCCGTCTGCTCGGCGATCTCCAGAGCATCGTCAACCTCGACGCCGAGGTACCGGACAGTGCTCTCGAGCTTGGAGTGTCCGAGCAGCAGCTGAACCGCCCGGAGATTCTTGGTCCGCCGGTAGATCAGTGTCGGTTTAGTACGGCGCAGCGAGTGAGTGCCATACGCTGCGGGGTTAAGCCCAATCGACCACACCCACGACCCGACGATCCGGGAATACTGCCGGGTCGAAAGGTGAGGTGACTCCGACACACGACTCGGGAATAGGAACTGCTCTGGCTTCAGATGCGCCGCAGCGATCCAGGCTGTGACCGCCTCCCTCGTTTGCTCAGTGATCTCAAACTGGACCGGCCGCTCGGTCTTCTTCTGCAGCACAATCGCGCGGGCGGCGACTCGATTTCCGTGAACCACATCGTGGACACGGAGGCCGACAAAATCGCAGCCGCGCAACTTGCTGTCAATTGCGAGGTTGAACAATGCGAGCTCTCGGGCTCGCCTGGCCATCTGCAGTCGAATCCGGATGGCCCAGATCTCCTTCAGCTTCAGCGGGGGCTTCTGGCCGAGCAGCTTGCCCTTGTTCCACGGTGTGACACGACCTTTGGTACTGGTAGCGGTATCCATGAACGGCTCCTCTGTTGAGGGAAAGGAGCCTCATGTTGATCTCACCCGACGGGCAGTCTACTACCCATTTCCGCCTTCCAGGTCAACGCGAAGTGGCCATTGGCGGCGAATGGAGCGGACACTGCGCTTGAGTCGGCGCCTGCTCGACCGCGCCCATTGGGCGCGGCGTTGTTTGCCGCGATTAATCCGCGTCGCCGATTCGTAGCGAAGCCGCCGGGACCTCGGATTGTGCCACTCGCCAGAGCGTGAGGCCCGGTCAGGTCGACGCAGGAGGTAATTCAATAAGCTGCTGCAACACGCCGGCTACGATGCGGTCACAGCGCTCACCGTCGAAACTGAACGCGTCTTCGATGCTGAAATCAATCTCCCTGGCCAAGGCTTCCCTCAGCAGTCCTTTGGCGCGGAAGTAGCGTGTGCGCACTGTGGCCGTCGGTATACCAAGGCAAGCGCTGGCTTCCTCGGCCGTCATTTCTTCCACGGCGCGTAACACGAACACCGTGCGAAAGGCGTCGGGCAGCCGGTCGATCTTTGACTCGAGCAACCGGCGCATTTCCGCACGTACCGCGGCGTCCTCTGGCTGCTCCGGCGACTTGCCCACGTTTACCTCCCCGTCCTCGCTGACCTGGTCGGTCATACCGCTCAGTTGGATGAGTTCGGCGTGCCGGCTGCGCTTGCGCAGACGCGCAATGGCCTCGTTCGCTACGATTCGCACCAGCCAAGTGGACAACTTTGCACTGCCTCGGAACTTTCCCATTGCCCGATGAGCAAGCAAGTAGGATTCCTGAACTGTATCCTCGGCCTCGGCGTCATCCCTGAGTATGCTGCGCGCGGTTCGATAGAGGCGCTGGTTATTGAGCCGCATCAGCCGCTCCAAGGACTCTCGGTCTCCTGCAGCAATGCGTTGAGCAATCTCGAAATCTGACGGTTCCCTTGAATCGGAGGGGATGGCGGCCAAAGTGCTCTTCGGTGATTTGGCTTTGGTATTCATGTCAGTTGATGACGCCGTGGCGAACCGCGTTCTCGATACCTCAGTTCACATTCCCACAAGAGATCAGCCCCAAGTCGCGACGATCAACAGGAGGAAGCCGCAAGCCGCAACACCGGCATGTCCCAATCATGAGCCTGATGAAGCGCAAGCCAGCCACATTCACTTCGTCTTGTAGCCAGCCGTTACCTCGTTCTTATGCGCTGCGAAGGCGGCGAGGACTTCTCCCTTCTCACGCGCGGGCACTTTGGCAAAGTCCAGACTACGGCCCAGCTCGGCTGCCACCTCGTCGAATTCCTCTGGCGAGATCTTAAGGTTACGATGCGCCTCCTCAAGGCCCAAACGAGTTTTACCCGGCTTTGTTGGCGAGAATTTGAACGGCCCTCCCGTGACCTCGCACACCCACAAGGTTCGCATGAACTTGAGCCCCGGCAACCTGTCCAGGTTCTTCGTGTGCCATTCCCTGAGGGCTGGGTTCTGCGAAGTCCTTCCCACGATCGGATTCTGCACCAGCGCGTCGCTAAAATGATCAACGACCGCGGCGATGGCGAAGACGCCGCCAAGCCGTTCATACAGACTCTTCTCAGTTTTCGGAGCGGCTTGCAGCGGCAGCGCCACGATGAATAGCGACAGTATTGCGATTAGGAACTTCATAATGAAAACTCCGTGAGGGTCATAGCGTACAAGTGCGACGTGCCGAAGAGGGTTGCGCGTAAGGCCGTGAGTATGTCGATTCGCCAAGCGCACGTAGCTGAGAAGCCCGATGGGGTCTCTTTCGCCCTATCGCAGCCAGTCGCGATCAATGAAGCTTCCATTCGGACGATTCGCGAAAGACGCGCGCGACGCGGGTCGATCTGATGCCAGTTTGTGGATGAGTAGTTGTTCGCGGATCTGCCTCGCATATCACCCTCGCGTCTGCCAAGTCGCTGCCACCAGCAACGCGAAGCCCGCGATCGCAGCGATAGCGTGGACGATGATGAGCCATTTGGGCAATGGCAGTTGCTTCCAGTGATAGTTCAGATTCAGGATTGCGCCGCCTCCCGCAGCGGTTAGAAAGAGCGCGACCGCAACGAGTGCCACCCCCGGCAGCCCCACTGTCGCAGCGGCGTAAAGCAGCAAGGTAACTGCGGCGGCAGCCAGGAATCCGTGCAACATTGCCAGCGACGCGGGCGGTGGTCGGTCGCCCATGAACCTGATCCCCGCCATGACCAGTCCGCCTACTGCTGCGATGGCAAGCAAGACCGTCGAAGTAATCAGAATTGACGCGGGTTCCATGGGCCTCCTTCCCAAATTCCGTTTGTGGCCGGTTCTGGCTTTCGCTACATTAGATGCGATGGCAAGGCGCTGCGTTCCCGGCTTCTGTCCTTTCCCGCTGTTGATCGTTGATCCTCACGACTGGGCGGACATCGGCTCGAGGTCGCGCGCGCCATGGGGGAGCCGGTGGTGCTCGGTCACTCCATGGGCGGGCTGATCGCGTAGAAAATGACAGAGGCCGGCGCGGTTCGCGCCACAGCCCTGCTTTGCGCGACGCCGCCGCGGTGTCCTCGCCACGAGTCACTGATCGGACGACAACTGAACCGCTGGTGCCGCCGCCGCGCATTCGACGCCACCGCTACTTCGGTGTGCTCGCGCGGACGGCCGCTTCCGGGCAGATTGGCTGGCGAGGTCGAATGTCTCCAACTGGCCGGAAGCGGCCTGTCGCGTACGACGGCTTACGACCCTGTGCGGTCCGTCGATCTTTCGGAAAGCTGACGTTCGTCGAGTGGGAAGCGGCCGTTCAATTTCATCGTCGGCGCGCGAGAGGACTTGCGGGACACCATCGCTCGCCCGGATCAACGCGATCAAGGGATATGTGCATCGCCGCACCGACGGATGGAATTCCTTGCGCTATCGTCAAACACATCGTCGTCCGGCAACGCACTCCGGCTCTTGCCAATTGTTCGGGCAAAAGGTAAGTGAGGGTAAGCGAGCGCGGACACCCGTCATCAAAGGAGTAACCATGATCGCGAACCCTGCCATTCCCTATCCCGCGGCCGTTCCCCATCCTTTCACCTTGAACGATCTGCGCGTGCATAGCTCCATTGCGGAAGAGCCGTCGTCCACTTCCGCACTGACCCTTTCCGGCTCGGCTCTGGCGGTGGTTCTGGCGATCGGTGCGTTCATATGGCTGGATCCACTGCGTTTGTTTACACCGACCGAAGCAAGCCCGCCGGCGCCTGCATCCGTCCCGTTAGCAGAACCTGCGCGGCGGATCGAGAGGCAAGACATCATTGCACCGTTGACACCTGTCCCTGCGACGAAATCCGTCGAAGTACCGATTGCGCCGGCTCCCGTGGTTCAAGCACCGCACGTTCCGGCGCCTGTGGTCCGGACTCGTGCCGCCAGCATCAAGCCGGAATCACGCGGCAATCCAATGAACAAGACGAATACACCGGTCCTCCAGGCGAGTCCGAAGGAAAGGACGGCGCCACCTGTGCTGCTGGCCACGCCGGAGGAAGGGACCATGCCACCTGTGCTGCTGGCCAAGCCGGAGGAAAAAACGGACGCGCCAATCGTCCTGAAGCCCGGTGATGACACCAAGAATGCACCGAAGCCTGGCGCCACGAATGATCAAACGCTGGTGACAGATTAAGCAAACTGGCTTGGTCGGTCGGCGGCGCTGGATCGTCTTCTATGAGCGGCAGGTCGCCTGAACCAGTCGGAAGCCGGCAGGATGGAGGCGGCGATCAAGAAACTGACCGCCAACAACAAGCGGATACTGGTCGGCGAGATACGTTCTGCCGCGTGAAAATCCCTGTTCGGTTGACCGATTGCCGAACATGCGGCCGGATTACAGCATCACAACGTTGCGTCGCGCTCCACTACGGCGCGAAAATGTAGCGGATCTCTGAGGTTCTGCAGTTCCCGGTAATAGTAGAGTGGCGTGGGCCGCTTTCCGTTGAACCTCAAGCGTTTTAGAAAATCGATTTCCTCCTGCGTCACATTACTGCTGAGTGAGGGATCTCCAAGGAATCCATTAAGCCCCGGCTCGCCCCCGAAGGGTTGGTCGGGTTCCGTTTCTACAAACTCAAATCGCCTCGAATGCCCCGGGACCAATCTTCGGTTGAGCACGATTTGCATAGCGAAGTCCGATAGATCGATATCCCAGGACTCGATCAGCGGATCCAGAAAAGAAACGCAGTTCTCCAACGAAACGTGGAACACGTCTGTGTCCAGAAACTCGAGGATCACGACCCGCATTTGCTTATAGTTTCGGCCACTGAGTCGAGCCACCGAGTGGAGCCACTTTTCACCCTTTAATTCCTCCCTGGCGACTCGCTTGATCACGTCCAGAAGTTTCTGCGTGACAAGGCGTTCGAGTTCACCAAAGGGCTGTTTCTCAAAAATCGTTCGTATCTCGTGCTGCTTTTCAGGCGTGCATTTCCGAAGTACCAACTCTCGAACCTCATGAAACAAAGGCGACGGCAGATCTTCGAAAGTTTTCTTCAACGCGTCCCTTCGCTGTAACTCAGCCAGCTTCGCCAGCTTGCCGCTCGACAGTTTCAGAAACTTACCCATCTTCTCGTAGATGTCTGTTCGATCGGGCGCGGGGGGCAATTTCTTCCGAGTCAGCAGCTGGGAGATATAGGACTCCGTGACTTCGGTGGCCGCGGCCAAGTCCTTTTGCTCGAGGCCCAATTGCTGCAGCCGTTGCTTGATGACTAAACAGACATCCATTGGACGCCTCCAGCGATTAACCGCCATAGATTAAGCATTGCCGATATTCTAAGAAATCGCTTGACAGGTCAAGTGAATTCACCTATTGTCGTTAATGACTGATGGAGTTTTCCAGTCATATTAACTAGAGATAGTTATCTGGAATGCCCCCTTGGCCATGACAACCAAGGAGATCGATATGTATGCACGTCGCGTATCCATGAAGTTGAAGCCCAATAGCACGGTCGAGTTTACCCAGCGGTTGGAAAAAGACGTCATCCCCATGCTTCGTAAGCAAAGCGGGTTTCGGGATGAAATCACGTTCGTTGCCCCGGGCGGAACCGAAGCTTTCGGTTTGAGTTTGTGGGACAACAAGCAGAACGCCGACAGCTATGACCGCGGGCATTACGCCGAAGTGACCAAGTTCCTGGCGAAGGTGGTTGACGGAACGCCTCGGGTTGAAACCTATGAGGTTGCCAACTCCACTTTCCACAAGATCGCCGCTGCGGCAACGGCCTGAAGCCGGCAGGTGTTTTGCCCGGAGGGAAACATGACTCCAGGTGCAACAACCGTGGCGATGCCACTTGCTTTATTCCATCGGCGGTGGCCCGACCCTCAATCGGGCTACCGCATTTTTTTGGAGGACCCGAAGCGTAAGTAAGTTTGGGGTCCGGTCCGTGCACGACTATTCAAAAGGACGACATTATGCAAAGCGTTATCTCATACGATCCAAGGAGTGATACCGGTTTCGACGAATTGTTCCGCGGATTCTTCAAGCCCGTGCGCATGGAAGGCGCGCCTACCCCGGTGACGATCAAGATGGATGTGAGCGAAACCGACAACGGTTACGTGGTTCACTCCGAAATGCCAGGGGTGAAGAAGGAGAATATCGACGTCGCGATCGAGGGCAACCAGGTCACTATCACGGCCGAAGTCAAGCAGGATTGGGAAAAGAAAGACGGCGACAGGATGCTGCGCAACGAGCGATATTTCGGCAACATCTATCGCAGCTTCGCGCTCCCGGTGGAGCTCGACGAGTCGGCGTGTGAGGCCAAGTACGAGAATGGTGTCCTCGAACTCAAGCTGGTTAAGAAGGCCGCGGCGCCGGGGAAGAGGCTGGCTATTCGCTAACCAACAGCACGCTGAACGGATCACGTTCTTCCGACAGGGGCAAATTGCCGTAAAGCCGCCTTCGTGTGGCCGGCAGTTGCGCCGTCGGGATAGCGGGCTGTCACGAAGTGGTCCAGTGCTCTGACGTCCACCAACGCCAGCGCAGAAGAGAGGTTTGACGCCCAACGCCGCGCGGCCGGTTTGTGATGCAGCAGCGCACGAGGCGGCCAGACCTTGCCCACGATGACGCGGAATGACCGGTTTGGAGCGAATTAGGAGGAGGCGATGGCGGGCCGCTTGTGGCCGGTAGTGATGTTACCCACGAACGGTGGACAGTCCGATCAGGCGCTGGTTGATGCCTCGAAAGCTAGCGGAGCCACGTAGTTGATGGCGGAGTGGCGGCGCTGGCGGTTGTAGAAGACTTCCATGTAATCGGAGTGTACGAGCTCGGGAGCGCCACGTCGGGAAATGGCCATAGCGAGCGCGTCGGTGGTCAACTGGCCGCCCAGCGTTTGGCTCATCGCCCAGCCCACAATAGCCCGAGAGTACACATCCAGAACCGCCGCCAGGTACAGCCAGCCCTCGCGCGTTGGGATGTACGTCACATCGCTGAGCCAGCACGCATTGGGCCGCTCGGCTTTAAAGCACCGCCTGACGAGGTTGGGGAAGATCTCCTTGGTATTGCGGAAGTCGGTCGTTACCCGGAAGCGCCGGATCGCCTTGGGCACAATCTGCGCTCTGCGCATCAGCTTGGCGACGGTGTTGCGACAGCAGGCAATCCCCTGAACCGAGAGCTCCGCGTGACCGCGGTGCGCCATACGTCTGGCGGCTGGCCAGGTGGACTTCCCGAATCTTGGTAGTCAGGGACACTTGCTGCTCATCCCGTGCGCTGGGCGGCCGGCTCCGGGCTGCGTAGTACCCACTGGGTGAGACGCGCAAGGCCCTGCATAGCGTACGCACCGAATGCTGCCTGCGCTGGCACTCGACAAAGGCGTACTTCACCTCGACGCCTTCGCAAAGTAGATGGCCGCTTTTTTTAAAATCTCGTTCTCCTCCCGAGCCTGGCGTTCTCACGCCGCAGCGCCCCGAGATCTTGCTCCGCTGTAGCCAGCTCTTGCTTGGGAACGCCGTTGCGCTCCTCCTCCTCGAAGTCCAGGCGCCACTGGCGCAACTGGTTTACCCGAACGCCCAGTTCCCGTGCCACCTTGGCCTTGGTCTTGTCTCCAACAGCAGCCAACCGCACGGCCTCGAGCCTGAACTCCCGGGTATGGTGCCTGCGTTCCTTGCGTTCCATGACACAGACCTCCTAAGGTCATTGTGCCTGTCTGGAACCGTCCACGAAACGTGGGTAACTTCAGTAGCGGACCATCGCCGGCGTCCGCTATCGATCCCAAGCCGTCGGCTGCGGCGCTCCAATCCGGCCATAGAGATCGAATGAAGCCGCCGTTCAATGTGCGGCAATGAGTCGCCTCAACCTTCTCTCAGATTGGATGCCCACAAGAGGCGGCAAGGATCGCGCCCGCCCGCGGCCCCGCCGCTGTCGGAGGTGGCCGATATCACAGCGGCCTAAGGGCAATTAACACTCGACCGCATTAGCTCCCGGCCGAGCTGACCTGGCAGAATTAGGAATGTGAAGCAGCAGTGATCCATTGGGCAAGATTCTCGATTCGCGAATCAGGCCAATGCGCTCATTGCCTCGATCCAACGCTATTTCGAAGAGAGTCTCCGCGAGCCTATCGGCGATCTTCCCGCCGGCCTGTTGCTGAACTTCATCCTAGAAGAGATCGGCCCCGTCATTTACAACCAGGCAATCGCCGACGCACAGACCCGTCTGCTGAAGCGCGTGACTGACCTGAACGGCGCGCTCTTCGCCGACGAGTTCCAGTACTGGCCCCGCGCCGACGCCAAACGCATAAACCAACGCTAGCCCCGTAACAAACCTGGGTGCAGGTTTTCCTCCTCCTCCGTCCACTCCTGAAATGGGTGCCCCATATCGAGACGTCGAGGGCCTATACTGCGCACAGATCAGGAAGTGTTGGATCATCCACAGCACGACATCAACCGCTCCTGCTTACGACGTGCTTCTGCAGGCTTGAAGATATCCCCTCTCGAATTGCGAGGAACCCTCTCAGAAAGGTCCTATGAAGACTCTTGATCAGGTGGAGGCACGGACCATTGTTAGCGCATCCAGCACGCCCGGTGATGCAATGAGCAGTTTTGTCATCGCAGCACCCGGTTCCTACTATCTCATCGGGAACGTCACGGCAACGCCAAGCAAACACGGCATCAGTATCCGGGCAAATGACGTTACGCTCGACCTGAACGGCTTTGCGCTTCTCGGTGGCGGCAGCGCTTCCTGCGGGGTCAACGTCCCGGTGGCCCAGTCGGGTCTTTGCATCCGCAACGGCAGTGTTCGAGGTTGGGGTAGCGGAGGCGTGCAAGCCACGGCGGCTGTCACCCTCGCTGAAAATTTGCAGCTGTCGGAAAATGCTGGTCCGGCCGGATTGGCTGTGGGCAACGGCTCGCTTGTAAATGCTTGCGTTGCGACCGGTAACAACGTCGGGTTCCTCCTGAACGACCGCACCCAGATCAGCAACTGCATTGCAACCGAAAACACCGACAGAGGTTTTGTCTGCACCTCTTACGTCTCTCTTATCGATTGCACTGCCAGCCGCAACTTCGGCGGAGGTGGCATATTCACCGATGCGGGCTGCTCGATTATCCGTTGCACGTCTACGAGGAACCTTCCGCGAGGTCAAGGCATTGTCACTGGCGCCGACTGCACCATAGCGGATTGTCTGGCCGGCAGTAACGGATTGGATGGCATCAGGGTAGACGCCGGGTGCACCGTTCGGGGCTGCACTGCGAGCGGAAATGGAAGTCGAGGCATCGGAGCAAGAAACGGGTCTTCTTATATCGCTTTGAATACCTGCGACCGCAATGGGCACAACGGTATCGATATCGATGATGACAGCCCAAAGGGTGGAAACCGCATTGACGGGAATAGCTGTAGCCATAACGCAGGATTCGGGTTCCTCGTACAAGGGAGCTTCAGTAACATCGTGATGCGCAACAGCGCAAGTCAGAATGGACAGGCTTCGGACTACCAGATTGGAAAATTCAACTCAACCGGTCCGATCGTGAATGCAAAGCAGCAGTTCGGAGACCCCGTGAAACAGCAGGCGCAAGAGATCCTCAGTACTACCTCACCGTGGGCCAATTTCATTAATTGAGAGGCGTAGAAGATTGCTCGTAAGCCTTTGACAACAGATAACTGCGTAATCTGGAAGACCTGCTTAGACATACTACTTCACGCACTACTCGCCAATTCGATGGCCGCCTATCCCACAAGGGCCAGCCGCGAATCGGTCGAGGGCGCAGGCGACTCTACGTCGTTCGCCGGGGACAACTCCGCGTCGATACTGGGTACGCCACCATCCGGTCCGCAGCGTAGGGCCGTAGCAAAGCCGCCGCGTCCGCCGGCTCCACGTCTAGCCAGCGGTCATAGCTACTCGACGCCAGGATCACGGGCATGCGGTTGTGGATCGGGGCTGCCAATTCGTTTGGCTCGCCTGTGATGATGTGAAGGTAACGAGCTCGGCGTACTTTGGACCCCAGGTCGTCCACAAACCGGCGAACGCGAACGGTGCGCCGTCCTTCATGCCAATGTGCACTGGCTGCCTGGACCGATCCTCGCGCTTCTGCCACTCGTAGAACCCGGACGCAGGGATCAGGCAGCGCGTTTTCTTGAACGCGGACCGGAAGGCCGGAGCGGTAGCGATCGTCTCGGCGCGCGCGTTGATCATCTTGCTTCCGATGGATGGATCCTTGGCCCAGAACGGGACGAAGCCCCACCGTACCTGCGCCAACTCGCGCTCGCCGGTTTCGTTGAGCCGGATAATTGGGATTTGCTGCGTCGGAGCGCTGTTATAGCGTGGGGTAATCTCCGGCGGATACTTCAGTCCGAACGCCAGCGCCATTGCGGCGGGCTGGGTATGGAGTTCGTAGCGGCCACACAACCTTGCATTTTATCTGTTCGGATTGACGACCGCTTGCGACCCGAACCGACCGTTGCGTCTTGCACAAACCGGACATTCAATCGCAACCAACTCGCGACGTTCGACTACTGAATCACCTGGTCCGCGCGCACAGCAGCGACTGCGGGATTGTCAGGCCGAGCGCCTTGGCCGTCTTGAGATTGATGACAGCTCGAACTTCGTCGGCTGCTCGACGGGGAGATCGCCCGGCTTGGCCCCCTTGAAGATCTTGTCGACGTAGATTGCAGTCTGGCGCCGGATCTCGAACCAATCAGCCCAGTACGACATGAGGGCACCTTGTTCCGGAAAACTCTGTTGCCGCTGATCGTCGGCAATCTACGAGCCATCGCGAAGTCGGCGATCAGCTTGGCTCGGTGGATGTTCAAAACGCTATTCGCAACGTAGATCCCGTCGGGCTTTTCCTTCGTGATCGTGTCGAAGGCATTCGGGAAGTCCGCGACCTCATGGGTGTCGACGTTGATGAGCCTGAGTCCGAGCATTCGAGCGGCTCCGGGAACCTCGCGGTACAGCGCCGCCAGACCTGGATCCCCCGGATCACCAAGGAACGCGACGGTCGACATGCCGGGAACAGCATCCTTGAGCAGTTGGAGCATTTTTTGGTTGAATCCGCTGCCTGGCTGGCTGGTGAGCCCGGTGACATTGCCGCCGGGATGCGCGAGGGTGTTGACGAGCCCGGCAAGTACAGGATCACCGATGCCCGACATCACGATGGGAATCGTCGACGTGGCGCGCTTGGCCGCAACGGCCGCCACGGTTGCCATTGCCACGATCACATCCACCCTGAGCGCCACGAGTTCCGCCGCGAGCGTGGGAAGCAACTCCGGCCGGTCACTCGCGAACCGGTATTCGCTGATCAGGTTTCTGCCCTCGACCCAACCCAACTTGCTCAGTCCGTCGACAAGCGCCGTGCGCTCGCGCGTCCAGAGCGAGGAGGAGTCCGAAAATGGCACGAGCACGCCCATCCGATAGACTTTCCCGCTCTGTTGACCACGCGCGGCACGCGTAACGGCGAGCATGGCCGCCGTGGCTGCGCCAACGAACGTTCGCCGGTCAATCACTGAATCACCCTGGAGACGATTGGAAGTCCGGCCATCCTACGCCTGCAGGAAGGCTTCGCCCGGCTCGGCGTCCATCCGGTGTTCCGACAAACGTCAATCAACGACTGCTATCGAGCGCGAGGCGCTATGACTGCAGTTGGCCGGTAGCGACCGTCGGCCTCGGCGGTCGCGACCAGCGTGGCGGGATGACGCTCCGTCTGCTTGACAATCTCCAGTGCGTTGTCGACCTCGTTGCCAAGGTACCGGACTGTGCTTTCTAGCTTGGTGTGTCCGAGCCGAGCGGCGATGGAAGCCGCCCCATTCACACGACGGCTCCGACTTGATGCGGCTAATTCATTCGGGAAACAGTACCTCGAAGAGCGCCTTGGCTTTGGGCGACAAGTTCTTGGGATCCGGGCGCAGTAGATCCTCGTCGGGTACCAATACCTTGGCATAGAACGCCTCGTAGACACGTTTCACGACACCTGGCGACACCATCTCTCGGTCGTACCCCGGCGCAAAACCAAGCAGCTTGTACCCGGCACGCTCCAAGGCGAGCTGCATATTGGGTATCTTCAATGTCGCGAGGCCGTAAATGAAGCCCGCCCCCATCGCCCGGGCCAGGTTCTCGCCAAACTCCATCGCGCGCACTGCCAATTTCGCACCTCGATGCTGCGGGGCGATAGCCCCAAACCGGGCATAGATTGCCAGCGCGTCCTGCTCCTGCTCCCATGAACCGATGCCCGCCGAGTTCGTCACCGCGTTTGATGAGGATCACGAGGAGGTCTTTCTCGGTTTCGCCATCAAGACACGCCTTGTCGGTGTAGAACTCTTCGCGCAGGTAGCAACTGGCAGCGCCGACGGGAATGTCTGGGCGCCAATCGGAAATGCTGGCAATGAGTGAAGGGACTTCAGAACGCTTCAGCCGCCCGCCACGGTAGCCTTCAGGCAACGCTAGCATTGTCAATATGTCGTCATCGCTGGGCCAGTTCATTGGCTGCCTCCAACTGCAAAATGGAAGGATACGGGACCGGAAATCGAAGCCTCGGAAGCGCAATCCGGTTCAGGCTATCACGGTATGAACTGACCGAGATAACGCAGAGATGGGGAGTTCGCAGCAGGCAAATCCGCCTAGCGGCTACCTTCATGCCCAGGCACGCTGGCTTGCCTGCATTGCGTGCAGGGAGGCACGGGTTATTCGACACCGCGCAATGACCGCAATAGAGTGCGATCAGCTACGACTGCTTCTGCCGGAAGCGGCCAGTCGCCGACGACCGCTCACGACCCGTTCCGGTCACTCACGTTGCTCGAAAGCGGACCTTCAACGAATGACCCCCAATCAGCATCGAGCTGACAGTGCGCCATCTATCTGGCGCGTCCAAAGAGACGCGCTACAGCATCACTGGATCACCCCGTCGGCACGCAGCATCAGGGACTGAGGAATTGTCAGACCGATCGCCTTCGCGGTCGTCATGTTGATGACGAGCTCGAACTTGGTCGGCCGCTCGACCGGCATGTCCGCAGGTCTGGCACCCTTGATAATGCGATCGACGTAGCTGGGTATACGTCGTGCGACATCTCGAAATCTGCGCCGTAGGACATGAGCACGCCGCGTTCCATCAACGCCTTTGCTGCGTTATCGACGGTATCCGCAACCGGACCGCCAGCTCGCCGATGCGCTCTCGTTGGCGCTGGGGATCGGGGTCGGGTTCACAATCAGCGCGCCTGGACGGGCGCGCGCTATCGCCGCGAGGGCAGGTTCCACGTCCGCGACGCTCGCCATGGCCACCGGCAGAACCTTGAGCTTCATGCCTCGAGCCGCCGATTCAATGTCCCGGAGGAAGAACGTCGATTCCGGGATTGACCGGACTCCAGATTACGCTGACGTCGGCGAGTGATGGGACGACCTCCAGCAGCAGCTGAAGCATCTTCCCCATTTGGTCGGACTGCGCCAATGTGACTCCCGTGATGTTGCCGCCCGGACGCGCGAAACTCTGCACCAATCCTTCCTCGACTGGATAGCTCGGCCCGATGAACACGATCGGGATCGTCCGGGTTGCTTCCTTCAGCGCTTTGGTCGCCTCGGAGCCGCCCACGACGATGACGTCGGGATTGAGTCGCACCATCTCCGCGACCGCGTCGCGCAGCCGTTCGGGTTTCCCTTCCCACCATCGCCATTCGATGATGGCGGTGCGACCCTCGACATAGCCCAACTCCTGCAACCCCTCGCGCAAGGCCTCCATGCCAGTGCCCGTCTGCCCCAGCTCCCAGGACACCGATTCGCGGCAAGCGGGCCGCTTGCTGTGCCTTGGCGGCCAGTGAGGTGATCACGATCCCGGCACCGGCTGCGCGAATGAACCTGCGTCGATGGATCATAGTCGAGGGGAGACCTGGGGCAGCCCGGGAATGGGGAGCCAGCGGTATCGGCATACTACGCCACAGAGAAATTCGCCCGGCCGTCGGATGTCCGCTGTTGGCCGGAAGCGGACGGGTTCCGGCGACCGCTTCCGACCCCAAACAGGGGCCGGAGTTCTCCAAACAGGCCGCCAACAAATCAGGTGCCCGAAGCGTGATGCAATCGCTCGTAGTAATATGGAACTTCCGCTTTTCACTGCTGTTTGCCCGTCCAACATCCGGACCTCTCTCTACTGACAGCGACGGTGCGCCTTCATGTTGATGGCCAAGGCGATGGTTGGGCCCTGGTCAAGTGCGATCAATGCAAAGAGGTCTATCGTTACCGCGTAGCGGATGCCTCGCACGGCAACGTCACCTGCAAAAATGTGGCGCTGTTCTGGATGTGCACGAGAAGCTCATCGAAGAGGTTGAAGAGCGCACAGAAGCGGCCCACGACCTTTACCGACAGGTCACGGGAGTGATCCCTGTGATCCGCCAAAGAGCAAGTAGCTCCGCGCTTGCCTACGGGCAGGGGTGCCGATCGGGTCCTCTGGCCGGGTCCGGCCGAAGCATCAACGATCTTCCTCGACGCGGCAGTTAGTCGGGACCGGCGAACAACCCGGGAGGTTATCCCAAATTGCGCTGCATAACATCGGGGTGGGTGAGCGCGACGACTCGCTGCGTCTGGTCGCAGTGGCCGTGCTTTGGTTTGGGGCGGAATCGACGTGCAGTTCGCCCTTGGCCCACGGCTAGCCTCGATGCCGCGCGAGCCAGTGCCGCCACCGCCCCACCAAGCGGACCTCCTCACGGGCTTCGGCGGTGGCGGGACCGAGCGCCGCACTGTGAGCGCGGTAGTTGCCAAAGAAGCCCTCCGCGTCGTCGGTTGCGCCCAGGCAGCGGCTGAAATCGTCATAGTGTTCCCAACGGTCGTGGCCGGTGACCGACCGACACCGGAAGGACGTGCCGAGCAGCCGGTCCGCATCGTCGAAGTGCTGGACGATGGTACGTCCGAGGAAATCGACGATAGTTCTGGACGCTGGCATTCGAGGACTCCTTCGCGGAACCGGTGGTCGCCAACCCGACTTCGCATCCACTGCTAATTGTGCCCCTCTGTACCGCACAGTCAATACAAAAATGCGGCAATTTCGCCCCGACGTCGTACCGGACGCGACCGGGGTTACACGCCACCGCCGCAAGCCTTTGCCGCCGCGTTATCTCGTCCCTCAGCAGGTAGCCTCGATCCGCATGGGAAACGTTGTTGACTCGTTACTCGAGCCCAGTTCCGCGATGAAGTATGCCCGTACCTCGGCGATCCTTCCGTGGCGCAAGGCGTACCACTTTTCGTCGATTCATGAATCGGTCCCGGCTGCCAGGCGGATGCCAGATTCAGAGGCCCAGACCCTAGACTTGGAGCAATGCCAAGCCTCCCGGAACGTCCGCTTCCGAGCAATTGAGGCTCTAGAGAGCCGAGAGGCCCGCCTCACGACCGATAGCAGTCTATCCACGACGCTCCTATCGACATCTAGCGGATGTACGAAACACGTCGCTAACCCCGCACCATCGAAATCCGTGGGCGCTCTGGGTGGTGGTGGCGACCCGATCGCTGCACCTGGGCCTCCTGCCGGCGCGGTCCGCCGGCAAGCGAGTTCAACCCGCGTAATGTAACCACTCGGTAGCGCCAAGGGTAGCCAGCGTTGGGGCACACTTTACGCCAAATGAAGCCGATATCCTGAACACGCTTACCGGCCTCATCGCGTTCGCCCACGCCACGGTCAGCGTTTGCGTGGAGCACCGACGCTCAGCGTCGGCTCCAAGCGCTTCACCGAGTCGTACATCCTGGGCGAGGTCCTGAGG